>NZ_JPGL01000030.1 GCF_000732615.1 Burkholderia paludis
CACCGGGATATCAGCCACTACCTGATGCATCGGTACAACTGGATACGGCCGCATCAGTTCAATGACGGACTGGCGCCGGCTGTTGCGGAAGAAAAACTTAACGCAGTGTCCGGGGTTGGTTGACCACTACAGTTGGACGCGTTTGGAACATCCCGGCTTCACGCATGAAGGCCAAGGAAGCGCATCGCATCCCGCTGTCAGAGAAGGTGTTAGCCCTTCTCAAATGGCTTCAGCAACATCAACTGCACGAAACGCTAGTCTTTCCATCGCCACGTGCGAAAGTGCTGAACGACATGACACTGACTGCATTTCTTCGTCGCGTTAAGGCACAAAGTGATACGCCCGACCGCGTCGCGACCGCTCACGGCTTCCGTTCCAGTTTCCGGGATTGGGCCAGCGAACACGGCTATGCCCGAGATCTCGCTGAACGTGCACTGGCTCACACCGTGAAAAATCAGGTTGAGGCCGCTTATCACCGTACCGACCTATTGGAACAGCGACGACCGCTCATGGAAGCATGGGCTCAGCACGCCTCATCGGAAAACTCAAGTGCATAAGGGGTTACAGGCTGTCCTGTAACCCGACCGGCACAATTGGTTTTGTACACAACGCTAGCGACGCGGACACAACTTCCTGCGGCAGATCAGGATTCGGAGCGAAGGTCGCTGCATCGCAGCCTGGCCGGCCGGTTAGTAGGGGCTCATGTCGCATCGACGTAGCGATCAAGGAAAGAGAAATCACTCACAACCGCATCGCTGAACCAAAACTTGCGCTCCTCGGTCCTGCTGCCGCTCCCCCAACCTGAGCCGTGGAGCGATGACGCCACGGCGGCCCGAGCGAATTCGGCCATCTTCTGCAGCTTTGGAGCGGATTGGGTCACAAATCCTAATGGCACGTTATACCTGTCGGCACCCGGCACCGCCCATTGGTACGTTGCTGCGCCGAAGATGCCAGGGATGAGCAAGACCTCGAAGCACTCTTGCTTGGGTTGGTATGAACTCAGGAACACGCGGTTGAAACCTGCATCAAGCAGATGGCGTGCGCGCTTAACGAGGCGATCCCTGTTCTCGTTCTGGTGGCAGGGAGCAATGGCGACGACCTCCAACGGTGAACCCAAACCCTCCTTGAGGGCGCCTCGAATGCCGTTGACTAGGTCTAGGACCAAGCTCGTGCGCCCCCATAATTCGGAGTCTGGAATCACCCAGAAGATAGCCATCGGCAGTTCTTCGTTTGCCGACCTCTTGATTACGGCGAGCGCTTTGCGCAGTCCGATTAAAAGACGAGACCGGCATTTGGGCATGTAGAGGGCACCAAGGAGCGCTTGACTCTTGCCGGAGTCGTACACCTCGCCGTTTGCCTGTCCATGCACTTCGTGGATGTATCGTCCAAAGTCGATTGCGGGATCCTTGCGCAGCCCGATCCGTCCGTCCTGTTTGACAAATGCAGTCTTCTCCTCAACGGCCGATTGCGCTGGCATATAGCGAGCGAGCAGCTCATCGTTGAAGCGTTCGACAAAGGTGCGCAGGTGGTCGGTGCGGGTTGAGAGCGTTGCGATCCGATCGGCGGTAAGGGTCCGCACCAGAGAGCGCAGCGACTCGGGCAGGAGTTCGAGCTGCGCGTCGATTTCAAATTCGACGTTACCCTCGACGTCCACTTCGAAGTGCACCGGAAGCGGAACACTGAACGGGCGCCCGGCGCGGATCTCGTCCACCTTATAACAAGCGTAAGCACGCCGATTTTCATCTTCTAGTTCGAAGCGTTCAATGTCGAGAAAGTGTTTATGAAACGCTGCTTCTGCACGATCAATGGTATTGCCCGCAGCTGGGTCGTCCGCGCTCCACTTCAGTTCCAGGGCGTTGTCCCAGTAGCTGCCCGACAGTGCCTTGGGCAGTGGCGTATAGCTCAATAGCTCGAAAACGGGGCGGCTTTGCCGCTCAGCGATCTTCGTGAAGCGCGGCAGTCCGTCCAATGACGCTGTGAAGCGTGACTCGGCATAGGAAGTCAGCGAGATGCGGCCGTTTGCCTCGCCGACGAGGCCTTCTTCCCTCAGGAGTTCAAGCAGATCCCGCAGCTCGCTTGCGGAGAGGCCGAAGTACTCCCGCAGTGCGCCGACCTCCAGAGGACCGCTCAGGTGCAGCAAGCGCACCGCAAAGTCCGTCATGACTGGAACTTGGCGGTCGATGGAAACATGGCAGCGGACGTTGAACAGCTGCGCCGGAATCGCCACTGCGACGGTGTTAAAACGCTCACGCATTGGACAGACTCCGCTTCAGTTCTTTGGAGGGCACGAACTTGGCCAGTTTTTGCTCCGCGAGGCGCTCGACTTCGTCGAGCACCCGTTTCATCGGCGTGGCCGTCCGAGACCGCCACATGGCCGACGAGCTGACGATCACCAGCCGGTCCTTTGATCGGGACATGGCTACGTTGATGCGCTCTGGATCACTCAAGAAGCCAACGTGCTCGCTGGTGTCGTTGCGTACCACCGAGAGCACGATGATGCGGTTTTCCTTGCCCTGATAGCTATCCACTGTGCCCACGGTGAAGCAGTCGCGAAGCCCGGAGGCCCATTCTGCCTGCTCGAGCTTCTTTCGGATCAGGTCGCGCTGATCGGAGTACATGGCGATGATACCGATGATGGGCTCATTGTCGCCGTCTTTCGACTGGACCTCCTCTAAGAACCCCGACGACGTCAGAATGGCCCGAACCACTTCCACGACCGCCAAGGCTTCTTGGTTGTTCACGAGTGCACCTTCGTGGGTGCCGGCCGAGCGGTGGAACGCCTCGCGTCCTTGGTCTTGGGTGTCGACCCACACGACCTGCGAGGCGAGAAACGATGGCAGCCTCTCGTACTCTTGGCCCGGTGGTGCGCGCCCGACCTCGAGCGCGTCTGCATAGAAGCAGTGCGATACGAGCTGGCTGATATGCTCTGCCATGCGGTACTGCACGCGCAATGTTCGGCCGACCGACCGGCCGTAACTCGAAGAAAACGCGCGTTGGAAGTTGTTTACCCGCCGGAAGTCCTTGCGCGGCATTCCGAGCAAAGCTGACGCTCGATCTTCGACAGCTCGGGGGTAAGACGGCGGCAACTGTAAATGATCGCCTACCAGCAGCACGCGCTTGCCCGCCTGCATAGCAACAACGAGTTCCATCGGCGATGCGCGTGCGGCTTCGTCCACGATGACCCAGTCATAAGGAACTTCAGTGATGCCCAGCGCCTGCTTGCCCACGCCTACGCAGGTGCCCGCCACAACGCTGGAGCTGCGCGCGAGGAAAGCAGTATAGTTGGAGCGCGGGCTGCGCAGCACCTGAGAAAACTCCGTGGAAAGGCGAGCGATCTGCTCCAGCCGAGCACACTTAGCCGGGCTCGGCGAGCCGTGCAGATGAGCCAACGCCTCTAGTTTATCGTCCAGGAGATCGCGGAGGTTGGCCGCTTCATCGTCGGCAGATGCATGAATGCCAAACTGACGCCCCGCGACCTCGACAAACACCTGGCTGAGCCGACGCAGATGCTCCTCGGCCGAGGCATCCTCGCCATCTGCCTTGTCGATTGTGCGTATGAGGCGGTCGATGCTTTGAAGTAACGGGCCCAAGGTAGCATGAAGCTCCGTCGCGGCGCGCACGTAGCCTTCCGGAAGGCCCATGGCGACGCCGACCATTCGCACTCGTTCCTTGATCTCCGCGTCAAAACTCTCGCGGTAGCGCTGGCGCAACGAATCTTCCTGGACGCTACGGAGTCCAGGCGACACCATCGATTGCAAGCCGACGCGTACCATGGACACATCCATGCTCGACGCCCGAAGTGAACCGGCCACCTTGTCCATCGCATTGTTCACAGCTTCATGCGATTGGCTGACAAGCAGGATATTGTGAGCAAGTCCTCGCGACAGCAGCAAGTGGACGAACGATGCGATGAACTTGGTTTTCCCCGTCCCGGGCGGCCCCTGCAGTAGCGAGATTGGGCCATAGGACAAAGCGGTCCGAAGCGCTTCTTCCTGGGAGTCGTTCAAGTCGTAGCTGCCGAGGTCGCCTAGATCGACTGCGACGTCGTGATTCGGCATCCGTTCGGTATCCGGATCGAAATAGTCAACCAGTGAGGGGATGAGGCCACCGCCCGCGAGCACACGCTTCATCGCCGCGACTCGCCGTTCGGACGCCACCTTTTCAAAGGTGCCGCGCACGTGCAGGACGTCACCCGTCTTCGGCGAGAAACGCATGCTCTTGGCACGCACCCGCATTACGTTACGCCCGATGTCGGGTGAGACCCATCCAACGGTGTACCAGCGGTCGCTTCCGTCCATGGCGTCCACCCCGCGCTCCAGCAGCTCGATGCCCTCGTCCTCCGAAAAATCGAGCACACCGCCCTCGCAATCGAAGTGGATGATCCACTCATCGCTTTGTGGCGGTGATTGCCTCGCACCGTTCCGAACGGTGATCTTCGTGACGTTCATCTCATCTGTGTCGGACAACGCGGTCCACAGTGCCGTGGCAGACACCTGCTGCTGGGGCACGCTCTCGGATAGGCGGGCATACGGGTCGGCACCGAGTCCTACGACGACCGTCTCGTCGCCTTCCGGTTCATCCGGGGCGTTCGCGATGTAGTGCTGATACAGCAAACCGGCCAGCGCAGTGGCGTCTGCCTCCTCTGCAAAGGTGACGTGTATCTCCGCATTTAGCGAGAATGTCTTGCGCCGGTGGGCACTGACAAAATCGATGTGGTCGATCGCCTTGACTGCAGCGTCAAGTACGACGTCTTCTTCTGGGTCGTACTTGATGTAGAGGTCTTGCCGCGTTCCGACCATGTTGAATCGCAGGTGTCCGGTCTCCGCATGTCTTGTCGCGCGCACCGAGTACTCGCCATTGTTGGAGATGAGGTCCAGTGACGGAGGACCACCACGGCCGCGGCGCTTGAGGGTAACCTTGAGCGTCGGGACCGAGCGCGGTTTTGGGTGAAGCTCGTCCTGTAGCGTTTCGGCTAGTAGGTCCAGCGGCGGCAGTACGTCTACCAATTCAACGGCCCGAGCCACGTCGCTTCGTGTCGCCTCGAAGTCTTCGGGCAACAGCGTCAGGATGAGCATGCACACGGCAAACGCGTCGCGGTGCAGTGGGGATGCACTCTCCAGAGTCGGCGGCACCGTGCCGACCGTGACCCCTTCGTCGCCATCGGCGCTCAGGTCTGGTATGTCCACTAGCACGACGCGAGGCGCTTCGTCCTCTGTGGTCTGCGGTACGACGATGTTGTCTGCTTTCACGTCACCGTGGGAGAGCCCCAAGATGTGGAGCCGTCGCACGGCATTGAGCAGGGCATGCGCCACGAGCGCACGTTGCCTTCCCCCTGGGTCAGTCGCCAACCACTCGGTGAGCGTTTGACCTTCCGTCCATCGCGTGACCAGCACCAGTCCGAACGTGTTCAGGCCGAAGTCCATCACCTCAGGGGTGGCGTCGAAGCCAGACTGTCGCAACGATCTCGCTCGCTGTAGGAAGGAGAGCAGTCGCAGGTTGCGCGCCAGATACTTCGGGTCGTACTTGAGCTGCGGCCAGCACTTCACCAGGACGCGGTCGCCGCTCCTCTCCGATTCGTAGACCATCTTGGTGGGGCCAGGCGAGATCACGCGCTTGGCCATGAGGGTCATCGGGCCAGCCTCGGTCTCGTAGCCCTGGAAGTCTTCAGCGCAAACGTCCGGCCCCGCATCGACGGCCAAGCAGGCGTTTAACGCGTCGAGCGCATCGGAAGCATTGCGATAGCGCGCTTCTGGGTCAAGTTCCATGGCCTTGGCGTACCAAGGCATCAGCGCTGGGAAACTGAGCGTAACGGTGTCGTTGTAGACGGGCACGGCATTAATGCGCTCCAGTTCTCGGCCTTCTAGCATCTCGTAGATCAAGACACCCAACAGGAAGACGTCGCGGGTGAACGGATCTCCAGAGCGAACCTGCGCGGCAACGCCTTCGTCCTCCGGTAGTTCGATGGACCCGGTCTCCAGTTCGACGCGATGGACACCGACGGTCTGGGCTTGAGGAACGCGTGCAGCAGCAAACGTGGACAGGATCACGCGGGACGGTTCGAGCACCCACAGCGTGCGCTTGGTGATGTCGCGGTGAGCAATCCCCAGAGCGTGTAGCTTCGAGAAGCGGGCTAGGATGCTTTTTGCCAACGAGCGCCGGTCTTGCTCGTTCATGGCGCCGTTGCGGGCTAGGTGCTCGGAGAGGCGTTCAATGCCGGTCGGAAGACGGTACGCCTCGACGAAGTTGGTGGTGATGTCGTCCGCCGTCGCTGAACCAATAGGCTCAAGTAGGTCCTCGTGCAATTCGGGCGCTTGGACGCGCAGCGTTTCATTTAGCCGCAGTTCGCGAAGACCGATAGTCTGACGCTCGACGGTGGAGGTGCCGCCAGTGGCGAGCTCTTCGAAGTTCCACTTTCGCAGCAGCGCCTTTGAGCTTCGACTCTCTTGGTGCTCGGCTAGGAACTCCGACCAGATCTTGCGTGGGTGGATGTAGTCCGCTTGGTCGTCGATCTGCTCAAAGCCATGCAAAACTGTGCGGCGTTTGAGCACCGCCGGGTTGGATGCAGAAAAAATGGCGTTGTACCGCTGGCGCTGAGGCAGGGGGTCCGCGGACCGATAGGTCCACGTCGGCGGGATGTCAGGGAAGCGTCTCGCGTAGCGTGTAGCATCGGACGCGGCATGCACGAAATCAGGGAGCGTCGCAATGAAGCGGCGCTGCTCGTCCGGAAAGTTGATCAAGCGGCACTTGGGATGGCACAGGACTACGAGCGACTCGACGAAGGGCAACCTAAGGGACGAGTTCTTCTCTTGAACGAACTTCCTTAAAGCGCGGGCCTTGTTGTCCGTGGTATTTACCGGCGAGGGCATAGGGTCACCGCGATGAAACCACTGACCTGACGAATACTCAATGTCACCGGACCAGTTCTTCAGTTCGACCACCAAGATTCGATTGTTCGTCAACAGCAGCAGGTCGATGTCCAGTGGCTGTCTGGAGCCACGGACGAGCAACCGGAATGCTGCATAGGCACCCCAGTCGCGAGGCAATTTCGCTTCGAGTTCGCGCAAGGCGGCATGCTCGACCTCTAGAACACCCCGTGGGCTGAGATAGTTGATTCGCACTGTTGAGACCCCCAGAGTCTGATTTATTTGCAAGCCGTCTACGTCGGACGGATCGCCGAACCTCGAATTGTGGCACCGAGCTCACATGAAAGCATACGCCGTCGTAGGGTAGCCAAGCGAGTCTAGTCACATTCTGCGAATTCGCACAGGACGGAGACTGACAACAGGGCTTGTGATGAGGCGAGGCCATTGTGGTCACCGTACTGATCTACTGGAACAACGACGGCCGCTTATGGAAGCCTGGGCTCAGCACGTCTCATCGGAAAACTCAAGTGTATAAGGGGTTACGGGCTGTCCTGTAACCCGACCGGACAAAATTGGTCTTGTACCCAACGCTAGCGATGCGGACACAGCTTCCTGCGGCAGATCAGGATTCAGAGCGAAGGTGCCAGTGACGGATCATGCGGTTCCCGAGGCGATCGCGAGCATAGTCGACTTGCCGCGCCATCAAATCGCCCAAAATTGCCTTAATGATGGGACCAACCGCCAAAGTACACACCTGCGTAGGCAACCTATCGCATAGGTGTGCGGCGATGTCCAAGACGCAATAGCAAGCCTCTGATCGTGTACTGGCCCCATGTTCAGTCTGCGGTGGCAGCCATAGCCCATAGTGCGGCGGCGTCAAATAGGTGCGAGCTCCAACAGTGAGCTCAATAACGCCGCTGAATGAGAACACAAACTCACCCCAGTCGTGGCTTTCATTGGGATACGACGTCACCTCTTTAAGCCGCATCGTCCGGAACACCATCGAATGTGGCAAGGACTTCCCGAGCGGGTAGGAAATTTCAGCGCCAGGCATCTTGTCGGAAACATCGTATAGGTTGGCCGAAACTCATTATATCAATGCAGTCGGCCACCACCACAATCGGCCTTGTGGGGTGTATCGCTCCGGACGCTGACAACGAAACGTACGTGTTTCTGCGTTGTGCTGCCGACTCCCCAGTCACTTGTTAAATTCAGACCACTTGAGGAGCTAGATGAATACCTTAAATACGCTCGCCAACCTTCCAAGACTTAACCTCAGGGGCTTTACCTCCCCCGTGCAATACTTGGAGCGCTTTAGCGCAAAGCTTGGCGTCGAGGTATGGTGCAAGCGCGATGACATCGGGACGGTTGGGCTTGCCGGAAACAAGGTCCGGAAGCTCGAAGTCGAGCTTGCTCACGCAATTGCGAACGGTGCTAACCACTTGGTTGCGGAAGGGTCGCGTCTTTCCAATGCAACTCGTGCGGTAGCTGCCGCTGCCGCTGCTATCGGTCTACGTTGCACACTTGTCCTTTGCCACAACGAACCCCGTGAACCGGTCGGCAACTTGCTTCTTGATGGTCTTTTCGGCGCAGATCTACGATTCGTCGGCGACGTCACCTGGCCAGAACTCGCGCAGCATGCTCAAGCGGTTGCCACTGAACTCGCGAATCGTGGCGAAAAGGTCTATCGACTCCCGATCGGTTGCGCCTCGGAGCGAAGCTCTTTGGGATTTGCGATCGCGTACTCCGAGCTTCACGCGCAAATGGCTGAACACGGGCGTGAGATCGGTACCATCGTGCATGCTAGTTCCTCAGGCGGAACACACTCGGGTCTGGTCCTAGGAAACGCGCTTCACGGGTCCAAAAGTACGGTAAGAGGAATCGTGGTCGCTGCGGACGTCTACGATGATGTTCCTGGTCAATACCTAGCGTATGCCCAAGGCGGTGCACGAATAATTGGTGCGGATGTCGAACTAACTCGCAGCGACATCAACCTCACCGAAAACTACCTTGGGGATGGCTATGGTCTGCCCGCGCCAGGAGTAATGGAGGCAATCGATCTGCTAGCCACGACGGAAGGCATACTCGTTGATCCTGTGTACAGCGCGAAGGCCGTGGCGGCTCTTATCGATCTGGCTGCAAAGAAGGAACTGGAAGGTCCTGTTGTCTTTTGGCACACGGGCGGATACCAGGCGCTCTTCGATCCGCACTACTCGAGGAAGGTCTGGAGCGAAATCAAGCGACTTTCGGTTGTTCCCCTGTAGAGCCTAGGGCGGCCGCCTTCCAACGTAACGGAAGCGTTTGCCTGAGGCATTGAAGCCGCGCCCCGCACGAGCGTTGAGCGCATCACAAAAATACACCGTATCGAGCAATGGGTACGTATTGGAGACTTGGCCTCGCTAAACGCGAGGTCGTCTCCTACGTTGCTACGCGCAACTCTGAGCCACGACAAACTCAAATTTTTTCATCGCATGGCTGGTACCCAATACGACATATAGCCGTCCGGCATAGGTCGAAGACCTACGGCCAAAATCCCGGGCGGCAATAGAACGAGTGGAGACAACACATGACTTCGAAACACGAGAACGATAGCCTGAAACGTGGGCTAAAGAATCGACACATCCAACTCATCGCACTTGGCGGTGCGATCGGAACCGGGCTATTCCTCGGAATCGCCCAGACCATCAAGATGGCTGGCCCCTCCATATTGCTTGGCTATGCGGTCGCGGGTGCCATCGCATTTTTCATTATGCGACAACTCGGAGAAATGGTTGTGGACGAGCCGGTTGCTGGTTCATTTAGCTACTTTGCGGACAAGTACTGCGGTCAGTTCACCGGCTTCGTCGCTGGCTGGAACTACTGGGTAATGTACATCCTCGTGAGCATGGCTGAGCTATCTGCAGTAGGAATCTATGTTCACTTCTGGTGGCCTGCAGTTCCAACATGGGCATCCGCACTTCTATTTTTTGTGATTATCAATGCCATCAATCTGACAAGTGTTAAATCGTATGGTGAGATAGAGTTTTGGTTCTCCATTATCAAGGTAGCCGCCATTCTTGGGATGATCGGTTTCGGCTCCTGGTTGCTTGTTAGTGGCCACGCTGGCCCCGACGCCACTATTTCTAACCTTTGGCAACACGGTGGCTTCTTCCCGAACGGTGTGTCCGGTGTCGTTATGTCCATGGCGGTCATCATGTTCTCGTTTGGTGGCCTGGAACTCATCGGCATCACTGCAGCGGAGGCTGATAATCCCAAAAAGAGCATCCCACAAGCGACCAACCAAGTCATTTATCGAATTTTAATCTTTTATGTTGGTGCGCTCGCAGTCCTGCTTTCCCTCTATCCTTGGGAAAAGGTGGTAACCGGCGGCAGTCCTTTTGTATTAATTTTCCATGCACTGAACAGCGATTTCATTGCGAACGTGTTGAACGCTATTGTTCTAACGGCAGCCCCGTCGGTCTATAATAGTGGCGTGTACTGCAATAGCCGCATGTTGTTTGGTCTCGCGCAGCAAGGTAATGCACCGCGCAAACTGCTTCAGGTTAATCGCCATGGAATTCCGATTCTTGCGATTGGCGTTTCAGCAATCGCAACTGCGTTCTGCGTAGTTATCAATTACTTCATGCCGGGAAAAGCCTTTGAGGTTCTCATGGGATTAGTTGTGTCGGCCATCGTAATTAACTGGGCGATGATTAGTTTAATTCATTTGAGATTCCGCAAAGCAAAGCAAGAGTCAGGTGAAAATACCCAATTCAAAAGTCCCCTCTACCCGCTCACCAACTACGTCTGCCTGGGGTTTATGGCATGCATTCTATTAATTATGTACCTCACTCCGTCTCTGCGGCTGTCTGTCTACCTCATCCCTGTATGGATCGCTGCTCTCGGAGTGGGCTATCGGCTGAGGCAACGTCGGCCAGACTTTACGTTGCCCAACCAAGGGGCGGCGCGCTGACCTGAGCCGGTTCTTGTGGCGATATGGCAAGTGAGTTCTCTTTTATACTAGAGGCAAGGAGGACTCGCTGAAGAAGCGATTTACCAACGAGCAGATCATTCGGATCTTGCACGAGGCCGAGAGCCGGGACGAGCCGATGAAGGATCTGTGCAAGCGCCACAACATCTCGGAACAGACGTTCTATCGTTGATGCAACAAGTTCGGCGGCATGGATGTCGTCGCCCCCCGAACCTGTCCGCATTTTTGTGGGCGAGGCGGTTGAACAACAGGTTATCCGCGCGCCTGCATAAACCGCTCGCCGAACAGGATAGCAAACTGGTTCATCGCTGATTTCCAGTCGAAGGCGGACCGCACGGTCTTGGCCAGGACATTGCGCAGCGCCAGCCAGAGCAGCTTGATGGCCGCCTCGTCATTCGGGAAGTGACCGCGGGTCTTGATGATCTTGCGCAACTGCATGTTCAAACTTTCTATGGCGTTCGTGGTGTACACGACCCGTCGAATCTCCGGCGGGAACACATAGAACGGTATGACGTGTTCCCAAGCGCGTTGCCACGATTGCACGACAGTCGGGTACTTCGCACCCCAGGGACCGTCGGCGAAGTCTTGCAGCGCCTGCCTTGCCGCCTCTTCGCTGGCGGCTGCGTAGATCGGACGCAGTGCTGCGGCGAGCGCCTTGCGGTCCTTGTAGCTGGCGTACTCGAGACTGGTGCGGATCAGATGCACGATGCAAGTCTGAACGGTGGTCCGGGGATAGGCGGTGCCGATGGCCTCGGCCAACCCTTTTAGGCCATCGACGACGGCGATCAGGATATCCTGACAGCCGCGAGTCTTGAGCTCGTTGAATACCTTGAGCCAGAACTTGGCGCCCTCGGTCTGCTCGATCCAGAGGCCCAGCACGTCGCGCTGGCCATCGGCCTGAATGCCCAAGGCAAGATACACGGCCTTGTTGCTGACCACGCCGTCGTCACGGATCTTGACCCGTAGTGCATCGAAGAACACCACCGGGTACATCACCTCAAGCGGGCGGCTCTGCCAGGTCAACGCGTCGGCCATGACCTCGTCGGTGACTGAGCTGATGAAGTCGGGCGAGACCTCGGTGCCGTAGCTCTCGGCCAGAAAGGCCTGAATCTCGCGCACACTCATGCCACGTGCGTACATCGCGATAATGCGTTCGTCGAAACCGGTAAAGCGGCGTTCGTGCTTGGGAATCAGGATCGGCTCGAAACTGCCGTCGCGATCGCGGGGGACTTCGACCCGAACCGGGCCGCGATCGGTGATGACTGTCTTGCCGCTGGCGCCGTTGCGCTCGTTGGCTTGGCCGGCCGGCTTGGGCTGGCCAGGTGGGTAGCCCAGATGCAGATTCATCTCGGCGCCCATCGCTCGTTCGATGACCGCCTTGTTGAACGCCAGCATCAAGTCCTGAACCTCGGCTGGCGACATTGGACCCTTGACCAACTGGTCCAGCAGTTCCTTGGGCAGTTCAGGCAGCGGCCCTCGGGCCGCTGCCTGACGCGCTACGGTTTGTCTCTTCTTCATCGGCATATCCATGGCCGCCACACCTCATGATATGCCCCGCCCACAAAATGACGGATAGGTCCCGCCCCCCCCCGCCGGCCCAAGGATCTGAAATCAGAGAGCGAGCGACTCTAGCGTTTGATCGCCGCGCAATTGCTGGTCATCGACGGCCTGATGGAATTCAGCTCAAGTAATGAGTACCTCAACGGGCCGGCGAGACGCGCTGGAAGTCCTGACTCGGCGGGGGCTATCGCGACTCCTATCTGGGGCTGAGTCGCTGGGTGGCAATCTATACGCTCGGCAGTTCTACAACGAGCGCCGGTTCCATAGCGCACATCGCTATCACCCTCCCGCCACGGTCCGTCGATCCTGGCTGGATCCCGATAGTATCGACACGAGACTTACTGCCTGACTGGCTACAAAATTCCGCCGAAGGTCATTGCCGCAAGCGCCAACATCGGTCGCCTTGCGCTTTTTTGTGCAGCTACGCTCATCGCCCAGTCTCACGCTCACTGAAAATACGCGATGGAGCCCTAGCATCTGGCCTATCTCGGCATGCTACAGATCGGCCTCGAACTCAACGAGTTCGAGCCTGCCACGTTCTTCACCGATTCAAGGAAATGGCAGGCGTCGATCAACGCCCGGCGCACGCACCTCTCGCTTCGGCTTTATCCTAGTTTCTTTCACGCATATATCACTCTCTTGAGCACGGCCAACCTCGGTCGCTCCGCCGCTGCACCTTCACACCGGCGCACTTCGCTCAGGAGAATTTGTGAATCCATCCCTCTATACCGCCGTACTGGTCGGCCTAGCACTCGTGCTCGTTGCGATGTTCGGATTTGGTTTCTATTGGCTCGCCACCAAAGACCGTTCAGTTCTCCCCGTTACACCCACGCCCACCCCCACGACTCCATCGCCCGCAGCAGTTGATGAAATCGACGAGTGGGAAGCATGTGCCCCCTATCCCGATCACGTTTTCCACGCCCCGTATGACGATGCCGAGCTGAACGACATCTATCCGCCGGTCGGCCGACAAGAAGAGCCGAATCGTGCCTCCCACACATCCGACGTTCGGCACGATCTACACAACGCGATCGAGTTGTTGACGACCGGACCGTCTGCATCGGAGTCGCTCAAGCCCACCGCCTCGTCATCCGGACCGACGATTCGCTGTCCGCGTTGCCTGTCATCGCGTATAGGCACACGTAATCGCGCCCGCAAGGCTGGCAGCACCATCGGCAGCGTTGCAGGCGCCACGGGCGGCATGGCCGCGGCACTCGCAGGTGCCGAGACCGGCGCTGTCGTCGGCTCAATCGCTGGCCCAGTCGGTACGCTCTTCGGCGGCCTCGCTGGCGCCGTGATCGCCGGCCTCCTCGGCAGCGCCGCGGGCTGCGCTGCTGGGTCCGCTGTCGGCGGCGCAATTGATGACAACGTTCTCGACAATCACCACTGCCTCGCCTGTGGGCACGCCTTCAGCGCCATACAAAGCTGAACGGCCATTCGCCACTACGTTTCCATATTCCCGAACTTTCCTCCCGACCGGCTGATGCCGGGCTGTATGCCCTCGTCTATTTTTCTACAAGGATTACCACATGCATCTCGTACAAACGATGGCCTATGTCGGCCAGGAGCCGTGGCACGGTCTCGGTAACCGTCTTACCCCCAATCAACCGATCGAAGTCTGGGCCGATCGCGCTGGCATGAACTGGACGATCGAGTCGTCCGAAGTCCGGTTCGTGACAGGCTCCACTGGCATCGGCGCAATTCACGCGTATCCCGAACAGAAAGTGCTGTACCGCTCGGACAACAAAGCGCCGCTGTCTGTGGTTTCGTCGCGCTATCAGGTCGTTCAACCTCGCGAAATTCTGGAGTTCTACCGCGACCTGACCGAGATCGGCGGCTTCGAACTCGAGACGGCGGGCGTGCTCAAAGAAGGCCGCAAACTCTGGGCGCTCGCCAAGACCGGGCATTCCGGCTTGCTCAAGGGCAAGGACAAAATTGGGGGGTATCTGCTGTTGGCAACTGCCTGCGACGGCACGCTCGCCACGACGGCCCAGTTCACGTCGGTTCGTGTGGTTTGCAACAACACGCTACAAATCGCACTGGGCGACAGCACGGGCGTCGTGAAAGTCCCGCACCGCTCGCAGTTCGACGCGGCCGCAGTGAAGCGCCAGCTCGGCATCGCCGTGTCGTCGTGGGATGCATTCATGGTGCGGACCAAAGCGCTAGCAGAACGTAAGATCACCGACGCCACGGCTGAAGCGTTTCTGCGACGCGTGCTGACGTACTCGACAGCCAACCTCCCCGATCGCGAGACCGTCGCCGTCAACGAACGCGCGATCAAGGCGGTCGGCCAGCTTTATGCCGGTCGTGGCAAAGGTGCAGATCTGGCATCGGCCTCCGGCACCGCGTGGGGATTGCTGAATGCGGTGACGGAATACGTCGATCACCATCGCCGTGCACGGACCGACGATCACCGACTCGACGCCGCCTGGTTCGGCGCAGGTGCGACGCTCAAGCAGCGCGCCTGGGACGAGGCAATGAAGCTTGTCGCATGACCAAGCGCGTACCGCCTCTGGCCGTCGACATGCGCATCCAGATCCCGCGCGGCGCTGGGTTACGGTTCGGCGGCCGGTACGCCACGATCCTGCAAATCAAACCTCAGGGGACGACGGTCCACCTCGGCAACGGCAAGCTCGTGACCTTCGGCCAAGACGCGCTGCAGGACGCATTCCGGCGCGCACACTCAACGTAGCTCTGCAGTTCCATATTGCCCCCGTATTTCCCCATCTTCAGCCCGGTCAGATTCGTCTGCCGGGCTTTCTTGTTTCTGGAGACTGCATGAACACTCCTCACCCTGAACCGCCGCGCACGCGAAAGCCGGCATTGAAGCTCGTCAAGACCAACGATCTTTCGCGTGACGACTGGCTGGCTGTGCGTCGTACCGGCATCGGCGGGTCCGACGCCGCAGCAGCCGTCGGGCTGAATCCGTACATGAGCGCGCTGGAGTTATTTCTGCACAAAACCGGACGTGCGGAAGGCATGCCCCGGCCCGATCCGAACGATACGACGTCCCCGACGTATTGGGGCACGCTGTTGGAGCCCATCGTCGCCGCGGCCTACACCGCCGCAACCGGAAATCGCGTGCGCAAGGTCAATGCCGTGCTCCGTCATAGATCGATTCCGTGGATGTTAGCGAACATCGATCGCGAGGTCGTCGGTGTGCGCGATGTCCAGATCCTGGAGTGCAAGACCGCCGGTGAATACGGTGCCCGACTCTGGCGGGACGGCCCTCCTGAGTATGTACAGCTGCAAGTTCAGCATCAGTTGGCCGTCACCGGCAAAACAGCAGCGCATGTCGCCGTGCTGTTGTGCGGGCAGGCGCTGGAAGTCCACCGGATCGAGCGGGACGACGCATTGATCGGGCGGCTCATCGACCTGGAGGCGCGTTTCTGGCGCTTCGTAGAGACGGATACGCCGCCGCCCGCGGACGGCTCCGAGTCGGCTGATCGTGCACTACGCCATCTCTATCCCGGCAACGGCGAAACGATCGACTTCAGTGACGACCGGATGCTGTCCTCCGTGTTCGCCGATCTAGTCGCCGTGCGGGCCGAGATCGAAACACGGCAAGCGCTCGAAGCGCAGTTCAAGCAGACGATCCAGCAAGCGATGGGGGACGCAACCCGGGCCGTATTCGAAACCGGCTCCGTGTCGTTCAAGCGCAGCAAGGATTCGTCATCGGTCGACCTCGGCCGGCTGCTGGCCGATCACCCATCGCTCGAACAGCAGTACGCCACCTCGAAGCCGGGTTCCCGGCGCTTCCTCGTTTCCACCTGATCGGAGGCTCCTCATGCCGAAACCGACAACGAATCTCGAATGCCTCACGGAAATCATGACGTTCTCCCGCTACGGCGCGCTCGCGCAAGCGTTCGTCATGGTCGCGTTGAGCCAGCACGCGGCGCGGGTCGCTCAAACGCCGCTCAGCGAACTGCAAGTCAACCCTATGATCAGCGCCCGCGCCTGGCATGGCGTCGCTCAGGAAATCCACACGAAGCTCGAAGCGCACTTCACGCGGTAGTCAGCGCGATTCGACGCTCGCCGCTCCCCTCCCCCTTTCATTTTTAGAGGACCACATCATGCTGAAGGGACTGAGCATCACCCCACCGATTGTCGGACGCATCGCGATTGGGAAAATTGTCGAGAAGAACGGCAAGCGTCTGCCTGAGAAGGACGACCAATTCACGCTCACGACGCAGGTGCAACAACGCGGCGAATGGATGCTGCATCCGCTGAACGAATCGCTGCGCAAGGCGACGGCCGGTAAGCTGCGCGCGATTCCGGTTCGCGTGCTGTTCAACGATCCGGACCTGAACCTGCGGTCGGAATATTCGTTGTTTGATCGAGATACCGGACGCCCCGTGTGTGTCGGCAATGGCGAGACGTGCCGACGTGTCACCGATGCAGGTATCGAAACCCTTCCCTGCCCGTCACCGGACGGCTGCGTGTTCGGTCGTCAGGGCAATTGCAAACCCTACGGGCGACTGAACGTGATCATCGGCGACGATGACGAGATGGGTTCGTTCATCTTCCGCACCACGTCCTATAACTCGATTCGCACGCTCGCCGCACGCCTGCATTACTTCCGCGCGGTGTCCGGCAATCTGCTCGCGTGTTTGCCGCTCGAACTGCGTATCCGTGGAAAGTCTACGACACAGAGCTACAGATCAGCGATCTACTACGTCGACCTCAGTGTGCGTTCGGGAAGCAAGCTCGAACAAGCGTTGATCGAGGCAAAGGAACTGGACACGCGCCGCCGGGAAGCCGGCTTCGATCAAGCCGCGCTCGATGCAGCTGCTCGGCTCGGCTTCGCCAACGGTGCGTTCGAGGATAGTCCGGACGAGCGTGCTGCCGTGGCAGAGGAATTTTATCCGCAGGATGCACCGCCATCGGACGCTGGCGACGGTGCCCCCGACGACACCCCCACTACGCTTCGCCAGAAACTCGAACGCAACGCCGTCTTGCTCGGCGGCAAGGCAGCATGAGTGTTCGATACTGGGTGTTCGCTCTGGCGGCGCTGGCAACTGTGACCGCGCTCAGCCTGTCGATCCTGGCGGGCTGGCAGCGCGGCGGTACGTTACCGGAACGGCTCATCTGGATCGCGATTGGCACGGTGCTCGTCACAAGCGCGCACCTGTTACCGGCACTGATTCGGGATGCACCGATTCCAGTTCGCGTCACGGGTAGCGTTCTATGGGGCGCATGCCTCGTGACAGCTTGCTACGGGCATGCGGTGTTTTTCGCGCTCGCCCAACAGCACGCCGGTGAGCTGCGGGCGTCGACGGTACTGGTGACGTCCACTCCGTCGCCCGGTCGGAGTCTCACCGCAGTCATGGCGGAACGCGCCGCCGTGACTGCGCAGCTTGCGACAGCCAACGCCCGTTACTGCAACGGTAACTGCGTGACGCTGGAAGGTCGGCGGGTCACGCTCGCGGCCAAGATCGATGCGCTGAACGCCGAAGCCGACGACATCCGGCGCCGGCAAGTCGCAGCGGATCGAGTCACGGAACGGCGTGACTCGCTACTCGCCGATCCGGGCACGGCACGACTCGCCGCGTTACTCGGCACGACTACCGCTCGGGTTGACCTGCTGACCGGCCTTGGGTTCGCCGCCGTACTCGAAGGCGTGGCCTGTTTGTTATGGTCCGTCGCGCTTCGGTCGCCGTTACCGAAGCCGTTACCCGTCGTGACTGAGGTTACCCCGGCAGCAGTCACGGTGACGCCCGCCGTGACTCGGCCCGTCGTCAAGCCAGTCACGGATGTGCCGAACGTGACTGAACCCGTAGTCACGGCAGTCACGGAGCCGACCGGCATGACTCGGCCGGCAGTCATGCCGGTCGCGACCAGTCACGACGCTCAGACCGTTAGTCGCAATTCCGTGACGCCCAGTCACGACAGCACGACTGACAGTCACGCACCGCGCGACGACCCGATCACGCCGTTACCGACCGTACCTCCCACCGGCGACCACCTGTCGCAGCTTGTTCAGGATGTCGCAGCCGGGCTCGTCAGACCCACCGTTGCCGACATACGCCGTCACCTAGGCTGTTCGCAATCGCGTGCGGCCGAACTACGTCGTCAACTCGCCGAACACACCTCGACGGCATAGAGCCGGGTTTCGCGCCCGGCTTTCTCTTATCGCCTTCATTTCACTTCATTCTCGTCATGCCACATGGATACCACCGAACTCGTTCCCAGTATCAGTATCGTGAACCTCGCCAACCAGCGCGTTGCTGTCGTCGACCGCGTGCGCGCCGCCCTCGATCTGCTCGGCGAAGCTCAGGCGCTCGCCAAGGCTGCACATCTCGGGTTTCCCCGTCTCGTGCTCGATGAGAGCTACGGCTGTCGTGGCCGCCCCTCCGTCACCGGAGAACATGCCACGCGCGACGAAGCCGAGGCCGCCATCGTGCGTCTCATCGACGTGCGAGGCTGGAGCTACCTGCTCTCGGAATCGGGGCTGCGCAGCTTCATGGATGCAGAAGCTCGGAAGCAGTGGGATAACCAGATTGCCGAAGGCGATGTGCCTGAACTGACGGCCGCCAACATCGAAGCGACCTTCGCGCAGCTCTACGGCGCACGCGGCGACATGTTCGAACGCGGCGTGCTCCAATGCTTCAAGCGTCTGTCGTGGAACTACAAGACGAATCAGCCGTTCAAGTTCGGGCGCCGCATCATCGTGCGACGCCTGCTCACCTCCGGCTCGCCGAATTTCCACGTCACCAACGAGCTCGACGATCTGATCCGCGTGTTCTGCATCCTCGACGGCAAACCGGAGCCGGATCACCGTAACGGGGCGTACTACCTCGTCTCCGACACCCGGCAAGCCAGGTCCAGTGAGGCCGAACACGACTACTTCCATTTACGCTGGTTCAAGAATGGCAACGGCCATTTGACCTTCAAACGCGCTGATCTGGTCGAGAAAATGAACAAGATCCTCGCGAAGCACTACCCGAACGCCCTGGCATCCGAAGTCCGCTAGTTCCGCGACGCGTCCTGCGTCTCGTCTGCCCCCCTCAGTCAACGAAATCGGTATCCGGTTCATCCGGAGGCCCGTGTTCGCTCTAAATTTACTAGCCCCCACCATGAATCATTCCTGCCCGCCGTTGCTGTCGGCCCCACAACTGCCGCTCGGCAAGCTCATTGCCACGCCCGCTGCGTTGCACGCGCTCCAAGCCGCCGACGTCTCTGTCTATCACCTCGTCAACCGGCACGCCCGACACGACTGGGGTGACCTCTGCGAAGCTGACCGCCAACAAAACGAAATCGCCGCCGCCAACGGAGCACGGATTCCCTCCTGCTACACGCTACCCAACCAAGTCCAGGTCTGGATCATCACGGAAGCTGATCGAACCGTGACAACAGTTCTGTTACCCGAGGAGTATTGACATGCTGATCCCATAATTTCCCCCAGGCATGCGGCTCGGCCACAAGAAGCTCGAGACCACCGCGCTTTACGTGCAGGTGGCGACCGACCTGCTGCGCGAAGTCACCAGTCCGCTGGAGCGCTTGCCCGCACGCGCCGCAGCAGGCTCACGCCCCGGTGAATGAGGGCAGGCATCGAATAACCCTTAACAAACACGGCCGGCCACCGCCCTGCGACGCGCGACCAGCGCACATCAACCCGTCGCGGCCAACGGGAGGGTTTGATTTGCTATGACGGCTCAGCGGTGAGAAGCAGTCGAACGGCAGCCATGACGTCGCCGCATTTACTCGGCGCTTGCCGGTCGGCATCAGTGACACGCCGTCAAACGACAAAAAACTACCGAACGATCTCGTTGACGAATTCCACAACCGATTTCTTTTGTGTCTTGGTCAAACGATGGAATTTCAGCAGAAGATCGGCTTCCGCGTCATCCGCAGCATAGAAGTACGCCGCAGGCACCTGCAAAACCACCGCCAAACGGGAAACTAGCTCCAGATCCGGAACGCGTTTACCCAACTCGTACCGATTCATCCGCGTGCTGGCTGACATCGGATCTAGCCCTGCCTCGATTCCCAAGCGTTCCTGCGACAAACCGGAACGTTGCCGAGCCTCCTTAAGCCGTTGAGCAAGAGTAGACATCTTTGCCTTCAATATCTTGAAAGCAAAGATCGTCTTTGTTTCGCTCGCCCCAAATACTACCGTTTTGGTAGTATTGTCCATCCAAGTCGGTTGCGTCGGTATACCAAAGCGTCACCCAGGTTTTGGACATCGACCACCTAACTGCACCAAATCTTTGACATGAACATCCACATGCACAAACACATATTGATGATTTCCGCAGCGCTCCCCCTCCTGTGCCTCGCAGGCTGTAAGGGTGACGTGCTCGACTACCGCAACGCCAAGATCGTCAACGGCAAGGTCTATGCCGAAGACGCGAATAAACCGTACTCTGGAGCGCTGACCACAGTGCCGAGCGGCGTTCTCCTGGAATCTCAATCAGGCTTCCACAAAGTCGCCACGAGTATCGAGCGCGTCTTGCCATCGCTCACGTACGACTACGTTCGAGCGATCGGTATCGACAACTTCCCGACCGATCCGCGCATTCCGGTTCCGGTCTACTGCGATACGCACGTGGACAATGGGATTCCGGACGGCACGACCGCCTGCAAAGCGGCGAACACCGATAACGTTCGGCTGGAAATGACATTCAAAGGCGGCCGTCCTGATGGCAAGCTGACCATGTACACGCCAGACGGTGCGAGCCAGAAGCTCGCCACCATCACGTTCAAGAACGGCGAACCGGATGGGCGACAGGAAATCTACAGCCCGACCACGCATCGACTGGTTCACGCCTCGAACTGGACCAAGGGCGCTCCCGAAGGTCAAGAAGAAGGGTTCGACGAAAACACCGGAAACCGCATCTTGATTGCGACGTATGTCAACGGACAGGTCAATGGCCCTTTCACGCGCTATGCGGCGGACGGCAAACAGATCACCTACCGAGCAATATTCGTCAACGGCAAACCCGAAGGTACCGAGGAAACCTACGATCCGATGACTGGGAAACTTACCGGTCGTGCGGAGTACACAAATGGGCTGTTGAACGGCACCGTCAAACGCTGGAATGCTGACGGCAAGCTTGTCTACGAGAAGGATTATCAGAACGGACAAGAATCGCTGCCGGCTCCCGCTGTCACCGCATGTCTTGATCGGCGATACACCGCTTTCTATCGCTCAGGCGACCTTCGCGAAAACGTCAATAGCGAACAACGAAACCAGTGGGAAGCCGAATGCAAGGAAGAATCCGGGGGCAGCGCGAACTCGACACGACGATCTGAGTCGGCAGCGACGACCAGCTCATCGGATAGCGACATTTGCGTATCGATTTGGACGGCAGCCTTTCATCGCGAGAATGGTGACGATGCCATCGTGACAACCGACCAACTCAACGAATGGCAGTCGTGGTGTAAGAAAGGCAAACGTCCGTCGTGACACATCGTCGTGAGCGGGCATATTGGGGATGCGCTTCGAGCGCATCCCTTCTTTTCCATGCTTTTCTTTTATTGATTTTTTGATGTCGTCCATCAAGTCGCGTTGTCGCATACCAACGTGCAACCGCTTGTCGGCCAGCTCGACGGCCCGGGCAACGTGAGCGCACACGACACCATTCACGGGATTCCGTACCTGCGGCTCGCCGGTGGCGCGAATGCGATGATTCTCGATCCGCAGGTCGTCGACGTCGGATTCGTCGCGGTCTGCGATCGCGATACATCGTCGGCGCGTGCGAATCTCGCGCCCGCCGCGTCCGGCAGCTTGCGCAAGCACGATCTGTCCGATTCAGTCTACGTGTCGACGGTGCTGTCAGGCGTGCCGCAGCAGTACGTCGCGCTGCTGCCGGACGGCATCAACATCGTGTCGCCGAAACGCATTTGGCTCTCCGCACCGTCGATCGCGATTCAGGCGTCGAACGACATCGGCATGATGGCCGGCGGCGAACTGACCAAAGCCGCGCCCGCCATCGCGCTCGATGGCGCAGTCACACAAGGTAAAGGCTCCGAACGGCGGTGCGGCCAGCATGGCTGGGCACTCATCGTACAGCGCGACGTCGTCGCCGACGGTAAGAGCGTTCACGATCATACGCACCGCGATTCGCAGGGCGGCACGACAAGCCCACCGATTTAAGCGTGACCGTGACAAGTTGACGGCGCGATGGCACCGTGATACGAATTCACACGCGGTTCGCGAATCTGATCCCTGTGAGTTCCAATATGACGCCCATCCAATTTAGAACGATTGAAGAAGCCAAAGCGCTCGCGATTCCCGACACGTCTATGGCGTCGATGGACGAAGCGCGTCGAGATTTCGAATTTGCCGTCAACGGGAACGCGAGTCGACTCGTGAAGGTGAGGCGTATCTATCACGCGGCGGACGTCCTGGCGGCGGCCGTTTCGTCCGTAGCGGTATGCCAGAAAGGCTGCAATCATTGTTGCCACATCGACGTCGGGATCGTCGAAGTTGAAGCGCAATATATCGAACGAAATGTCGGTGTAAAGATGAAAGCGGGCTCGAGGCGAAGCTCTGGCTATGGCGAGTCCAAAACGCCCTGCCCATTCTTGCAAACCGATGGCGCATGTGGCATCTATGAATTCAGGCCGTTCGCTTGCCGGACACACTTCGCGCTCGATGATCCACGCTATTGCGACGAGAACACCACCACGCACGTGACATACGACTCTCGCGGCAATCCCATGCTATCTGGATTGGCAAGCTTGCTCATGCAACTGAACAATCGAAATAACTGGCGAGATATTCGCGATTTCTTTGACTGACGAATTCGAGCAGCTTCGGGCTCACGACTTTTCGGCGTCGGCGGATTCCGCATCGTTAGCACGAACCTTTTTCGGCTGCCCTATACGAGACCTTCGCTGCTTGGCCGAGGCCATGCCCGCTCACCCACGCTAGTGCTGTCATCGCGGCATGACGTACCGCTCACACTGGACTTCGAATTGACGATGCCTCAGGCATTCGTGTGTGCTCGTCGTCGCATTCGACAGCTTCAGATACAATCCTTCGAATCTGGTGGTAATGAGAATCTGCGATTAACGGAGCACATGTGGACGCGAGTCAGACCGAAATCTTTTCCGCTCTTTTCTCGCCGGCGGCATTCTCAGAGGTCTTCACGTCGCGGTTCGCCAGAGCACGTAGCAAAGGCATCGACCGGTTGAGCGGATTTCAGTTTGCGCAACGGTCTGTTGTGGCTCTCACAGTCGCCAGCTACAAGTGTGTGAACGGCTCGTTTCGCTTCTCGCCGTACCTCGAAGCGTTGAAGCTCAAGGGACGAGGTAAAGCCCCACGCGTGGTTGGAATTCCAACCATCAGGGACCGAGTTGTCTTGCATCAGCTCAATGCGTTCCTGAAGACCGTTTTCCCGGAATGCATTCCAGCAAACATTGCAAACGGGTATGTGCGACAGATAGCGGCCGACATTCCGCTACGCGCACCGAACGAGACGTTTGTCTACGGCGGAGACATTAAGAATTTCTACGATGCGATTCCCCGCGAACGCATGGTCAAAGTACTGGAAAAACGGATTACGGTTCCTGCGGTGCTAGATCTGATTCGAAGGGCAATTGCCACACCGACTGTCACCAAAAATTCTTCCCGCACCCGGCGAAGCACTGGAGGACTTGAGCGCGGCGTTCCTCAGGGTCTGTCGATTTCGAATCTTCTCGCTGCGATCTACTTGCACTCGGTAGACGCGGAAATGCGTCGCTCTTTCAACGTAAGTTACTTTCGCTACGTTGACGACATTCTGATCTACGGCGCGCGCAACGACGTTGAAAAAGCAAAGGCATCGCTCAAGGCGCGCCTGCAACGACGAGGACTGAGCCTGCACGCGGCAGGCTCAGGCAAGGCCCATTTTGCGGCGCTGGAAGAGCCGTTCGGCTATCTTGGCTATCTGTTCAACTCGCCAACGATTACGGTTCGTGAGTCCACTGTGGAGCGGCTTCTGCAGTCACTTTCCGCGCAGTTCAGTAGCTTTTCTCACAACAAGGATCGGCGTCTCGAAAAACACGCCTACCTCAACATTGAACGCCTTAAAGAGATTTTTCTTCTCGAGCTCAACGATCGGATCACAGGCGCAATCAGCGAAAACCAGCGCTTCGGCTGGATCGCATTTTTCAGCCAGATCAACGACCTGACGCTTCTTCATCGTCTCGACAACGCGGTAAGCGCCATGTTTGAGCGCCTGCCTGAATTCGATCGCCGAAGCCCGCCCGGATTGAAGCGGTTCGCCCGAGCCTTTTTCGAAATCAAGTATCGACCCAACGGCAGCTACGTGCGCAACTACGACACGAACGACACGCCGGTGCGAATGCTGCAGTTTCTAGTCGAGCGCGGCCGGGTTGCTCCGACAGAAATGCTGACCGACCAGCAGATTGCCAATCGTTACCAGAGTTACCTCGCTCGAGCGTTGGCCGCCATGCATGCCGATGAAGGCTTCGCATACTAGGGAAGTCGGCTATACTTTTTGCGCGCGACACCTACCGCCGTTAGGTGGTACCTCGGGCCCAGGGCCACGAGCGGAAGTGCTCCATTTTCGGCTTCATGCCGATTCCCGTTTCCCCGGGAACCTCGTGCGGACGCTGCTGTATGCGTTGTCGGGCGAGTGGATATTGCCTGATCCTCCAGGTGTCGCGCCCTTCCTGACGAGGCGCCAATGAGAGATACACTAGAACGACTAAAAACGACCATCTGGATCACTGCAGGTGCCCGATACAACGCGTCCAGACGTCTATCGCTTCGAGACTCGTTTTCGACCGTCAGCCTTGCCATGTTCTCGGTGGTGACAATCGGTTTGGCCGTCGTTCAGAAAATCTACTTTACCGCAGACTCGCCTGCCGACAAATACGGCACTGTACTGGGCGTTACCCTCGGCGCGTTCCTTCTCGCCATCAGCCTTCTGGAAGCGGGGAAAGGCAACGCCCTTTTGGCCGAGGCCTTGCACCGCAACGCGGAAGAACTCACAGCGCTTACAAAGCGCATTGATCTACGAGTCTCGGCACACGATGCCGGCCGGCTGTTGACTGAAGCAGATTTGGCCGAGTTCAACGAGGGCTATGAATCCATCAAGGCTCGCTGCGTCACGAACCACGCACCCAAGGATTATCTCCTCTTCATCGGTGAGAAGCGCATGGCACCGGAGTTTGCGAAAAAAGACGGAACTCCCCGCGTGACCGGGTGGCAGTATCGTTGCCGACACACTTGGTGGCTTCTGTCGAGCGTCTGGTATTTTCTTTTGCTGTGGCTTACGATCGCCTACCTATGCTACGAAAACTGGGCCCAGTACGCGCGATGAGCGCGCAACTCACCGTCCGAAGCTACGTCGTACCAGCGTCGCAGGCCCATCGATGATAAATGCTCTTCCTTTCGCGCTCGCTTTGTACTGGCTGCTCGAATATGTGGTCAGGCGCGCAAGCTACTGTGCTGAAATGGAGCGTCCCACCTTTCAACCGCCGTGGCAAACGGGATGCGAATGGGCCATTGTGATTAGCCCGGGATTCTGGCTCTCGCATTATTTCAAGAGCCGCATTCAACATTTCGCCGGCACCAACGCGGTGTCGGCCAGAAGAACCCTGATTACGCGAAGCAATTGGCTCAACGTGTTGGTCAGTATGATACTTCTAATTCTGGGCCTCCTTACGACGCTTGCGGCGCACGGGACATTCGGCTGCTCGTTCGTCGCTGACCTCGTCGTAGTGCGCTACATTTCGCGCACCACCGAGATCGGCTACGCATTTGGACGCGACGTCATGACGCCCCCTGACAACCGGAGCGGCCTCGACAAGCATGCACGTCTTTCGCTCGCACTGCGTAGTTACGTCGAACTGTTCGTGCTTGCTGTGCCAGTCTATCTCCTCTGCGTGCCGCACTACGAGACCGTGCTCAAGGCTCTTACGCTCTCGCTATCTGTCGGCACGCTCACCAACGTCGGATATGGCTTCGTGGACGGGCACGGATTTCGAGCGCTTCTCGTCTTTCCCCAGGTTTTCTCAACGCTTAGCCTGGTCTTGCTCAGCCTTGCCTCCTACATTTCCCGGCCAGAGCCGAAAACGACTCCCGAAGCGGACACGGAGCCAAAATAATCATGTCGTTTTACCTCGATGAAAGCGGTCACAGTGGCGACCTCGTCAAGATCGGCGCTGCAGACGATTTTCTTGACCAGCCGTACTTCTCACTGGCTGCGTCGGCGTTGAAGACGAGCAGCGATTGATACGCCTAGTCGGCAAGGCTGCCGTCTGGTGAGCTCAAATCAAAAGGGCTAGTGAGCAAACCAGCGTTCGTTGCTGAACTCATCGAGACGAATCTACGAGAGCATTTGCCTGTATTCGTTGAAGTGGTCGACAAGCGATATTTCGTTTGCATTCAGGTCATCGTCAACCAGCTCTTGTCGCCGGTTCTGGGCTACGGACATCTGCACTGTGCAACTCCGAGCTGAAGTTTTTCCCGTAAGGTACTTGTTCCCCAAACAGTCTACGGGCGCTTCCGGGTCACGTTCGCGTCAGCCTGCATGGTCTACTCGTTTCCTCTCATTGCCACGGAATATTGGAAGACATTTAGTTGCCTTGGTCCCAATATCATGCTGGCTCGTGCCGCGTACAGGCTGTTTGTCAATCTCCGCTGCCAAGCGACGAGATGTCCAAGGAGCACCAAGAGCAAGCGCGGCAAACGGAACAACAGACTTTTCCTCGTTGAGCATGGCTATAATGGTTCACAACACTCTTCAGTAGTTGCAACACGGTAAAAAGAATACAGACGTCGCCTCTACGGGGAAACTATCATGCCAGCACTCGACGAAAAAATCGTCGCCGACGTGGCCGAACGACTTCGCAGACATCTCGCGGGTAAAGCGGGATACGGTGATGCGAAATACCTAGCATCAGGTGGGTCAGCAGCAGTATTTTTAGTCCCGTCGCCAGCGGGCCGGTCCGTGTTCAAAGGATTTAACCCGAAGTTCCTTGACGGAGTCTCGGGATCGGCCGAGCGAAAGCGTTTAGATTTGCAACGAAAGCTAATAGGACATACTTGCCCTTCGCTAATCCAAACATTGGACGTTATCGAAGCCGAAGGTACGGCTTTCGTAGAGATGGAGTACCTGGACTGGCCGCCACTCACTGAAACTCTCGGTACAGTGCCTGATGAAGCAATCATCCCTCTATTCACCCAGCTTGTTGACGCAGTTAAGTTTTTGGACGCGCTCGGGATGGTTCATCGTGACATCAAACCGGAAAACATTCACGTTTCAGCAGATTTTACGGCACTTAAACTGCTCGACCTTGGAGTCGTGCGAGAGATTGAGCAGAACGACGCCCCGGATGGCGCGATAACGGATCATGGAAGCACTCGACCGTTTCTTGCCACCGCGCAGTACAGTTCGCCAGAATACCTGTTCCGACTGGATGAGCCGTCGCCGAAGCTATGGAAGGGGCTGAACTTCTACCAGCTTGGCGCCGTACTGCACGACCTCATAGCAAAGCAGCCTCTATTCCAGTACGAGATGGGCCTCGAAAACAGATGGCTTGTCGCGCGAGCGGTACTCACAAAGGTGCCTGTATTCGTCGACGGCAATGCTGCACGATTGGCAAGCCTCAAATCGCTTGCGTCGCGTTGCCTCGTGAAAGATTTGGAATCCCGGCTCCAACTGGTAGGTTGGGAGGATTTCAATTTAGGGGATACGAAGGACCCCCTAGCCACATTGCGCGCCAGGCTTGCGAAAGGCAAGGTGAATGTGGGCGGCCAATTAAGCGCGGCCAACGCCTCGCGGCTCGACTTCGATAGAGGCGAATTCTTCCGTCGCTTCTGCGAAATGGTCCGGACCGAACTCTTGCAGGTATGCGGAACCGATATGCCTCTCACGCTCCGCCCCTCGGCCCCCGGAGATGTGCAGGTTGCTCAGTTAATTTTAGCTGTAAGCTCCGAGTGGACAGTCGAGTGCGAGCTACATTTCGATTGGCAGCAACAGCTTTATGAAAGAACCGTCAACGTGTCGCTTCGGGCAAAGTTGGTGCAAGCGGCGCAGGCCGTTGGTAAAGTTCAAACTAGCGCGCGGTTGGTCACCGTAGCTTCTATCGGAGAAAACGAAGCAGAGGGGGCCGCGACGGCTGCCTGCGCGGTGGCACAAGTGGCAGGTTCTGCCCTTGACCGACTAGAGAGCGCAGCGGATGCAAGCACACTCCACGATGCCGACCTAATTGCGTAAACCCGGGGAGCAAAAATGAACAAAGGTTGGTTTAGGTCAGTAAAAGAGCTTGACGACGACCAGAAGGCGTTCATCAAGCTTCCTCCATATGGCAAACACTCACTGGTTGGGCCGCCCGGATCAGGAAAGACAAATCTCTTATTACTTCGCGCAGAGTTTCTTGCGGGTACTGGCGAGAAGAATGTCCTTATTGTTACCTATACTCGTGCGCTGGCCGATTTCATTCGGACAGGCATCGGGGCCGCTGGCCTAATATCTCCCGACCAAGTTAAAACTTACCACTCGTGGGCATCAGACCATATTTTTCAGTATTTGGGCCGTCCAGCATTGCAAAAGAACATCGATTTTGACGACCAGTCTCGTGCCGAAGTATTGGGATTGATAAAAGAAGCAAACCTCCACATCCCAGCCCCCAAGCTCTTTAGCGCGATATTCGTAGATGAGGCGCAGGATTTAACATCAGAAGAGCTGGAGGCCCTTTTGGGTTTAAGCGATAATGTTTGCATTTGCGGCGATAGTCGCCAAGGAATTTATAATCGAGATGGATTGACCATCGCCGACAAATTGAATTTGCAGCAACACACTTTAAAACGCCATTTTCGCATTGGCCAGCGCATAGCGCGCGTCGCGGATCGTTTGTTGCCACCCGCATCGGGTGCCAATAGCCTAGAAGCTACGTCAAACTATAACCCAAAGGAACAAGGGGAATCCAGTGCGAAAATGCATCTCTTGAAAAGTAGGGATGAACAGTTCGCGAAGATGCTCGAAATAATACGCATCCAGCTTGATGCTTTTGCTGGCGACACAATCGGGATTTTTTGTGGAAAAAAGGATACCCGAACCGAGTTACGTAAAAAATTCAATTCGACCGACCTTGCAGATAAAGTGGCAGTTCATGGTGTGGATGCCGATTCAACTTTCATGGGTGGGCGCCCGATTCATGTTTTAACTATGCATGGCGCAAAGGGAACTGAATTTCGGGCTGTGCATATGTACGCCACCGAGGAGCTTGCCGATTTTCCATTGAATCGTTCCCGACTTGGGTTTACGGCAATAACGCGAGCAAAGACCGCACTGAATGCTTATCGTACAGGCGAAACAAACAAACCTCTCGAAAATGCATTCTCTGAACCAACGCATTTTGACCTTGAAGATTTACTGCCAGGTGATGCAGCATGAATGAACACTTCATTCGTTGGCAAATGTACCCACGGGATATTGTTCCCGAGGCGCTATTGGGTGCACTCCATCGTTGGAACGGCCCTGCGCAATTCTCGATTGAACCCTATGACCTACGAGAGTCGCGGATAGCCGTTGGGTATTCCGATTCGCGGATGAGAGCCGACTACAATCCGCCTGTTCTCTTAGTGCTTGAAGACGAGTCGGCCATTGAAGCGCTTGCGTGGCTTAGAACATATGCTCCCGAGACAGCACCGCTGAGCCAGTACGCGCGGGTAGTCACCAGTCAAGATTGGGCGATTTTCAATAGCTCCCCGCGAGATGTTCGCGATTCACGAGAGGATATTTGGGCGTCTGTCATTTTGGGTGAAGTTTTGGCGCATGGTGAAACCGACGTCGAACTGGCAGCTGTTCCTCTTTCGCGCGCTGGGGCATGTTTCTCCATGGCAATCGCACGGGCAGCCTGCACACATGGAACGGACGAGGCGACCAAGATTTGTGCCGACCGGCTGCGGCAGGTCGAAGCAGACCGACGTTTCGTTCGGCGCGCAGTTACGGTCAGCGATTTGATGCCCATCTGGGCGATGGCTGGAGGTCAATTTGGAACGCCCGTTTCCGCCGAGGAGACCGCTAATCTGGTCCTCGATGCTGCGTTGAGGTTTATGCGCGACTCCGACCGCGCCGCCTTATTTTCAACGTCATTGAGTCTACAGAACATCCCGGGGCTCTCAAGCGATTCTATTGAAGAACGGGTTCTGGCTTTTCAACGTCTTTCTGCTGAATTGACAAATACAGAGTTACACGGTGCCAACAACGGACTACCCTCTGTCCTGCTCGCAGCAGCCGCATTCTTAGTAGGTCGGAGCACGTCCCATGTATTCCTATTGAATCGCATTAGCAAGCGATTTCCTGCCGCATTAGCGTGGTACGGGCTGATTGCCGGACTCGCAGGTCCATCAGCCTGGGATACCGGGTGGTCCAAAGCTGCCAAAGGCATAGAGCGACAAGTGCGGTCGCGCTTCGACTGGTCGGAGTCTACAGGATTCGACCTATGTTGGATTGAGTATTCATGGATGGCCTCGACCTTCGATGGACCAGATGCCTTCAATTCGCTCCCGAAGCTATCGCCTCGGGTCATTTCGATCGAAACCGTTCCGGGTGCGGCATGTCAATTTCGTTTGGCGACAGGTTCTACGCTGGACTCGGATGCTAGGCTACCCAACGATAATGCTCGCGAGAAGGATCTTCAGGCAGCGCTGTCGCAGTTTGTGACGCTAGCTAACCGGGCCCGCCATTTGCTCGAAGGGGCATATGTGCCCAGTCAGCAGAGCATGGAGTTGTTCGACAGCGACGACATCGCGCGTGGACGCTCCACTAAGGGCAAGAAAGGGAAATCCTCAAGCTAAAAGGCTCGGCTGGCAATCGCCGAGCATCGTCGTGCCTTGTCGGGATGCACTGGATGGTTAAAGCCACCCGGTGCATCAGCAACGGCCGTCTGAAGTTTGACCTTCCGGCCAACTCCATTCATGCGCCAGCGCGCGCTCACTTCGTCTGACGCCATGAGTTCGGATACAATCGCACGCTCAGCGTAGCGGCACAGTCGCCGCCCTCTACTTCTCGGGCTCGTAGCTCAGTTGGTTAAAGCAGTCGACTCATAATCGATTGGTCGCCGGTTCGAGTTCGGCCGGGCCCAAAAAACGAACGATAACGCGAACTCAACTGCCCAGCGTCACTCCAAGCGGCAGTTATTTGCTCGAGACATCTCCACATGAACAGCCCTACCATTCGCGAGTTGCAGAAGCAGCTCGGTCAGCTGAATCTGATTGTTGAAGAATCCAAGCAGCAAGAAAAGCAAACCAAACTCAAACAGATCGCCGAAGACGTTAAAGAGTACGGCATCACGGAGATCGAACTGCTGCGCGCCGCCGGCTTCGTCAAGGCAAAACGAAAGAAGGCACCAGCCAAGTACTACGATCCGGATACGGGGCAGTCGTGGTCCGGCAAAGGCCCGCGTCCCAAGTGGCTCGTCGGCAAGAACCTCGACGACTATCTCATCCGAGAAGCCCCAAAGCCCTGGTGGCCAGAAGAACGCTGACGCCACAGCAACTCGACTTCTCGACACGATGTTTCACCTTCACTGTACCCGTAAGCTACGCGATCGCCTAGGGCACCAGCCGACCTCCGTCCCGGAGAGCACGCCGGCGTCCACATTGGGCCATTGGTACGCCACAGTGCTGTTCTGGCGCCCTCAAGTGGTCCTTTGCGTCAACGAACGCACGCTCTTGCCAGTCCTCATACCACTCGTGCCAGCAGCAACCCTGCCTGCTCGTTTTCCGGAAGCACTGGCGACCGTGTTGCGGGCGCATGGATGGGACGCCGCGAAAATCGATGCCGAGATGCAGCACATGCACGAATGTGAGATCGTCAAGACCGCCAACCGGAGCGTAGTTGGAATGCTCAACGAATTCGCATTTCTGGCACGCGTCTGGAAAGAAGAGCAAGATGCGCCACCGGATCTTCGTCGCCTCTCCATGAAGCTCGCTGACGTGCCGTGTAAGCCACTACGCTACGACAGTCCGGCACAACGGGTACGTGCACTCGCACAAAGCACAACGCCGGCCCGATAGGCAGGCCGATTGCTGATAACGTCGAGTCTGCGGCTCGTTGCGCATATTCGAGTGTCTGCTCACCGGCAGCTTCTTACAAAAAGTTGGCCGGAACACCTCCACCGGCCACGAAGAGTTACGAGCACGCTGACGAACAATTTCGGGGTTGCTCCTCAGCATAAGGACGGTAATCATCTCTCGACGGCACAAGAGCGTTACTGAACACATCGACGGTCGCTTGCCGTTCTTACATCGGTGTGTTCAAGCTATTTGCCCGGCCGAGCCACTGGAGCAATCTGCGCCTTCAGCGAGAGAGTCAGGTTCAGCTTGTGTTTCGTGAAGTCCGAAAAACGATACTTCCCTTGCTCACCCGCCTGCTCGCGCTTTCCAGGCTTCGTCTTCCATACGCCAAGCACGACGACCTCGGAATCCTCCTCGATGCCTTCGAACCAATCGGCATTGTCAGTCCAGATGCTGGGCTCGACACTGATTCCATGTTCCGCATCGTCGGCATCCACAGCGTATTTCGGGATGTGGAGATTGATCACATTCGTCGGTCGACCATCAATGATCGGGCTCCGCTTTGATTTAACAACACCGTGCAGTGCGATCGGATGCTTGACGGTCTGAAGCGACACCGCCCGATACGCCTCCAAGTATCGCTCGGCCTCGAAGTAGAACGAAGACCAAGGGACTACCGTGTTGCCTTCGAATACCAGCTCCAAGTACTGAGCCATGCTTTCGTCGTCATCGCAGGCTGCGCGAAGTAACAGTACCTTCTTTGCGGAATTGATGTAAGCCGGCAACTTTCCCGACTTGCGTTGATACGTCGTTCCTCCCGCACGCGATCTTCCGCCAGAATTCGATGTTGCAGGTTTCTGTGCCGGTTTAAGCGCGTCAGCAATCATCATCAGCCGGAGACGGTATTTGCCTTGACGCAGGCTTTCGATGAGTCCGTCCGACTCCGTCACCAGCTTCTTGATGTTGTTCTCAACCGCATGCGGGCAGTTGTCAGCGTGCTCACCATTCTTCAGCAACCGGAAATATGCCGGAACCTTGACCGATTTGTTATGCCGCTCGCAACTGTAGGCGCTTTGGTGCGTCACCCCAGTCGGACAGTGCCGACACAGCAACGGCTCACGGCCCTTGCCTTTCACATAGTCGTCAGCTTGCCATTCGTTACCGTCGGCATCAAATGCCGTCGACATCTTGATACCCATTGATCACCTCGTGTCATTGAGACAGTACAAGTTTAACTCTTTAATGGAGATCCCAACAGGGAACTCTTCACCACTCGATACAGACATCATCCTATTTGCTCAGTTGTCGAGCCTAATATAAATATGGGATGGCATAGTTTTCTCTTGCACTCCATATCTTGTGAGGCAATAGCAGGAAGATCAAGAGTAGAAGCGAGTAGCAGCAGGGTGTAGATAGGATCAACCGATGGCGATTACACACGTGAATCATTGGGAGATTTAGTACGCGCACATACCCTTTCTCTCCAAACTGCACCTCGACGTCTCTTTTCCCTCATCTCACTGAACCCAATCGACGGAGAACGGGAATGGCAAGCTATCACATGGCGATCAAAAGCCACGGAAAAGGCAAGGCAGCAGATCGGTCGAAGTACATCACACGCCAAGGAAAATACAACGATCGCATTGAAGATCTGGTTGCAACAGGGCATGGCAATTTGCCGGAAGCAGCAAACGGTAACCCTTATTCACTTTGGAGAAACGCAGACAAGTACGAACGCGCTAATGGCTCCGCATGTCGAGAGTTCGAACTTGCTTTGCCGGGTGAGCTGACGCTTGAACAGCAAAAAGAAGTTCTGCATCAGTTTATCAACGATATAGTCGGCGACAAACCCTACGAGTATGCGATCCATCGACCGAGTGGCGCGATCAGCGGAACAAGCAATCCGCATGCACACGTGCTGCTCTCCGATCGAGTATCGGACGGAATTGATCGCACGCTTGACCAGATGTTCCGACGCTACAACCCGCACTACCCGGCACGAGGTGGATGCAGGAAGGACAGTGGGGGAAAGCCCGCGCACATCGTTCGAGAAGAGCTGATTGCGACACGCGAACGGTGGGCCGACATTCAGAATGAAGCCCTCAAGAAACACGGCCACACCGCGCGGGTCGATCATCGTACGCTTGCACAGCAAGGCATCAGTCGAGCACCGGAACATCATCTCGGGCCAGCACGGGTCAGGAACATGTCGAGCACGGACAAGGAACGGTACGTCACAGCACGAGAAAAGCGGTGACAAACCCACCAGCAACCGGCACATCGGACTTCCGCCCACGATACGCGAATCACATCAGATCTACGAGCTGATCCTCAACGCTCAGCAACGGATCACTCCGAGCGCTCGGGACAAGCACAACCGGATCAATTTTTCACAAATTTTCTTGTGATTTTTCTGAGGATTTTGCTCGTGAAATTCTCGGAAGTTCGCGTCGCAATGGTGCCCGCCCGCGGCAACGCCTCGGGCGAGGCGACCATTCCGCCTAGAATCGACGAAATCAGTGCCTTAATAGAATCAATAGGTTAGGCGTTTTGGATACAGATTTTGCCTGCCCTGCTTACGCCTATCCCGCCTTAGCTTCACCTCTCGGCGGTCGACGCGGTGACCGCGCTTTGCGCTCACGCATGCCGAAATACTCGCCTGCGGGTTCGTTGCTCAAGCGAACCAGGGCACGGCGCATCGCCAGATAGCCGAGCGCTCTCTTGAGCCTGTCGCGTCGTTCGGTGTCGTCGGCGCGGACCTCGCCGTGTATCCAGTCCTGATCATACAAATTCCCCGTGCCGTCGGCTCGGTAATAGCTGCCTCGCCCTTCGGTCACCCCCTCCACCCAATACGTTCCGATCAGGTCTGCATGGTCTTTCAGAGCCATACCGTCCAGATCTGCTTCCACCCGTTTGTCATCGAGCAGTTTGCGCACTGTGGCTGTGTCGAATAGCAGCGTCAAATGAAGATGGAACTGACCGTCCGCTGACGGCAAAATGGCCCAAACGAACCCGGGCTTGGATGAGAAGAGCGCCAGATTTCTTCGCATGCGATCAAAGAGTTTGGCGCGGCAATCCCGGAGTACCTGAAGGTCAGAACGATGATCCCCTTCGACCGCTGGATCACACAGCAGCCGAAGGTGTAAAACGGTCAAACTGGAGCGCGGCGGCGCAAACAGGCCATCCAGATATGCATGCAACCTCGTCAGGTTCTCCAGACTACCAAGATTCCAGTTGAATCGCTCTCGGCGCAACAACTTGCTGTCGCGCATGGCTTGACGGAAGCGATCTACAAAATCGTTACAGTTCTTCGCCACGCTGAGACCGGTGTCATCGACAAGCGCCTTGGGAGTACGTAGCAGAGAGCGGCTGATTGGATGCTCTAAAAACAGGTCGCGCAGCAATCGGAGGTGCGGTGGATAGAGCAGGTGTTTTTCCGTTGGATGCGTCGCAAGGCTATCCTTGATAGAAAACAGCAGTGTCGCTAGGTGGTTCGACCCACTGAATGACGGATTGGGGCGAGTTGCCACTACGGTCGTCGGCAACAGGACTTCATGCTGTTGGCCATTGGCATCCCATTCACATACCTTTTTCAGGTACGTCTCGCCCTGGACATGAAATGGTGAAAGCTCTGTTGCCAATGCCGTCCAAACGAAGCGATCAAGCGATACCAGAAGGCCGATCCCCGGACCGTCACAAATCTCGGCACCGCCGCCCGGAGTCACCCGGAAACTCATGCTGCGTTTAATGTGCTGGGCCAATCCGTCGAGGATCTGCGGATCGATGTTGTTGGATAGATTTGGCTTGTTCATTGGAGAATTTCGACACCTATGGGCCGTTATTGGAGTCGCACAGTCATACTGCACAGCGAACAGAAGGGAATGCCCGCCACGGGATCGTGAACGGGCGTTCGGAAGGGACTAGATGAGTCCCCACGAGGTGTGCTGAAACGCTGCGGGATGCTCCATCAACTCGACGTTGATGACGCGACGGCCGTTTTCGGTGCGCTGAACGACCTGAGCCAGACCATGCCCACAGATTATCTTGGTCACTTCGGCCATCTCCGCCTTGGTCCAACCGAAATTCGGAGCCTGCACTTCGAGGTCGGATTTGCGGTGGACAAGAATCGGCTTCCCGTTCTTGTCCCTCAGGTTGTATAGCCACGCCAGAAAACGCTGCGCACGTTGCTCGGCATCGGACATCTGCTGAGGCGGAAACGTCGTTGCAAGCCAATGCCCTCCGAAGCACTCCGCGATCGTCGCCGCCCTTGCCATCGTGTCATCCGATACAGCCCCCTCATAGCGTTCGAATACATGCATGCAGCCAGCAATCCGCCGTGCATTCGCGGTCAGACGAACAGCGAACACACGCGCTTCATTCGGCGAGAGGACGGAACTTGCCATCGAAAAGAAGCCTTCTTGCGCCTGCTGGAGAACCTGTTCAGCACTCGGCATGACGTCTAGCACAGGAAGGTGGTTCGCCGGCGTCGCTTCAAGGTTGAGCCTTGCGCTCGCGAGCAACTCGACAATGCGCTGATCGTAATCCAGAAGTGCCATTTCCGGCTGCTGCTTTCCCGCTCCCGCCACCGCGACATCTTCGGCCTCCAACATCAGCAACCGATAATGGTAGCCGGCCCCAATCGCGCCCCGAGCGTGCTTGTCGAGCCATGTGCGATTCTTATCGTTCTGGACGTTCACGCACATTACAAAAATCGCGCTTTCCAGAGCATTCTCAATCACCTCGTCATCGTCGACGCGATTGAATGGAGGAACGTTCCCGTCGTGCAGATCGTTCAACTCCGGAAACGAACGGCTTAGCAGGCCGCTAATCCCGTCACCAAGATGCGCTCCCCCTTCAGCCGACTCCAGCATGGAAAGAACCGAGCCACTCCGCATCTTGCGAAGCAACGCGGCCGGCGTCACGTTGCCGAATCGCCACGGGTTCTTCCAGCCCTTCATTGCTTCAATGACAGGAGCGATAAATCGGTCGCGGGCTTCCGTCTTACCGCTCAACGGCGGCCCAGCAAATCGCAGGTACAGAGCCAGTGGCACTGCTTTGCCGTTGTGGCCACATATGCGGGCATTCCCGGACGCCGCAAAGGACACGTTAGAGAGCGAGTTAACCAGAATGGCCTCCGGCACCGCTCCGTAGATGGCGCGATGCTCTCCCGCGGCTCGAAACAGAGTGGGCGTGAGGGCATTAATCGCTTGCCACGGGTTAGGACGATGGAAGCTCTGGGGTTGCGTCGTGAGAACGTTTTGCGAGGGCATAAAGCCCCCGCCATTCGGTCTGGCGAGGGGGCTCATTACGTGATCACCTCTTCTTTCGTGCTCGCTTGCGACGCGTTCGGCGATTCGAGAATCGGCAAGTTGTCGGCGTTCGCCCCGGCATCCTTGCCCGGTACCGGCTCGCCCCGGCGCATAGCTTCGGCTTCCAGGAGTTCGTCGAAGATCACGTTGCTGATCGACACACCATGATCATTCAGCTTCTTGATAATCGCGGTCTTCGAAACGTCCGCCTTCAGCTGCTCGCAGATGTCCGGATAGAGTTCCGAAAACAACGCGCCGCGCTCGCGGCCACGCTTGGCCTTGGGTGACTCCAGCGCGCGGACGGCCTTCTTGAGCGATTCAAGGTCGACCTTCGCGGTTTCGGGAGAATTTTGCTTTGCCATAGTCGCCCCCTCACACCATGATCTGTTGATCTGCCACGACACGGACGCACATCGCCGACCAGAAAAGCGCCGGATTGGCTGAGACCGAGTCAAGCTTGCCATTGATTCCGCACGTTCCGATTTGACCGTAGGAGCGCAGTACGATCACAGCGCGGAGCACCGCCATGGTCGTCAGGCCATAGTTCCGCGCGAATTTCAGAACGGTCTCGATACTGACCACTTCTCTGCCGGTGCTAGAGACGTAGTCATGCAACGCTTGCGCAAGGTACATCGCCTCGATTCGCCCGCGCGGCACTCCCCTCGCCTTAAGTTTGCGGGCGAAAGGTTCTACATCGTCTGTCGGCATCATCGTGCCCTTCGAAATTTTCATTTGGATTCCTTAATTTTGTAAATTGACGTAGGTCGAATTCCCGTTGACTTCGACTACGTCACAACTTTCCTAGGAGCGGTTTCGTCTCGATCAGCCAAGCGCCGACATTGACTTGACCGCCAATGCCTACATGCCGTTGTCGCTGTCTCCCGCCCGCCGCTTACCCGGTTGCAATGTGTCGATCGATTCGATGAAGCATTCCGCATCCACTTTGCTTTCGATTGTGATCGTTTGAGGCTGGCGCGGCGTATTCGGATTCATCGCTCGCTCCTCTTATATCGCTCCGCACAATTGTGCGCGAGCTTCGATCCAAGTATCGACGTCCGATTCGAGAAATCCAATCGAACGTGCCGTCAGCTTGATTTTCTTCGGAAAGGTGGGATCGCTCGACATCAGCACGTACAACGTCGCACGCGACAAGCCTGTCCGTTCGATCAGTTGCTTGATACGAAGGATGCGCAGAGCCTTGTCAGGTGGGCGGCCCATGGGGACCGGATTGGCAAGCGCGACATGGCAACTCGTCGAGAAATGCCGCAGGGCGACATCATTGACAGCTCTATTCATGGGTTTCTCCGTCACTGGTTGGAGCTGACAAGGGCTTGTCTGCCCTCGTCCGCAGGAATCCGGCAAGCGCCGGGAGTGACGAATCTTGCGGTCGGAAATGCATTTCCGAGCAAGGAAAACTTGTCGGTTGCGGTCTAGCCTTGTCTGACAAGGCTTTCCGACACGTAGGTCGGAACTAGGTCGGTAATGGATCGGTATTACCGATGTCCGGGGCCGTCAACAGCTAATCGAGACGCCCGTTCTTCCGCCTTTCCTCGACCCTCTCACAAATGTTGTAAATCGTTTTTCTGGTGACGCCATAGTGCTCTGCCGTCGCCTTTCTCGGACCACGTACATTGGCCGCCTTCTGCCCCATGTAGTAGATGAAGACCTCTTGCTCCCGCTCAAGACTGATCTTTCGCTGACCCGGGCGCCACTCAGCATCCGATTGACCAGGCTGGTCCGGAGTTTTTTCCGACTCCGGATCTCGGCACACGAACCCGTGCTGCTCCAGATAGGCAATGGCCGCCGTGCGTGAAATTAGGCCACGTACGGAAAAGCCCGAAGCTGGGGCATGCCGTCGATTAAACAGGCTGAGCGTCCCGGTCTCGAACATTCGCTCCAAGGCATTTCGATGGTCCACAAAGACAGCATCCTGCTTCAATTTGTGTCGTGAGACATCCTTCTCCGTCAGCAAGCATGGCTCCCAGGCCCGCCGCTCTTTCAGGTTGCGGTAGGCTGACAAGAACGCGGCGCGCACCCCATCGGAAATTGGGTAGTGAAGCGATGGCAGGTGAGGCAAAACGCCTTCAAGCCAGCGCCGATCGTCCTCCGTCAAAGCAATCGGCAATTCGACATCAGCAAGTCCAGCGTCAATTGGCGGTGCGGCGAGCCAGTGTTTCGCCATCCAACCCTCGGCTGTTGCTCGCGGGAATCGAGATACCTCCGGACCGGCATCCATTTCCGTCGGCAAGGCGGATGCCGATGGCTCTAACACTGCATTGCCTTCCGCGATAGAAGAGGCTCGGATAAAACCTCCGTCAATGCAATCAATTCCTTTCAAACCCTCGGTCGGCCAAACCGCCTGCGCAATCGCAGAACAAAGATCGAAAACCTCAATCGCCAGACCCACCGGCAATTTAACTTGCGCCTGCATCCCGCCCCCCAATCTCAGCTTGAAAACATCTGACGAGTATAGAGTCAAGAGAAATACGTTGGCATCGCAGGAACTGCAGGCTAAGCCCAAAATCCGAGAAGGGGTTCGACGCGCGAGACGGCACTTCCCGTTTGCCCCTGTCGTATTGCGTCTCTTGGTAAAACGATACAGAATGACTCGCCACAGAACGCCGCGCGGACATGTTGTCCCAGCCAAGCCAAGCGCCGATGATGGGCTGGCCGAGGGGCCAAAAATCCACCCCACCCCCAACCTATTGATTTGATTGACCTTATCGAAATAGTTTGGCAGAGGTCATGGAAATCGGATGGCGAGGCCCGCGAACGCGGAACCGGATGTCGAACGGAATCTGGCCGGCCATTGTCGCACGCCCCGCAGCCGGTTCAGCCTATTCGTCGCCCGACAGCCCGCGCCCCTCCTCGAAACGCGTGACGCCCCGCAGCGCGCGCAGCTTGTCGCAGATCGCCCGGTATTCGAGCTCCGACACCCGTGCGAGCGCGATGCGCACCTCGTCGTGCTCGCCCGTATCGTCGGCCCGCTGCACGATGAACTGCTTCACGCGCGCGCTGTCCGGGCCGAGCGCCGCGTGCAGCGAATCGAACGTCAGCGCGCCGCTCACCACCGTCAGCGCCAGCTGGCGCCGCTGGCGCACCGTGAAGTAGCGCCGCTCCAGCGGCTTGATGCCGGCCAGGATGATCAGGATGATGATCGTCGCCGAAATCGACGCGACGTAGAGTCCGCCGCCCACCGCGAGACCGATCGCCGCGACCGACCACAGGCTCGCGGCGGTGGTCAGCCCGCGCACGATCTCGCCGCGCAGGAGGATCGAGCCCGCGCCGAGGAAGCCGATGCCCGACACGACCTGCGCGGCGATCCGCGACGGATCGAGCACGATGTGGTCGTTGCTGCCCAGCACGTCGGCGAAACCGAACGCCGACACGATCATGATCAGCGTCGAGCCGACGCAGACGAGCATGTGCGTGCGCAGGCCGGCCGCCCACGACAGACGCTCGCGCTCGAAGCCGATGACGCTGCCGAGCGCCGCCGCGAGAACGAGCCGCATCACGAGTTCCAGGTTGCTCAGCATCCGATTTATCTCCTTTACTGGTGCCGGCCGCGCGGAATGTTTTATCCTTGGCCCCGGCCGCGCCGATTCTCCGGGCCGCGCCGACACGTTTCGAACCCAGCGCTCAACCCCGTCATGTCCGTTTCCGACTCCGCTTCCGCCCAGGCCGCCCAGCTGCGCCACCACTTCGCGCACGTCGTCTTGCCGATCTGGCGGGGTTCCGGGTTCGACCAGACATTGCGACTGCCGTTCGAGTCCGTCGATCCGGCCACCCACGCGCCGCTGCCCGTGACCCGTTATCGCACCATGGCCTGCGCACGGCAACTGTTCGTGTTCGCGCAGGCCGGCGACACGGCCCACGCGGCCACGCTGTTCGATGCGCTGAACCGGCGCTTTCGCGACGCACGCCACGGCGGCTGGGTCTACAGCGTCGACGCGCAAGGCGCGCCGCTCGATACGACCAAGGATCTGTATACGCACGCGTTCATCGTGTTCGCATGCGCCGCCTGGTATGCGGCATCGGGAGACGCCGCCGCGCGCACGGCAGCCGAAGAGACCGCGGCGCTGATCCAGGACCGCTTCGCGACGCGTCCCGGCGACGCGCTGCTCGATGCGGCGCGTCACGCCGATTTCTCGTCATCCGGCAGCGGCGCGCTGCAGAATCCGCTGATGCACCTGACCGAAGCGTGGCTCGCAGCCGCCGACGCATTCGGAGATGCCGCATTCGACGACGCGCTCGGGCGCACCGCGCAGGCCGTCGAGCGCACCTTCGTCGACACGGCAACCGGCTGCGTGGCCGAGCTGCCGATCGGGGCGGCCGACAACCGTTTCGAGCCCGGCCATCAGTTCGAGTGGTTCTATCTGGTCGATGCGGCCGGCCCGCGGCTCGCGCAGACCGGGCTCCCCGCCGCGCTGTCGCGCGCGTTCACGTTCGCGGAGCAATATGGGGTCGATGCGCAGACAGGCGGCGTGTGCGCCGCGCTCGATGCGCAGGGCGCGTGCATCGACGGCACGCAGCGGATCTGGGCGCAGACCGAATACCTGCGCGCGCTCGCGACGCACGGCGGCACGCCGGCCTCCGCGCCGCTCGCGCAGCAGATCGGGCGGTTCGCCGCGCGCTTCCTGCATCCGCGCGGCTGGTTCGAGTGCAAGACGGCGAGCGGGCAGGTGTCGCGCGCCGACATGCCGTCGACGACGCCCTACCACCTCGCGACCGCCTACGCGGCGCTGCCGGCCGGCGCGTAACCCGGCCCGGCCCGCGACGGCGCCGCGCGTCAGCCGCGGCCGTCGCCCAGTTCGAACACCGACACCGCCTGCATCAGGTGCGCGGTCTGGTCGTTCAGCGAGGCCGCCGCCGCCGCGACCTCCTCGACCAGCGCCGCGTTCTGCTGGGTCAGCTGATCCATCTGCGTGACGGCCTGGTTCACCTGCTCGATCCCGACGCTTTGCTCGACCGACGCCGACGTGATCTCGGACATCGTCTGCACGACCCGCGTGATCGACACCGAGACCGAGCGCATCGCCTCGCCGGCGCGGTCGACCAGCTCCGCGCCGCCGTTGATCTGCGAGACCGAATCCTCGATCAGCGCCTTGATCTCCTTCGCCGATTGCGCGCTGCGCTGCGCGAGCGAGCGCACTTCGCCCGCGACGACCGCGAAGCCGCGCCCCTGTTCGCCCGCACGGGCCGCCTCGACCGCCGCGTTCAGCGCGAGGATGTTGGTCTGGAACGCGATGCCGTCGATCACCGAGATGATTTCCGCGATCCGCCCCGAGCTCTGCGCGATGCCGCGCATCCGGTCGATCACGCTGTCGACCACGCCGCCGCCGTGGCTCGTCGCCTCGAGCGCCGCGTCTGCCAGCGCGCTCGCCGCACGCGCGCTGTCGGTGTTCTGCCGGACGGTCGCGGTCAGCTCCTCCATGCTCGCGGCCGTTTCCTCGAGAGAGGCCGCCTGCGTGCCCGTGCGCGCCGACAGGTCGGCGTTGCCGCCCGCGATCTCGCCCGCGCCGAGGTGAATCGCGTCGGACGCCTGGCGCACCGTGCGCACGGTGTCCGCGACGCTCGACTGCATCACGGCGAGGCCGCGCAGCATCCGGTCGATCTCGAACACGCCGCCCGGCCGCACGACTTCGTCGAGCCGGCCCTGCGCGATCCGCTCGAAATGGAGGCCGGCTTCCTCCAGAGGCGCGACGACGGCGCGCCGCGCCGCCGCGTAGATCGCCGCGCTCGCCACGAGCATCGCCACCAGCAGCACGATGCCGACCGACTTGAACCAGAACATGCCGCCGTCGATCGTGTCGAGCGCCGCGCGGCTCGATGCGCCGCCATAGTCGGTGAAGCGATGCAGCTCGGCGATATAGGCGTCCTGGATGCTCTGGGTCGGCTGGTCGAGGAAGGCCTGGATGTTATCGGCGTCGAGGAACTGCACGAGTTCGCCCAGCGCGCCGCGCAGCGCGCGGTAGCGTTCGGCCAGCGCCGCGACGCGCGCGCGGTTCGTGTCGTCGACCGGCTGTGCCGCCGTCAGCACGGCGAACGCCTTGTCCGCCTCCGCGAGCGAGGCGCCGGCGTGGCGGATGATGTCCTCCGGCTTCGGGCCGCCGCGCACCATCCGCGTGCCGGCGCGCGACAGGTTGATGCGGGCGTCGAGCAGTTGCTGGGTTGCCTGGCTGGCCGCCCCGACCTGCGCGATCGCGACATTCGACAGATCGTCGACCCCGCTGCGCGTCGACGCGAGCGCCCGGAAGCCGAGCGCTTCGATCGCGAACAGGAAAAGGCAGAACACGGTCAACACGCCGAGCAGACCCGACGCGAGCTTGATTTTTCCAAACATGGGGGAGATTCCTGGAAAGCGGACGATGTGGCAATGCCCCGGCATTAGCGGCATTTCTGCGTCGGACTTTAGGTGCGGCCGGCGAGGTGCGGCCGGCGAGGTGCGGCCGATTGGAAGCCGCCGGCGAGGCGCAGCCCCGGCATTCTCGCCGAATCGCCCGCAAACGACGACAACTCCCGCATTCGACGCAACAATCGCACCGCATCGCGCCGGAACTCACACGAAACATGGACGAATTTCCTTGCTTATCCGCAGCCCCCTTCCTAGAGTTCAGCGCAAGCGGGCACTCATTTCGAGGAAAGTCGATGACGGACATCACGGACCACGCGCGCGGCGCATTGCGTGCGCAACCGTTCAGCATGCTGCTGGGCACCGAGCTGATGCACATCGGCGACAACGAGGTGTCGCTGTGCCTGCCCGTGCGCGAAGAACTTCGGCAGCAGCACGGCTTCGTGCACGGCGGCGTCATCAGCTATCTCGCGGACAATGCGCTGACGTTTGCCGGCGCACTCGTGCTCGGCCCGCGCGTGATTACCGCCGAATACAAGATCAACTACCTGCGGCCGGCCGTGAACGGCACGCTCGTCGCCCGCGCGAAGCTCGTCTACGCGGGCCGGCACCAGGCCACCTGCCAGTGTCATGTGTTCGTCATCGACGGCGATCACGAGCGGCTCGTCGCGATCGCGCAAGGCACGATCAACCGCGTCGGCGACGGCAAGATGCCGGACGGGCCGGAAGAGACGGCCTGACGGGCGGCGCCGGCCGGTTCGCCGGGATCGGCCGCGAAACACCGAAGCCGAAGCCGCTGCGCGCACCGCGCCGGCGTTTCATCGCGGCAAGATGGACGGACGGCATCGCGCTCGCGACGCCCCACGGCGGCCAATACCCTGCGGGCAGCACCCGGTTCGCTCCCGAACCGCCGGGTTCGGCGCGCTACCCGGCCCCATCGCCCGTCAACGGCAAAAAACGCGGCGCCACCCGCGCCCGCACGTTCCCGCTCTCATCAGTTCGATAGATTCCGCGCGCGACGTTGTGCGGATGCGCGACCGCGTCGGCCACGCTCAGCAACGGCGCGAAACACGCGTCGGTGCCCTCCAGCAACGCACGCCAGTGCGCGGACGGCTGCCGCGCGAACACCTCGGCGAAACGCGCCTTCAGCGCGGGCCAGCGCGCGCGGTCGTACTGCGACGCCGGATCGACGTCGGTCAGCCCGAGCCGTTCGACCAGCAGCGCGTAGAACGGCGGTTCGAGCGCGCCGATCGTCACGCATTCGCCGTCCGCGCAGCGATACACGTCGTAGAACGGCGCGTCGTGGAACAGGCTCGGCTGCGCGCCGTCGAGCTGGCCGTTCGCACGCGCCCACAATGCAAGCGAACCGAGCATCGACACGATGTCGACGATCGCGCCGTCGACCACGCGCCCCGGCCCGCCGCCGCGCACGTCGAACAGCGCGCAGACGATCCCGAACGCGAGCCCGAGCGCGCCGCCCGCATCGCCGACGACAGTGGGCGGCAACCCCGGCCGGCCGTCGCGCGGCGCGGACAGCGACAGCAGCCCCGTCAGCGCGACGTAGTTCAGGTCGTGCCCCGCCGCCGCCGCGAGCGGGCCGTGCTGGCCCCAGCCGGTCATCCGCCCGTACACGAGCGCCGGGTTACGGCGCGCGCAGTCGTCGGGCCCGAGGCCGAGCCGCTCCATCACGCCGGGCCGCAGCCCTTCGACGAGCGCATCGGCCCGTGCGATCAGGTCGAGCGCGGCCTCGCGGCCGGCCGGCGATTTCAGGTCGAGTTCGACGATCGCCTTGCCTTCGCGCAGCAGATCGCCGTCGCGGGCCCGCAGCGCGTCCGGCGCACTGGTGCGGCCGGACGGACGCGCGATCAGCGTAACCCGCGCGCCCATCCCGGCGAGCATCCAGCCCGCGAGCGGGCCGGGGCCGAGGCCTTCGAATTCGACGATATGGATGCCGGCAAGCGGCGTGTCGAGCGGCATGCGATTCTCCTTTCCGGGCCGGCGCGTCGGTACATGCGCCGGCCCCGTGCCTCGCGCCGCGGATCGTGTCCGTCACGCGCGCCGCAAACAAAAAATCCCTGCGCGGCGGAAATCGCCTTGCAGGGATCGCGGTGAGCAACGCTCATCCCGGTTCGTGCGTCAGAACGCGTCGCCCGGCACGCGCACCCAGCCTTCCATCAGCACGCGCGCGCTGCGGCTCATGATCGCCTTCGTGACGACCCACTCGCCGTTCTCGAGCCGCGCTTCCGCACCGACCCGCAGCGTGCCCGACGGATGCCCGAAACGCACCGCGTTGCGTTCGCCGCCGCCCGCCGCCAGGTTGACGAGCGTGCCGGGGATCGCCGCGGCCGTGCCGATCGCAACCGCCGCCGTGCCCATCATCGCGTGATGCAGCTTGCCCATCGACATCGCGCGCACCAGCAGGTCGACATCGCCCGCGTTCACGCGCTTGCCGCTCGATGCGACGTAATCGGCCGGCTTCGCGACGAACGCGATCTTCGGCGTGTGCTGCCGCGTCGCGATTTCGTCGAGCGTATCGATCAGGCCCATGCGCAGCGCGCCGTGCGCGCGAATCGTCTCGAACTTCTCGAGCGCCTTCGCATCGCCGTTGATCGCGTCCTGCAGCTCGGTGCCCGTATAGCCGATCGCTTCGGCCTCGACGAAGATCGTCGGGATCCCCGCGTTGATCATCGTCGCCTTCAGCGTGCCGACGCCCGGCACCGCGAGATCGTCGACGAGGTTGCCGGTCGGGAACATCGACCCGCCCGCGCCCTCTTCCTCGGCGGCCGGATCCATGAATTCGAGCTGCACTTCGGCGGCCGGGAACGTGACGCCGTCCAGCTCGAAGTCGCCCGTCTCCTGCACCGCGCCGTTCGTGACCGGCACGTGCGCGACGATCGTCTTGCCGATGTTCGCCTGCCAGATCCGCACGATCGCCACGCCGTCACGCGGCACGCGCGCCGGATCGACCAGGCCGCCGCTGATCGCGAACGGGCCGACCGCCGCCGACAGGTTCCCGCAGTTGCCGGTCCAGTCGACGAACGCCTTGTCGATCGCGACCTGCCCGAACAGGTAATCGACGTCGTGGCCGGGCCGCGCGCTCTTCGACACGATCACCGTCTTGCTGGTGGACGACGTCGCGCCGCCCATCCCGTCGATCTGCTTGCCGTACGGATCGGGGCTGCCGATCACGCGCAGCAGCAGCGCATCGCGCGCGGCGCCCGGCGCCTGCGCGGCGTCGGGCAGATCCTGCAGCCGGAAGAACACGCCCTTGCTGGTGCCGCCGCGGATGTAGGTCGCGGGAACCCTGATTTGAGGAATATGAGCCATGTCCGTTGTATCCCTGATCCGCGGGAAGCCGTGCGTCCGCCCGGCTTCCCGCCCGATGCCGCGCGCGCCGGAGCGATGCGCGGCAAACCGAATCCGGCCTGCCGCGCGGCCGGCGCTCCTGCGCCGCCGCGACAACCGGCCCTTCGTTCGGCGCACCGCCGACGGCGCGCCGAACCGACTTTACCGCCTTCCCGTCACGCCGCCTGCGACGATTCCAGGAAGTCCTGCGCGAAACGCTGCAGCACGCCGCCCGCTTCGTAGATCGACACTTCCTCGGCCGTATCGAGCCGGCACGTCATCGGCACCTCGACACGCTCGCCGTTCCTGCGGTGAATCACGAGCGTCAGGTCGGCGCGCGGCCTGCGCTCGCCGATCACGTCGAAGGTCTCGGTGCCGTCGATGCCGAGCGTCGTCCGGTTGGTGCCGGGCTTGAACTCGAGCGGGAGCACGCCCATCCCGATCAGGTTCGTGCGGTGGATCCGCTCGAACCCTTCGGCGGCGATCGCCTCGACGCCCGCGAGCCGCACGCCCTTCGCCGCCCAGTCGCGCGACGAGCCCTGGCCGTAGTCGGCGCCGGCGACGACGATCAGCGGCTGCTTGCGATTCATGTACGTCTCGATCGCTTCCCACATCCGCATGACCTTGCCGTCCGGCTCGACGCGCGCGAGCGAGCCCTTCTTCACCGCGCCATCGACCACCGCCATCTCGTTGATCAGCGTCGGGTTCGCGAAGGTCGCGCGCTGCGCGGTCAGGTGGTCTCCCCGGTGCGTCGCGTACGAGTTGAAGTCTTCTTCCGGCAGGCCCATCTTCGCGAGGTACTCGCCGGCCGCGCTGTCCAGCAGGATCGCGTTCGACGGCGACAGGTGGTCGGTCGTGATGTTGTCGCCGAGCACCGCGAGCGGGCGCATGCCCTGCAGCGTGCGCTCGCCGGCCAGCGCGCCTTCCCAGTACGGCGGGCGGCGGATGTAGGTGCTCTGCGCGCGCCAGTCGTACAGCGGCGCCGCGCGCTCGCCCGCGTCGGCGCTGCGCGCGAACATCGGCTCGTAGACCTTGCGGAACTGCTCGGGCTTCACGCTCGACGCAACGATCGCATCGATCTCCTCGTCGGTCGGCCAGATATCCTTCAGCGTGACGGGCTTGCCGTCCGGGTCGTGGCCGAGCACGTCCTTCTCGATGTCGAAGCGGATCGTGCCGGCGATCGCGTATGCGACGACCAGCGGCGGCGATGCGAGGAACGCCTGCTTCGCATACGGGTGGATGCGGCCGTCGAAGTTGCGGTTGCCGGACAGCACGGCCGTCGCGTACAGGTCGCGGTCGACGATCTCCTGCTGGATCTTCGGGTCGAGCGCGCCCGACATGCCGTTGCAGGTCGTGCACGCGAACGCGACGATGCCGAAGCCGAGCTTCTCGAGCTCGGGCAGCAGGTTCGCTTCTTCCAGGTACAGCTCGACCGCCTTCGAGCCAGGCGCGAGCGAACTCTTCACCCACGGCTTGCGCGTGAGGCCGCGCGCGTTCGCGTTGCGCGCGAGCAAGGCGGCGGCGATCACGTTGCGCGGGTTGCTGGTGTTCGTGCAGCTCGTGATCGCGGCGATGATCACCGCGCCGTCGGGCATCTCGCCCGCCTTCTCTTCCCACTGGCCGGCGATCCCGCGCGCGGCGAGATCGGACGTCGGCAGCCGCTTGTGCGGGTTCGACGGGCCGGCCATGTTGCGCACGACGCTCGACAGGTCGAACGTCAGCGTGCGCTCGTACTGCGCATTGGCGAGCGTGTCGGCCCACAGGCCCGCCGCCTTCGCGTAGGTCTCGACGAGCTTCACCTGCTCGTCGCTGCGGCCGGTGAGACGCAGGTAGTCGGTCGTCTGGCCGTCGATGAAGAACATCGCCGCCGTCGCGCCGTATTCGGGCGCCATGTTCGAGATCGTCGCGCGATCGCCGAGCGTGAGGCTCGCCGCGCCGGCGCCGCGGAATTCGAGATAGGCGCCGACCACCTTTTCCTTGCGCAGGAATTCGGTCAGCGCGAGCACGACGTCAGTCGCGGTGATGCCGGGCTGGCGCTTGCCGGTCAGCTCGACGCCGACGATGTCCGGCAGGCGCATCCACGACGCGCGGCCGAGCATCACGTTCTCCGCCTCGAGCCCGCCGACGCCGATCGCGATCACGCCGAGCGCGTCGACGTGCGGCGTGTGGCTGTCGGTGCCGACGCAGGTGTCCGGATACGCGACGCCGTCGTGCGCCTGGATCACCGGCGACATCTTCTCGAGGTTGATCTGGTGCATGATGCCGTTGCCCGGCGGGATCACGTCGACGTTCTCGAACGCCTTCTTCGTCCACTCGATGAAGTGGAAGCGATCCTCGTTGCGGCGATCCTCGATCGCGCGGTTCTTCGCGAACGCGTCCGGATCGAAGCCGCCGCATTCGACGGCGAGCGAGTGGTCGACGATCAGTTGCACCGGCACGACCGGGTTCACCTTCGCCGGGTCGCCGCCGGCGTCGGCGATCGCGTCGCGCAGGCCTGCGAGATCGACGAGCGCCGTCTGGCCGAGGATGTCGTGGCACACGACGCGCGCCGGGAACCACGGGAAATCGCGCTCACGCTTGCGCTCGACGATCTGCTTCAGCGAATCGGCAAGGATCGCCGGATCGCAGCGGCGCACGAGGTTTTCGGCGAGCACGCGCGACGTGTACGGCAGCGTGTCGTAGGCGCCGGGCGCGATCGCGTCGACCGCGGCGCGCGCGTCGAAATAGTCCAGCGACGTGCCGGGCAGGGGTTTGCGGTTGGCGGTATTCATGATGTGGGGAACTCGGGTATGGCGTCCGGCGCACGCCGGCCCCCCGTCATGCGGGCAGCCGGCGTGCACGGTTGGCGATCAGCGCTTCTCGATCGGCACGAACTGCAGGTCTTCCGGACCGGTGTAGTTCGCGCTCGGGCGGATGATCTTGTTGTCGATGCGCTGCTCGATGATGTGCGCGCTCCAGCCGGACGTGCGCGAGATCACGAACAGCGGCGTGAACATCGCGGTCGGCACGCCCATCATGTGATACGACACCGCGCTGAACCAGTCGAGGTTCGGGAACATCTTCTTCGCTTCCCACATCACCGATTCGAGGCGCTCGGCGATGTTGTACAGCTTCAGGTCGCCCGCTTCCTTCGACAGCTTGTGCGCGACGCCCTTGATCACCTTGTTGCGCGGATCGGAGATCGTGTAGACCGGGTGGCCGAAGCCGATCACGACTTCCTTGTTTTCGACGCGGCGGCGGATATCGGCTTCGGCGTCGTCCGGCGAGCTGTAGCGGCTCTGGATTTCATACGCGACTTCGTTCGCACCGCCGTGCTTCGGCCCGCGCAGCGCGCCGATCGCGCCGGTGATCGCCGAGTAGATGTCCGAGCCCGTGCCCGCGATCACGCGGCCGGTGAACGTCGACGCGTTGAATTCGTGCTCCGCGTACAGGATCAGCGACGTGTGCATCGCCTCGACCCACGACTTCGACGGCGTCTTGCCGTGCAGCAGGTGCAGGAAGTGGCCGCCGATCGAGTCGTCGTCGGTTTCCGTCTCGATGCGCTTGCCGTTGTGCGAGAAGTGATACCAGTACAGCAGCATCGAGCCGAGCGATGCCATCAGGCGGTCGGCGATGTCGCGCGCGCCCGGCAGGTTGTGGTCGTCCTTCTCCGGCAGCACGGTGCCGAGCACCGACACGCCGGTGCGCATCACGTCCATCGGGTGCGCGGACGCCGGGATTTGCTCGAGCGCCGCCTTCAGCGCGTTCGGCAGGCCGCGCAGCGCGCGCAGCTTGGTCTTGTACGCGGCCAGTTCGGTCAGGTTCGGCAGCGTGCCGTGCACGAGCAGGTGCGCGATTTCCTCGAATTCGCACGATTCGGCGACGTCGAGAATGTCGTAGCCGCGATAGTGCAGGTCGTTGCCGGTCTTGCCGACCGTGCACAGCGCCGTATTGCCGGCCGTCACGCCCGACAGCGCCACCGACTTCTTCGGCTTGAATGCGCCTGCGGCGGCCGGTGCTGCTGCGTCTTTCGTCTCGCTCATGTTTCCGTTCTCCAATGTGTATCGGGGGTATCAGCGGTCGTTCCAACCGGCGCCGCGGCGCCGGGCCCAACCGATGCAAAGCGTTCCGGAATCGTGTCCCGGCGCGCGGGCGCGTTACTTCTTGCCCTGCGCGAACAGCTCGTCGAGCTTGCGCTCGTATTCGTGATAGCCGAGGAAGTCGTACAGCTCGGCGCGCGTCTGCATCGTCGGCACGGCCGCCTTCTGCGTGCCGTCGCGGCGCAGCGTTTCGTAGAAATTCAGCGCGGCCTTGTTCATCGCGCGATATGCGCCGCAGCAATACAGCGCGATATCGACGTTCGCCTCGCGCAGTTCGTCGAGCGTGAACAGCGGCGTCGAGCCGAACTCGGTCAGGTTCGCGAGGATCGGCACCTTCACGGCCGCCTTGAAGCGGCGATAGTCGTCGAGCGTCTTCATCGCTTCCGGGAAGATCATGTCCGCGCCGGCCTCGACATAGGCCACCGCGCGCTCGATCGCCGAATCGATCCCCTCGGCGGCGGCGGCATCGGTGCGCGCCATGATCACGAACTGGTCGTCGGTACGCGCATCGACCGCCGCCTTCACGCGGTCGACCATTTCCTCGGTCGGCACGACTTCCTTGCCCGGACGGTGGCCGCAGCGCTTCTGGCCGACCTGGTCCTCCAGGTGCACGGCCGCGACGCCGGCCTTGATGAACGAGCGCACCGTGCGCGCGATGTTGAACGCGCCGCCCCAGCCCGTATCGATGTCGACCAGCAGCGGCAGGTCGGTCGCGTTGGTGATCCGGTTCGCGTCGATCAGCACGTCTTCCATCGTGCTGATGCCGAGATCGGGGATCCCGAGCGAGTTCGCGGCGACGCCGCCGCCCGACAGGTACACGGCCTTGAAGCCGACGGCCTGCGCCATCTTGGCCGCGTACGCGGTGATCGCGCCGACCACCTGCAGCGGCTGTTCCGCCGCGACTGCCGCGCGGAATTTCGCGCCGGCGCTCTGAAGATGCGTATTGCTCATGAACGGCCTCCTGATGGAATGCCCGATAACAGCAAGGACCGGGCCAGCTCGCTGAACTCCGCTAACCCACTGATTCTTAAGCAACCGGCACGGGCGACGTTGCGCCCGGAGATTTCAAATCGGCAATCTCATGTTTCAAAAATGAAATCGCACGCGCATAATCCACCGTCATGGACCTCTCCTCGACCAAGCCCGTCGGCCCGGCCGATCGCGCGGTGCGCCCGCGCATCTGGGCGATGGGTATCAGCCGCCTGCGCGATCTCTTTCGCGAGATCGCCGGCGAATTCGACGAACGCGCCGACGTGCGCATCGTCACGCGCGCCTATGAGGATGCGCTCAGCGCGATCGCCGAGGCCGGCACCGCGCGGCCCGACGTGATCGTCGCGGCCGGCTCGAACGGCGGCTTCCTGAAAACGCGCGCGCAAGTGCCGGTGGTGGTGGTGTCGCCCACCGGCTTCGACGTGATGCAGGCGCTCGCGCGCGCGCGGCGCGACGCATCGCGGATCGCGCTCGTCAGCGCCGGGGAAACGCCGCCCGAAGTGCGCCGCTTCGTCGCCGCATACGGCCTCGACGTGCAGTTTGCGTCATATCAGTCCGCGCAGGAAGCGGAAGCCTGCGTGCACGACCTGCACGACCGCGGCATCGAGACGATCGTCGGCCCCGGCCTCGTCACCGATCTCGCGGCCAGCGCCGGCATGGGCGCGGTGTTCCTGTATTCGCACGCATCGGTACGCAAGGCCGTCGATACGGCGCTCGAAGTCGCCTATGCGACGCACGCCGAGGCGTTCCGCCGCCAGCGGCTCGACAACCTGCTGCAGCACCTGCGCGACGGCGTGGTCGCGCTCGACGCGCGCGGCCGCGTCGAGGCGATCAACGAGCGGCTCGCGTCGGCGCTCGGGGTCGAACCCGCGGCGGCCGTCGGCCGCGCGCTCGTCGACCTGCGCCCGGAGTTGCGCACGCTGCGCGGCGAGGACGGCGATGCGCTCGCGACCGTGCGCGGCGTGCGCTACGTCGTGCATCGCGGGCCGCTCGTCGATCGCGGCGTCACGTCGGGCAGCGTGCTGACGTTCCAGGAATCTCGCGCGGTCGAACGGCTCGACCGCGCATTGCGTTCGCAGCCGACCACGCAGCAGTTCGCCGCGCGCTACGCGCTCGACGACGTGATCGGCGCCTCCGCGCCGATGGCGCGCGTGCGCGATCTCGTGCGCCGCTATGCGAAATCGGACGCGACCGTCCTGGTGCTCGGCGAAAGCGGCACCGGCAAGGAAATGATCGCGCAAAGCCTGCACGCGCTGTCCGCGCGGCGCGGCTACCCGTTCGTCGCGGTCAACTGCGGCGCGTTTCCGGAAGCGCTGCTCGAAAGCGAGCTGTTCGGCTATGAAGAAGGCGCGTTCACCGGCGCGCGGCGCGGCGGCAAGACCGGCCTGTTCGAGGCCGCGCACCGCGGCACGCTGTTTCTCGACGAGATCGGCGAGATGCCGCCGTCGCTGCAGAGCCGGCTGTTGCGCGTGCTGCAGGAGCGCGAGGTGATCCGTCTCGGCTCGACCGAGCCGATCCGCATCGACGTGCGCGTGGTCGCCGCGACGCACCGTCCGCTGCTCGCGGCCGTCGAGGCCGGCACGTTCCGCGCGGATCTCTATTACCGGCTCAACATCCTGAACGTCGGCCTGCCGCCGCTGCGCGAGCGCGCGGCCGACATCCCGGCGCTCGCGGCCACGCTGCTCGTGCAGGCCGCGCGGCGCGAACCCCGCCTGGCCGACCGCCTGCGCGACGCCGGCGACGCCGCGCGCGTGCTCGGCGCGACCCAGGCAACGCTGGCACGCTACCGGTGGCCCGGCAACGTGCGCGAACTGCAGAACGTGATCGAACGGATCGCGGTGGAACTGGCCGAGGAAGCCGACGAAGGCGATCCCGCCGGCGCATGCGGCACGCTCGATCCCGACGCGCTGCGGGCGATCGCGCCCGAGCTGTTCGTCGCGCCGCCCGACACGGCCGACGCCGACGACGCGCAGACGCTGCACGCGCGCCGCCGCCGTGCGGAAGCGGACGAAATCCGCGCGGCACTCGACGCGTGCGGCGGCGACCGCGACCGCGCATGCGCGATGCTCGGCATCAGCAAGACGACGCTGTGGCGGAAGCTGTCGGCGAAATAGGCTCGCCCGGATTCGACGCGCCGCCGCGCGCGCCCGAACACGCTCGTCAGTCGGCCTTGTGATAGTGGCGGTACGCCTTCGCGCGATTGCCGCACGACGACATCGAGCACCAGCGACGGCTGCCGTTCTTGCTGTCGTCGATGAACAGCCACTGGCACGCATCGTTCGCGCAACGCTTGACCTTCGCGAGCCGCGCGCCGCCCAGCAGGTCGATCGCCGACCACAATACCGGGCTCAGCAGCCGGGCCAGCGTCGCGCGGCCCTCCGCGATCCGCCACGCGTAGCCGCCGTCGACGCGCGCCAGCGCGATGCGCGGCGCCGCTTCCGCGAGAAAGCCGCCGAGCAGCGCGAGATCCTCGGCCTGCGGCTCACGCTGCTCGGCCTGTGCATGAAAGAGCCGATACAGCGCGTCGCGCAACGCGAGCGCGCGCGCAAGCGCCGCCGGCGCCCCCTCCTCCACGCTACGCGTGCCGCACGTTTGCGCCAGGCTGGCCGGCACGCCGGCCTGCTCCCGGCACCACGCCAGCAGATCGTCCATCGTCCCGAGGGTTTCGGTCGGCGAGTCGCTGCCGCGCCAGTACAGCGTGTTCGCGAAATCGATGCTCAGGGTTTCGGGCGGCGCCGGAATCAGGCAGTCCATCGTGACGGAAGGGTGCATATGGCTCATGTCCGGATCGTATCTAACCATCATGCTGGTTGACAAGCCCGGGGACGCTTCCTAACATAACCAGCATGGTGGTTAAAAACAGGTTTGCTGCACGGAAGTCCCTTCTCGATTCAAGGAGCCAACTGATGATCGATCACCTCTCGTTCGGCGTGGCACACGTCGGCCGCAGCCGCGCGTTCTACGACAGCACGCTCGGCGCGCTCGGCTACAAGCGGCTGTATAGCGACGACGGCGCCATCGGATACGGCAGGACGGAGCCGCAACTGTGGCTGCAGCATGCGACGCGCCCCGTCGTCGCCGATCCCGACTCGGGGCTGCACCTGTCGTTCAAGGCCGCGTCGCCTGTCGAGGTCGACGCGTTCTACCGCGCCGCGCTCGAGCACGGCGGCCAGGACAACGGCGGGCCCGGCAAGCGCGACCGCTACGGCCCCGGCTACTACGCGGCATTCGTCGTCGATCCCGACGGGTATCGGCTGGAAGCGCACTGCGAACTCGACAACATCGTGTGATCGCGCCCGCGTACCCATGCGAAAGGCCCGATTCCGCGCAACGCGGAATCGGGCCTTTACGTTCGAATCGTCGATGTCCGGCCTCCGACGACCGCCGGCAGCGGTCGTTCGACGGCAGTCCCGCCCGTGCGGTTATCGTGCGGCGCGCGTGAGCTGGCGTTGCTCGCCGAGCCCTTCGACACCGAGGCGCACCGTCTGGCCGGCCTTCAGGAACACCGGGGAGGGCTTGACGCCCATGCCGACGCCCGGCGGCGTGCCGGTCGTGATCACGTCGCCCGGCTGCAGCGTCATGCAACGCGACAGATAGGCGATCAGCTGTGCAACGGTGAACACCATCGTGCGCGTGTTGCCGTTCTGATAACGGTGACCGTCGACTTCGAGCCACAGGTCGAGACGCTGCGGATCGGGCACCTCGTCGCGCGTGACGAGCCACGGACCGACCGGGCCGAACGTGTCGAAGCCCTTGCCCTTGTCCCACTGGCCGCCGCGCTCGATCTGCCACTCGCGCTCGGATACGTCGTTGACGACGCAGTAGCCCGCCACGTAATCGAGCGCGCGCACTTCGTCGACGTCCTTGCACGTCGCGCCGATCACGACGCCCAGCTCGACTTCCCAGTCCGTCTTGACCGAACCCTTCGGGATCTCGATGTCGTCGTTCGGGCCGCAGATCGAACTCGTCCATTTGCCGAACACGACCGGCTCCTTCGGCACCGCCATGCCGGCCTCCGCCGCATGGTCCGCGTAGTTCAGGCCGATGCCGATGAACTTGCCGACCAGCCCGACACACGCGCCGATGCGCGGCTCGCCGGACACGAGCGGCAAGGTGGCCGCATCGATCGCGCGCAGCCGCGCGAGGCCCGCGTCGGACAGCACGTCGCCGGACAGATCCGGCACATGCGCGGACAGGTCGCGAATCCGGCCGTCCGCGTCGAGGATTCCGGGCTTTTCCTGGCCGGTCGGACCATAGCGAAGCAGTTTCATCGTGCTCAACCTCTGTTGTCGAATTTGACAGGATACCGGCGCGCGGCATTTCGCGACCGCACGCCGGGCTGAGAGTCGATCGTCGATTACGCGCGTCGGGGCCGCCTCCGGCATGCCGTCCGACGCGCGAGACTCGCGCGGGCGCAGCGATCGTGGCGCCGCACGGAAGTGCGGCGCGCGTCGAACGGGCGGCCGCCGGTCTGCGCATCGGCGACGACGGCCCGGCACCCGCGACAGGATCCGGCCGATACCGGCCGGCTTCACGCGCGGACCGCACCGTCGCTGGCCCACCCAGCCTTTGTACCATCCGCCGCGCACCGTGAAATGACACGCGACGGATACCCACTATAGGCATGCCCCCCGGTCGCCGCGGCGCAGCATCGCGGGCATCACGGCATCGTGGACGTTCAACTTGCTTTCAAAAACCTGAACCACTTCACCTGTTAAGAATACTGGGTATTCGGGGCTTCCCTGTCATCCCGGGAGGGAATCAATCCGTTCTTGTTCGGTAACGATCGGTAAAAAGACGCTGCATTGCACACTAAATGTTTGTTGTTAAGCTCAAAAAGATGGCATTCGCGCCATATACGGGATCGACACAAGCGAGTTGCAGAATTGGTCAGCGTGCGTCGCCAACTGATCGAAAGCAATCCTCCAACCTTACACCGACAATGCAAACAACCAACGACCTGCTTCCCGGCTGCGACGCTCGGGAATCGACGGGAGCAATCGACCGCTATCGCGCGCCCGCGCTCGACAAGGGTCTCGACATTCTCGAACTCCTGTCGGAGCAGAAAGAAGGCCTCACCCGCACCGAAATCACGAAGGAACTCGGCCGCAACGCGAGCGAGATCTACCGGATGCTCGAACGTCTCGTCGCGCGCCGCTACGTGATGCGCTCGACGGGCGGCGACCGCTACACGCTCAGCCTCAAGCTGTTCTCGCTCGCGCATCGGCATCCGCCGATGAGCCGGCTGATTGCGGAGGCATTGCCGCTGATGCAGCGTTTCGCCGACACCTCCGAACAGTCCTGCCACCTGTCCGTCTACGATCGCGGCAACCTGCTCGTGATCGCGCAGGTCGACGGGCCCGGCCCGTGGGGCGTGTCGGTCCGGCTCGGCTCGCGCATCGGGCTCGCCGACACGGCGTCGGGGCGCATGATGCTGTCGTTCCAGGGCCCCGAGCAGCGCGCGCACATGCTCGCCGAACATCGCAAGGTCAAGGGCGAAGCGCCCCTCAACGAGCAGGAGCTCGCGACGGCATGCCAGGCCATCCGGCAGAGCGGCTACCTGCGCCAGGACAGCCGCCAGGCACACGGCGTGACCGACCTGACCGCACCGATCCTCGGGCCATCCGGCCATGCGATCGCGGTACTGACCTGCCCGTACATGCGCCGGCTCGATGCGCACCTGGCGCCTTCCGTCGACGTGGTCGTCGAAGAGCTGCGCGACACGGCCGCCCATCTGTCGATGTGCCGCACCGAGACCTGCTGACGCACGGGCTCGACGAAACGCACCACCGGGGACGCGAGCCCGTCTTGCCGCCCCCGGTCGCGTGCAACGCCGGTGCGACGCTCGGCGCTACGCTAGAATAGCGGCCCTCTCAAAAACAACGGCGGCCGGTTGTCGCGGCCGTCGTGTCCGATGGATGTCATGGCCAAACTTCTGAACGATCAAGAATTCCAGCGTTTCTCCGAACTTCAGCAGAAGCAGGCAAGCTTCACGATCACGCCCGAGGAGGCGGACGAGCTGCGCGACATCGTCGCGCGCGCGCAGAAAAAGCGCGACGACCGTGCCGCCGCGATGCAGGCGATCGAGAACTACATCGAGCAGTTCGACATCACGCCCGACGAACTCTTCTCGCCCGAGCAGATCGGGGACGCGGCCCGCACCTACGGGCTCATCACGGCGACCAAGAAGGAACGCACGCTGCCGCCGTCGATCACGTTCAACGGCAAGCCGTACCAGTGGACCAAGACGCTTCCGGACGACGTGCGCGGCGCGCTGTTCGACGCGTTCACGTCCGGCGAATCGGTCAAGCGCTTCATCGCGATGCCGAAGGACATTGCGCGCTGTGCGCTGACGATCGCCCGCCTCGAGCGCGAAACCGGCGCCGTCTACGCCGATCCGCACCTTGAGGAACTGGCTATTTCGCGCGACCAGGTGAACGACGCGGCGTCGAAACTCGCGGCCTGAACGCGATCGCGGGCACGGTTCATGCGTGCCCGCCCCCGTGTGCGATGCCGGCCCTGGCCGGCGCCGCACCTGCGGGAGCCATCCGCCCGGATGCTCCCGAAAAGCCTCACCTTGGCGTCCCGCAGGCTCTCACCAGTACCTCCCGAAAAAGCTCACCAAAGGCTCCCGGAGACACTCACCGAAGCCTCCCGAATGCCCTCACCGACGCTTCCCGCAACCGCTCACCCATGCTTCCCGGAAAGGCTCACCAGCGCCTCCCGCAGGTGCTCACCGGCTGCTCCCGGGAAGGCTCACCGAACGCTCCCGTATCGGCTCACCGCACCCTCTGGATAGCGCTCGCACGTGGCTCCCGAAAAATCTCACCTTTGTGACGATTGTGAATTTTCGGGAGGAACGAAGCGACGAATGTGTACGCACGCATCGAGCCGAACAGACGCGTAGTTCGTGTATCGCGCCATGCTGCACGCCTCCTCCGGTACCGCGAAAAACCGACTCGCTCCGTGTACAACAGGCGCCGGCACGTTGGTGTGCGCTTTGTTCCCTGTGCAACGCCCAAACGATCTGCATTCCTGATCGTTTGTGGTCGTCATCCGCCGTGCAGGCCGGAGACATCGGCGGGTTCGCGACGTCTGCCGCATGTTGCGACATGTGGCAGACGCTACGGCTGCAACTTCATCCTGAAGCCCACGACGCCGGGCTCCTCCGTCGTCGATACGGAAAAGCCGCATGCTTTCGCGAGCGAGATCATCGCCGAATTCTCGCGCAGCGCCTCGCCGATCATCCAAGCGGTTCCGCGTGAGCGCGCATAGTCGATGATGCGGGCCATCAGCAGCCGGCCCAGCCCCTTGCCCTTCTGATCGGGCCGCACCGCGATTGCGAATTCCGCCGTCTCGTTGTCGGGATCGGCCACCGCGCGCACCACCGCGAGCGTGTGGTCCCGCCCCGACACATCGGTAAACGACACGATGAAGGCCATCTCGCGGTCGTAGTCGATCTGCGTCATGCGCGCGACCTGCGAGTGATCGAAGCTGCGCACCGCGCCGAAGAAACGCATGCGCAGATCGTCCGGCGTCATCGCGCCGAGCAGTTCGTTGTGCGCGGCCTCGTCTTCCGGGCGGATCGGCCGGATCGTCACCGTCTCGCCGCGCCACTCGAGTGTCTGTTCCAGGTGCCGCGGATACGGCATGATCGCGAGCCGGCTGCGCCCCGCGGCCAGCGTGACGCGCGGCGCCATCACCTGTGCGCGGTCGGGCAGCACGCGCAGCGTGACCGACATCGCAACGACTTCGCGCACATCGCACACGACCTGCGACAGCGCGGTCAACGCGTCGAGCGTCGGCTCGACGGGTGTGCTGCGCGCATATGGCGAGCGCTCCATCACCGCGCGGGCGAGCACGGTGTTCAGCGGCGGCAGGCCGTAGACGACGAACGGCGCCGATACGCCGTCCGCGGGCGGCACGGCATACCGGAACACCGGGCCGAAGTTCGAATCGTCGTACATGTCGACCGTGACATCGACGACTTTCGTTCCGGCCGGCTCGACGGCCGGTTCGCCCTGCAACCCGAAATGCGACAGCCAGCGCAGTGCGGCTTCGCCGGTCAACTCGTGCTGGCCGGCCTCGACCATCCGGCGCGCGTCGGCCTGCGCGGAGGCCACGCATTCGGCCGGCTGCGGCGGCGTGCCCTCGGGGGTCTGCATCAGCAACTGCCGCCCGAGGTTGTAGTCGACGAGACGCGCATACGCGCGCGCGAGCCGCTGCGGCGTCGTGTGCACGGGAATGCCGTTCTCGTGCAGCGCATCGCGTGTCGCGGCGTCCACCGAACCGAAGAAGCACGCGAGGATGCCGCGATGCGCGTACTGCCGCGCTTCGATCAGCGTACGCGCAACCGCATCGGCCGGCGCGCTGTGCGAAGTCGAATGGACGACGAACAGCGTGCCCGTTTGCGGAAACGGCGCGAGCGCCTTGATCGCCGCGGCGAAGTGTTCGGGCCGGGCGTCGTCGCCGAGCGTCAGCGGATTGCCGGGCGCCGCGAGGTGCGGCAGCGCGGCCGATACGGCCGACGTGACCGCGGGCGACCAGTCGGCCAGCACGTCGCGAACTTCGGCGACCGCATCGACCGCGAGCTTCGCGACGCCCGCATCGCTCGTGACGAGCGTTGCCGCGCCGCGCGCCGTGACGCGGCCGACGCCGAGCGTCTCGATCTCGTCGAGCAGATCGTCCAGCGCATCGACACGCACCATCCCCGCGCGCTGGAATGCGGCCGTATAGAGCGCGTCGCCGGGATCCGCGCGACCGGTGCGCAATGCGAGCACCGGCTTGTTGCGCGCGGCCGCGCGCGCAGCCGACATGAACTTGCGTGCGGCGCGCACGGTATCGAGTTCGAGCAGGATCGCGCGTGTGCCGGGATCGCTCGCCAGATAGTCGAGCACGTCGCCCGCATCGACGTCGGACTCGCCGCCGAGCGCGACGACATGCGAAAAACCGAGACCGCGCGCGCCGGCCCAGCCGAGCACCGCGTTCGTCAGCGCGTTCGATTGCGACACCCACGCGACGCCGCCCGGGCGCGCCGTATAGGCCGGCGCGCCGAAATGCGCATGCCGCGCGGGCGACAGCACGCCCAGGCTGCCGGGCCCGACGATGCGCAGCACGAACGGCTTCGCCGCCTTCAACGTGCGGTCGAGCGCGGCGCGATCGGCCTCGGTGCGCGCGTCGCCGACGATCACCGCGACGCGCGTGCCGAGCTCGCCGAGCTTGCGCACGATACCGGCCCAGGTCGCGGGCGGCGTGCAGATCACGGCAACCGACGGCGGTGCGGGCAGCCGGTCGACATCGGCGACGACCGCATGCCCGTGCAGATCCCGATATTTCGGGTTGACGGGCCACACGGGCCCCGGGAACGCGCCGTCGAGCACGCGCGACCACACCATCGCACCGATACTGCCCGCACGCGACGACGCGCCGACGACCGCAACGGACTTGGGCTGGAACAACGCATCGAGATGGCGAACGGTCACATGGGCTCCCTGCGGTAACGAAAGACGGCCCGATCGGGATGCGGCACGGACAGGCCGTGCGCCGATCGGAGCGAACTCCAAGCATAGGCGAAGCGCATGCGGCTGCCTATATGCCGAACGGACGACTGTTCGACGAGCGTCAACGCTCGCACCATGGGCCTGCAACCTGCTTGCGGCCCGACATCGCCGCACGCCGACCAAGCACCTTCGCCAGGCGCGCACGGTGCAGCCAACATCGCGCAATTCAGCGCCCCTTTCCTCAAAGGTGAGGATTTACAGGAGCCATGGTGAGTATCTTCGGGAATTGCTCGACGTCACGCGCCGCCGCGCGAAAGGTGATGGACATCCGCGCGATGCGCGCACCGCGAGATTGGCAAATGCAAATGCGCACGTGCCGCGCAATTGCGTGGCTGTTTGCCGGAATTCGCCGCGATATGCCGTCGAATCGCGATGAATTCGCAGAACGGAATCCGCCGATTGCGCGGCGCATGACTTCGACGTGTCGGCAGCAATGGCGCGACGCATTCACAAAAACAAAACGGTGCGGCGGCCGAATGGCCGTTCGCACCGTCGGTCGACACGTGAAAGGTGAGAGTTTTCGGGAGTCAGTCCTTGATCAGGAAACGCTCGCGATTCTTGCCGAGCCATGTCGGCGATCGCCCGCGGCCACTCCAGGTTTCGCCCGTCTTCGGATTCAGGTATTTGGGCGGCAAGGTGCGCTTCGGCTTCGCGGCGGCGGCCGCCCCTGCCGGACGAAAACCGAGTTCTTCCGGCGTAATGTCGTATTCCTCGATTTTCGCTCGGATATCGGCAATCGCATCGGCAATCGTCTTCTCGCGTTCCTTGTCGATCTTTTGCTGAAGCCGTTCGAGCTGCACGGTCAGTTGCCTATAGGTCGCCATATCGAGGGGACTCCGTGAGTGTCATACGTGAAAAACAGCGGATTTTCAGCAAACAGAAAAACGCTTCCCGATGCGAGGCGCCTCAGCCGGTCATGACGGGATCAATAACCGCTTTTCTTCTTGCACGCGAAGAGAAGATTTCGTGTGGCGTCATCGCTCGACTGCTGAAGTACTTCGAAATCCCCGTTGCAGATCGCCCGGGCATTGTCCGTGCAATTGCTCCAGTCGCTGCCGGTGCACTGCACCTGCGTGGTCGGGCGCCCGTCCGAAGTGAACAGCGGCGCGCTGCCGCCGCACCCGCCGAGCCCCGCAACCAGCGCCAACATGACGGCCGCTCGAGGCCACCGACAGACCGAGGCAAGCATGTGTTTCATTGTTCTTCCCGTCAACCGTTTTTTGAATGTCGCGAGTATGCCATGTGCGGGCAGCCCGCCGTCAGTTCGGCGTGCGCCCGGGCTGCCCGCGCGCCTTGTAGGGCAAGCTCCGGCGCGGATCGTCGGTGATGCGAACGAACACCTGCTCGACGTCCGGCAGCGCCTCGAGCTCGCGTTGCAACGCCTGGCGATCGAACGCGGCATCGGCGCATCCTTCCACATAGATGAAACGCCGCTGTACGGTGATCCACAGGCTCGTGCCGCGCAGCCGGTCGGAGCCGGCGAAACGGGCCTTCGCGGCGTCGGCGATCGGTGCGTCGTACATATACGAGTTCGGCTTCGTGCAGCGGTGCGCGAGCCAGCAGGTGGTGCCGCGCTCGGCGCGGTAGTGCGCGTCGTCGGTCATCTCGGCCCGGGTCATCCATGGGCCAAGCGGCAACGGGCATTCGGCCACCTCCTGCGACAACGCGATGAACGGATCGTTGTACCAGTTGCGCCGCGCCTCCGGCGCGTCGGCGTCGCCGGACTGCGCGAACGCCGAGGTCGCCAGCAACATGGTCAGCCACCCCGCGACACCGATCCGCTTCATCCTGCACTCCTGTTCGATGCGTCGGCTATGGCCGCATCCACATTGCCGATCGGCCTACCGGTCGATTCCCAGCGCCGCCAGCTTCTTGTACAGCGTCGCGCGACCGATCCCGATGCGCGCGGCAGCTTCGACGACCTTGCCGCCGCAGGCCGCCAGCGCATCGGTCAGGTACTGGCGCTCCCACTCCGCCAGCGCGTCGGCATACGTAACGGCCGGCCCCCCGGATGCTTCGCCCGTACGCCGCTCGGCCGGCGCCACAGCCGCCCGCTGCACGGGCGACGCCCCGTCCGCCGATACGCGCACCGGCCCGAGGAAGGGCGCGAGCGCCCGCGCATCGATCACCGAGCGGTCCGACAGCATCAGTGCGCGCTCGAGCGTATTGCGCAATTCGCGCACGTTGCCCGGCCACGGATACGCGCACAGCATCCGCAGCGCATCGTCGGTCAGCTCGCAATGCGCGGCACGTCCGTGCTGGGCCGCCAATTCCTCGAGCGTCGCATAGACAAGCGCCGCGATGTCGGACGCCCGCTCGCGCAGCGGCGGCGCATGGATCGTCAGCACGTTCAGCCGGTAATAGAGATCCGCGCGAAATCGCCCGGCCGCCACCAGCGCCGGCAGGTCGGCCGACGTCGCGGCGATGATCCGGACGTCCGCGCGCACGATCCGGTTCGAGCCGACCGGCTCGAATTCCTTGTCCTGCAACACGCGCAGCAGCTTGCCCTGCAACGGCAGCGGCATGTCGCCGATCTCGTCGAGAAACAGCGTGCCGCGATCGGCCAGCTCGAACTTGCCGACGCGCCCCTTTCGGTCGGCGCCCGTGTATGCGCCGGGCGCCGCGCCGAAGAATTCGGTTTCGAGCAGCGTGTCGGGAATCGCGGCGACGTTGACGGTCACGAGCGGCTGGAGTGCACGTGCCGACGCCGCGTGGATCGCATGCGCGAGCAGTTCCTTGCCGGTGCCCGTCTCGCCGAGCAGCAGCACCGGCGAGTCGACCTGCGCGGCGCGGCGCGCCTGGCGCTTGGTTTCGAGGCTCGCGGCACTGGTGCCGACGAAGCTCGCGAACGTGTATTTCGCGCGGCGCGCCTGCGCGAGCGAACGCTGCGTCGCGATCAGTTGCTGCTGGAGCTGTGCGTAGCGGGAGAAGATCGGCGTGAGCGTCTTCAACTGGTCGAACAACGCAAACCCGATCGCGCCGACCGTCTCGCCGGCCTCGTTCTTCAGCGGCAGGCGCGTGACGACGAGCGGCTCGCGGCCCGTCTCCATGATATCGAGCAGGATCGGCTGCCCGGTCGACACGACTTCGCGCATCAGGCTGTTCGGAATCACGGCCTCGCAGTCGAGGCCGACGGCCTGCTGCGGGTCGGCAAAACCGAAACGCGCCGCATACCGCTCGTTCATCCACACGACGCGCGCGTCGCGATCGACAACCACCGTTCCCGCGCTCGAATCCTCGAAGGTCCTGAACAGCGACTCGGCGGCGCGCCGCAGCACATCGCCGTAATTGACCGGCAGGCGGGCCCAGTCATTCATCATCGTGTCGTCGTCTCCGTGTATCGTGGGCCGGCTGTCTCCGGATCGGGACGGATTATCTCATTCCGGAGACACCCCGCGATGCGTTGTCCGGGAAAGCCCTCCCCCCATTCACGGGCTTGCAGGGGGGCCATATCGTCTCCGCACAGAGACGTTTTATGTAGAATCGTCAGACATTGGCCGGCGCGGGCCCGCCGGTCACCGCCGGACCCATGTCCGGCGGCGCAATGCGGCCGATGGCACGAAACCTGCACGAACCTGAGCCGGTCCGCGGCGCATCGCGCGATCGAACAACAACCAAAGCCATTAGGAGACTCCCTTGTCTTTCGTGATCGTCCTCGCCGCGCTGGCGTTCCTGATGTTCGCCGCGTATCGCGGCTACAGCGTGATCCTGTTCGCGCCGATCGCCGCGCTCGGCGCGGTGCTCCTGACCGACCCCGCCGCCGTCGCCCCGGTCTTCTCCGGCATCTTCATGGAGAAGATGGTCGGCTTCGTCAAACTGTATTTCCCGGTGTTCATGCTCGGCGCGGTGTTCGGCAAGGTGATCGAGCTGTCCGGCTTCTCCGAGTCGATCGTCCATGCGGCAATCCGCTACATCGGCCGCTCGCGCGCGAATGCGGTGATCGTCGCGGTGTGCGCGCTGCTCACCTACGGCGGCGTGTCCCTGTTCGTCGTGGTGTTCGCGGTCTATCCGTTCGCGGCCGAACTCTATCGGCAAAGCAACATCCCGAAACGTCTGATGCCCGGCGCGATCGCGCTCGGCGCGTTCTCGTTCACGATGGATTCGCTGCCGGGCACCCCGCAGATCCAGAACATCATCCCGACTACGTTCTTCAAGACGACCGCCTGGGCCGCGCCCGCGCTCGGCACGATCGGCTCGCTGTTCATCATCGTCGTCGGCCTCACGTATCTCGAATGGCGCCGTCGTTCGGCCATGGCGAAGGGCGAAGGCTACGGCACGTCGCTCGTCAACGAGCCAGAGCGCGTCGAGGCGAAGTCGCTGCCGAATCCTGCACTCGCGATCCTGCCGCTGATCCTCGTCGGCGTGTCGAACTTCGCGTTCACGAAGCTGATTCCGCAGTGGTACGGCGCCGCGTCGTACACGGTCACGCCGGAAGTGCTGCCCGGCGTGCATGCGCCGGTCACGACGTCGATCAAGACGGTCGTCGCGATCTGGTCGGTCGAGGCCGCGCTGCTGCTCGGCATCGTGCTGGTTATCCTCACCGCGTTCAAGCGCGTCAGCGGGCGCTTCGCGGCCGGCTCGAAGGCCGCCGTCGCCGGTGCGCTGCTCGCCGCGATGAACACCGCGTCGGAATACGGCTTCGGCGGCGTGATTGCCGCACTGCCGGGTTTCCTCGTCGTCAGCGATGCACTGAAGAGCATTCCGAACCCGCTCGTCAACGCGGCCGTGTCGGTCAGCTCGCTCGCCGGCATCACGGGCTCGGCGTCGGGCGGCATGAGCATCGCGCTCGCCGCGATGTCCGACCTGTTCATCAAGGGTGCGCAGGCGGCCAATATCCCGCTGGACGTGCTGCACCGGGTCGTCGCGATGGCCAGCGGCGGCATGGACACGCTGCCGCACAACGGCGCGGTCATCACGCTGCTCGCCGTCACGGGCCTCACGCACCGCGAGTCGTACCGCGACATCTTCGCGGTCACGATCATCAAGACGCTTGCGGTGTTCTTCGTGATCGCGGTGTACTACACGACCGGGCTCGTGTAACACCCGCGGCGGCCCGGCTCCGGGCCGCCGCTGTCTGGCCCGCTGTCTGGCCTACTATCCCGCCCGCAGTCCGGCCGTATCGAAGCGGCCGGCATCCCGCACGACTCCTCCCCTTTTTCGCCGGCCGCCGTTCAACCCCATGCGCCCGCGCACCGATTGTTGTCCCCAGCAAAACACTACGTTGGCCGCTGCGGCATTTTTCGCGCGTCGGGCGAGGCCTACACTGCTTTCGACGGTCACCGTGTGCAATCGGCACCGTCGACAACATGGAGGTATCCGCTCATGAACCCGCTGATCCGCACGATCGCCCTCGCGGCCGCATTCGCCGCTCCCGTCGCCGCGCAGGCGCAAGCCAGCCAGCCGCTCACGCGTGCGCAAGTGCATGCCGAAGTGGCGGCGCTGAGGAAAGCCGGCTTCCAGCCGAGCGACTGGTTCTACCCCGCCAGCATCCAGGCCGCCGAGTCGAAGATCGCCCGGCAACAGGGCACGCCGCGAGCCGCGGGCGCTGGATACGGTAGCGGCGGCCCGTACTCGACGGGCCAGTAATCCGGTATCGAACGCGTGAGCCGCGCTCGCGCTGCGCGGCGTTCCCGGCTCGCGCAGCACGCGTCGATCGTCCCGCTCAGCGCGGCTCGATGCTGGCTTTCGCGTAGGAGCCGCGCTCCAGTTCCAGTATTTCCACGCACAGTTGCAGATGGGTGCCGGACGGCGCGACGACGTGCCGTGCCAGTTCCGCCAGCACCTGCTCCGAGAGTTCGCGCTTGACGTCGATCGACCGGCCGCTCAGCACCGCGAGCTTCGCATGAACGAACGCACGCGGCACCGGCGACGTGCCGACCGCAAAGGTGTCGAACCGCAGCGCGCGGCTCTTGATGTCGAGTTCGTCGAACTGGCCGGATGCGAACAGCGCGGCATTGAGTGCGCGCAGGGTCGCGCCGGCGTCGAACCCGTCGAGGTTCGCGGAATATTCGAGCGTCAGATGGGGCATGGTGTCGGTGGCCTCGTTGGTATCGGGAAAGCGCCGGCCGGCATCCCGAAAGCCCACGCAGCGCCACCGGATGCTATGCCTTGACCGGCTGGATCAGGCGTGCGCAGGCGCTTGCCTGCGGATCGCCGGCGGGCAGTTTCCCACAGATGCCGTCGAACTGCTTCGCGATCGACCTGACCGACGCATCGTGCGCGCCGGCGCTGCGCCAGCGGTTCAACTGCGTGACGACCTTGGTCAGCGCGCGCAGGTTCGCACCGTAGAACGCGTCCCGGGTCTTGTCCGCCTGGGCCAGCACGCTCGCCGCAATCCCTTCGATGCGCGCCGAATCGTCCGGTGCCAGCTCGACCGCATTCGCAAAATAGGTCGCGCCCCAGCGCAGCTTCGTCGCCGGCCCGCTCGCGGAGTCGTACGCCTTGCGATACCACTCGAGCGCCGCGGCCTTGTCACCACGCGCCTTCGCATTCGCGGCCAGCCCGGACATGAAGTAATACGGCGTGGACGAGCGCGGCAACTCGGCCTTCAGCAACGCATCCGACTCGTCGTACAGCCCGGCGTCGGTGAGCGTGTCCGCGCCCTCGCTGACGAGCGCCTGGCGCTCGTATGCATTCGCGGCCCCCTGCACCGATGCGGCAATCTGCCTGCGCACGGTATCGGCCAGCGCCGGTGCGGCCGGCGGCGCGCCCTTGCGCGCGTCGCCGCCCGCGAGCAGCACGCGGCCATGCAGCGCCATCAGCCGGTCGATCGACGACAGCGTGGCGTCGGTCGACAGGCGCGCGAGCGCCGTGTCGTATGCGCCGCGCAGTTTCGCGCGCTGCGCGTCGTCGCCGCCGAGATACGCGACCACGCGTGCGGGCGCCGCGACCAGCACGTCCGAATCGGCCCGCGACAGCACGGGGTCCTGCAGCACCGTACGGAGCGAATCGGCGAGCGTCGCCTTGTCGAGCGCGCCGGCCTGAGCCGGATCGTCGGACGCGGCAACCACGGCCGACTTCAGCGCGAACCTCGCCGCATCGGCCCTGGCGCCGGCCGCCCGCGCGCGTTGCGCGAGCGACTGCAGCGTCACGGCGACGCGATCGGCCGGCACCGGCAGCGCACCGTCGGTATCCCACGAATAGTCGGCCAGCAGGCGCCATTCGTCCGGCGTCAGCGACGCGCCGTTCTTCAGCGCCGTCGCGAGCGTCTGCCGCACCGGATGCGCGGCGGTCATCCCGAGCGACAGCGCCTGCATGTAGCGATCGAGATCGGCTTCGCCCGGCAGCCGGGTCACTTCGGTGCCGTCGGGGCGGAACAGGATCATCGTCGGATAGCCGTGCACCTTGAAACGCTCGCCGAGCTTCTGCGCGCTTTCCGTATCGCCGTCGAGATACACGGGCACGAAGAACGACGAGCGGGTCTTGAATGCCTGCTGGCTGAAGATCGTCGACTTCACCTGGTTGCACGACGGGCACCACACCGCCCCCCAGTAGAGAAGCAGCGGCTTGCCGGTGCGCTTCGCCAACGCGAAGGCGGCGTCGACGTCGCCGTGCTGCCACGCGATGCCGGGCGGCAGATGCGCGCCGTCGGACGATGCGCTCGCCGCCGGGGCGCCGGCCGGCGTGGCAGCGGCAAACGCCGCACCCGCGGCGGCGAACAGGCAGGCGGCAGTCAGATTCCGTAGAGCGGTTTTCATCGAAGCGGGTTCCGTTGAGAGAGACGGTTACGGGAAGATGCGATGCGCGCCGGGTCGGGCCGGGCGGGTCATCGCGCCCCGGGCATCGTGCAACTGCGGATTCGCGCGCGAAGCGACGAGGATGACGGTGAAGCGATGCAACGCATCGACATGCGGCGCAGGCCGCGAGACGGCTGCACGTTGCGCTCGGCCTTCGGCACGACAGCCAGGCGAACACCGGCCGAAGCGGCCGGCAAATCTTTTAACGATACGATCGGCGCGGCCGGCAGGAAACGAACGAATTCTCGAATCGATATGACGCGCGGCAGCACGGCCGCATACGCGGCGGCGCAAGCATCGACATGACGGCCGCGACGACGTGCAACCGTGGCGACAGGCGCCTCGGGTCGCAACATGCGTGCCGTCATGGCCGCCCCTTGATCCGCGCCATGTGATACACCGACACGAGTACGCCGTCGCGCAACGCGAAATCCGGCGATTCGCCTTCGATCCGGAAGCCGTGCTTCTCATAGAGCGCGATCGCCGCGCGGTTGTCGACGAACACGCTCAGCTCGAGACGCGTGACGCCCCACCAGTTCTCGGCAAGATCGATCGCGGCCGCGAGCAGCCGGCTGCCGATGCCGCGCCCGTGACAGGCCGCGTCGACCATCATGCCGAACCACGCCACGTGACGCCGGCGCGGATTCGGCTCGGAATGCAGGCCGAGATGGCCGACCACCGTGCCGTCGATTTCGGCGACGAGACTCGTGCCGTGCTCGCGCACACCGTCGAGCCGCTTCTGCCATTTCTCGAACGACGGGAACGGATGCTGCAACGTATTCATGTAGACCGCGGGATGCGCGGCGATTTGCCGGATCGCGTCGACGTCGTGCGTCTCGCTGTGCCGGATCCTGATGTCGGTCATGGGTGGGCCGGTTCCTGAAAGTCGCGCCCTCGGCGCAGACTGCGCCTATGCGCAGCAACGTGTCGAGCTTAGCCGATTTCACGCATTCGAAACACGGGCATCGTGCCGTCATGCGATGCCGTTGCTCCCGCAACGACATGCGGTCGCGCCACGTCGCCAGGCTCCGGAAAATCCTGCCGGTTCCGTGTATGGCGATCGGTTGTTCCGCCGCTTCCGTCACGCGTCGCTCTCATTCGCATCGTTGCGTACGCAACACGCGGGTAACACGCAATGCCGTGTCTTCATCGGCATCCGTATCGACTTCGCGAAGAAACCGCCGGCGTTCGACACGAGGGACGATCCCGTTCGCCTGCCGGAGAACCCCGCATCGAAGATGACCGCGTCCGCGTTCGTCGACATTCCGAACAGTGTCGCCCGCGGCACGACCCGAAGGAAGCGCCGGGCGCGCGACCCGGCTTCGTTGAAAGCGGCGGCGGTGCGCCCCCCCGGCAATCAATCGTGCATCAGCACGTCGAACAACAGCGACCCATGCACGGATCGCCGAAAGGATGTCTACGGCCGGCCTGAATAAAGGCCGAGGCTGACCGCATGGCCGCTCGACTGCGACGGGAACGACGGCTTCGTCGACCACGTGCCGCCGTCCAACACCGGCGGCACGCGCACTGGCGGCCACCAACTTCGCCATGGAAAGCCACGACCTCATGCCGGCCACGTCGAGCCGTCGACGACCGGCAACCGACGGCCATCCATCCGCCCCGAGCCAGCACACGCCGACAACAGCGGTAAATATGACCTGCAGGCACCAGTACCGGGCCTGAACCGCCATCGCCGCCGCTTCGCCCGCGATCCGGGCCGCGCGGCCGCTACCTGCCGTCCCATCCGGCACTCCGCCTCGCCCCCGCGCGCCAAAGCGGCCACCTCCACCCCCCCCGGCGGCTACCCGACCGCGGCGGCAGTACGGGTCGCTTCACGGTGACGCCGACGCGGCCCAACGGGCCACCGCCACCACGGCCGCGACTGTGCCCGATCCGGCCGAGACGCCCGCCCGGCGGGGGTCAAACATCAGAAGGATAGGTGGTTCAGCCCTCATTTCACCCCACGAAAATGCTCCGTCTTGCGGCCCGTTCGCGTTAAACTGCGTCAAGCTGTATTCAACAAAGACACCTTCGCCATTACGGCATCCACGACACGAGGATAGGTTCGATGCGCACTACCGGCTCATCCGGGGCAATGACCCTGCTCACCGAACACGACCCGGCCGACGGCCGCGAACTGCGCTCGCTCCGGCTCGAAGCGACCGGCGACGGCAAGAGCGTGCTGCTGATCGAGATCGACGAACGCAAGCCCGGCATTCACCGCGAAGTCCGCTACGAGATCACGCCGGCCGAACTGATCGCCGCGATCCGCTCGCACGGCGCCGAGCTGCCGGGCGAAAACCACGGCGCCGCGTCGCTCGCCCGCACTCCTTCATGATGCCGAACGGTGAGCCGCGCAGCGCGCGCCGGCTCACCGACATCCCCCTGCCGCCGTCAGGCGCTTTCCAACATTCCCGCCGTTGTCTTGAAAAAGGCCGATAATCGGCCCATCTGCATTTCCCCCTACGCTTTTCCCTTTCGGTCGCCTGTCATGCTCCGTGACCTCGTTGCCCAGTACGGGCCGCTTCTCGTCTTCGCCAACGTGCTCGCGGCGGCCATCGGCCTGCCGGTGCCCGCGATGCCGACGCTCGTGCTGTTCGGCGCGATGTCGGCGATGCACCCGGCGATGATCGGCTCGCAGCTCGTGACGGTGGTGGCGTTGTCGGTGCTCGGCGCGCTGATCGGCGATACCGTCTGGTACGTCGCCGGGCGGCGCTACGGCGGCACGACGCTGAAGACGATCTGCCGGCTGTCGCTGTCGCGCGATACCTGCGTGAGAAAGACCGAGCGCTTCTTCGGCCGCTACGGCGTGCGCGTGCTCGCGGTCGCGCGCTTCATTCCCGGGTTGTCGCTCGTGTCGGTGCCGATGGCCGGCGCGCTCGGCACGCGCTATCGCACGTTCGCCGGCTACGACGCGCTCGGCGCCGCGCTGTGGACGATCGTCGGCCTGGTGGCCGGGCTCGTGTTCTACCGGCAGATCGACTGGCTGTTTGCCGGCGCGAGCCGCCTCGGCCGCGCGGTGCTGCTGGTCATCGTCGCGCTGCTGGCCGTCTACGCGGCGATCCGCTGGATGCGCCGCCGCGCGCTGATCCGCCAGCTCGCCAACGCGCGGATCGGCGTCGACGAACTCGACCAACTGCTGCGCGACTCGGCCGCGCCGGTCGTGCTCGACGTACGCTCGCCCGAACATCGCAAGCTCGACCCGTTCGCGATTCCCGGCGCGCAATTCGCCGACGAGCGGCGGATCGGCGACATCGTCGCGCGCTATCCGCTCACGCAGAAGTTCGTCGTGTATTGCTCGTGCCCGAACGAAGTGACGGCCGCCCTGATGGCGAAGCGCCTGCTCGACGCAGGCTTCACCGACGCGCTCGCGCTGCGCGGCGGCCTCGACGCGTGGCGCGATACGGGCCGCCAGCTCACGTCGCTCGTGGAAGACATGCCGGCCGCGAACGATCCGGTCGCGGGGCTGCACCGGCCGGCCTGATCGCCGCGATCGAAGGCCGGCCGCACCGTGCGGGGGCGCATGCGCCCCCTTCGATCAGAACGCGTGCAACGGCACGTTCACGACCAGGCGGCACTCGCGGTTCGTCGCGTCCGAGTAGTGCGCCGAACCGTTGTGCCACATCGCGATGAACGTGACCTTCGTGTCCTTCAGCTTGCCGCTCTGGAACGTGTACGACGGGATGAAGCCGAACTCGTGGTGACGGCCCTGCACCGGCGCGCCGTTGCTCCAGTAGATGCTCGACTTGGTCGGGTCGTTCGCCGCGCCCACGCTGGCGTCCGCACCCCAGCCCGTCACGCCCCAGAACATCGCCTTGAAGCCCGGCAGGCCGGCTTCCTTGCCGTAGAACGTGTAACGCAGCTGCAGCGACTTTTCGTGCGGCGCGTTGTAGTCGACGTCCATCGAGTTGGTCAGGAAGATGCCGTTCGTTTCGTTCAGGTAGTCGAAGAACTGGTCGCCGAGCACCTGCTGGAAGCCGAGCAGCAGCTCGTGCGGGCCATGCTGCGCGGCCAGCGACAGGCTGTACGCGTTGTTGTTGATCTTGCCTTGCAGCGCATCGCCCGTGTCGTGCGTCGAGTAGACGTTGCCGAAGCCCGTCCACTTGATCGTCTGCGGGCTGCCGATGCTGTGCTTCACCGACGCGTAGTACTGGCGCCACACGTCGTCGGCCTGGTTCGCGTACAGCGCGACTTCGCCGTTCGGCGAGTAGTCCCACGTACCGCCGACGTACGTCAGCCGGTTGATACGCGTGCCGCCGTACTGCGTCGTCAGGTTGGTGAGCGTCGTGTGACCGCGTGCGTCGGTCTTCGTGAAGCTGCCGGCCTCGAGCATCACGTTCTTGAATTCGTTGCTGACGACCGTCGTGCCGAGGAACGTCGGCGGCAGCGCGCGGTTGTCGTGCTGCTCCATGAACGGGTTGTCGACGGCCTGCAGACCGTACTTGAACACCGTGTTCGAGATGCGCGCCTTGATGTCGTAGATGCCCGGGTAGGCCCATGCGAGCTGGTTGCCGCCGCCGCCGCCCTTCGCGATGTGCACCATGCTGCCGGCGCCTTCGCCGCCGTCGAGCTTCAGTGCCGCGTACAGCGATGCGTCGAAACCGATACCGACCAGGCCGGTCGTATAGCCCGACTCGAAGTTTGCCATCGCGCCCTGGACCCACGCGTGGCGATGCGGCCCGCCCTTGCTGTCGAGCACGTCCGAATAGTTGCGGAACAGGAAGTCGAGGTGGCTGTCGGCGATGAAGCCCTTCGACTTCGACTGGGCCGACGGCTCGTCGGGCGGCGTGACGGCCTGGGTTGCTTCGGCGTTGACAATGGCGTTCGGGGTCGTTGCCTGCGCAACGGTCGTGCCCGTGCCGGCGGCAGGGGCAGCCTGCGCGACCGTCAGCGGTGCGGGAGCCGCGTCGTCGGCGCGCGCGACGCCCGTCAGCGACACGCCGGCGAGCGCCGGCAGCCCCCATGCAAGCAGCATCTTCGATGCCGTCCCGATCGTCTTCTGCTTTTTCATCTTGATTCTCGTCTTGTGTTGATATCGTCCGCGCCGGTTGCGATCCGCTCCCGGCCCCCCGGCGTGCCCGGCTAAAGGCACGCCTGTACCCGCGGCGCGAAGATCATTCGCGCCGGACCTGCCCCTGTTGACCTACCTTGCTTATGTTTGCTGCGTCACTTCACGTCACGCCGCGCCCGCGCGAATGCATGCGACACGCGCTGCCGAGCCCTGCCGAACTTCCGGCAGCGGCACGTCGCGCGCGCAGGCGTCGATCGCAACCGGGCAACGCGTGCGGAACGCGCAGCCCGACGGCGGATTGAGCGGCGAGGGCATCTCGCCCGCCAGCAGCATCGGACGGCGAGCACGCTCGCGCGCCGGCTCCGGCGTCGGCGCCGCATCGAGCAGCGCCTTCGTGTACGGGTGCTGCGGCACGCCGTACACGTCATGCCGCGTGCCGAACTCCATCACGCGGCCGAGATACATCACGAGCACGCGCTGGCTGATCGCCTTGACCACCGCCAGATCGTGCGCGACGAACAGATAGGACAACGACAGTTCGCGTTGCAGGTCGCGCAGCAGGTTCACGATCTGCGCCTGGATCGACACGTCGAGCGCCGAAACCGGTTCGTCGCAGATCACCAGCTTCGGCTCGCCGATCAGCGCGCGGGCAATGCCGACGCGCTGGCACTGCCCGCCGGAAAACTCGTGGGGATAACGCAGCAGGTGATGCGCATTCAGGCCGACGCGTTCGAGCATCGTGACCACGCGGCGACGCACTTCGGCGCGGCCGAGGCTGGCCTGGTGCGTGACGAGCGGCTCGGCGACGACCTGTTCGATCGTCATGCGCGGATCGAGCGACGCGAGCGGATCCTGGAAGATCATCTGCACTTCGCGCCGCATCGCGGTACCGCGCAGGTGATCGGTCGTCACGGCGTCGCCGCGCCATTTCACCGTGCCCGCCGTCATCGGCACGAGGCCGATCAGCGCACGCGCGAGCGTCGACTTGCCGCAGCCCGATTCGCCGACGAGCCCGACCGTCTCGCCGCGCTTCACGTCGAACGACACGCCGTCAACCGCACGCAGCGTACCCTTCGGCGACCACGGATAGCCGCCGAGCGGCACGCGGAAATGCACTTTCAGACCCTCGACGGACAGCAGCGTGTCGTCCGTCGCGCCGGCATTGCGGCGTTCATCGACGCTCATCGCAGACCTCCCGTCAGATCGGCCACGGGCCGGTGGCATGCGCGCACCGCGCCCACGGCGCCATAGGTTTCGAGCGCCGGACGCGCGGCGTCGCAGCGTTCTTCCGCATACGTGCAGCGCTTGGCGAACGCGCAGCCGGCCGGCGCGGTGCCGGGCATCGGCGGATTGCCGGGAATCGCGACGAGCGGCGCGTCGTCCGCGTCGGTCAGGCGCGGCAGTGCGTTGAGCAGGCCGATCGTGTACGGATGCGACGGCGCCGCGAAGATCGAGTCCGCCGGCGCGTACTCGACGGTGCGGCCCGCATACATGACCATCACGTCGTCCGCCAGGCCCGCGACCACGCCCATGTCGTGCGTGATCAGCACGATCGCGGTGCCGCGCTCGCGGTTCAGCTCCCGCAGCAGGTCGATGATCTGCGCCTGCACGGTCACGTCGAGCGCGGTGGTCGGTTCGTCGGCGATCAGGATTTCCGGCTCGGACAGCAGCGCCATCGCGATCATCACGCGCTGGCGCATGCCGCCGGAGAACTCGTGCGGATACATGCGGATGCGGCGCGCCGCATCGGGAATGCGCACCGATTCGAGCGCCTCGATCGCGCGCCGGGTCGCGTCCTTGCGCGACAGCTTGCGATGCAGCTGCAGCGTCTCCGTCATCTGCCGCTCGATCGTCAGGAACGGATTGAGGGACGTCATCGGGTCCTGGAAGATCATCGCGATCCGGTCGCCGCGCACCTTGTTCAGCGCGCGCGTATCCATGGCGAGCAGGTTGTCGCCGCGGTAGCGCGCGGCGCCGCTCGTCGTGCCGTTGCCGGCCAGCAGGCCGAGCAGCGCCATCACGGTCTGGCTCTTGCCCGAGCCCGACTCGCCGACGATGCCGAGCGTCTTGCCGGCCTCGAGCGAGAACGACACGCCGCTCACGGCGTCGACCGGCGGCGCGTCCTTGCGCGTGAAGCGCACGCCGAGGTTGTCCACTTCGAGCAGTGCGGTCATGTCAGCCTCCGCCTAGCCGCTGCGCACTTCGATGGAAGCGCCTGGGGGAGACGGGGGGGCTGCGCCCCTCCGTGCGAACACGGTGAACGTAGGAGTGGTTTCATCTCAGCGGTCCTTCGGGTCGAGCGCGTCACGCAGGCCATCGCCGACGAAGTTCACGCAGTAGAGCGTCACGCACAGCATGACGGCCGGGGCCAGCAGCAGCCACGGCATCGATTCCAGTTTCTGCGCGCCGTCCTGGATCAGCACGCCCCAGCTCGTCATCGGTTCCTGCACGCCGAGGCCCAGGAACGACAGCACCGATTCGGTCAGCACGATGTTCGGCACCGAGACCGTCGCATACACGACGACCACGCCGAGCAGGTTCGGCACGATGTGGCGCAGCACGATCGACGCCGGCGACACGCCGATCGCGCGCGCCGAATCGACGAATTCGCGATTGCGCAGCGACAGCGTCTGGCCGCGCACGACACGCGCCATGTCGATCCACGAGAACGCGCTGATGGTCAGCACGACCAGCATGAACGAGCGCCCGAACAGGGTCATCATCAGGATCGCGATCAGCAGGTACGGGATCGCGTACATCATGTCGACGACGCGCATCATCACCGAGTCGACGCGGCCGCCCGCGAAGCCCGCGGTCGCGCCCCAGGCAACGCCGAACAGGCCCGACACGAGCGTGCCGAGCACGCCGACCTCGATCGAGACGCGGCCGCCGATCAGCGTGCGCACGAGCAGGTCGCGGCCGAGCTCGTCGGTGCCGAACCAGTGCTGGTTCGCCCAGGCCGGCGGCAGGCTGATGGCGGCCCAGTCGCTCGCGGCGGGGTCGGCCGCGAGCAGCCACGGGCCGACGAAACACGCGAGCGTGATCAGCGCGAGCAGCACGAGGCTGAACACGGCCGCGCGGTTGTGAAGGAAGCGCGCCATCGCAAGCGCGAGCGGCGAGCGCGAACGCGGCGGCGAGTCGGTCTGCACGGGCAGGCCGACGACAGGAGTAGTCGGAGTCATCGCTGTGCCTCGATCAATAACGGATGCGCGGATCGAGCCACGCGTACGCGAGGTCGACCAGCAGGTTGAACAGCACCGCGCAGACGGTCGTCAGCACGACGAGGCCGAGCACCAGCGTGTAGTCGCGGTTGATTGCACCGTTCACGACGAGCTGCCCGAGGCCCGGCAGCGCGAACACCGATTCGGTGACGACGGCCGCCGTGATCGACGTGATGCAGACCGTGCCGAACAGCGACACGACCGGCATCAGCGCGGGCTTCAGCGCGTGGCGCAGCACGATCGTCGAGCCCGGCAGGCCCTTCGCGCGCGCGGTGCGGATGTAGTTGCTCGACAGCGTCTCGATCATCGAGCCGCGCATCACGCGCGCCAGCAGCGACACGTTGATGAGGGTCAGCAGCACGATCGGCAGCAGCCGGTATTGCCAGCCGCCGTCACCCCAGCCGCCCGCGGGCAGCCAGCCGTTGCCGGCCGACGTCTTCAGCAGGATCGCGAAGATCCACACGAGCACCGGGCCGAGCACGAACGGCGGGATGACGTTGCCGAAGTTGCCGATCAGCATCACGAAGCGGTCGATCACGCTGTCGCGGCGCACGGCCGCGACGGTGCCGAGCAGCACGCCGAACACGATCGAGATCGGGATCGACACGCCGCCCACCCCGAGACTCACGGGCAGCGCCTTCTTCACGAGATCGTTCACCGACCAGTCGACGTAGCGGAACGACGGGCCGAGATCGCCATGCAGCAGCGAACCGAGATACAGCAGGTACTGCTTCCACAGCGGCTCGTCGAGGTGATACTTCGCGTTCAGGTTCGCGAGCGTCGCCGCGGACAACTGCTTCTCGGTATCGAACGGGCCGCCGGGCGTGAAATGCAGCAGCAGGTAGCAGACGGTGATGACCGCGAGGATCGTCGGCACCGCCCACAACGTGCGCCTCAATGCATAGGCCAGCATGATCGCTCCGCTCAGTGCTTGATCAGGTACATGTCCTGCGAAGCACGCATGTCGATCACGTTCTTCAGCGAGTAGCCGCCCACATAGGGCTTCACGAGACGGTCGGCCGAGTACTGGAACAGCGGCACCATCGGCGTGTCGTTCATCGCCGCGTCGTGCGCCTGCGTCAGCAGCGCGGCGCGCGCCTTGTCGTCGAGCTTCTGGTTGCCGTCGTCGACGAACGTGTCGACCTGCTTGTTGCAGTAGCCGACCGTGTTCTGCGAGCTGCCGCAGCGGATCAGGTCGAAGAAGGTCATCGCGTCGTTGTAGTCGGCGAACCAGCCGGAGCGCGAGATCTGCAGCTTGCCGTCATGCCGCTCCTTCAGCAGCACCTTGAACTCGACGTTCTCGAGCTTCGTGTTGACGCCGAGCTTCGTGCGCCACTCCGACGCGCTGAACAGCGCGACCTTCTTGTGCAGGTCGTTGGTGTTGTACGTCAGCGTGAACGACAGCGGCTTGGCGTCCGAGTAGCCGGCCTGCTTCAGCAGGTTCTTCGCGACCTCGACGCGCTTGGCCATCGGCCACGACGCCCATTCCGGCGTGAACGGCTGCACGCCCTTCGTGCCGTTCGGCATCAGGCCGTACATCGGCTTCTCGCCGGCCTGCGTGAGCTTCGACGTGAGCACGTCGCGATCGATCACCATCGACAGCGCCTGGCGTACGCGCTTGTCCTTCAGCGCCGCGTCGCTGTTGTTCAGGTCGTAGTAGTAGGTCGCGAGCTGCAGGCCCGGGCGCAGCTCGCCGCCGAACTGCTTGCTGACCTGCTGGAAGACGCCCGACGGGATCGAGTAGCTGTAGTCGATCTGGCCCGCCTGGTACATGCGCATCGCGGTTTCGTCGCTTTCGATCGGCAGGAACGTCACCTTGTTGATCACGACCTTCGACGCGTTCCAGTACTTCGCGTCCTTCGTCACGACGATGCGGTTGTTCGGCTGCCAGTCGACGAGCTGGTACGGGCCGTTGCTGACGAGGTTGCCCGGGCGCGTCCACGCATCGCCGAACTTCGCGACGACGTCCTTGTTGACCGGCACGAGCGGCGCCATCGCGGTCAGCTCGGGGAAGAACGCGACGGGCGCGTCGGTCGTCACCTCGAGCGTGTACGGATCGACGGCGCGCACGCCGAGCGTCGACGGTGCGGCCTTGCCGGCGATGATGTCCTTCGAGTTCTTCACGAACTCGACGAGGATCGTGTATTTCGAGCCCGTCTTCGGATCGACGAGGCGCTGCCACGAGTAGACGAAATCGGCTGCGGTCACCGGCTGGCCGTTGCTCCACTTCGCGTCGTGGCGAAGCTTGAAGATCCACGTCTGCGGCGTCTTGCGCTCCCACGACAGCGCGACACCCGGCACGACCTGCCCTGCTGCGTCGATGCGGGCCAGCCCTTCGAACAGGTCGAGCCCGATCGTGTTGCCGGTCCACGATTCGATGTGCGCGGGGTCGAGCGACTCGACTTCGGCGGGCACCTGGCGCGTCAGGTCCTGTTGCGGAGCGAGCGCGACGTTCGACGGAACGGTAACGGCGTGGGCGGCGGGCGTCGTCAGGGCGAGCGCGGCCAGCACGGCCGACATGGCATGCAAGGATTTCATCGTGGCAGTATTGAGAAAGTTGTTCGGTGAGCGTCGCGCGGCGGATGCCGCGGCTTACGCGTGAGACGCTGACGGGTACAGCGATTGAGGAGGCCCGTGATTCTCGTATGGCATGTTAGTATTCCTTACATTTCTTTCGACAGGTACTCCGTCCGGGAAACGAAGGAATACCTGTGCGTTAGAACAGCCTTGGCGTACCGACCCAGACCACCACCGACTCGACCTTCGCGGTGTTGACCCAGCTGTGCGGGACCGTCGACTGATAGTGCGAACTGTCGCCAGCCTGCAGGACGAACGTCTTGCCTTCCAGCGTCAGCGACACTTCCCCTTCAATTACATACAGGAACTCCTCTCCTGCATGTGTCGTCACCTCCGACCGCTTCTGCCCCGGCGGCATCCTCACGAGGATCGCCTCCAGCTGGCGCCCTTCGGACACGTTCGTCAGCCTCGCGAACAGGTTCGCCGAATCGGCGAACCCGAAGAAGCGCAGCTGATCGCCTCGGCAAACCGAGCGCTCCTCGCTCGGCGTATCCACGAAGTACTGCACCGTCACGCCGAGCGCATGCGCGATACCGGCCAGCGACGTCAATGACGGCGACGCGAGCCCGCGCTCGACTTGAGACAGAAACGGCTTCGAAATCCCCGCGGCGGTAGCGGTGTCGTCGAGCGTGCGCTTGAGTCGTTGGCGCAACGCGCGAATCTTGCTGCCGAGTACGGCGGCAGCGTCTGCCGACCGCGAGTTTTCAGTGGGGGGAACCATAGCAGGCCGAAAAGTGATCGTCAAAAAATGTTTGATGGAAAATAACTAAGTTAGAACGATATAGCTTAGTCTTCGGGTTCGCACACGTCTTCGGTGTCGAGCCCGGTGCTCCAAACGGGACACGAGGCGTGCGAAATGACGCGCTATCTTGCCAGACTCGCCGGCTTCACAGGCAAGCTGCAAGCGGCTCTCCGGGAATCCTCGTAGATCCGGCGGCGAAGTTTACAAATAGATTATGAGACGAATGTTCCTGAAAGCTTCTGCCACATCGGGAGTTTCCCTAGGTGGCGGATACGTGACGCACCGGACCGGCAGCCGCTACCATGCGCGCGCCGGTCGGGGCCCCTCCCCGCCACACCCGGCGGCGACAGACCCCGGCCCGGGCTAACCGCCCGACTGATCCATCGCCCGCGCAAAGCCTACCCGGCCCGTTGCGCACCGGCGCCAGTTCGACCCCAAGACGACGCGTGATCCGTGCCGTCCGTTTCAACCGAGATTGATGATGCATTCACCTGTTTCACAAACCCGATCGTTTACGACGGTCTTCCTCATCGAAATGTGGGAGCGCTTCGGCTACTACGGCATGGCCGCGCTCCTGGTCCTGTTCATGGTCGACCGGCTCGGCTTCACCGACAGCCATGCGAACCTGACCTGGGGTGCGTTCACCGCACTCGTCTATGCGGCGCCGTCGATCGGCGGCTGGATCGGCGACAAGGTGCTCGGCGCCCGCCGCACGATGATCATCGGCGCGTCCGTGCTGTGCACCGGCTACCTGATGCTTTCGGTGCCGAACGACCACCTGACGTACATGTACGCGTCGCTCGGCGTGATCGTCGTCGGCAACGGCCTGTTCAAGGCCAACGCGGCGAACCTCGTGCGCCGCATCTACGAAGGCGACGACGCGCGCATCGACAGCGCGTTCACCATCTATTACATGGCGGTCAACATCGGCTCGACGGTGTCGATGCTCGCGACGCCTTGGATCAAGGACCACTGGGGCTGGCATGCCGCGTTCGCGGTCTGCTGCGGCGGCATGCTGCTCGCGATCCTCAACTTCATGCTGATGCATCGCACGCTCGCGCACGTCGGCTCGCTGCCGGACGACCAGCCGGTGCGCTGGAAGCGCCTCGGTGCAGTTGCGCTGGGCGGCGTCGGGCTCGCGCTGATCACGCTGTACGTGCTGCAGCACAAGCAGCTCGCGGTCGCCAGCGTGTGGACGGCCGCGTTCGCGATCCTCGCGATCTTCGCGTACATGATCGCGAAGTCGGAGCGCTCGGAGCGCGCGGGCCTGATCGCGGCGCTCGTGCTGATCGGCCAGGTGATCCTGTTCTTCATCTTCTACGTGCAGATGTCGACGTCGCTGACGCTGTTCGCGCTGCGCAACGTCGATCCGCGCTTCATGCTGTTCGGCACGACGCTGTTCACGTGGAGCGCCGCGCAGTTCCAGGCGCTGAACCCGATCTGGATCATGCTGCTGAGCCCGGTGCTGGTGTGGGTCTACAACGCCGTCGCGAAGGGCGGCCGTGACCTGCCGGTCGCCGCGAAGTACGCGCTCGGCTTCGGCGCGGTCGCCGCGGGCTACCTGGTGTTCACGATCAGCGGCCGCTACGCGATCGACGGCCGCGTGTCGTCGTGGTTCATGGTGTGGGGCTACGGCCTCTACTCGCTCGGCGAACTGCTGGTGAGCGGCCTCGGCCTCGCGATGATCGCCCGCTACGTGCCGGCGCGCATGAGCGGCTTCATGATGGGTGCGTATTTCGTCGCGACGGGCGTGTCGCAGTATCTGGGCAGCGTCGTCGCGAACTTCGCGCAGATGCCGTCGCACGAATTGCCGGCCACCGAATCGCTGCCGCTGTACCTGTCTCTGTTCGAGAAGCTCGGCTGGCTCGCCGCGATCGGCATGCTGCTCGCGCTGCTGCTGCTGCCGCTGATGAACCGCCTGTCGCGTCAGCACCAGCGCTGTGCAGAAGAGCGCCGCGAGGAATCGCTGCAGGCGCAGGCCGTCGCCGCGGCCCAGTAAGTACTATCCCTCGGCGTGCGGCGTGCACGCCACATTCTCCCGCCGGGCGCGCGAACGCGTCCTACACTGGTTGCAGGAAGCGCAGCCGATCCGTCGAGCTGCCACTGGCGGGAGAAGATCATGAAAAGCAAGACCACGAGGCTCATGAGGATGCTGTCGGACATCCGGCACGCCCAGCGCTGCACCGCGATGCGCGCCGCGCGAGCCGCGGCCGAAGCGGACGCGGTGCTCGCGGAACACGACGATCCGCCGGCCGACGAACCCGACGACGCCGAATCCGGCGACGCAACCGCCGCGCCACGCTCCCGTATCGTCTCACCTCACTGACGCCGCACCTCCCGCCGCACGCGCCGCACGCTCACGCGGGCGCGCCACGCCACCGCGCGATCCACGTTCCCGAACCGGCCACGGCCATCATCAGCCCGAGCGCGCATGCGTCGGCCACGAGGCCCATGCCGAGGTGCCGCGGCTCGGCACCGCTCGCGACCGGATGCAATAGCGCATCGATGACGAGCGAGATCGCCGCGCCCGCGACGAAGCAGATCAGCCCGCGCCGGCCGACCGCGACGACGGGGCGCACGGCCTGCGCGATCCGCGCGATCCAGCCGAACCGCACGCAGTCGGCCATCAGCCAGGCGATGGCCGAGAAGCTCACCACGCGCGGCAGCGCGAGATCGCGCTTGAGGATGCCTTCCGGCATCGGCAGCCCCGAGAACAGCTTGTAGCTCGCGCACCCGATCACGACCGCGCACGCGACGCCCGTCGCCGCGGCGCTCCACCGCCCGAGCGCGATGCGCCGGTAGAACGGCTGGCAGCGCGCGAGCACGCCGGCGACGAACATCAGTTGCCACGCGAACGGGTTGAAGCTCCAGCGGAACGTGTCGCTGTCCAGCAACTCGGGGCCGAGCCAGCCCGCCGCGAGCCACGACGCGCCGCCGAGCGCGACGAGCAGCCACGGCCGGCGGCACGCGAGCGGCACGAGCACCGGCGACGCGAGCGCGAACAGCACGTACATCGGCAGCACCGCCGCGAGATACGGCTGGCGCTGGAACGTCAGCAGTTCGGCGAGCCCCGTGAGCGGCGACGCGAGCATCACGCTGACGTCGTCGAGCGCGAGGTTCGGCGTGTCGATCCCGTAGTGGTCGAGCACGGCCGACACGACGAGCATCAGCGTCGACGTCGCGAGAAACGCGCGGTAGATCTGCATCGCGCGGCGCACGAAACGCCGTTGCGCCGCGCGCGCGCCCTGCCGTTCGGCGATCGCGCCATAGGCGCTGGCGGTCGCAAAGCCGCCGAGAAAGACGAAGACCTCGGCCGCGTCGCACAGCGCGAACGCATGCAGCGTGACGCGCGACAGTACGCTCGCGCCGATGTGATCGACGACGATCATCAGCAGCACGATGCCGCGGAAGAAATCGACTTCGATCAGGCGACCGCCATGCAGCGGCCGGACCGCGGCGGAAGACGGCAGGCTCAGCGACATGGGCGCACCCGCGCAAAGGCGGCGCGACAGGCGCCGGGGCAGGGATCGGAGAGGCGGCGGCGAGCGGGATCAGCCGCGATGCGCGTATGCCCGCATCGCGCCAACCCGGCCGGCCAGGCACGGGGATGACCGTTCATTGGAAAGCCGCATACGAAGTGAAATCGGTCAGGTCAGTCTAATGGCCGGCCGGGGGAGACCCGAAGTAACAAAGTGCAACCGAATCTTCTGTTCGATTACAGCGGCGAGGCCGGGAAAAACGAGGCGGGCAGCCGCGCCAGGTCCGCGTCAGATCCGTGTCGGCGCGATGCCTGTTGGCGGCCGGCGTCGAGGCGTTCGACGCCGCGCGAGCGCCTCGTCGGGCGCGATGCGCGACACGCGCCGCGCGGCCGCCGCGCGGTGCGTGTCGCCGCCTATCCGCGCGCGGGCAGGCGCCGCATCAGCATCGCGCTGTGCCATGCGGTCAGCGCGACGGCGACCCAGATCGGCCCGTACGTCGCGAGCTTCGCGACGCTCAGCGTTTCGCCGAGCAGCAGCAGCGACACCGCGACGAGCAGCACGGGCTCGACGTAGCCGAGAATCCCGAACAGCGCCATCGGCAGCATCCGGCTGGCCTTCAGGTAGCTCGCGAGCGCGAGCGTGCTGAGCGCGCCGAGCCCCGGCAGCAGCGCGGCCCACAGCACCGGATGGCCGGCCACGCGCGTTGCGCTCGTCGCGACCATCGCGAGCGCGATCGGGCACAGCAGCAGGATCTCGACCGCGAACGCGGCGAGCGAATCGGCGTTGATCCGCCGGCGCAGCACGAAATACGGCGGATAGCCGAGCGCGACGACCAGCGTCGGCCACGCGAACGCGCGCGTCGCCCACACCTCGTGCGCGACGCCGAGCGCGGCGCACGCGACCGCCGCCCATTGCAGCGGATCGAGCCGCTCGTGATAGTAGAAACGACCGACGAGCACCATCGTCAACGGCAGCAGGAAATAGCCGAGCGACACTTCGAGCATGCGGCCGTGCAGCGGCGCCCACAGGAACAGCCACAGCTGCACGCCGAGCAGCGCCGCGCTGACCGGCAGCGCGATCAGCAGGCGCCAGTCGCGCACGCCGCGCCGCAGGAGTTCGACGAGCGCCGGCCAGCGGCCGCGCAGCGCGATCAGCGCGAGCGCGCCCGGCGCGGTCCACACGACGCGCCACGCGAAGATGTCGAGCCCCGTGAGCGGTGCGAGCAGTTTGGCGTAAGCCGACATCAGCGCGAACAGCGTCGACGCCATCACCGACAGCATGAGGCCGCGCCCGGCCTCCGGATACCCCGTCATGATTGTTCCGCGCCCCTTACTGCTGCTGGAATCGCTCGAAGCGCTTGTCGGTCTGGCGTTCCTCGAACGTCACCTCGGTCACGCGCGCGGCCGGCGGCCCGTGACGCAGCCACGCGAGCATCCGGTCGATCTGCGCGCCGGGGCCCTGGATCATCGCCTCGACGCTGCCGTCCTCGAGATTCGCGACCCAGCCGCGCAGCTTCAGCGCATGCGCCTCGCGCACCGTCGCATGACGGAAGCCGACGCCCTGCACGACGCCGCGCACCCGCACGTAGTAAGTCTCGATCCGTTCGTCCAGTTCATTACGGCTCATCGCGTCGCCCTCCCGTTGCATTCAAGCCCGGCATTGTAGGCCGCTTCGCCCGGGCCCGGGCCGGTTCCCGCCCGCAACGGGCCGGCGCTGGCGTCGCCGCGCGCGCCGACCACGTACAATCTCGCCGACGTTCAACCGCCGCGCCGTTCGCGCGCGGCCCTGAAGGAAACGCATGACTGATACCTCCCGCGATCTCGTTCTCGTCACCGGTGCGTCCGGTTTCGTCGGCTCGGCCGTCGCGCGCATCGCGCAGCAGAAGGGCTATGCGGTGCGCGTGCTGGTGCGCGCGACCAGCCCGCGCACGAACGTGGCGGATCTCGACGCCGAGATCGTCACCGGCGACATGCGCGACGAGCAGTCGATGCGCGCCGCGCTGCGCGGCGTGCGCTACCTGCTGCACGTGGCCGCCGACTACCGGCTGTGGGCCCCCGATCCCGACGAGATCGAGCGCGCGAACCTCGAGGGCGCGGTCGCGACGATGCGCGCGGCGCGCGCGGAAGGCGTCGAGCGGATCGTCTACACGAGCAGCGTCGCGACGCTGAAGGTGACGAGCGCGGGCGATCCGTCCGACGAAAACCGGCCGCTCACGGCCGAGCAGGCGATCGGCGTGTACAAGCGCAGCAAGGTGCTCGCGGAACGCGCGGTCGAGCGGATGATCGCCGACGAAGGGCTGCCGGCCGTGATCGTCAATCCGTCGACGCCGATCGGCCCGCGCGACGTGAAGCCGACGCCGACCGGCCGCATCATCGTCGAGGCCGCGCTCGGCAAGATTCCCGCGTTCGTCGATACGGGGCTGAACCTCGTGCACGTCGACGACGTCGCGCACGGCCACTTCCTCGCGCTCGAGCGCGGCCGGATCGGCGAGCGCTACATCCTCGGCGGCGAGAACCTGCCGCTGCAGCAGATGCTCGCCGACATCGCGCAGATGACGGGCCGCAAGGCGCCGACGATCGCGCTGCCGCGCTGGCCGCTCTACCCGCTCGCGGTCGGCGCCGAAGCGGTCGCGAAGTTCACGAAGAAGGAGCCGTTCGTCACCGTGGACGGGCTGCGGATGTCGAAAAACAAGATGTATTTCACGTCCGCGAAGGCCGAGCGCGAGCTCGGCTATCGGGCACGCCCGTACCGCGAAGGGCTGCGCGATGCGCTCGACTGGTTCGGCTCGGCGGGCTACCTGAAATAACACAGGACGGCGCGTTTCGCGCCGTCCTGCGCACTTTGTTACACGGCCCGCGCGGACCGGCACCGGCGCAGCGGTTAAAATCGCGGGTCTTACGCAGAGAAGACACGCATGAACCTGAACGATCAGATCGCTTCGCTCACCATGGGCGTCGATCAGCTCCTCCACGATCACCATGCCGCGCAGCAGGCGGCACGCAGCGCGGAAGCGTTCGCGCGCGCCGCGGCAACGGAAGCCCAGGCCGCGGCAGCGCGTCACGCCGCGGCGGAAACCGACGCGCAGGCCGCCGCACAACGCCACACGGCCGCCGCGGCCGACGCCGAGGCCGCACAGCAGCGCCACGCCGAGGCGATCGCCGCGGCCGACGCCGCCGCCCAGCGTCACACGGACGCCGCCACACAGGCCGAAGCCGCCGTGCAGCGCCATGCGGAAGCCACCGCGCTGACCGAAGCGCTCGCGCAGCGTCACGCGGATGCCGAAGCCGCATCGCAACGCCACGCGGCCGCGATCGCCGAAGCCGAGGCCGCCGCGCAGCGTCATGACGCCGCCGCGACCGAAGCCGACGCGGCCGCGCAGCGCCATGCGGCAGCGACCGTCGAAGCCGAAGCCGCCGCGCAACGGCATGCGACGGCAACCGCCGAGGCCGAAACCGCCGCGCGGCGCCACGCGGAAGCGATCGCCGAAACCGAGGCCGCCGCGCAACGCCACACGGCGGCAATCGCCGAGGCCGAAGCGCTCGCGCAGCATCACACGCAGTCGATCGCCGACGCGCAGGCGGCCGCGCAGCGTCACGCCGAAGCGACCGCCGAGGCCGAAGCCGTCACGCAGCGCCATGCCGAAGCGATCGCGCAGGCCGAAGCCGCCGCGCAGCATCACGCCGACGCCGCCGCGCAGGCCGAAGCCGTCACGCAGCGTCATGCCGAAGCGATCGCGCAGGCCGAGGCCGCCGCGCAGCATCACGCGAAGGCGATCGCCGACGCCGAGGCGCTGGTCGAGGCCGTCGTCAAGGAGGCCGCAACGAACGCCGGTGCCACCGCGGCCGTGGCAGCGGACGCCGTCGCACCGGAACCGGCCGACCTGCCGGTGGCGGAACCGGCCGTGAACGCGCCGGCGGCAGCAACCGATGCGCTCGACGCGACGGCCGACGCCGAAACGGCAATCGTCGCGACGGCGCAGGCCGAAACGCCGGCCGAAGCCGAAGCCGAAGTCCAGGCCGCCGCCCCGGCCGACAAATCGACGCTGCAGGTGTCGCGTCCGACGCAGAACGAGCTCACGCTGACCATCAACGGCGAATCGATCACGCTGCACCCCGAGCAACTGGGCCAGCTGATCGAGGAACTCGCGCACGCCCGGGCGTCGATGCAGCCCGAGCCGCCGCCCGGCATCCCGGCCGGCTGGCGCTTCGTCACGACGAAGAACCCGATGATGGCGGTGCAGAAGCAGCCGAACGGCGACCGCCTGCTGGTCGCCCGCCACACGGGCTACGGCTGGGTGCCGTTCACGTTCTCGCCGGATGTCGTGGTCCAGATGTACATGATGCTGACCCAGCGGTAAGCACCGGCGCGCGCCGCCGCCGCAAACGAAACAGCCCGGCCGGTGTGCTCCACCGGCCGGGCTGTTCGTTTTCCGACTGCCGGGAGGCGCGCCTCCCGGGGCGCGCTCAGCGATCCACCGGCGCCTGCACGCGGGCCTTCCACTGGCCGCCCTTGCCGCGCCAGTAGCGCCACGCGGACGCGAACGTCGCGCCGACGTAGAACAGCGCGACGAGCGGCAACGCCGGCGCCCACAGCGGCGAGCGCCGGTAGTAGCGCAGCATCGGCGCATACGCCGCGCACATCGACGCCCAGGCGAGCCATGCCGGCCATGCGCGCGCGCCGTACACGATCGCCGCGGCGGGCGGCACGAGGTAGATGATCGTCATCCCGAGCAGCGTGCCGGCCAGCAGCAGCGGCGAATAATGCAGCTGCGTGAACGCGGTGCGCGCGATCATGTTCCAGATGTCGCGCCAGCTGTCGTACGGGCGCAGCGACACGCTGCGGTCGGCCAGGTCGAGCCGGATCGGATGGCGGCCGCTGCCGCGGTGCTTGATCTGCGCGGCGAGGCTGCAGTCGTCGATCAGCGCGCCGCGGATCGACTCGATGCCGCCCGCTTCCTCGAGCGCCGTGCGCTTCACGAGCATGCAGCCGCCCGCGGCGCCGGCCGTCCGGTTGCGCGGGTTGTTGATCCACGAGAACGGGTACAGCTTCGCGAAGAAGAACACGAACGCCGGGATCAGCGCCTTTTCCCAGAACGAATCGCAGCGCAGCCGCACCATCAGCGACACGAGATCGCGATTCTCGGCCTGAGCGCGCGTGACGAGCTGCGCGACGGCGTCCGGCGGATGGCCGATGTCGGCATCCGTCAGCAGCAGGTAGTCGGCCGGCAGGCCGAGCGCCTGCACCGCGGCGATCCCCTGCGATTGCGCCCAGACCTTGCCCGACCAGCCGGCCGGCAGCGGCTTCGCGGTCAGCACCGTCAGCCGGTCGGCGCGGCCGATCGCGAGCGCGGCCGCACGCGCCGCATCGGCGGTGCCGTCGTCGCTGTGGTCGTCGACAATGATCAGATGAAAATCGCCGGGATAATCCTGCTCGAGCAGCGAGGTCGCCGCGCGAGCAATCACGTCGACCTCGTTGCGCGCCGGTACGACCGCGACGACGGCCGGCCAGCCGGCCTCGGCCGCCGCGCCGCGCGCCGCGGGCGGCAACGGCCGCGCGGGCGCGGCGCGCCAGAAGCCGCCGCGCGCGACGAGCAGCACGATCCAGATGATCAGCGACAGGCCGGATACCAGGAAAGCGATCGCCAGCATCATCGGCGCGCCTCCTGCCGGACGCCCGCATCCGGAAGTTTAATAGGGGTCAGGAACAAAACGCCCGAAACCGCACGGGCGGCCGGGCAATACACGTAAGAATCGACGGTCATCGAATGGCCTTGAAATGAGCGCGACGCCGGGCAGCCGGGGCGGCTGCCCGCAAAACCATATAGTTTACTGGGTTCCGCGCGCGCCAGTGCCGACGCGGTTCTCCCGCAAATGCAACACGCAAGCACAGCGCCGAAGCAAGGACGGCCCGATAGAGTTAAAATGCGCGATTAATTCGGGGTTCCGGGGCCTGGCCTGGCCGGTTCGTTCCTGCCTTCAAAACATCAAGCCGGGGCGAGCGAGCGAGTGCCAGCTCCTCGAACCCCGGCGTCTGTCGTCGGAGTTCGCTCACTTATGCGAGTCATCCTTGCCCAGCCCCGCGGCTTTTGTGCGGGGGTTGTCCGTGCGATCGAGATCGTCGATCGCGCGCTGCAACAGCACGGCGCGCCGGTCTATGTGCGTCATGAAATCGTTCATAACCGGCATGTCGTCGAAAATCTGCGTAATAAAGGGGCGCGATTCGTTGAGGAACTCGACGAGGTGCCCCACGGCGCTGTCGCGATCTTCAGCGCGCACGGTGTCGCCCAGACCGTCGAGCGTGACGCGGAAACGCGCGGGCTCGACGTGCTCGACGCCACCTGCCCGCTCGTCACGAAGGTGCACGTGCAGGGCCGCCAGTATGTCGGCGCGGGCCGCCGGCTGATCCTGATCGGCCATGCGGGCCACCCGGAAGTCGAGGGAACGATCGGCCAGATTCCGGCCGAGGTGATCCTCGTGCAGAGCGAAGCCGAAGTCGATACGCTGACGCTTCCCGTCGACACGCCGGTCGCCTACATTACGCAGACCACGCTGTCGGTCGACGATACGCGCGGCATCATCGAGGCGCTGCAGCGCCGGTTCACCGACATCGTCGGCCCGGATACGCGCGACATCTGCTATGCGACGCAGAATCGCCAGGCGGCGGTGCGCGAACTGAGCGAGCAGGTCGACGTGCTGCTCGTGGTCGGTGCGACGAACAGTTCCAACTCGAACCGCCTGCGCGAGATCGGCACCGAAAGCGGTGTGCCGAGCTACCTCGTCGCCGACGGCTCCGAGGTGAAGGCCGAATGGTTCGCGGGCGTGCAGACGGTCGGCCTGACCGCCGGCGCGTCGGCGCCCGAGGAAATGGTCGAGGATGTAATCGGCGCGCTGCGCGCGCTGGGCCCCGTCGACGTCACGACGATGGCGGGCCGTGAGGAAAAAGTCGAATTCAAGTTGCCGGCGAAGCTCATGCAAGCTGTCGCCCGCGAAGTTTAAGGAGGACATCTCTTGTCTATTCCGCTGCTCCAGCAAGTCCGCGTCGGTGCCTACATCACGCGCCAACACCTGTCCGGCAACAAACGCTATCCGCTCGCGCTGATGCTCGAGCCTCTGTTCCGCTGCAACCTCGCGTGCAACGGCTGCGGCAAGATCGATTACCCGGATCCCATCCTGAACCAGCGCCTGTCCATCGAGGAATGCCTGGAAGCGGTCGACGAATGCGGCGCGCCCATCGTGTCGATCGCGGGCGGCGAACCGCTGCTGCACAAGGAAATGCCTGAAATCGTCCGCGGCATCATGAAGCGCAAGAAGTTCGTGTACCTGTGCACGAACGCGCTGCTGATGGAAAAGAAGATGGACGACTACAAGCCGAGCCCGTACTTCGTCTGGTCGGTCCACCTCGACGGCGACAAGGACATGCACGATCACTCCGTGTCGCAGGACGGCGTGTACGAGAAGGCGGTCGCGGCAATCAAGGAAGCGAAGCGCCGCGGCTTCCGCGTGAACATCAACTGCACGCTGTTCAACGATGCGATCCCCGAGCGCGTCGCGAAGTTCTTCGACACGCTGAAGCCGATCGGCGTCGACGGCATCACGGTGTCGCCGGGCTACGCGTACGAGCGCGCGCCGGATCAGCAGCACTTCCTGAACCGCGACAAGACGAAGAACCTGTTCCGCGAAATCCTGAAGCGCGGCGAAGGCGGCAAGCGCTGGTCGTTCAGCCAGTCGTCGCTGTTCCTCGACTTCCTGGCCGGCAACCAGACCTACAAGTGCACGCCGTGGGGCAACCCGGCGCGCACCGTGTTCGGCTGGCAGAAGCCGTGCTATCTGGTCGGCGAAGGTTACGTGAAGACCTTCAAGGAACTGATGGAAGACACGAACTGGGACAACTACGGCGTCGGCAACTACGAGAAGTGCGCGGACTGCATGGTCCACTGCGGCTTCGAGGCAACGGCCGTGATGGACACGATGGCGCATCCGCTGAAGGCGTTCGCCGTGAGCCGCAAGGGCATCAAGACCGATGGCCCGTTCGCACCGGATATCCCGATCGACAAGCAGCGTCCGGCCGAGTACGTGTTCTCGCGTCACGTCGAGATCAAGCTCGACGAAATCCAGCGCGCCGGCAAGGGCAAGCTGCAGAAGCCGGCGAAGCCGGCAGCGGCCGCTTAAGCGCGTGTCGCCCGCGGGGGCCGAGCCCCCGCGCCTGCGGGAAAAAACAAAGCGCCACGGAGTCTGCTCCGTGGCGCTTCTGTTTTGGGCCGCCTTCATTCGGCGCCGTCTTGCGGCAACCGTCACGCAATCGTCGACACAATCCGATTGCGCCTGCCGCGCCGATGCGGCCGGCCCTGTCTCCTCCATCCTCCTCGCGATACCCGCGCGACGTCAGGCCGCGAGCGACTGCGCCGTATGCAGGCGCATCCGTTCCGCCGCGCCCGCGACGAGCGCAGGCTGGCCGCTCGACGCGAACGCGCAGACGTGCTCCCACAGCTCGGCCAGCCGACGCCGCGTGAGCGTCGCGACGCACGTGTCGTTCGCCGCGAGGACAGGCTCGAGCACCGCGCACTCGTCGTCGTCCAGCGTCCACGCGCCGCTTTGCGCCGCGCGCGCCACGCCCGCATCGAGCGCGCGCTCCGCGTCGACGCACAGGTCGATGTCCGCATCGGCGCACACCGCATCGTCGAGCGCGAGAAACACCAGGTAGACGCTCGTGCGCAACCGCATCAGTTGCGCCGCGTTGCCGTGCTCGCCGCGCAGCGCGACGAGCGCCATGTGGCATTTCAGCGAGATGTCGCGCGCATACGCGGGCGGCAGCGGCAGCAGCCATTCGCGGGTCAGCGGCGGGTGGCGGCGGTGTTTCCGGCCGGCCTTCACGATCGGCTCCCGCTCGCGGGCGCCTCGCTCGCCGCGACAGCCGGCCGTGCCACGCCGCACGCGACGGCGCCCCGGCCCGCATCGCGGTCGTGTGCCGCGCGACGCCGCACACCGCGCCCGTCGTCGCTTTGCAGCGCCGCCCGCGCGACCGGCAGCCGGCGCCGCGCGGACGCACGCACGACGCCGGCGAATCGGATCTGGCAAGCCATGCTCGTCTCCTGCATCAGAACGTGTTCTCGCCCTTCAGGTAGTACGCGGTCTTCACGAAGAACGCCTTGACCGGGTGGCCGCCCTGCGTATCGCGCGCGACGCGCGCTTCCATCTCGGCCCGCTCCTCGCGCGACCGGTCCGGCGCCGGGTTGTAGACGCGTTCGAGCGCACGCTGCATCGCGAGCGGATAGTTCTGGTTGCCGGCCGACGTCGCACGGTAGCCGGCGCGCGTCATCTGCATCAGTTGCACGTCGGTCTCGGCGCGCGCCGAGGACCAGTTCAGCGGCGCGGCATGCGGCGCCGCGTCGGGGAAGGCCGATTGCGCAAAGCCGACGGTGGGCAGCGCAACGAGTGCGCAGGAAAGAACAGCAACGGGAACGAGGGATCGCATAGTGGCCTCCAGATGGTTGTCCCTGCATCGATCGCTTTTGACGATGCGTTGAAGCCATCGTATGTCGCGCCGCTTTCCGCTTGAATAGCCGAATCCGCAATGGATATTTTCAGCTTCGAGATTCGACGCGCGCGCCGCATCGTTCGCCCCTCCCTTCGAAACGGACTTTCTTCATTTCATTCAACGCACTGATCGCGTTTTTCCGGACGCACCGAGGCAGCGCCCGCACCGCTTTTGCCATTTCCGAAATGACGTGTTGCCGGGACGGTCGCGCCCGGCGCCCGTGCCGGCAAGGCTTCCGGCGTGATATCGCGCGTGCGGATGCCGCAGGCGGGCCTCGCCGGAACGAGCGGATTTTCCGATGCAGGACAAGCCGGCGCTCCGGCGCGCCGGATGGCGGCACGACGCATGCGGCACGGACGCGCGATAATCCCCCATCGGCCGTTTCGCACGGCGCCTTCCGCCTTCCCTTTTTCATCGAGTCCTTTCATGGCCGCCCTCGACACCACCGCCATCGACAGTTGGCACGCGCACGTCTATTTCGATGCCGACAGCCGCGATGCGGCCTGGGCGTTTCGCCAGGTCGTCGACGCGCGGTTCGGCGCCGTCATCGAGCTCGGCCGGTTTCACGAACGCCTCGTCGGTCCGCATCCGGCCTGGTCGTATCAGATCGCGTTCGACGCCGCACGATTCGACGACATCGTGCCGTGGCTCGTGCTGAACCACGGCGCGCTGGACATCTTCCTGCATCCGAACACGAACGACGAACTGCGCGACCATCGCGATTGCGCGGTGTGGATCGGCAAGTCGTACGTGCTCAATCTCGACGTGCTGGCCGGCTAAGGGCCGGCACGCGGCCGCCCGCGCCGGGGCGGCATCCATGTTTCGGGTCGACGTGAAACGTCGCGCGGCGACGCGCCCGTACAGTGGGTTCCGTTATCGACACTTCCCGGAATCCGCCATGACACACGCCAACGCCCGGCACATTTACGAAGGCTGGCACGCGGCCGTGGTCGCCCGCGACCTCGACGCGCTGATGGCGCTGTACGCCGACGATGCGGTGCTCGAAACCCCGCTGGTCGTCGTCACGCTGCCCGCTCACGGCTCCGGCGTGCTGCACGGCAAGGCCGCGATCGGCGAGTTCTTCGCGGCCGGCCTGCGCAACCCCGGCAACAGGCTCGGACGCTGGTACCGCACCGGGCTGTTCTTCTCGAACGGCCGCCAGCTCACGTGGGAATATCCGCGCGCCACGCCGGACGGCGACCAGGTCGATCTCGTCGAAGTGATGGACCTGCGCGACGGGCTGATCGCGCATCATCGCGTGTACTGGGGCTGGGTCGGCTTCCTCGCGCTGCGAGCCGCCGCGCCGGCGCCCGAGCGCGCATGACGGCCGCCGCACCGAACCGCGCCGCGGCGCGCCGCGTGCTCGCCGCGACCTGCGTGAGCTACACGCTCGTGCTGCTCGACGCGTCCATCGTCAACGTCGCGCTCCTCGACATCGCCCACACGTTCGGCAGCCGCGTCGCCGGCCTGCAGTGGATCGTGAACGCGTACACGCTCGCGTTCGCGAGCCTGCTGATGACGGGCGGCACGCTCGGCGACCGGCTCGGCGACCGGAACGTCTATGTCGCGGGGCTCGCGGTCTTCGTCGCGGCGTCCGCGCTGTGCGGCGTCGCGCCGACCCTCCCGGCGCTCGCGCTGGCCCGCGCGCTGCAAGGGGTCGGCAGTGCGCTGCTGGTGCCCTGCTCGCTCGCGCTGATCAACCGGGCGTTCCCCGAACCGGCCGCGCGCGCGTCGGCGATCGGCCTGTGGATGGGCTGCGGCGGCATCGCGATGGCGTCGGGCCCGCTGATCGGCGGCCTGCTGATCCAGCTGTTCGGGTGGCGCAGCCTCTTCTTCGTGAACCTGCCGCTCGGGCTCGCCGGCATCTGGCTCGGCCGCACGGTCGCGCGCGCCGCCGTCGATCCGTCGCGGCATTTCGACTGGGGCGGCCAGGCGACGGCGATCGTCGCGATCGCGGCGCTGATCGGCACGCTGATCGAGGGCCCGTCGCTCGGCTGGCGCTCGGCGCCGATCGTCGCCGGTGCGGTGACTAGCGTCGCTGCGTGGGTCGCGTTCCTCGCGATCGAGGCGCGGCGCCGCGAACCGATGCTGCCGCTCGCGTTCTTCCGCAACCGGCTGTTCGCGGGATCGACCTGCGTGTCGATGGCGTCGGCGTTCGTGTTCTACGGCCTGCTGTTCGTGCTCAGCCTGTTCTACCGGCAAATCCGCGGCGCGAGCCCGATCGACACGGGGCTCGCGTTCCTGCCGATGACCGCGATGGTCGCGCTCGGCGGACTGTGCTCGGGGCGGCTCGTGGCGCGCTTCGGCGCACGCGGCACGATGTGCGCGGCGTTCGCGCTCTATGCGGCCGGCGCACTCGGCATGACGGGCCTCGGCGCGACGACCCCGGCGTGGCGCGCCGTCCTGCCGATGCTCGCGATCGGCTTCGCATCGGGCTTCATCTCGCCGGCCGCGACCTCGCCTGCACTCGGGACGGTCGACCGGCGTCGCGCCGGCGTGGCGGCGGCCGCGCTGAACGCGGCGCGGCAGAGCGGATCGGCGCTCGGCGTGGCGATCTTCGGGGCGTGCATCGCGACGCTGCAGTCGTTTCCGGCCGCGATGCGGGTAACGCTGGGCATGGCGGCCGGCGTGTCGGCGCTCGCCGCGGCGACGTGGTGGCTTACGACGCGGGCGACCGGCGAGGCGGCCGCGCCGCTGCGCGCCGCATCGCGCCGGTAACGTACGCGCCGGCCAACGCGCCCGCCGTCACCGGGTCGACACCCCGGCCGGCTTCACGCGACATACATCGCGACGCTGACGAACTGGCACAGGCTGCCGGCCAGCACGAACAGATGCCAGATACCGTGCCCGTGGCGGATGCGTTCGTCGTTGATGAAGAAGTAGATCCCCGCGCTGTAGATCAGTCCGCCGGCCACGAGCCACGCGGTGCCGACCGGCGGCAGCGCATGGAGCAGCGGACGCACCGCGACGAGCGCGAGCCAGCCCATCAGCACGTAGAGGATCATCGACAGCATGCGCGTGCGCCGCCCGAGCGTCAGCTCCTGCACGATGCCGAGCACGGCCAGCCCCCAGCTCACGCCGAACAGCGACCAGCCCCACGGGCCCCGCAACGTGACCAGCGTGAACGGCGTGTAGCTGCCGGCGATCAGCAGGTAGATCGCCGAGTGGTCGCACTTCTGCAGAATGGCTTTAAGACGGGGCTTGCGCACGCTGTGATAAAGCGTCGAGATCGCGTAGAGCACGCAGAGCATCGCGCCGTAGACGCTGAAGCTCACCACCTTGTACGCATCGCCCGCGAGCGCCCCCATCGTCACCAGTGTCGCCAGTCCCGCCACCGACAGCACTGCGCCGACGAGATGGGTAATGCTGTTGAAACGCTCACCGGCATGCACGACGGGATCCTCCTGCGCGGGTTGGTCGGAACGGGATAAATGGGCCCTATGATACCGGCCGAATGCAGGGGCCGCGCTGCGCGCCGGCAAACGAACGGATGCCGTGCGCGCCCGGCCGGGCGAGGAACAGCGCCGTGACCCGCGGCGCCGCAGCCGTCAATCGTCGACGCCTGCCGGCGGCGCCCACTCGGCCACGAGCCGCAGCAGCCCGGGAAAGCGCAGGTCGAGATCTTCGGTGCGCACGCGGCTGCGCCGCTAGAGCCCGTATTGACGCTGGCGCAGCACGCCGGCGTCGCGCAGCGCCTTGAAATGATGGGTGAGCGACGATTTCGGGCGGTCGAAGCCGAACCAGCCGCACGGATGATCGTAAGCCTCGGATTCCAGCATCAGCTTGCGCACGATCGTCAGCCGCAGCGGATCGGCCTGCACGTATCGGACGCCCGGCGCGCCGAGGCGAACGCCGTCATGAACATCGGCGGCTACCTGCCGGCGGGATTGATGCCCGTGATGACCGGCTACGCGATCGATCGCGTCGGCTTCACGGCCGGCGCAACCGGCTTCGCCGTCGCCCTGACCGCGATCGCGCTCGCCGCGGGCGCCGCGGCCGTTCTCGCGCTCCGTCACGACAACGACTGACGGCCGCGCGCACGGGCAGGCATTCGAACAGGCGGGGCAATCGCCGATGCGAGGACGCGCCGCAAACGGGCCGGCTTCGGCCGGCGATCAGGCGCGCGGCGGCTCGGCGCGGGAGCGGTACTGCTCGATCCACTTCAGCGACTGGGCGATGCCGCCGAACGGGAAGAAATGCAGGCTCACCTTGCCATGCGCCGGCGTCAGGCCGGTGGCCAGACGATCGACAAAACGATCCGGCCCGGCCGTGCCGAACAGCTTGCCGATCGAGACACCGTACTTGGACCACATCGATGCGCATGCGCTGACGCCGCACAATGCGGCGTAGCGCGCAAGCACCGCGATGCCCGCCGGGCCCGGCACGCCCACGCGCACGGGATGTTCAATGCCCCGCTCGCGCAGCGCTTGCAGCCACGTCAGCACGATGTCGGCGTCGAACGCAAACTGCGTGACGATCAAGGGTGTCATGCCGCGCCGCGCGATGCTGTCGCACTTGCGTTCGAGCACATCCCACCGATCGGCCGTGCTCATGACCGGATGGCCGTCGGGATGGCCGCCCACGCCGACCACCTTGATGCCCGAGCGCTCGAAAATACCCGTCTCGATCAGCGACGAACTGTCGGAAAACGGCCCCATCGGGGTGGACGGATCTCCGGCGATCACGAAGCAGCGCTCGACGCCGGCTTCGGCGACCGCGCGCGTGACGAACGCGTCAAGCTCGGCGAGCGACCCGATGCGGCGCGCGGAAAAATGCGGCATCGGCTCGAAGCCGAGTCTGCGCACGGCACGCGCCGCGGCCAGTCGCGCGTCGTTGTCCTCGCCCGGCAGATAGGGAATCGAAATCGTCGACGCGGGCAATAGCCGGGGCGCCGCCGCGGTCAGCGCGGGAATGTCCTTCGCGGTGACTTCCAGCGAATAGGCGTCGGTGATGTTGCCGGCCGACCCGGGATTTTCTGGGTGAATCAAGAGACTTGCCATGCCTGCCGACTATCGGGAGCGCTCCGGCACGCCGCGCCGATCGCGCGGGCCGGAAGCCGTTGAACACACTCTGGAGGCCCGGGCGTGGCGTCGCTCACCCGGGCGGCGCATCATTCTTCCACCGGCATCTCGTCGCCGTAGAACTTCACGCCCAGCTGGATGCGCTCGCGGCCGCTTTCCACCCGGTGCCGGTTCGTGTCGCGCAGCGAGTACACGCATCCGCAATACTCCTGCTGATAGAAGTTCTCGCGCTTGCTGATCTCGATCATGCGCGCGGAGCCGCCGCCCTTGCGCCAGTTGTATTCCCAGTACATCAGGCCGGGGTACCTGGCCGCCGCACGCACGCCGCAGTCGTTGATCTGCTGCATGTTCTTCCAGCGCGAAATGCCCAGGGAACTGGTGATCACCGGAAAGCCGTGCTCGTGCGCATACAGCGCCGTGCGCTCGAAGCGCATGTCGAAGCACATGGTGCAGCGCACGCCGCGCTCGGGCTCGTGCTCCATGCCCCGGGCCCGTTCGAACCAGTTGTCGCGATCGTAGTCCGCATCGACGAAAGGCACGCCGAACTGCTCGGCGAAACGGATGTTCTCGTTCTTGCGCAGCTCGTATTCCTTGAGCGGATGGATGTTGGGGTTGTAGAAGAAGATGGTGTAGTCGATGCCCGAGGCCAGCATGGCCTCCATGACCTCGCCCGAGCAGGGCGCGCAGCAGGAATGCAGCAGCACCTTGTCGTGGCCGCCGGGCAGCGGCAGCGGTTTGCGTTCGACGGTGGTGTTCATCAGTGGGCTCCTTGCTCGATGGCGGCGGCAGTGACAGGCTGGCGGGACAGTTCGATGAAGGCCCGCACGTAGTCGATGGCGGTGTCCGCCTCGCGCGCCCCCAGGAAGATCTGCTTGGCGACGCCGTGCACGCCCAGCCGCACCGGCACCACGTCCATCTTGACTGCGTATTCCTCGACCAGCCAGCGCGGCAGGGCAGCCACCCCGCGACCGCTGGCCACCATCTGCAGCATGATGTCGGTGGTTTCGATCGCCTTGTGGCGCCTGGGCGTGACGCCAGCCGGCAACAGGAACTGGTTGTAGATGTCCAGGCGCTCGATGTCCACCGGGTAGCTGATGAGCACCTCCTGGGTCAGCTGCTGAGGCTTCACGTATGCCGCCGAAGCCAGGGCATGGCCCTTGGCCACGACGAGCACCTGCTCGTAGTCGAACACCGGCTCGAACTTCAGTCCCGGCTTGAACAGCGGATCGGGCGTGACCAGCAGGTCGATCTCGTAGCCGAAGAGCGCGCCGATCCCGCCGAACTGGAACTTCTGCTTGACGTCCACATCCACGTCGGGCCACGCGGCCAGATAGGGGGACACCACCTTGAGCAGCCACTGGTAGCACGGGTGGCATTCCATGCCGATGCGCAGCGCACCGCGCTCGCCCTGCGCGAACTGGCCCAGGCGCTCTTCGGCCAGGTCCAGTTGCGGCAGCACCCGGTTCGCAACCGCCAGCAGGTACTGGCCGGCCTGCGTCAGGCGCAGGCTGCGACCTTCGCGCAGCCAGATGTCGGTGCCCAGTTGCTGCTCCAGCTTCTTCATGCTGTGGCTCAGAGCCGACTGGGTCAGGTTCAGCACGCCCGCAGCGGCCGTCAGCGACCCTTGCTTCTCGACCTGCTGAACGATGCTGAGGTGGATGCGCTCAAGCATTTAGATGATCCGTATTCATGGATTCGTGAAATAAAACCATTTTACTTCATCATCCCCCCTCGGTAGCATCCGTTTCCATTGTTCTTTTGCATTTTTCGGAGCGGCCGTGGCCATCGTTCACCACCCCGGATCGTGTGGGTGCCAGAGCAGGTCCCGGCGTTGAACCGCGGCGTCCCGGCCCATCCCCACATGGCGGATTGGCGATGCGTGCCCGGCCCGCAGCAACGGGCGTGGGCGGGAGACGGCCCGGGGCGGGACCGGGCGGATTGCCCGGCGCCGTACAGATCAATCCATATGGAAGCGAAAATGACACGTCCACTCCGTTTAGTCGCGGTTTCCGGCGGGCTGCAACGCCCCTCCAAGTCCGCCGCCCTGGCAGAACACCTGCTGGACCTGATCGCCGACGAAGTCCCGAGCACACAGCGCCTGGTGGAACTGGGCCAGCTCGCGCCGCAGCTTGCCGGAGCGGTCTGGCGGACCCAACTGCCCGACACGGTCGAGCGGGAACTTGCCGCGGTCGAGCAGGCCGACGTCCTGGTGGTGACGACGCCGGTTTTCCGCGGCTCCTACACGGGGCTGTTCAAGCACTTCTTCGACTTCATCGATCAGGATGCCTTGCTTGACAAGCCGATCCTGCTGGCGGCCACCGGCGGCAGCGAGCGCCACGCGCTGGTGATAGATCACCAGTTGCGGCCGCTGTTCAGCTTCTTCCAGGCACGCACGTTGCCGCTGGGCGTCTACGCGACCGACAAGGATTTCGTGGACTATCGTCTGCAGAACGAAGCCCTGATCGAGCGCGCCAGACTGGCGGTCCAACGGGCCCTGCCGCTGATCGAACTGACGCGCCATACAAGCTCGGCCACCGCCGACGAAGCAGTCGCGGCCTGAAACGGGAGTCATCCCGCAGCCGCGTGGCCCTGAATTCACCTTCAATTGACCCGGGCAGCCGCGCCGCGACAGCGTCAAAGGTCTCGTCCCTGGCGATGCAAACGGCTTCGACCCCGAGCGTCTTCTTGAAGCGTCTGGCCCGGGTGTTGTGGCACGGATCGCCAGGCGGGCTCGTCGAGCCGCACAGGCCGGCACGTATCGTCAGGGAGTACTGCGCATCGGGCGCGGCGATCGATGTGCACGATGCAATCCGCCGCGGCTTGCAGCTGTCCACCACGGATGTCGAAGCTGCGAACGCCAGCGGCATGCCTTCGGTACGGGCCCGCGGACACATCGACACGGCCACCGAACATGAATGCAGCTAATGCATCAATGAGATTAATTCACTTTTTTTAATCGATAGTCCGACATAAAATAAACCATACTCCCGGCAATAGTCACCCCAAAGACTGCCGAGCGGGAACAGCATTAACCAGATTTAAAATCCCGGAATCGAAAAAACAGATTCGGATTTTATAGCGGAACCTACGGCGCCAGATCACCATGAACAAAGATTTTTCATTCAGCATCAAGAGCATTTGTTTCGATGAAAATTATCATCCGTCGGACAGTACGCGCATAACGACCAATTTCGCGAATCTGGCCAGGGGAACGAGCCGCCAGGAGAACCTGCGCAACACCCTGAGGATGATCGACAATCGCTTCAATAATCTGGCGCACTGGGATAACCCGACGGGCGATCGCTACTCTGTCGAGCTCGAGATCATTTCCGTGGAAATGAATATCGACGCCAAGGACAGCGACGACGCATTCCCGTTGATCGAGATTCTGAAAACGAATATCGTTGACAAGCAAACCAACGAGCGCATCGACGGCATCGTCGGGAACAATTTCTCCTCTTACGTGCGCGATTACGACTTCAGCGTACTGCTGCCGGAGTACAACAACAACAAGTCCACCTTCAGCACCCCGGACGATTTCGGCGATCTGCACGGCAAGCTGTTCAAGCATTTCATAAACTCGGACACCTACAAAGAGCGCTTCGACAAGCCGCCGGTCATCTGCATCAGCGCGTCGAGCAGCAAGACCTATCACCGGACTGAAAATCAGCACCCGGTGCTGGGCGTCGAGTATCGGCAAAACGAGTTTTCCTCGACCGATCAGTATTTCGAGAAAATGGGCCTGCAGGTTCGCTATTTCATGCCGCCGAACAGCGTCGCGCCCCTGGCCTTTTATTTCCGCGGCGACCTGCTTGGCGACTACACCAATCTCGAGCTTATCGGCACCATCAGCACGATGGAAACGTTCCAGAAAATCTACCGGCCCGAGATTTACAATGCCAATTCCGCGGCAGGGCGGTTCTATCAGCCGAGCCTGAAGCACCAGGATTATTCGTTGACGCAAATTGTCTATGACCGGGAAGAGCGCAGCCAGTTAGCCGTCAAGCAGGGCAAATTTACAGAAGAACATTTCATCAAGCCGTACAAGACTACGCTTGAGCAATGGGCTGCCAATTACGCTCTTTAATCAACCAGGATACGCGAATTCATTTGTCATGAAAAAGTTATTGCCCACCTCGACCGCCGGCAGCCTGCCCAAACCTTCCTGGCTCGCGCAACCTGAAAAACTCTGGTCGCCCTGGAAATTGCAGGACGAAGAATTGATCGAGGGCAAACAGGACGCCCTGCGTTTGTCGCTGCAGGAGCAGCAGCACGCGGGCATCGACATCGTCAGCGACGGCGAGCAAACCCGTCAGCACTTCGTCACCACGTTCATCGAGCACCTCAGCGGCGTCGACTTCGAAAAGCGCGAGACCGTCAGAATCCGCGACCGCTATGACGCGAGCGTTCCGACCGTCGTGGGCGAAGTGAGCCGCCAGAAGCCGGTGTTCGTCGAAGACGCCAAATTCCTGCGTCAGCAAACCACGCAACCCATCAAATGGGCACTGCCGGGTCCGATGACGATGATCGATACGCTCTACGACAACCACTACAAGAGCCGCGAAAAGCTGGCGTGGGAATTCGCGAAGATCCTCAATCAGGAAGCCAGGGAGCTGGAGGCCGCGGGCGTCGACATCATCCAGTTCGACGAACCGGCATTCAACGTCTTCTTCGACGAGGTGAATGACTGGGGCGTCGCTACCCTGGAACGGGCGATTGAAGGGCTGAAATGCGAAACCGCCGTGCATATCTGCTACGGCTACGGCATCAAGGCCAACACCGACTGGAAAAAGACGCTCGGGTCCGAGTGGCGCCAGTATGAGGAGTCTTTCCCCAAGCTGCAGCAATCCAGTATCGACATCGTTTCGCTGGAATGCCACAACTCGCACGTTCCGATCGACCTGATCGAACTCATCCGCGGCAAGAAAGTGATGGTAGGGGCCATCGACGTCGCGACCGAAAACATCGAAACGCCGGAGGAAGTTGCCAACACCCTTCGGAAGGCGCTTCGGTTCGTCGATGCCGACAAGCTCTATCCGTGCACGAACTGCGGCATGGCGCCCCTGCCCCGTCAGGTCGCAAGAGGCAAGCTGAATGCGCTGAGCGCGGGCGCGGCAATCGTCCGTGGCGAACTCTCGGCCTGACGCCGAGCTGAATTCGTCGCTGATGCGGAGGGATTGAAGCTGTAGATCGAAGGTCGTGAAGCGGGCCGCTGCCGGTTCCGTCGACACCGGCCATTCTCTATCGCGGGGGACCGACTGGTTTGCAGCAGGTTCGACTTCGGTCCCTCCCTCCTTCTCATCTCTCCCATCCCTTCCATCGCGTGCCCCCGCCGATCCCGGCGCGCCTCCTGTGCCGCACTGCCTGCGCGACGGCAACCAGCATGTCCACGGCCCTTTGAGCCGGGCTTCTTGCCGCACGAACGATCTCGTCCCTGCTGTCAGCCCCCCCAAGCGCGTATCGCTAGCCCGAGGTTCCGGACGGCACCGGCCCATGCCGAACTCACCCGATTCGCCGATGAACCCGCCGTATCCGGCCGCGGCGTAGCCCGGCGAAGTCCGCTGCCGGCGTCATGCCGAAATGAAAAAAGGCGCCATGGCAGCACGCCATGACGCCTGTTTGCTTCGTTCGTGCCGTTTCAGCCGCTCAACAGCACTTCCCCGCCCCCGACCCGTACCGCGCATTCTGACGCTCGCGGAAAAACGCCTCGTACGTCATCGGCTCGCGGTCCGGATGGGTGGCGCGCATGTGCGCGACGTAGGTGTCGTAGTCGGGCAGGCCGACCATCAGCCGCAACGCCTGCCCGAGGTAACGCCCCGCGCTGCGCAGGTCGCTGCCAAGATCGCTGAACATCGCGGCCTCCCGTCAACGTCCGCTGCCGAGCGCCTGCGCGGCCGGCATCGCTTCGTAAGGCGTCTCGCGCACGGTCGGCTTCGACTCGCGGCGCGCGCGCAGCACGGCGATCACGCCGTACACCGCGATGCTCACGACGACGAAGATGAACAGCCCGGCCAGCGCCGCATCGATGTAGTCGTTGAAGATGATCCGCTTCATCTGCGCGATCGACTTCGCCGGTGCGAGCACCTTGCCCTCGTCCACCGCGGCCTGCAGCTTCGCTGCGTGCGCGAGGAAGCTGACCTTCGGGTTCGCGTCGAAAATCTTCTGCCAGCCGGCGGTCAGCGTGCAGATCAGCAGCCACGCGGTCGGCACGATCGTCACCCACGCATAGCGCTCGCGCTTCATCTTGAACAGCACGACGGTGCCGAGCACCAGCGCGATCGCGGCAAGCATCTGGTTCGAGATGCCGAACAGCGGCCACAGCGTGTTGATGCCGCCGAGCGGATCGACCACCCCCTGGTACAGGAAGTAGCCCCACGCGGCCACGCACAGCCCGGTGGCGACCAGGTTCGCGGGCAGCGACTCGGTGCGCTTGAGCGCCGGGTGGAACGTGCCGAGCAGGTCCTGCAGCATGAAACGGCCCGCGCGCGTGCCGGCGTCGACGGCCGTCAGGATGAACAGCGCCTCGAACAGGATCGCGAAGTGATACCAGAACGCCATCATCGCTTCGCCGCCGATCACCTGGTGCAGGATGTGCGCCATGCCGACGGCCAGCGTCGGCGCGCCGCCCGCCCGCGCGATGATCGTCGTCTCGCCGACGGCCTTCGCGGTCTGCGTGAGCATGTCCGGCGTCAGCACGAAGCCCCACTGCGTGACGGTGTTCGCGACGGCTTCCGGCGTCGAGCCGAGCACGGCGGCCGGCGCGTTCATCGCGAAGTAGATGCCCGGCTCGATCACGCATGCGGCCACCAGCGCCATGATCGCGACGAACGATTCCATCAGCATCGCGCCGTAGCCGATGAAGCGCGCGTTGGTTTCGTTGTCGATCAGCTTCGGCGTCGTGCCCGACGAGATCAGCGCGTGGAAGCCCGACACCGCGCCGCATGCGATCGTGATGAACAGGAACGGGAACAGGCCGCCCGACCACACCGGGCCCGAGCCGTCGACGAACTTCGTCAGCGCGGGCATCTTCAGTTCGGGCGCGACGACCAGGATGCCGATCGCGAGGCCGAGGATCGTGCCGATCTTCAGGAACGTCGACAGGTAGTCGCGCGGCGCGAGCAGCAGCCAGACCGGCAGCACCGAGGCCACGAAGCCGTAGCCGATCAGGATCCACGTGAGCTGCGTGCCGGTGAACGTGAACCACGCGGCGAACGTCGGCGATGCGGCCACGTTCTGGCCGAACGCGATCGCCGCCATCAGCCCGATGAAGCCGATGACCGACACTTCGCCGATGCGGCCCGGACGGATGTAGCGCGTATAGACGCCCATGAACAGCGCGATCGGAATCGTCGCGGCGACGGTGAACGTGCCCCACGGCGAATTGGTCAGCGCCTTCACGACGATCAGCGCGAGCACCGCAAGGATGATCACCATGATCAGGAACGCGCCGAACAGCGCGATCACGCCGGGCACCGTGCCGAGCTCCATCTTGACGAGATCGCCGAGCGAGCGGCCGTCGCGGCGCGTCGAGATGAACAGCACGATGAAGTCCTGCACCGCGCCGGCGAACACGACGCCGGCCAGGATCCACAGCATGCCGGGCGTGTAGCCCATCTGCGCGGCGAGCACGGGCCCGACGAGCGGGCCGGCGCCGGCGATCGCGGCGAAGTGATGGCCGAACAGCACGTACTTGTTGGTCGGCACGTAGTCGAGGCCGTCGTTGTACTTGACGGCCGGCGTCATCCGCAGCCCGTCGAGCTGCATGACCTTGCTGGCGATGAAACGGCTGTAGAAGCGATACGCGATCAGATACACGCAGACAGCGGCGATCACGATCCAGAGGGCACTGACGCGCTCGCCGTGAGCGAGTGCAATCGTACCGAACGCGAACGCGCCGAGCAGCGCGACCGCAATCCAGAGCAAGGTACTGGAAGCCCGATTCATGGCGTCTCCTGGTCTCCAATGTGGTTTTAGATGGCATGCGGCGCGGGGGCCGCACACGCGTGACGTCGATGCGTCGTGCCGCGACCTCGCAAAGGCCGCGACAATGGGCCGTAGTATTCCGCGCGACGGGGGCGGCTTACAAGCGGATAACTACGTATGCGGGGCTACGTAGTATTACGTAGATGCGGCCGTGCGCTCACGCGGAAGCGCCGGTTTGCCTGCCTGCGTTTCGCGCCGCTTGCGTGATGTCCGCCCCCGTCCCCGTCGCAACGGCCGGCGCGTGTCGCTCATTCGGGCGGCTCGCCCGGGCAACGGCGCGAGCCGCATGCCCCGATACTTTGAAAGTCCGGCCCGCGCGAATTAAGATCGCCAGGCGCTCGCCAACGCGCCATTCCATTCTTTTCGACCTCTCGACTTCGTCCATGGACCTCACTCGACTCGCCGTATCGACGCTCGCCGGTATCTGCGCGCTTTTCTCCGCGAATGCGCTGGCGGAATCCACGCTTCATCTCGACGTCGAAGCCGTTCATGTCGACGAGCATTCGCCACGCGTCTCCATGCTCGTGAAAGTGACCGACAACGATGCCGGCAAGGACAACTTCGGTCGAATCACCAAGACGTCGCTGCCTCCGCCCGGCCGTTGCGTCGCGCGGTTCGAGGAGAGCGAACAGTTCGTGGTGGGGCCTTGCGCCGCGGTTCATGTGCGGGAAAACGGAAGCCCGGTCAAGCTGGTCAACGTGCGCATTCTGGATACGCGGGGCGACCATGCCTGGATGGTCCTGACGTGGAATTCCATATTCGTGCTTCCCGCTTCGCAGCGATCGGTGAAGATGATCGCGGGCGTGGCCAACGGCTGGTACTCCGATAACCCGGACGACAGTTTCCCGCTCGCCGACTTCCCGTCATTCGATCCCGCACGCCCTTTCAACTGGCTCTATCGGCGCGCCGATCAGGCGCTCAACGACAGCTACCGGCGCATTCTGTCGCGCTACGCGCAGAACAACGATGAAGCCCGGGCCCGGAGTTTGCGTGTCGAGGAGCGGGTCTGGGTCGACCACAAGGTGAGCGAGTGTCGCGACTCGGGCGAGCCCGAGCGATGCCGCTGGCTCGTGACGGAAGACCGCCTGGATGCGCTGCCCAAAGCCGACGACAACTAGCCAGGCGCCCACGCGCGGCACGATGCAAAACAGCCGGCAACGGACGTGCCGGCCGCGGGATGAAGCGGCTGCGTCGCGCGGAGCCGCATTCGCGGCCGGCTCCGCGCCCGCGAAATGCGCCGCTACGATTGTCGCTACGCCTGCCGCTCGACAGCCGCGACCGGCTCGGCCGCGCGCGCGCCGCTCGCCGCCGCCGGTTTCTCCCAGAAGGTCGCATTCGCAATGCCCAGCGCGGCCGGGTCGAACGACGGCTCGCGCCCCGCGCGCTTCTGCGCCTCGTAGTCGCGCAATGCCTTGAGCGCCGGCTTCTGCAGCAGCAGGATCGCGACGAGGTTCAGCCACGCCATCAACCCGACGCCGATGTCGCCGAGCGCCCACGCGACACTGGCACTCTTCACCGCGCCGTACAGCGTCGCGAGCAGGATCACCGCGCGCAGCGCGAACGTGCCGGCGGCGCTGCTGCGCGCGCGGCTCAGGTAGGCGACGTTGGTTTCCGCGATGTAGTAGTACGCGAGGATGGTCGTGAACGCGAAGAAGAACAGCGCCATCGCGACGAATGCCGCGCCGAAGCCGGGCAGCACCGATTCGACGGCCATCTGCGTATAGCCGGGGCCGGCCTCGATGCCGGCCGCGCCCGAGAACAGCGCGCGGCCGTTCGGTGCGACCACGTTGTAGGCGCCGGTGATGAGGATCATGAAACCCGTCGCCGAACAGACGAACAGCGTATCGACATAGACGGAGAACGCCTGCACGAGCCCCTGCTGCGCCGGGTGCGTGACCTCGGCGGCGGCCGACGCGTGCGGGCCCGTGCCCTGCCCCGCCTCGTTCGAATAGACGCCGCGCTTCACGCCCCACTGGATCGCCATGCCGAGCACCGCGCCGAAGCCGGCCTCGAAGCCGAACGCGCTCTCGAACACCAGCCTGACGACGCCCGGCAGGCGCTCGATGTCGAGCGCGATCACGACGCACGCGATCAGGATGTAGCCGAGCGCCATGAACGGCACGACGATTTCGGCGACGCGCGCGATCCGCTTCACGCCGCCGAAGATGATGAGGCCGAGCAGCAGCACGAGCACCGCGCCGGTGACGGGCTTCGCGATGCCGAACGAATTCTCGATCGCGGCGGAAATCCCGTTCGCCTGCACGCCCGGCAGCAGCAGCCCGCAGGCGAGCACGGTGGCGATTGCGAACGCCACCGCATACCAGCGGATGCCGAGCCCCTTCTCGATGTAATACGCGGGGCCGCCGCGATACTGCCCTTCACGCCGCACCTTGTAGATCTGCGACAGCGTCGATTCGACGAACGCGGTGCTCGCGCCGAGGAAGGCGACGAGCCACATCCAGAACATCGCGCCTGGGCCGCCGAACGTGATGGCCGTCGCGACGCCCGCGATGTTGCCGGTGCCGACGCGCCCCGACAGCGACATCGCCAGCGCCTGGAACGACGACACGCCTTCCGCCGACGCCTTGCTGCCGCGCATCAGCCGCAGCATCTCGATGAAGTGGCGGACCTGCGCGAAGCGCGTGCGCAGCGAAAAATACAGCCCGGCGGCGAGGCAGAGAAAGATGAGCGCGGGGCTCCAGATGACACCGTTGATCGAATCGACGAATTGTTCCATGTGGTGTTGCCGTTGAAAGCGGGAATGACGCGTGGCGGAGGGTCGGATTCATCTCGCGAGAGCGCGGGAGTCACGACGGCGGACAGATCCGGATCGATCTTTCATTTATATTACATGTCTTACGATTTCATTCGGAATCGGGAGGCGCCCCAAGCCGTGCATGACGGACACCGTCGGCGTCGACGCGACGTTCGCATCAGGCGGCCGGCGCCCCACCCCTCCGGCACGGGAGC
>NZ_JPGL01000031.1 GCF_000732615.1 Burkholderia paludis
GACCAAGCCGAGCAGCCGAGCAAGCCGACCAAGCCGACCAAGCCGACCAAGCCGACCAAGCCGACCAAGCCGACCAGCCGACCAGCCGACCAGCCGACCAAGCCGCGTGACGGAGCGCGGTGCGCCGCCATCGCGAGGCGCACGCGCTTTCCGCGCCTGCCGTCCGTCGGCCGTTCAGTGCACGGCCGCGGCCGGCGGTTCGCCGCGATGGCGCAGCGCGGCGCGGCCCGCGTCGAGATCGACGACCGCGAGCCCGCCCGGCTGCTGTTTCGCGCGCCGCTTCGCGAGCGCCGCGACCGAGGCGATCTCGTCGCTGCCGTAGCGCTTCGCGCCGTGCGCGCCGGCCGGCACGCCGACCGCGCCGATCGCCATCGTCACGAAACCGAAGAACGCCGGGTTGCCGTGGCGGTCCTCGCCGTGCAGCCCGCCCGCCTGCCGGTCGGCCTGCGTGTAGAAGAGCCGCGCGCCGTCGTTGAAGCGCGCGATCGCGTCGGCGGCGCGATCGCGCCAGTCGTCGCGCTGGAACAGCACGAGGAAATCGTCGCCGCCGACGTGTCCGAGGAAGTCGCGCTGCGGATCGCACACGCCGGCGAGCACCGTCGCGGCGAATTTCAGCACCTCGTCGCCCTGCCAGTAGCCGTACTGGTCGTTGAACGGCTTGAACTGGTTCAGGTCGACGTAGCACGCATGAAAGCCGGCGTCGCGCTGGAGCAGGCGGTCGATGTGCGCGCTGATCGGAATGTTGCCGGGCAGGAACGTCAGCGGATTCGCGTAGCGTGCGGCCTCGATGCGCATTTCGGTCACCGCGCGCACGAGGCTCTCGCCAGTGCCGAGCCCGAGGTAGCGGCCGTGCTCCGTGATCACGAAGCCGTCCGCGAGATAGCGCTGATCGTGGCGCGCGAGCAGCGCCGCAAGCTGCTCGAACGTCGTCGCGTTGTCGATCATCAGCGGCGCGTCGTTCGCGAACTGCAGGCACGGCTTCTTGCCGAACACCTCGCGGTGGTACGGAAGCGCGAAGCGGTCGATGAAGCCGCGGCGATTCACGAGTGCGACGGGCCGCCCGCGCTCGACGAGCGCGACCGCGTGCAGGTCGGGCATCCGGTTGAACAGGTCGAGCACGTCGTTGCTGGTCGCGTCGCGCGGCAGCGCCGGCGCGGGCACGAGCATCTTCGCGGCGATCGTGCCGGCCGGCCGCACGGTGCGGGTCGCGCCGGGGAACACCGCAATGTGCGGCGCGCGGATCGCGTCGCGCGCGGCCGGCGCGACGACCCGCGACGGCCGCGCGTCCGGCCGGCCGAGCAGGAAGCCCTGCACGCAGCAGATGCCCATGTCGCGCACGACGATCAGGTCGCATTCGTTCTCGATGCCTTCGGCGATCAGCTGCGCGCCGCTCGCCTGCGCGAAGTGCTGCATCGCCCTCACCGCCTCGAACTTGAGCGGATCGCGCGCGATGTCGTGGATGAAGAATCGGTCGATCTTCACGACGTCCGGATGCAGGCGCAGCCACAGGTTCATGCTCGCGTTCGCGGTGCCGTAGTCGTCGAGCGCGAACTGGATGCCGGCGTCGCGCAGCGACGCGACCGCCGGCCCGATGTGCGCGATGTCCGTCGAGGCGTTCTGTTCGGTCAGCTCGATCACGATGCGTTCGGCGGCGACCTGCGCGCGTTCGAGCCGCAGGCGCGCGCGCTCGCGTTCGCGCGCGAGCGCCAGGATCGTGCCCGCGCTGAAGTTGAGGAACAGCTTGCCGTCGCAGCCGAGCGCCGCGAACGCGTCGAGGCAGGTGAGCGCGGCGGCCTGTTCGAGCGCAAGGGTCTCGCCTTCGCGCGCGGCCTGCGCGAACAGCGCGGCGGGCTGCTCGAGGTCGGTGCCGCGCGGGCCGCGGATCAGGCCCTCGTAACCGACGACCGTCCCCGACGCGAGATTGACGATCGGCTGGAAAACGGCGGCGAGCGCGCGATCCGCGATCAGGCGTGTGGTGCTGGCGGCAGCGGGGTCGGGGTGGGGCGCGGACATGGGCGAGGGCAGCCGAATCGACGGGACGTCCGACTTAACGGCACCGCTCGCGGAGAATTGAATGAAGATTTTGTGACGCGATGCGCGATGCTGGTGCGGCGCGCCGGACGCGTATCGGTGCGCCCCCGGGAGAGCCGGGGGCGGCAGGGAGGCGCCCGGCCGCGAACCGCCCGCCGCCGCGCCGGGCGGTCGGTCAGCGCTTGCCGGCGCTCAGCGCGCCGGGCGCCGATGCCGCGCCCTCGTCGCGCTCGCCGCTCGTGTCGCGTGCGCCCCAGCGCTGCGCGAGCGCCGCGCACGCCATCAGCTGGATCTGGTGGAACAGCATCAGCGGCAGCACGATGGCGCCGACCGCGTTCGCCGAAAAGATCACCTTCGCCATCGGCACGCCTGCCGCGAGGCTCTTCTTCGAGCCGCAGAAGATGATCGTGATCTGGTCGGGCCGGTTGAAGCCGAGCCGCTTGCTGACGAACGCGGTCAGCAGCAGCGCGATCGCGAGCAGCACGAGGTTGACGACGAGCAGGCCGCCGAGCGCGCGCGCCGGGATCTGGTGCCACAGGCCCTGGTTGACGGCCTCGCTGAACGCGACGTAGACGACCAGCAGGATCGAGCCCTGGTCGACGAAGCGCAGCACGCCGCGGTTGCGTTCGATCCAGCCGCCGATCACGGGCCGCAGCAACTGGCCGGCGACGAACGGCACGAGCAGCTGCATCACGATGCTGCCGACGGTGCTCCACGGCGACGCGGCGGCCGACGATTGCGACGTGATCATCAGCCCGACGAGCGCCGGCGTGACGAAGATCCCGAGCAGGCTCGACGCGGATGCCGCGCACACGGCGGCGGGCACGTTGCCCTTCGCGATCGACGTGAACGCGATCGACGACTGGACCGTCGACGGCAGCGTGCACAGGAACAGCACGCCCGCATACAGCGCCGGCGTGACGAGCGGCTGCAGCACGGGTTTCAGCGCGAGGCCGAGCAACGGGAACAGCGCGAAGGTGCTGAGCAGCACGACCGCGTGCAGCCGCCAGTGGGTCGCGCCCGCGACGACCGCCTCGCGCGACAGCTTCGCGCCGTGCAGGAAAAACAGCAGGCCGACGGCGATGTTGGTCGCCCAGTTGAAGGCGTGGGCGGCCGGGCCGCGACACGGCAAGAGGCTCGCGAGCACGACGGTGCCGACGAGCGCGAGCGTGAAGTTGTCGGGGAGAAAACGGGGACGGGCCATCGGGAACTCGATTCGGAAACGACGAGGGGGCGCGCATCGCGCGCGCGCAAGGCGTCATTGTCCCGGTTGACGATTCACTACACAAATTCATTGTGGGAATCGATTGATGAATCGTTTGCATGTGGCCGTGTGCGCCATGCCGGCCCGGCCCCCGCAAAACGGCAGAAGAATGTTCTGTCCCGGCCGCGTCCGGAAGTGAAAAAACCTAGCAGTAACATGGCGTTACACCGATGCCCGCGGCATAACACTTTTTGGCTCGACACGCTTTCGGCCCGCTCATAAATTACTGCTGAAAGCCTTGGGCCGGCCGAAAGGAGCCGGCGGCGGGCGTGGACAGGCACTGGACGATGACGGAACGCGTGAAACGGAAGATCGGACGATGGGTGGCAGGTGTGCTCGGCACGCTGCTGATGCCGCTCGCGCTCGCACAGCCGCCGCACGACGGTCATGGGTTCGGCGGCCACGGCTTCGGCGGCGGCGCGCGCGCGTACGGCCAGCCGTCCGGCGGCTTGCCCGTCTGGCACCGCGTGCCTTCTTCCGGCGGTGCGCGCCCGCCCGGCATGAGCGGCGAGGGGTCCCGCTGGGGGCTGCGGCCGTCGCCGTCGTACGGCCGTTACGCCGCCGCGCCGAGCCCGTATCGCCCGATCAGTGCCGACGCGCGCCAGGTGCCGCACCCGCCGGGCGGCGGCAACGCGCCGTTGCGCGCCGGCTCGATCCGCGCCGACGTCGCGCGCTACAACGAGGAACGCGGCGGCCGTCCGATGCCGCCGCCCCGTTCGCAGGAAGAGCCTGCGCGCTCGCCGTTCTTCTCCCCGTTCTACCGAAACTGAGCGCCCGCGCGCGCGTCCCTCCGCCGGCTGATGCGAATTCGCCACAGTCGCGTACAGATTTCCGCTGATTTTCCCGCCGCATTGCGCTATCTTTCGCGCCCGGCTGGCGCGTGCCGCGCCGCCGGGCCGCCGCGTGACCGCGCTCGCGCCGGGCTGCCGCCAGGCACCCGGCCACGTATCCATTCCGCGAAGTTAATGCCGCCGCTATACCCGCAATAAGTGTGCGCAATTTTGACCGGACGAATGATCCGTAAAGATGGCTGCGCCCCATACGACGCAAGCACTCGGCTCCAAAAAACAACGCTCGCGCCACTTATCGACAACTCGACAAAATCTGGAGATCCAATGAATGCATTCGCTCGCCGTGCATCGCGCACGTCCGTCAAGCTGATCGCCGCGGCCGCCTGCGTGGCCGCCACCGCGCCCGTCCATGCCCAGTCGAGCGTGTCGCTCTACGGTCAGGTCGACGAATGGGTCGGTGCAACCAAGTTCCCGGGCGGCGATCGCGCGTGGAACGTGGGCGGCGGCGGGATGTCGACGTCGTACTGGGGCATGCACGGCGCCGAGGATCTCGGCAACGGCTACAAGGCGATCTTCACGCTGGAAAGCTTCTTCCGCGCGCAGAACGGCCAGTACGGCCGTTTCCAGGGCGACACGTTCTTCGCGCGCAACGCGTACGTCGGGATCGATTCGCCGTACGGCACGGTGACGGCCGGGCGCCTGACGACGCACCTGTTCCTGTCGACGATCCTGTTCAACCCGTTCTACGATTCGTACACCTTCTCGCCGATGGTGTATCACGTGTTCCTCGGCCTCGGCACGTACCCGACCTACCCGAGCGATCAGGGCGCGGTCGGCGATTCGGGCTGGAACAACGCGGTGTCGTACACGTCGCCGTCGTTCGGTGGCCTGAATTTCGGCGCGATGTACGCGCTCGGCAACCAGGCCGGCGACAATGGCTCGAAGAAGTGGAGTGCGCAGTTCAACTACGCGAACGGCCCGTTCGCGGCGACCGCGGTCTATCAGTACGTGAACTTCAACAACGGCCCGAGCGACCTGAGCGCGCTGGTGGCCGGCATGAAGAGCCAGGGCATCGCGCAAGTCGGCGCGACCTACGACCTGAAGTACGTGAAGCTGTTCGGCCAGTACATGTATACGAAGAATGACCAGGTCGCGGGCAGCTGGCACGTGAACACCGCGCAGGGCGGCGTGTCGGTGCCGCTCGGCGTGGGCAGCGCGATGGCGTCGTACGCGTATTCGCGCGATGCGGGCGGCCTCGACCAGACGCGCCAGACCTGGGCGGTGGGCTACGACTATCCGCTGTCGAAGCGCACCGACGTCTACGCCGCGTACATGAACGATCACATCAGCAGCCTGTCGACCGGCAACACGTTCGGCGCCGGCATCCGCGCGAAGTTCTGACGCGCGCGACCGCTGCGCGGGGCGCGCGCGAAAATCGCGTCCAGACTGCATGTTTTCCCGCCAAAAACGGCGCCGTTGACCACGGCGCCGTTTTGCCTTTCTTGACCTTTCTGTTTCCTCGCCTTTGTTACCCTATCTCGTAATTGGACCATTCCCCCGTCATTACGAGCTAGTTCGATGGATACCCTCGTCAGCATGAATGTGTTTCGCTACGTCGTCGAAGTGGGCAGCTTCGTCGGCGCGGCCGAACGCATGCAGATGTCGGCTGCGATGGCGAGCAAGCACGTGATGCATCTCGAGCAACAGCTCGGTGCGCGACTGCTGCATCGCACGACCCGACGCGTCGCGCCTACCGAGGCCGGACGCGAATACTACGAGCGTCTCGTGCAGGCGCTGTCTGAACTCGACGAAGCCGGGCAGGCTGTCGGCGCCGCGAGCGTGGTGCCGCAAGGCAGGCTGCGCGTGACGTCGCTATCCGCGTTCGGGCTACGGCACGTGATGCAGGCCGTCACCGATTACGCGGGCCGGTTCCCGGACGTGACCGTCGACATGACGCTGTCCGATCGCGTGGTCGACCTGATCGAGGAAGGCTACGACGTCGCGGTGCGTGCCGCGCCGAACGGACTGAAATCGTCGTCGCTGGTCGCGCGGCAGATCGCGACCGCGCACATCCTGCTGGTCGCGTCGCCCGAGTATCTCGAGAAGCACGGCACGCCCGATACGATTGCGGACCTCGCGCACCACAACTACCTGCGGCGCGATTCGAATTCGACGATGCTCGACTCGCTGGTGATCGATGCGGCCGCCGCGTCGCGCGTGAGCCTGAACGGCAACCTGATCGTGAATCATCTCGAAGGGCTGCGTGCGGCCGTGCTCTCGGGCGCGGGCATCGCGCTGCTCGGCACCGAGGTGGTCGGCGACGACATCGAGTCCGGCCGCCTCGTGCCGGTGCTGCTCGATTCGGTGCCGCCGCACGAGGCACCGATCTATGCGGTGTATGCAAGCCGTCGTCACGTGTCCGCGAAGGTGCGGTCGTTCGTCGATTTCCTGGCCGCGCGTTTCGAGGGGCAGTCGCTGTGCCCGTCGATCGAATCGCGCCTGCGCGTGCTGCCGATCACGCGGATGAAGCGCGTGGTCTGAGCCGTTGGCCGCGCTGCGGCAGGGCAATGAAAAAGCGCGAACCGCTGCGGTTCGCGCTTTTTTTTGCTTGGGGCCGGCGCGTGCGCGCCGATGGCGGCCGCGACGGCCGCCGTCTCCGTCAGCGCGGGATGCCGAGCCGCGCCTTCGCGTCGTCGTACTCGCGCTTCAGCCGCTCGACCAGCGCGCCGACGCTCGGCAGGTCGTCCATCAGGCCGACGCCCTGGCCCGCGCCCCAGATGTCCTTCCACGCCTTCGTCTTGTCGCCGCCGAAGTTCATCTTCGTCTTGTCCGATTCCGGCAGCGCGTCCGGATCGAGGCCGGCCTTCTCGATGCTCTCGCGGATGTAGTTGCCGTGCACGCCCGTGAACAGGTTCGTGTAGATGATGTCCGACGATTTCGCGTTCAGGATCGCGTGCTTGTAGTCGTCGATCGCGTGCGCTTCCTGCGTCGCGATGAAGCGCGTGCCCATGTAGGCGAAATCGGCGCCCATCGCCTGCGCGGCGAGGATCGAGCCGCCGTTCGCGATCGAGCCGGACAGCACGATCGGGCCGTCGAAGATCTGGCGGACTTCGCCGACCAGCGCGAACGGCGACGTCGTGCCCGCGTGGCCGCCCGCGCCGGCCGCGACGAGGATCAGCCCATCGACGCCGGCTTCGAGTGCCTTCTGCGCGTGGCGCAGGTTGATCACGTCGTGCAGCACGATGCCGCCGTAGCTGTGCACCGCGTCGACGATCTCGCGCGCCGGCGCGCGCAGGCTCGTGATGAAGATCGGCACCTTGTGCTCGACGCACACGCGCACGTCGTGCTCGAGCCGCGCATTCGACTGGTGGACGATCTGGTTGACCGCGATCGGGCCGATCGTCGCATCGGGGTGTTTCGCCCGGTGGTCGGCCAGCTCCGCCTGGATCTGCGTGAGCCACTCGTCGAGCAGCTCGGCCGGGCGCGCGTTGAGCGCGGGGAACGAACCGACGATGCCCGCCTTGCATTGTGCGAGCACGAGTTCGGGGTAGCTGACGATGAACATCGGCGACGCGATGACGGGCAGCGTCAGGTTCTGCAGGACAGCGGGCAATGCCATGTGATGTCTCCAGTCTCCAGGGGCGGCCGGCAGCCGCGCGCTCGCGCCGATGCCGACAGCCTGCTATGCGTACGAACGGTGATTCGAGTGTAGTCGCGAAACGCGGCCGTTCATATTAATACGAACGGTCGTGCGATTCTACGCGAGCTTAACAAAATGCGCGGTGGGGCGGCAATCGAGTGAGTGTTCTCTTTCTACGGTTTCCGGGTGTTGTCGCGCTGTGGAGATGCGCGGGCGCTCCTAAAATAAACGCCATAACAAACCAACGAGAAACAAACCATGTCGTTTGAGGCGTTTGCACCGTTTCGCGTGACGGTGCAGGACACCGACATCTTCGGTGTCAAGGGAGGCGCGGGTCCGCCGCTTCTGTTGCTGCACGGGCATCCGCAAACCCACATGATCTGGCATCGCGTCGCGGCGACGCTCGCGAATCACTTCACGGTGATCGCCACCGACCTGCGCGGCTACGGCGCGTCGGGCAAGCCGCCGAGCGACGCGCGGCACGCGCCGTATTCGAAACGCGCGATGGCGGCCGACCAGGTCGCCGTGATGCGGCATTTCGGTTTCGAGCACTTCCATGTCTGCGCGCACGATCGCGGCGCCCGGGTCGCGCACCGGCTCGCGCTGGATCACGCCGACGCCGTCGAGCGCATGATGCTGCTCGACATCGCGCCGACGCTCGCGATGTACGAGAAGACCGATCGCGCGTTCGCGACCGCGTACTTCCACTGGTTCTTCCTGATCCAGCCCGAGCCGCTGCCCGAGACGCTGATCGGCGGGCATACCGACGCGTACATCGAGCGCGTGATGGGCAACCGGTCGGCCGGGCTCGCGCCGTTCGCGCCCGAGGCGCTCGACGCGTACCGCGCCGCGCTCGCGCAGCCGGGCGCCGTGCATGCGATGTGCGAGGACTATCGCGCGTCGGCGACGATCGATCTCGAGCACGACCGGGCGGATCTCGAGCGCGGCAACAAGGTTGCGTGCCCGCTGCGCGTGCTGTGGGGCGAGGACGGCGTCGTCGGCCGCTGCTTCGATCCGCTCGACGAATGGCGTCGCGTCGCGCGCGACGTCAGCGGCCGCGCGCTCGCGTGCGGGCACTACATTCCGGAAGAAGCGCCCGTCGCGCTGATCGACGAGCTGCTCGCATTCTTCGAGGCGCGCGACCCGGCCGCCTGACGCGGCGCGCGGGCGGCGCGGCGCATCGGCCGCTCAGCGGTGCGCGTCGTCGTCCTCGACGAGCGGCGGCAGCCGGCGCGGCACGGGCGTCGATTTCACGATCGCGGTGCTCGTCTCCGCGCGCTCCGTCACCTTCGACAGGATGTCGTCGAGGTGCCCGATCGTGCGCAGGTAGAGCCGGCAGACAAAGCAGTCGTCGCCGGTCACCTTGTCGCATTCGACGAATTCGGGAATCCGCCGCAGCAAATCCTCGACCAGGTGCAACTGGCCCGGCAGCGGCTTCACGCGGACGATCGCCTGCAGCGTGTAGCCGAGCGCGCGCGGGTCGAGCTCGACCGTGAACGCGGCGATCACGCCTTGCGCCTCGAGCCGCCGCACGCGGTCGGCGGTCGCGGGCGCCGACAGCCCGATCTGCCGTGCGAGCTCGCTGGTCGCGATGCGCGCATCGTCGGCCAGCGCCGCGACGATGGCGCGGTCGGTCGCGTCCAGCGACGCGACGGCGGGCGGAGAAAGGCGTTTCGGCATGATCGCTTTGCTTTCGAAGGTAAATGGGTCGTCTGGCTTCAGTTTAGCCATGGTTGTCGCGAAGGCAAGTTTCTAGAATCGAAGTCATCCCCGCTCTTTTACGGAGTTTCCGATGGCTTCGAATGAAATTCGCCGCGGTGCCGCCGAGATGGTCGTCGCGATGGTGATGTCCGGCACGATCGGCTGGCTCGTGATGTCGTCGCGGCAGCCGCTCACGAATGTCGTGTTCTTCCGCTGCCTGTTCGGCGCCGCGACGCTCGCGATCGTCTGCGCGGCGTACGGCTTCCTGCGCCGCGCCCGGTTCTCGCCGCGGATGCTCGCGCTCGCGACGCTCGGCAGCGTCGCGATCGTCGCGAACTGGCTGCTGCTGTTCGCCGCCTATTCGCGCGCGTCGATCTCGATGGCGACCGCCGTCTACAACACGCAGCCGTTCATGCTCGTCGCGCTCGGCGCGATCGTGTTCCGCGAGCGGATCGCCGCGTCGACGCTCGCGTGGCTCGTGCTCGCATTCGTCGGGCTCGTGGCCGTGGTGCGCGTCGAGCCGGCCGTGCTCGCGGTGCCGGGCGAATATCTGGAAGGCGTCGCGCTGTCGCTCGGCGCGGCGTTTCTGTATGCGATCTCGTCGATCGTGACGAAGCACCTGAAGGGCACGCCGCCGCATCTGCTCGCGCTGCTGCAGGCCGGCCTCGGCGTCGTGCTGCTCGCGCCGTTCGCGCACTTCGGCACGTTGCCCGCGACGGCCGCGCAGTGGCTCGATCTCGTCGTGCTCGGCGTCGTCAACACGGGTCTGATGTACGTGCTGCTGTACGGGGCGATCCAGAAGCTGCCGACCGCGATGACCGGCGCGCTTTCGTTCGTCTATCCGGTCGTCGCGATCGTCGTCGACCATGTCGCGTTCGGGCAGACGCTGGCGTGGACGCAGGTGTTCGGCGCGCTGCTGATCCTGCTCGCGGCGGCCGGCGTGAATCTCGGCTGGCGTATCGTGCCCGCCCGTCGCGCGGCGGTCGGCAACTGAAACGGTCGTGCGATTCGGTGCCGCCGCGCAGCGCCGGATGGCGAACGTCGGGCGCGGATACGGCAGGCGGATGGCGCGCGAATGGCGCTTGAACGGTGCACGAAAGCGGCCCGCGTACGCGCAGGAAAAATGCTGTAAGAAGCTGTAGGGAAACACCCGATGCGATGCGGCCGCGTCGCTCGTATGATGCGGGCTGTGACGTTGATCACGTTCACAGGATTCCGATCTCGACGCCGTTCGCCCTTGAGGCCGAACGGCTTTTTTTTATGTTTCGCTCCCCGCGAGCAGGCGCCGGCGCGCATCGAGCCGCGCGAGCAGCGCGCGCCTCGCGTCGTCGTCCGACGCGCGCCAGTGCTTGATCTCGTCGCGCGTGCGCAGGCAGCCCGCGCACCAGTCGGTGCGCGGATCGATCCGGCATACGTCCGTGCACGGCGAGGCGACCGTGCCGGCCGGCACCGTCACGTCGCTCATGCGGACTCCCGCAATGCGACGTCCGCGACCGGCGCGCCGGTCAGCGACACGAGTTCGTGCGGCGACAGGTTGAACACCGCGTGCGGATGGCCGGCGGCCGCCCACAGGCTGTCGAGCTCGAGCAGGTCGGCGTCGATCAGCGTGACGGGTTCGACCAGATGGCCGATCGGGCAGACGCCGCCGATTGCATAGCCGGTGTTGTCGCGCACGAACTTCGCGTCCGCGCGGCCGACCGCGCCGACCTGCGCGGCGACCTTGCTCTCGTCGACGCGGTTGACGCCGCTCGCCACCACGAGCACGGGCGCGCCGTCCGACTGGCGGCGAAACAGGATCGACTTCGCGATCTGCGCGACCGAGCAGCCGAGCCCGGCCGCGGCTTCGGCGGAGGTCTTGCCGGTCTCGGCGAGCATCACGATGTCTTTCGCATGGCCGCGCTCGCGCAGCAGCAGCGCGACGCGTCGCGCGGAATCGGGGAGGGTGTCGAATGAAGCGGGTGAGGTCATGTGGGACATTCCATCGAAAAGCGGGATCACGCGCAGTTCGCGGCGTCGGCCGCGCCTTGCGCCTTGGCAAGCAGCGCGCGACCGGCGCGCGACACGTTCGCGCGGCCGATCGCGGTGGAGATGAAGTCGCCGGCGGCGACGACCTGCGCGAGATCGACGCCGGTGTCGATGCCGAGGCCCTGCATCAGGTACAGCACGTCCTCGGTCGCGACGTTGCCGGTCGCCCCCTTCGCATACGGGCAGCCGCCGAGGCCCGCGACCGATGCGTGGAAGATCTCGATGCCCTCGAACAGCGCCGCGTAGATGTTCGCGAGCGCCTGGCCGTAGGTGTCGTGGAAGTGGCCCGACAGGCGTTCGCGCGGGAACACGCGCGTGACGGCCGAGAGCACTTCGCGCGTGCGCTTCGGCGTGCCGACGCCGATCGTGTCGGCGATGTCGATCTCGTCGCAGCCGAGCGCGGCGAAGCGTTCGACGACGTCGACGACCGACGCGACGGGCACCTCGCCCTGGTACGGGCAGCCGAGCGTGCACGACACGCTGCCGCGCAGCCGCAGGCCTGCGTCCTTCGCCGCCTTCGCCACCGGCTCGAAGCGCGCGATGCTCTCGGCAATGCTGCAGTTGATGTTGCGCTGCGAGAACGCTTCGCTCGCCGCGCCGAAGATCACGACTTCGTCGGCGCGCGCGGCGAGCGCATTCTCGAAGCCCTTCAGGTTCGGTGTGAGCACCGAGTACACGGTCCCCGCGCGGCGCTCGATGCCGGCCATCACGTCGGCGCCGTCGGCCATCTGCGGCACCCATTTCGGCGACACGAACGACGCGGCCTCGATGTTGCGGAAGCCGGCGCGCGACAGCCGGTCGACGAGCGCGACCTTTACGTCGGTCGGCACGAAGGTCTTCTCGTTCTGCAGGCCGTCGCGCGGGCCGACTTCGACGATCTTGACGGCGGTGGGGAACGTCATGGTTGTCTCCTGATTGTTCGTAGGGCGGGGTTCAGTAGCCGCGCGCGTAGTCGACGATGCCGCCGACGCGCTCGCCGCGCTCGAGCGCGCGGATCTTGCCGGCAATCTGCTCGACGGCTTCCACGTGCAGCGTCTCGGCCGAGCTGTGCGGCGTGATCGTGATGCGCGGCGCTTGCCAGAACGGATGGTCCGCCGGCAGCGGTTCGTGCTGGAACACGTCGAGCGTGGCCGCGGCGATCCGGCCGCTCGCGAGCGCGTCGAGCAGGTCGGCCTCGACGAGGTGCGCGCCGCGCGCGACGTTGACGAGGTAGGCGCCGGGCGCGAGCCGCGCGAACGTGCGCGACGACAGGATGCCGTCGGTGTCGGGCGTGCTCGGCAGCAGGTTGACGAGCACTTTCGCGCCGTCGAGGCACGCGTCGAGCGCGCCGTCGCCGGCGAAGGTGGCGATGCCGTCGAGCTGCTTCGCGCCGCGGCTGTAGCCGCGCACGGGCAGGCCGAGCGCGGCGAGCGCGCGCGCGACCTGCGCGCCGAGCACGCCGAGGCCGAGCACCGCGACGGTGAAGCGCGCGTGCGCATGCGGTTCGAGCGGCTGCCAGCGGCGCTCGCGCTGCTGCGCGTCGTATTCGTCGAAGCGGCGCAGGTAGCGCAGCACCGCGTGCGTCACGTATTCGACCATTTGCCGCGTCATGCCCGTATCTTCCAGCCGCACCAGCGGCACGTGCGCGGGCAGCGTGCCCGGATGCGCGCGGTCGAGCGCGAGCAGTGCGTCGACGCCGGCGCCGAGGTTGAAGATCGCCCGCAGGCTGTCGCGCGGCGTGAAGAATTCGCGCGGCGCGCGCCAGACGAGTGCGTAGTCGGCGGCGGCCGTATCGCCCGGCCGCCATGTGCGCAATTCGGCTTCCGGCAGCGCGCGGGCGATCTCGTCGCGCCATGCGCCGGCTTCCTGGTGCGGCGAATGGAACAGGAGCTTCATGGTGCGATGGCGCGCGCACCGGCGGCGTGCGTCACGGGAGCGGCGGGAGGGGCCGGGCGCGGTGCGCCGGCGGGCGTAACGGACATCGGGCGTCTCCTGACGGCGGGGCCCGGCGCGTCGGCGCCCGGCCCGGTTCGGTGTGAAGCTGACGGGAAGCCCACATTCTACGGTTTCGCGGCGCATCGCGCGCCGGCACGCAGGCAGGCCGGCCGGACGGCCCGCGCGAAAGCAAAGCACAAAATATTGGTTCGGCCGCCGGGTGCGCCGCGCCACAATCGAATCCCGTCTTCAAGCAAGCGAGGGCAATCATGCGCGCATGCAGCAAATCGGCGTGGCCGCCTCGGCTCGTCACCGTTCCGGGCCTGCACGGCAGCGAAGGCGCTCACTGGCAGACCTGGCTCGAGCGGCAGTTCCCGCGCTCGCTGCGCGTCGAACAGGACGACTGGGACGCGCCCGATCTCGTGCGCTGGGCGCAATCCGTGCGCGCGTTGCTCGATCGCGAGCGCGGCCCGTTCGTGCTGGCCGCGCACAGCTTCGGCTGCCTTGCGGCCGCCCATGCGCTCGCGCAACTACACGAGGCGGGCGACGTCGCGGGCGTGCTGCTGGTCGCGCCCGCCAGTCCGAAGAAATTCACGTTCGCCGGGGCGTTCGACGCGCGCCGGCTTGCCGTGCCGTCGATCGTGATCGGCAGCGAGACCGATCCGTGGATGCCGCTGGACGATGCGCGCACGCTCGCGCAGCGCCTGGGCAGCGCGTTCGTGAATCTCGGCGATGCCGGGCACATCAATACCGCGGCCGGCTTCGGGCCGTGGCCGCGCGCGAAATACTTCGTCGACACGCTCGTCCACTGCGCGGCGCCGCTGCGCTTTCGCGACGCGGACGACGGCTTCGAGGCCGAACTCGTCGACCGCGCGCTCGCGCACGCGGTCTGACGGGCCGGGCGGGCGACGCGTGCGGCACGCCGGGTGCCGCGCCACGCCGCGCCGCCGCGACTACGACGCTGAGACGGGCTGCACCGCGGCCGGATCCGAATAGCTCGGCCGGCCGTTTTCGACGTGGCCCGCGAAACGGCGCGAGAACGTGCCGGCGGCGCCGTCGCTCACCGTTACGTCATACCAGTGATGGCTCGACGCGAGCGCCCATTGCTCGACGCGCTCCTCGCCGCCGTGCAGTGTCACGTGCCGCGCCGGCGCACCGTACGCGTTGTCGGTCAGGGTCAGCGTGACGTGCGCGCCGCCGTGGTTGCGCAGCTTCAGGTACAGGTTCCCGTTCGCGATGTCGTAGCCGGCCTTCGCTTCCGGCAGTGCCGGGTTGCGGTTCGGCGCGGCCGCGGCCGACACGTTGCCCGAGAACACACGCACGAAGCCGTTCGGCCCGTACACCGAGAAGGCATACACGCCGTTCGTCACCGTCAGGTCGAAGTCCGCGTGCAGCAGGCGGCGCGCGCCGACCGTATAGCGCCACGGGCCGTCGGTGCGGTTCGTCGCGTACACGTGGAAGTGCGCGCCCTGGTTGCCGCGGTTCGCGAACTCGATGCGCAGCCGGGTCCCGCCGTCGATGCTTGCGTTCACGTGCAGTTCGTACGGCAGCGCGCGCGCCGGCCGCACGCCGGGCTCCTGCGGGTCGATCGGCGACGGCGACGCGGGCACGGTCGGCGCGGGCTGCGACGTGCACTGCTGGTCGGCGATCGAGCGGTACTGGCTCGTGTCGGGCAGCGGCGGGAACGACGCATCCGACGAGCGGAAGTCGAACGCGGCGGGGAGGGCGCCGCAGACCGTGCGGCGCCACGGCGTGATGTTCGGCTCGGCGACGCCGAAACGCTCGCCGATGAAGCGGATCACCGACGTGTGGTCGAACACCTGCGAGCAGACGAAGCCGCCCTTCGTCCACGGCGATACGACCGTCATCGGTACGCGCGGCCCGAGGCCGTACGGCAGGCCGTCGGCCGTGTAGCTGCCGCCGCGGCCGGGGTTCACGACCGTATGCAGTTCGCCGTCGGTCGTCACGGTCGACGCACCCTGCGCGGCCGACGTCGGCGGCTGCGGCGGCACGATGTGGTCGAAGAAGCCGTCGTTCTCGTCGTACATGATGAACAGCACGGTCTTGCGCCACACGTCCGGGTTCGACGTGAGCGCATCGAGGATCTGCGACGTGTAGTTCGCGCCGTACGCGGGCGTGTACTTCGGGTGCTCGGAGAACGCGGCGGGCGGACACAGCCACGACACCTGCGGCAGCCGGTCGTTGATCACGTCGTCCTTCAGGTTGTCGAGCGTGCGCACCGTCTGCGCGCGCTGATACAGCGACGAGCCGGGCTGCGCGTTGATGAAGTTCGCGAAGTTCTGCAGCACGTTCGTGCCGTAGTTGCCGTTGTACGGATCGCTGCCCGTCGTGCCCTGCTGGTAGATCTGCCACGACACGCCGTGCGCTTCGAGACGCTCGGGGAAGGTCGTCCACGACAGCAACTGGTAGGTGGGCGGGCCGTCGCCGTCGACGTAGTCGTTGTTGTCGAGCAGCGGGCCGCCGAACTTGCCGGTCGGATCGACCGTGCCCGTCATCAGGTATGCGCGGTTCGGGTGCGTCGGCCCCGGCAGCGAGCAGAAGTAGTTGTCGCACACGGTGAACGCGTCGGCGAGCGCGTAGTGGAACGGGATGTCCTCGCGCACGTGGTAGCCCATCGTCATGTCGGTCTTGTTCGCGGGCCACTGGTCGTAGCGGCCGCCGTCGATCGCCGCCTGCGTCTTGTACCACGAGTGGTCGAGGTCGCCGACGCACTGCGCGCTCGTCGTCAGCGTGTTGAGCCGGAACGGCAGCACCGGCTTGCCCGGGTTGGCCTTCGACGGCTGGTACCACACCGGCTGGCCGTTCGGCAGCGGGATCGGGAAGCGGTCGTTGTAGCCGCGCACGCCGCGCAGGTGTCCGAAATAATGATCGAACGAGCGGTTTTCCTGCATGAACACGACGATGTGCTCGACATCGCGGATCGTGCCGGTGCCGCGCGCGGCGGGAATCGCGAGTGCGCGGCGGATCGATTCGGGAAACGCGTTGAGCGCGACGGCGGCGCCCGCGGATTGTGCGACGGTATGCAGGAAGCGGCGGCGGCTGGATGACGTCATGTTATTTCACCTCGGTTCTGCGGTCGGGGGGACGAAAGCGGCGGGATCAGCCTGGCGACGACGCGGCGGTACTCGATGCGGCCGGGTTCACCGCGGACTTCGCGTCGTCGTCGTCGGGCGGGTAGTGCACGACGGGCGGCGCGAGCGGCGCGGCATCGGATGCGGCGGCGTTCGCGGCCGCATCGCTGTTGAATGCGCTGGCGGAGCCGGCCGATGCGCCGGCCTGCTGCGAGGCGCCGGTCGCGTTGGCGTCGTGCGGCGCGTCGTCGCTGCAGGCGGCGACCAACGCGGCGGCACAAAGAACGGCGACGGCGGAAACGCGACGCATGACTTCTCTCCTGGCAGGCTGATCGGGAAACGTTTTCGAGTATGCCGACGCGATGCGACGTTTCGGTGAATCGTTTGCGACTGCCGCGTGATCGCGGGGCGGCAATATTTCCCGGCATGCGATGCGGGCCGGGCACTTTTACGCGGACGCGCGATGCGACGCGCGGCGGGGCGCGCCGTGTCCGGATTCGTTCGGATAACGTATTTCATACACGTCCAATTGTCATGTCATGCCGCTTTCGCTTGAATGAGAGTCGTTCTCATTGGTGAGGTGAAATGGACATGACCCGTTCGATCCTGTCGAGCGCGACGCCGCCGCGTCGCGCGACGACTTCCGTCGCATTCGCGATGATGACCTGTGCGTCCGTGCCTGCGGGCGCGGAAGAGGCCGAGCCGTCCCGGCAGGCGCCGCACCTGAATCCGATCGTCGTGCAGGGCGATCGCGACGCCGGTTCGCGCGTCGACAGCTCGGGCTCCGCGAAATACGCGATTCCGCTGCTCGACGTGCCGCAGACGATCACCGTCGTGCCGCGCACGGTGCTCGACGAGCAGCAGGCCACGAGCCTGCGCGAAGCGCTGGCCAACGTGGCCGGCATCACGTTCAACGCGGGCGAGGGCGGCGGCGGGTCCGGCGACCTGTTCAACATTCGCGGTTTCGGCGCGAACGCGAACCTGCAGCTCGACGGCTTGCGCGACAGCGCGCAGAACAACCGCAGCGACCTGTTCAATCTCGAGGCGGTCGAGGTGATCAAGGGGCCGAATTCGGTGTTCGGCGGCGCGGGTACGACGGGCGGGTCGGTGAACCTGATCAGCAAGACGCCGAAGGCCGGGGCGTTCGTCGAGGCCGGGACGGTGCTCGGCACGTCCGGCTACCGGCGCGTGACGCTCGACGCGAACCGGCCGCTGCCGGGCAGCGACGGCAAGGCCGTATTCCGGCTGAACGCGATGGCGCACGTGAACGACGTGCCCGGGCGCGACGACATCCGCAAGCGGCGCTGGGGCGTCGCGCCGTCGGTCGCGTTCGGCCTCGGCACGCCCACGCGCGTGACGCTCGGCTATTTCCACCAGTACGACAACAACCTGCCCGACTACGGGCTTCCCGCACGGGACGGCCAGGTGCTGGGCGGCGTGGCGCGCGACAGTTATTTCGGCTGGCGCAACCTGGATCGCGAGCGCATCGAATCCGACACGTTCACCGTGAAGGCCGAGCACGATGTTTCGCCGGGCCTGAAGCTGCAGAACCTGAGCCGCTATGCGCACCTGCATCGCGACACGGTGATTTCCGCATCGCACGTGAATCTCGACGGCTTGCCGCCCGGGCGCTACAAGCCGGCCGGGCCGCAGGGCTACGGGCGCGATTCGTCCACCTCGATGTGGGCGAACCAGACGAACGTGACGAGCGAGTTCGGTACGTTCGGCGTCGGTCACACGCTCGTCGCGGGCTTCGAGCTGTCGCGCGAGACGTACGGGCGCACGACCTATTCGTACGGGCTGGCGCGCTATTTCCCGGCGGACGGCTATGCGTTGTCCGCGCCGCCCGGTTACTGGGCCGGCCCCGCGCAGCGGCAGGACAGCGGGCGCAACGACACGGCGCTCGACGTGAAGGCGCTCTACGCGTTCGACACGATCTCGTTCGGCGAGCACTGGGATCTCGACGTCGGGCTGCGCCACGACTGGATCGACGGCTGGTCGCGGAGCACGCCGGCCGGCAAGCCGACCGAGCGCGCGGACAGCACCGACCGGCATTTCAGCACGCGCGCGGGGCTGGTGTTCAAGCCGACCGCGAACGGCCGCGTGTACGTCGCGTACGGCACGTCGTTCAATCCGTCGGCCGAGTTTCTGGTGACGACGGGGTCCGGCGTGAGCGCGGAGACGGGCGGTCTCGCGCCGGAGAAGAACGAGAGCGTCGAACTCGGCGCGAAGTGGGAGGGCCTCGCGGGCCTCGCGCTGAATGCCGCGCTGTTCCAGACGCAAAAGAACAACGCGCGCGAGCGGATGGCGGACGGCAGCTACCAGATGGCCGGCAAGCAGCGCGTGCGCGGGTTCGAGCTCGGCGCGGCGGGCAAGGTCACGCCGGGTTGGGACGTCTTCGCGAACTACACGTACCTGGCGAGCGTCACGCTGCGTTCGCCGTCGTCGCCGCGCCGCGACGGGCAGGCGCTCGGCAACACGCCGCGCCATGCGTTCAACCTGTGGACGACCTACCGGTTGCCGGCCGGCTGGACGATCGGCTATGGCTCGCATTTCGTCGGCCGGCGCAACGTGACCTCGGAGGGCAACGGCACGCTCGGCGCGTACTGGGTGCACAACCTGATGGCCAGCTACGAGGTGAGCCGGCGGCTGCGGTTCCAGCTCAACGTCGACAACCTGTTCGACCGCGCGTATGTCGAGCGCGTGCGGCAGCAGGCGGGCAGCGCATCGCGCTCGTCGGCGGTCGAGCTGGGCGACGGGCGCTCGGCGATGCTGTCCGCCGTCTACCGGTTCTGAGCAGACCCTAGCGCGACCGCGGGAACAGCGGCAGCGTCGCGCCCGCGCAGGCGGCCGCGGCGAGCCACACGACGCTCCATGACGCATGCGCCAGCAGCAGCGGAATCGCGAGCGGCGTCGCGAACAGCCCGAGGTAGACGATCGTGTTCGCCATCCCGAGCGCGGTGCCCGCGTGGTTCGCGCCCGCGAGCGTCGCGAGTTCCGTGTACGCGACGCCGTGCCACGCCGATACGCAGATGCCCGCGAATACGAGAATCGCGACGATCGCGGCGAGCGGCACGTGCGGGCTGCCGGCCGTCGCGGCGGCGAGCAGCGCGAACGAGCCCGTCGCGACGTAGACGGAACCGCGCAGGTACGCGCGCCGGTTGCCGTGCCGGTCGGTATGGCGGCCGCTCCAGACGCGCATCGCCATCGCGCCGAGCTGCAGCACGACCATCGCCGTGCTGATGCCGGCGAGCCCGAGCCGGCCGAAGTCGTGCAGGAACACCGTCGCGAACGTGAGTACCGCGAACTGCGGCGCGCACAGCAGGCCGATGCCGAACACGATGCGCCATACGGGGCCGCTCGCGAGCGGGTTGCGGGCGTTCCGGGCGGGCGGCGGCGTGGCGGGGCGATGCGTGGCGAGCGGCGCGTCGGCAGGCTCGGCGGGCGGTTCGCGCAGCCAGCGCCAGGTGAGCACGGCCGATCCCGCGCACATCAGCATCAGCGCACCGAACACCGCGGCGAAACCGGAATGCGACGCGAGCGACGGCAGCAGCGCCGCGCCGACGCCGCCGCCGAGCGGCACGGCCGTCTGGCGGATGCTCATCGCGAGCCCGCGCTCGCGTTCGCCGAACCAGCGCATCACCGCGCGTCCGCTCGATCCGTTCACGCTGCCGCCGAGCAGGCCGACACAGCACATTGCCGCGACGACGTGCATCAACGGCGGCACCGTGTGCGAGGTCGGGACGATCGTGCATACCATCAGCGCGAGCATCGCGGCCGTCGCGACGAGCCCGGTCAGCAGCACGCGCCGATCGCCGAAGCGATCGGCGGCGATTCCCCACGGCAACTCGGACAGCGCGACGCCGAAGCCAAGCGCGCCGAGCACGAGGCCGAGCGCGCCGTTATCGAGGCGATAGGCCGTGCGCATCCACACGGCTGTGGTCGGAATGCCCGCCGCGGCGGCGGAGAAGCTCATGTTCGCGGCGACGCCGGCCGCCAGCACGCGCCAGCGATGAGCCGGGCCGCGCACGTCGCGGGCAGACGGGGAGGGGGAAGCGATGCAGGAGGTATCCATGACGGCAGGCCCGGTTGGAAATTGACAGGCACAGTCTGGCGGCCTACATTCATCCTGAAAATCGGAAAGTTTCGTATAAATCGTTCGATAAAACAGGATGATCGATATGTCCGGACACGATCTCGCGCGCGGTGGCGAGCCGCTGGCGCTGGCCGAGGCTGCGCTGGCGCGGCCCAACTTTGACGTGGCGGCGCTGCGCAGTCTCGTCGCGGGCGTGGATCTCGGCAGTTTCGCGAAGGCGGCCGACCGTGTCGCGCGCTCGTCGTCGGCGGTGAGCGCGCAGATCCGCAAGCTTGAGGAGCAGGCGGGCACGCCGTTGTTCGTGAAGGCCGGGCGCGGGCTCGCGCTGACCGATGCCGGCGACGCGATGCTGCGCTATGCGCGGCGGATGGTCGAGCTGAACGACGAAGCGGCGGCGGCCGTGCGCGGCGTGAATCTCGACGGCTGGGTGCGCGTCGGGCTGCAGGAGGATTTCGGCGAGGCGATCCTGCCCGACGTGCTCGGGCGCTTCGCGCGCGCGCATCCGAAGGTGAGGATCGAGGCGCGCGTGGCGCGCAATGCCGACCTGCTCGACCGGCTCGATGCGAATCAGCTCGATCTGGCGCTGGTGTGGGGCGATCCGGCGTCGGCGGCGCGGGTGGCGCGGGCGGGCGTCGACAGCGAGACGATCGCGCAGGTGCCGATGCAATGGATCGGTGCGACGGGCGCTGGCGGGTTCGGCATGCCGGACGGCGGCGAGGCGGGAGCGGAACACGGTGCGGGGGGGACGGGCGGTACAGGCGGCCGTGCCGTGTACTCGCCGGACGAGCCGCTGCCGCTCGTCGTATTCGACCGGCCGTGCCGGTTCTTCGGCGCGGCGACCGATGCGCTCGACCGTGCGGGCATGCCGTGGCGCATTGCATTCACGACGCCGAGTCTCGCCGGGCTCTGGGCCGCGGCGGCCGCCGGCCTCGGGCTGACGGTGCGCTCGCATTACGGGCTGCCGGCGTCGGTGCGGGCGCTCGACGCCGCGTCGTGCGGGCTGCCGGCACTGCCGGGCCTGCCGCTGATCCTGCTGCGGCGCGCGTCGTCGGCGACGCCGACGGTCGACCGGCTCGCGCGGATCGTCACGCAGGCGGTGCGGGATGCGACGGCGCGGGAGGGGGCGGTGCTGGCGGCCTGATGCACCGTTCGATGGCCGTCGCAGGCTGCGGCACGACCGCCCCTCTCCCGATCGGCCGAATGGATCGATCCGGAGAATCTGACTACAGTGGGGTACCTGAAACGGAGGTCATCATGCAAAACGCGAACACCACCGGCGCCAACCCGATCGATCCGTCGCAGCGGGCCGACGTCGCGGTTTCCGCCGATGGAGATGGGGTATCCGCCGATCGGCACACGGTCGCGAGGCTGCCGGTTCGGTTCGGAGTCCTGCAAGGTCAGGCCTGGATCGCCGACGACTTCGACGCACCGCTGCCCGATGAACTGCTGGATGCGTTCGAAGGACGCTGATGCGGCTGTTGCTCGATACGCACGTCTTTCTGTGGATCGTGACCAACGACCCGAAGCTCAGCGCACGAGCGCGCAAGCTGATCTCGGCTGCCGACGAACGCTTCGTCAGCAGCGCGAGTATCTGGGAGGTCGCCATCAAGTCCGGCCTGGGCAAGCTCGACATCGACGTGAACAGGCTGATCCGCGCCATCGGCGCAAGCGGGATTCGCGAACTGCCGGTTCGGGCCGTACATGGTGCGGCAGTCCGTGATTTGCCGCACCATCATCGCGATCCGTTCGACCGCCTGCTGGTCGCGCAGGCCCGGCATGAGCCGCTTCAGCTCGTGACGGCCGATGCGCATCTTGCGCGATATGGCCTGTCTCTGGTGTTGACAGTCTGAAATAGTCTGCCGGGTCCGAATTCATCGCTCGCCCCTGCCTCGCGGCGGAACGGCTCATGCCGCCGCGATAGCCGGCTCGCTTTCGTCGAGTGCGGCAAGGCAGGCGGCCAGCTGCGCCCGCACCCCGTCGCTCGCCGGCACGAACGGCAGCCGTAACCCGTCTTCGCACCAGCCTTGCGCGGCGAGCACGGCCTTCACCGGCGCCGGGTTCGGCTCCGCGAACAGCGCCGCGACGAGCGGCTGCAACGCGACCGACAGGCGCCGCGCCTCGGCGAGCCGGCCGTCGCGCAGCAGCGCATGGATGCGCACATGCCATTCGGGCAGCACGTGCGCGCTGCTTGCGATCGCCCCGTGTGCGCCGACGCACATCGCCGCGAAATTCTGGCTGTCGTCGCCGGACAGGATCGCGAGCGGCGTGTCGTGCACGAGCCGGCTCATCCGGTCGAGCGTGCCGCCGCATTCCTTGACGCCGGCGACGCGCGGGTCGCGCGCGAGCGCCTGCAGCGTTTCCAGTTCGACGTTCACGCCGGTACGGTACGGGATGTTGTAGACGAGCACGGGCAGGTCGGCGGCGTCGACGATCGCCTCGACATGGCGGCGGATGCCGTCCTGCGTCGGCCGCACGTACACGGGCGGCGTGACGAGCAGCCCGTCGGGCCGCAGCGCCGCGAGTTCGCGTGCGCGGGCGGCCGCGAAATGCGTCGCGCTCGCGGTCAGCCCGACGACGATCGGCAGTGCGGGCGCCGCGTCGCGCAGCGTCGCGTACACCGCGTCCTGTTCGCGCGCGTCGAGCAGCACGCCTTCACCGGTCGTCGCGCCCGCGACGAAGCCGGCGATGCCCGCGCCCGCATAGTGGCGCGCCAGCCGCGCGAGTGCCGCATGGTCGACTTCGCCGTGGTGGAACGGCGTGATGATCGGCAGCCAGATACCTTCGAAACGTGTGTTCATGCAAAGCCTCATGGTGGAAACGGAGTGGGAAGGAACCGTTCCGCCGGCGGAGAGCCGGAGCGAGGCGTGCGTGCAAGGAGAAAGAAACGACCTGCGGGCATCCCGTCCGGCATTCGCCTGACGGGACGCGACGTCCCCGTCAGTCGAGGAGTCGTTTTTTCAGTTTCAGCCCGGCCGCGCGCGTACCTGCCGCGACGGCGGCAAGGATCGGGAGCGAACGCAGGGCAGCGGACATGGATGGACCGTGAGTGGGCTGAGCGGCGATCTTAACACCGGATCGGCGGCGTACGCGAGCGCCCGTTGCCGTTTAGCAGAATTCGAGATTTGCTTTCCACGACTGATTGGAAGGCGCGCCGCGCCCGGCCGCTAGAATGCCCGCTTACGTTTCGATGACAGCGCGTACGCGTGCCGTCACGCACATTCACCACCACTGGAAGCGGGGCATATCACGATGGCAAGCATCAAGGGGATCGGCCGCTGGCTGCACACGGGCGCGGCGGCCGCGCTGGTCGTGGCGGCGACGGCCGCGCATGCGGACACGTCGATCCTGAACGTGTCGTACGACGTGACGCGCGAGCTGTACAAGGACATCAACACGAGCTTCGCCGCCGCGTACAAGCAGAAAACGGGCGAGACGGTCACGATCAAGCAGTCGCACGGCGCGTCGAGCGCGCAGGCGCTGTCGGTGCTGCAGGGGCTGCAGGCCGACGTCGTGACGATGAACCAGCCGAACGACATCGACCTGCTCGCCGAGCGCGGCCAGTTGCTGCCGAAGGACTGGCGCGCACGCTTCCCCGACAGCAGTTCGCCGTACTCGACGACGATGGTGTTTCTCGTGCGCAAGGGCAACCCGAAGGCGATCAAGGACTGGAGCGATCTGGCGAAGCCGGGCGTCCAGGTGATCATCGCGAACCCGAAGACGTCGGGCAACGGCCGCTACGCGTATCTCGCCGCGTGGGGTTTCCAGAAGCAGAAGGGCGCGACCGACCAGCAGGCGCTCGACTTCGAGAAGGCGATCTTCCGCAACGTACCGGTGCTCGACTCCGGCGGCCGCGGGGCAACCACGACGTTTACGCAGCGCGGCATCGGCGACGTGCTCGTCACGTTCGAGAACGAAGTCGCGCTGATGGATACCGGCGCATCGGGCGCGCAGTTCGACGCCGTGTATCCGTCGGCGAGCATCCTCGCGGAGCCGCCCGTCGCCGTCGTCGACAAGGTCGTCGACAAGAAGGGCACGCGCAAGGTCGCGCAGGCGTATCTCGACTACCTGTACACGCCGGAAGCGCAGGAGATCATCGCGCAGCACCATCTGCGCCCGCGCGACGCGAACGTGCTGAAGAAGCACGCGGCCGAGTTCAAGGCGCTGAAGACGTTCAGCGTCGAGCAGGTCTTCGGCAGCTGGGCGCATGCGCAAAAGACCCACTTCGCCGACGGCGGCACGTTCGACCAGGTGATCGTCGACCGCAAGTGAGCGCCGCGCCCGCCACGCGCGGGTCGTCACGCTAACGACGCAAACCGGCCGCTTCCGCGGCCGGTTTGCGTTGCGGCGCCGGCGGATTTCCGTTCCGAGCCGGCCCGCATTCCCGGCCGCCGGCCGCGCATGCTACGCTCATCGCCTCCCTGCAACCGGCGCCGCGCGATGAACGTCGATTCGTCCTCCCCAGCCTCCCGCGGCCGTGGCCGCAAGATCTGGTCGGGCACCCGCCCGGTGATCGCATACGGCATGCCGTCGCTCGGCTGGCGCGACTTCTATCACCGTGCGCTGACGGTGAGCTGGCCCGTGTTCTTCCTGTCGCTTGCCGTGCTGTTCCTGCTGCTCAACGGCGGTTTCGCGACGCTCTACCTGCTCGGCCGGGCGCCGATCGCGAACCAGTCGCCGGCCGGGTTCGGCGGCGCGTTCTTCTTCAGCGTCGAGACGCTTGCAACCGTCGGCTACGGCGACATGCATCCGCAGACCCTCTATGCGCATCTCGTCGCGACGTTCGAGATCTTCGTCGGGATGTCGAGCATCGCGCTGGCCACGGGGCTCGTGTTCGCGCGGTTTTCGCGGCCGCGGGCGAAGATCCTGTTCGCGCGCTATGCGATCGTGCGGCCGCTCGACGGCCGGATGACGCTGATGGTGCGCGCCGCGAATGCACGCCAGAACGTGATCGCCGAGGCGCAGGCGAAATTGCGGCTGATGCGTGTCGAGGGCTCGCACGAGGGCTATATGCTGCGCAAGATTCACGACCTGCCGCTCGTGCGCAGCGAGCATCCGATTTTCCTGCTCGGCTGGAACCTGATGCACGTGATCGACGAATCGAGCGTGCTGTTCGGCGAGACGCCCGAATCGCTTGCCGCGAGCGACGCGTCGTTGCTGATCACGATCGAGGGCTCGGACGAGACGACCGCGCAGGTCATGCAGGCGCGTCATTCGTGGGTGCATGGCGAGATCCGCTGGCGTCACCGCTATGTCGACCTGATGCACGACGAGGACGGCATCACGCACATCGACTACACGCATTTTCACGAAGTCGTGCCGGTCGACGTCGAGCCCGGCGAGCACGGTTCGCCGGGCGTGTCCGCCGGCGTGCGGGCCGCCGCACGGGGCCCGGCCACCCAGGCGTGATCGGGCGTGATCGGGCGTGATCGGGCGTGATCGGGCGGCGGCGCGCGCCGCTCCGGCCGGGTCACGCGTGCAGCAGGCGCGCCGCTTCGCGGTGTTCGATCGCGACCGCGCGGCGGAATGCATCGCGGTCCTCCGCGCGCGCGACATAGTCGCCGAGCACGCCTTCGTGCGGCAGCAGATGCGCGTCGAACGCGATTTTCAGCGTGCTGGCGAGCAGCAGGTCGGCCGCGGTGAAGCGGTCGCCGACGAGCCACGGGCTGTGGGCGAGCGCCTGCGCGAGCGCGCGCTGCACGCGCGTGATGTTGCCCCAGCCGAATGCGACCGGATTGCCCGATGCGCCGGTGAATTTTTCGGCCATCGCCGGTTCGAGGCAGGTCGGCGTGAAGAACATCCACTGGAGGAAGCGGCCGCGCAGCGGATCGTCGGGCGCGACGCCGAGCCCGGCGCCCGGGCAGCGGTCGGCGAGATAGAGCAGCACGGCGCCCGATTCGGCGAACGGCGCGCTGCCGTCGTCGAGGGCTGGCAGCTTGGCCATCGGGTTGACCTGTACGAACGCGTCGCTGCCCTGCTCGTGCGAGCGCAGGTCGATCGGCACGAGTTCGTACACCACGCCGGTTTCCTCTAGCATCCACAGCGCCCGGAATGCCCGGGTCTTCGGCCAGTAGTAGAGCTTCATCGCGCCTCCGCGTTTGAGTGCCGTGTCGGTTCGGTGGATGTCCAAGCGTACCCGAGCACGGGCGGTTCGGACAGGGGTGCCCGGCCAGGGGCGCCCGGCTGCGCGCGTCTTCCGGGATGCCCCTTCGGTACGGCATGAAGCGGGCGGAAAACCGGGCGAAGCCTGATGCTGCAAGAGGGTAAATATATGACTAGTTATTATTTAACTAGTAATAAAAAATGGCGGACAGGATGCAGGCAGGCATCCAGGCAATGACTTTTGCGACCCGCGGCATTCGCGCATACGGCCACTCGCGCATTCAGCGAGGACCGCGGACCTGTCGCGACACGACGGAATCTCCGGAGGCAAGTCGCGTATCGCAACCGACGATCGCACCACGATCATTCCGCGCGGAACGCCCGGATCGGCGGCCATGCCGGCGGAGATCAAGCGGGCGATGGCGATCACCGCGCGCGTCAACCGTCTGGCATTCGGCGATGCAGCCGAAGTCCGTGCGTTGTTCTGCGAACGGGCCGGCATGCAGGTGGACGGCGGCGGCCTGCCAATCCCGCCGTTCCAGGCAACGGGCGGCACCGGCACGAGGATCGGGAACAACGTGTTCATCAACCAGAACTGCACGCTTTACGATCTGGGCGTGCCCGAGATCGGCGATGACGCGATGATCGGCCCGAACGTGTGCCTGATCAGGTCCGGGCATCCCGTCGAACCATCGGTGCGGCTTCGTCGTTGCGAAGTCGATCGAGATCGAACGGAACGTGTGGACCGGTTCAGGCGCGACGGTCATCGGCGGCGTGACGGTCGGCGAAAATTCGATCGTCGCGGCCGGCGCTGTCGTTACCCGCGGCGTTCCCGCGAATACGCTGGTCGGCGGCAATCCGGCAGCGGCTGTCCGGGCGATCGTCGGGTAACGTCATCCGGGAGCACAAGGCGATGCGATGGGCCAGCGTCTGGCCGATGTGGACAACTCGCCTGGCAGCCACTCGAAACGCTGTGCATCCGAACGGTGAGTGCGCCGCCGAGGCCCATGGGACAAGCCTCTCCGGTTTTCCCCGGCCATGCGGCGCGGATGGGCGCGCGACAGGCGGAAGAGGATCGTTGCGTTCGCCCGGTTGTGGATATCCTCGCTTCGAAACGACTCGCCGCCCTGTGGATTTCACTGGTGAGGATGGCCGGATACCGCGCAATGCGTGAAGAAGGGTGTGGACAACTCGCCGCGAGACGAAGCGAAATGCTGTGAAATCCGATGGTGAGCGGAGGCGCGCGATCCCGCGCCGAGCCTGCTCCGGCCGGGGTTTCGGGCTTTTGCCGAAGCACGAGGCGCCGCGCATTCTAGCTGAATGTGCGCGGGAGATACCTGACCGCGTGCATGAGGCGATGCCGATATCCGGTTCCAGATCCGGACCGGAGGGTCGTGCATTCTAACGGCGAGCGCGCGTGCGTGGTCCTTCAATCGAGCATTTCGGCACGCCGCTGCATTCCTTGAAGTGGCTCGATGCACGGTGTCGTTCAAGCGCGAGTGCGGGTATGCGATCGGTGGGCAACCCGCCGAGCATTGAGTTTTTCGCTGCGCCGCTATATTCCTTGAAGCAACTTGACGTGCGGTGTCGTTCAAGGGCGAGTGCGGGCATGCGATCGGCAGGCAGTTCGCCAAGCATTGAGCGTTTTGGCGCGCCGCTACATTCCCTGAAGCGGCTCGACGCACGGTGTCATTCAATCGCGAGTGCGGGTATGCGATCGGTGGGCAACCCGCCGAGCATTGAGCATTTCGGCACGTCGCTACTCCTTCATGCGGCTCGACGCACGGTGTCATTCAATCGCGAGTGCGAGGTTGCGATTGGTGGGCCGTCCGCCGAGCATCGAGTATTTCGGCACGTCGCTACATTCCTTGAAGTGGTTCGATGCGCGGTGTCGTTCAAGCGCGAGTGCGGGTATGCGATTGGTGGGCAACCCGCCGAGCATTGAGCGTTTCGGCACGCCGCTTCTCCTTGAAGCGGCTCGGCGCACGATGTCATTCAATCGCCAGTGCAGGCATGCAATCGGCTGGCCGCCCACCGAGGCGCGCCGATTCTGGCGCGAATACTGCCTGGCGCGTCATGCCGGTCAGGCGCGCAACGCGGGCCCGGTGTGGATATCAGGCTGCCGAAACGACTCGCGGCCCTGTGTATTTCGATGGTGAGCGGCGGCGCCCGATCGGGTGGCGAGCCGCTCCCGGTGCGGGTTACGGGCCTTCGGCGCTCGTCGCGCCGCCGCCGCGCTGGCGATCGGCGCATTCGCGGCCATGTGGATATCCCGCGCCCCAAGCGACTCGAAGCCCTGTGACTGGCGACGGTGAGGGAGTGCGCGACACAGGAAGGCGGTATCCGGCGGGGGCGTGGATAACGGCTGCCGGACCCACTCGAAGCCCTGTGCATTTCAACGGTGAGCGTGTGCCCGCGATCGCCCGGCAGGCATGTTCCGGCGTGGGTATCCGTCCGGTGGAACCCCGCTCGCCCCTGTGTTTTCGAACGGAGAGGGTGGCCGGCGGATCGAAAAAAAGCGGCGCCGCCGATGTGGATATCCACCGCCGGAACCCACTCGCCGGGCTGTGAAATTCAAAGGTGAGCGTCGACGTTCGAGCGAGCCGCATGGCGATCCGGATGTGGATATCCCGGCCCGCACGCCACTCGAAACGCTGTGCAACCGAACAGTGAGCATACCTTCCCGGTCAGCAGAGGGGGGAGCGGCGTTGTGGACATCCGGCGCATCAGACCAATCTGAACACTGTGCGTCGCAACGGTGAGAGACGAGGCCCGGCACCCCCGAAACCCTTGATGCACGGGGCTCGAGCACCCTCGAGGGGGCTTCTGCAACGCCAGCCGGCAGGCGCCCCTTTTCCCGCCGCACGGCCCGCCCGCCGCTACGCCCCATCCATCCCGCTCCCGCCTCCTCGCGCGAAAACTCACTCAAATTCACGTAAAAACCTGGGCAGTTTTTCTCGCCGCGGGGCTGTCCGAGCAAGATGAGAAAAAACATTCTCGGCTGCGCGCGAAAAAATAGAGCCATCCGCTGCCGGCCCCCACACGTCGCCGACGTCCCGCCGCGCAGCCAGTACATCACAATCAGGAGACACCCCCCAATGACCGCCCGCCTGCCCGTCGACGGCACGCCTGCCCTGTCCGACTACCGCCTGACCGACAACCTGACCGCGACGCGCGGCCGGATCTTCCTGACCGGCACGCAGGCGCTGATCCGCCTGCTGCTGATGCAGCGCGCGGTCGACACCGAACAGGGGCTCAACACGGCCGGCTTCGTGAGCGGCTACCGCGGCTCGCCGCTCGGCATGGTCGATCAGCAATTGTGGAAGGCGAAGAAACTGCTCGACGCGGGCGGCGTGCGCTTCCTGCCCGCGATCAACGAGGAACTCGGCGGGACGGCGGTGCTCGGCACGCAGCGCGTCGAAGCCGATCCCGAGCGCACGGTCGAGGGCGTGTATGCGATGTGGTACGGCAAGGGGCCGGGTGTCGACCGCGCCGGCGACGCGCTGAAGCACGGCAACGCGTACGGTTCGTCGCCGCATGGCGGCGTGCTCGTCGTCGCGGGCGACGACCACGGCTGCGTGTCGTCGTCGATGCCGCACCAGAGCGATTTCGCGATGATCGCGTGGCACATGCCGGTCGTGAACCCGGCGAACATCGCCGACATGCTCGAATTCGGCCTGTACGGCTGGGCGCTGTCGCGCTACTCGGGCGCGTGGGTCGGTTTCAAGGCGATCTCGGAAACGGTGGAATCGGGCTCGACCGTCGACCTCGACGCGTTGCAGACGCACTGGCCCGCGCCGGAAGGCTTCACGCCGCCGGCGGGCGGCCTGCACAACCGCTGGCCCGACCTGCCGAGCCTCACGATCGAGGCGCGCCTCGCCGCGAAGCTCGACGCGGTGCGCCATTTCGCGCGCACCCACAGCATCGACAAGTGGATCGCGCCGAGCGCGCAGGCGAACGTCGGCATCGTCACCTGCGGCAAGGCGCACCTCGACCTGATGGAGGCGCTGCGCCGTCTCGACCTGACGGTGGCCGACCTCGACGCGGCCGGCGTGCGGATCTACAAGGTCGGCCTGTCGTATCCGCTCGAAATGACGCGCGTCGAGACCTTCGTCGACGGGCTGGCCGAAGTGCTCGTGATCGAGGAGAAGGGCCCGGTCATCGAGCAGCAGATCAAGGACTACCTGTACAACCGCACGGAAGGCGCGCGCCCGCGCGTGCTCGGCAAGCACGACGCCGCGGGCGCCTGCCTGCTGTCCGAGCTCGGCGAGCTGCGTCCGTCGCGCATCCTGCCGGTGTTCGCCGAATGGCTCGCGCGGCACAAGCCGGCGCTCGACCGCCGCGAACGCGTCGTCGATCTCGTCGCGCCGCAGATCCTGTCGAACGAGGCCGACGCGGTGAAGCGCACGCCTTACTTCTGCTCGGGCTGCCCGCACAACACGTCGACGAAGGTGCCGGAAGGCTCGATCGCGCAGGCCGGCATCGGCTGCCACTTCATGGCGTCGTGGATGGAGCGCGACACGACCGGGCTGATCCAGATGGGCGGCGAGGGCGTCGACTGGGCCGCGCACGCGATGTTCACCAACACGAAGCACGTGTTCCAGAACCTCGGCGACGGCACCTACTTCCACTCCGGCATCCTCGCGATCCGCCAGGCGGTCGCCGCGAAGGCCAACATCACGTACAAGATCCTCTACAACGACGCGGTCGCGATGACGGGCGGCCAGCCGGTCGACGGCAGCATCTCGGTGCCGCAGATCGCGCGGCAGGTCGAGGCGGAAGGCGTGTCGCGCTTCGTCGTCGTGTCGGACGAGCCGCAGAAGTACGACGGCCATCACGGGCTGTTCCCGACCGGCACCACGTTCCATCACCGCAGCGAGCTCGACGCGGTGCAGCGCGAGCTGCGCGAGACGCCGGGCGTCACCGTGCTGATCTACGACCAGACCTGCGCGGCCGAGAAGCGCCGCCGGCGCAAGAAGGGCGAATTCCCCGACCCGGACAAGCGCCTGTTCATCAACGACGCGGTGTGCGAAGGCTGCGGCGATTGCGGCGTGCAATCGAACTGCCTGTCGGTCGAGCCGCTCGAAACGCCGCTCGGCCGCAAGCGCCGCATCGACCAGTCGTCGTGCAACAAGGACTATTCGTGCGTGAACGGCTTCTGCCCGAGCTTCGTGACGCTCGAAGGCGCGGCGCTGAAGAAGGCCGCGGGCGCGGCGTTCGACGAGGCGGCGCTGGCTTCGCGCGTGGATGCGCTGCCGGTGCCGGCGACGCATCTGGATGCGGCGCCGTTCGACATGCTCGTGACGGGCGTCGGCGGCACGGGCGTCGTGACGGTCGGCGCGCTGATCAGCATGGCCGCGCACCTCGAGGGCAAGAGCGCGTCGGTGCTCGATTTCATGGGCTTCGCGCAGAAGGGCGGCTCGGTGCTGTCGTTCGTGCGGATCGCGTCGAACGACCGCTGGCTGAACCAGGTGCGCATCGACACGCAGCAGGCCGACGTGCTCCTCGCGTGCGACATGGTGGTCGGCGCGAGCGCGGAGGCGCTGCAGACGGTGCGCCACGAGCGCACGCGGATCGTCGTCAACACGCACCGGATCCCGAACGCGTCGTTCGTGCAGAACCCCGACGCGAACCTGCACGCGGACGCGCTGCTGGAGAAGATGCATCACGCGGCCGGCGACGGCTACCTGTCGAGCTGCGACGCGCAGGCGCTCGCCGCGAAGTTCCTCGGCGATTCGATCGGCGCGAACATCCTGATGCTCGGCTATGCGTGGCAGCTGGGCCTCGTGCCGGTGTCGCTCGCCGCGATGATGCGCGCGATCGAGCTGAACAACGTCGCGGTGCCGATGAACAAGCTCGCGTTCGCGATCGGCCGGATGGCGGCCGGCGACGCGGCGGGCCTCGACGCGTTGTGGAACGCACGTCACGCGGTGGCCGCGCACGTCGCGCCGGAGACGCTCGCCGAGCTGATCGCCGATCGCGAGGCGCGCCTGGATGCATACGGCGGCGTGCGTTACGTCGAGCGCTACCGTGCGCTGGTGGGCGCGGCGCGCGCGAAGGGCGACGACGCGTTGACGCGTGCGGTCGCGACGACGTTCTACCGGCTGCTCGCGGTCAAGGACGAATACGAGGTCGCGCGCCTGTACACGGACGACGCATTCCGCAGCGCGCTCGAGGCGCAGTTCGAGGGCGTGCCGGGGCAGGCCTATCGCGTGAAGTTCAACCTTGCGCCGCCGACGGTCGCGAAGGCCGGCAGCGACGGCGGCGCGCCGAAGAAGCGGGTGTTCGGCCAGTGGATGTGGCCGGTGCTCGGCATGCTGGCGCGGGTGCGCAGCCTGCGCGGCACGTGGCTCGATCCGTTCGGCCGCACCGTCGAGCGCAGGATGGAGCGCGCGCTCGCCGACGACTACGAGACGACGCTCGCGCGTGCCCTCGCCGCGACGACCGCCGGCAATGCGGCGCAGGTCGCGCAACTGGCCGACCTGCACGCCCGCGTGCGCGGCTTCGGCCACGTGAAGGTGCGCAACCTGGCCGGCGTGAAGCGCGCGGAGCGCGAGCTCGCGCTGCAGCTCGGCATCGATGCGGCGACGAGCGCGGCCGTGCAGCATGCGCTCGACGAGATGAAGGGCGCGGGTACGCTGAAGGGGATTCCGGTCGTGGTCGCGAAGTAACGCGACCGCATGCGGAAGCAGCAACGGCAACGGCGACGCGCAAGCGTCGCCGTTTTTTCATGGGCGGCGGCTGCGCACCGGCGGCCGCCGGTACGTCACAGAATGCCTTTCTTGCGGGTCGACAGCGCGGTCTCCGACAGGTCGATCTCGCGGAGCAGCTTCGTGAGCGTCTCGTCGGAGATCTTGCTGTTGCTGCGCAGCCGGTAGAGCGCGGCACGTTCCGCGCGCACGGCCGCGATCCGCATCTGCAGCTCCATCGCTTCGGATTGCTTGGCTTCCGCGCGCGGCGTCGGGCTGTCCTCGGCGAGCGTGGCGAGGCGGCGGCGGTACTGGTCCATTACGCGCGCGGAGATGTCCGCGCAGCGCGCGGCGCCCGATTCGTCGAGATCGGCCGAGATTGCGTCGTGCGACGAATCGATCGCGCGGATCGCGGCCTGCGCGGCGGCCGCGCGCGCGGCGCGTTCCTCGTCGCCGAGCGGGTTGCGCGACGACCGTACGCCGCGCAGCAGCAGCGGCAGGCCGATCACCGCGACGACGAGCGAGCCGAGGATCACGGCCGACGCGACGAAGATCGCCGTGTCGCGGCCCGGCAGCGGCGCGCCGTCGGACAGCGCGACCGGGATCGACAGCACGCCGGCGAGCGTGACCGCGCCGCGCACGCCGCCCACCGTCATCACGGCGATCGTGCGCACGCCGGCCATCGTGCCCGCGAGGCCCTGGCGCGCGGCGCGGCGGCTCGCGAACCAGCGCAGCAGCCACACCCACAGGAAGCGGATCGCGTACAGCGCGAGCATCATCGCGCAGACGTTGAAGATCATCCGCCCGACCAGCGCGTCGCTCGTGTGGTGCGCATCGACCAGCGTGCGGCCGATGATGTGCGGCAACTGCAGCCCGAGCATGATGAACACCATGCCGTTGAACACGAACTCGATCATCGCCCACGTGCTTTCGGCGCGCACGCGCGATGCGACGGTGCTTTTGCGCGAGAAGCTCGTGTAGTTCATCATCATCCCGGCCGACACGGCCGCCAGCACGCCCGACAGGTCGAGGTGCTCGGCGAACAGGTAGGCCGCGAACGGCACGAGCAGCGTCATCACGATGCCGGGGGCCGGATCGCCTTCCTGCTCGGCGTTCAGGAAGCGCGTCGACAGCGCACTGAACAGCCAGGACACGATCGCGCCGGTCGCGAGCCCGCCGGCGGCGACGATCACGAACGTGACCGAGGCGGCGCGCAGCGAAAACATGCCGGTCAGCGCGGCCGCGATCGCGAACTTCAGCGCGACGAGGCCCGACGCGTCGTTCATCAGCGCCTCGCCTTCGAGGATGTGCATCAGTTGCGGCGGGATCCGGCCGCGGCCGGCGATGCCCGACAGCGCGACCGCGTCGGTCGGCGACAGCACGGCCGCGAGCGCGAACGCGATCGGCAGCGGCAACTCGGGTATCAGCCAGTGCGCGAAATAGCCCACTGCGAGTACCGTCATGAATACGAGCCCGAAAGCGAGCATCAGGATCGCGCGGCGCTGCAGGTACAGCTCGCGTTTCGGAATCCGCCAGCCGTCCGCGAACAGCAGCGGCGGAATGAACAGCAGCATGAAGATTTCGGGATCGAACGTGACATGCAGGCCGAGTTGCGGCCACGCGAGCATCGCGCCGAACGCGATCTGCATCAGCGGCAACGGCAGTTGGAACGGCAGGAGACGCGTGACGGCGCCGGACAGCGCGACGGTCAGCAGCAGGATGAGGACTGTGAAGACGATTTCCATCGATACGGCAGCTACATGGAATGAAACGGTCGTACGGAGTGTAGCGTGTCGGCGCGACGGACGCGTTCAAGCGGCCGGTGCGTGCGCACTGAAATGGTGCGTCGGACGTGCGCCGCGGTGGTGCGGCGGCACGGCGGACCCGCGCGGCGCATGGCCGTTCGTCGCCTTGCACGGAGCTTGCTTGATGCTGGTCAGCCGTCCGGCACGAGCCGGGCAACCGAGGGTCCAACCATGACATCGCGCGCGCCGCCCGTTTCGCCGGCCGCCGCGTCCGAGCGCATCACCAGGAGGAAGAGGGTATGACGATCGTGCAACAGGAGCGTCCGGCCGCCGCGTCGCCGTACCGGTTCGAGCGGGAGGTGAGCTCCGGCTTCGAACGTCTGGCGACGCAGCATCACGACCTGACGCTCACGACCGTATTCCAGCCGATATTCAGCCTGTCGCACCAGCGTGCGGTGGGCTACGAGGCGCTGTTGCGCGCGCATGACGGGCTCGACCGCGCTGTGTCGCCGCTCGACGTGTTCGGCGAGGCCGCGCGCCATGGCGAACTGCTGCAGCTCGACCGGCTCGCGCAGGCGCTGCATCTCGAGAACTTCGCGCTGCTCGGCGCCGAGCGCGAGTGGCTGTTCCTCAATGTCCATCCGGGGGTGCTGACCGACCCGTTCCAGGCGGCCGCGCTGCTCGCGAACCTGAAGCGGCTCGGCATGCCGCCGCGCCGCATCGTGCTCGAAGTGCTCGAACAGCGGGCGGACGACGTCGAGCGGCTCGCCGAGGCCGTGCGCGAATTCCGCACGCATGGCTTCCTGATCGCGCTCGACGATTTCGGCGCGGGCCACTCGAACCTCGAGCGGATCTGGCAACTGAACCCGGACATCGTGAAGCTCGACCGCATCATGCTGTCGCATGCCGCGCACCGCACGGGGCTCACCGCGATCCTGCACGGGCTCGTGACGCTGCTGCACGAGGCCGGCAAGCTCGTGCTCGTCGAGGGGATCGAGACCGAGCACGAGGCGCAGATCGCGCTGTCGTGCGAGGCCGATTTCGTCCAGGGCTACTACTTCGGCCGCCCGGCGCCGGGGCTGCCCGACAGCGCCGCCGCGACCGGCTGCATCGGCGAGCTGACCGAGCGCTTTCGCCAGCAGACCGAAGCGCGCGAGCGGCGCGACGCGCAGCGGCTCGCGCCGTACGTGCGTGCGTTCGAACGCGCGGCCGAGCGTCTCGCGGCCGGCGAGCCGCTCGACGAGGTGTGCTGGAATTTCCTCGCGCTCGATGCGGCCGCGCGCTGCTTCCTGCTCGACGCGCAGGGCCGGCAGTCGGGCCGCAACGTCGTGCTGCGCGCCGACCGCGCGCTTGCCGAGGCGCGTTTCTCGCCGCTGGCGGACGCGCAGGGCGCGAACTGGCTGCGCCGGCCGTATTTCCGTTCGGCTATCGCCGAGCCGGGGCGCGTGCAGGTCACGCGGCCGTACCTGTCGATCAACGAGGCGCAGCCGTGCGTGACCTTGTCGGTGGCGGTGCGCGTGGGCGACGCGCAGCGCGTGCTGTGCGGCGACATCGACTGGGGCGACGACGCGGCGGACGCCGCCGGCTAGCGCCGCGCGCACCGCGGGCGGCGGTGGCGTTCCGCGCGGCGGCGCGGGTCGGTCGTTGCGTTCGTCGCAGGCTTCCCAGACAATGCGCGTTCGCGGCCTTCGTGCCCGCGAGCGCCGCCCCGGGGGCCACCATGGCGGCGAATACAAGGAAAACACCATGAAAAGACCGATTTCGCTGACCATTCTCGCGTGGATCGTGATCGTGACCAACGCGATCACGTGCGTCTATACGCCGTTCTCGATCGGCATGCCGACCACCCAGGCGCTGCTGGCGCACTACCTGCTGCCCGTCTGGGCAACGTTTGCCATCAGCATGCTGCTCGAGGCCGCGAACGTCGTGATCGGCATCGCGATCCTCAAGGGCCGCGAATGGTCGCGCAAGGCCTACATCGCGGCGACCGTGTTCGGCTTCGCGTTCTCGCTCGTCAACATGCCCATGTCGATGTTCGCGGTGCTGATTCCGGGCGTCCTGCTGTTCGCGCTGTTCGTCTACCTGCTGTTCCGCCGCCCCGCGACCGCCTACTTCCGCCAGTCGTTCGCTTGAGCGCGGTCCGCAACGCGGTGGCGATCCTGCTGTATACGGTCGCGGGCCTGTGCGTAATCGCCGCGCAGATGACGGCGTTCATGCGGTTGGGCCATGCAGGCGTGATGTGGGTGTTCGGCGCCGTGCTCCTTGTGGTCTCGGCCGTGCTGCTCGCCCTTGGCGCGTTCGCCGGTGCGTTCCGGCCGCGCGCACGCGGCGCGGGCATCGCGCTGCTGATCGCGACCGCGACCACCGCGCTCGGAATGATCGGCTGGGCGACGCTCCTGATGGCGCCGGGGATCCTCGACGTGATGCGGCAGCAGGGCGTGGACGTGAGCGTGCGGATGTTCCGGTTCGCGCCCGGCGCCGTCGTGACCGGCCTGTCCGCGCTCGCCGGCGTGTGGCTCGTACGGCGCGGCTGACGCGCACCGTGCCCGGCACGGTGGCGCCCGTCGCGCGGCTCGGCTAGGATGCCCGCATTGTCCTGACGATTCGCGGGCTCACCATGAACCGAAACGCCGCCTCTGCCGTCCTCCTCGAAGTGATCGCCACGACCGTCGGCGATGCGAAGGCCGCCGCCCGCGCGGGCGCCGACCGTCTCGAACTCGTGACCGCGATCACCGAGGGCGGGCTGACGCCGAGCGTCGGCCTGATCGAAGCCGTCGTGGCCGCCGTGCCGATTCCCGTCAACGTGATCGTGCGTCCGCACAGCCGGTCCTTCGTCTACGACGCCGACGATCTGCGCGTGATCGAACGCGACGTGCGCGCGGCCGTCGCGGCGGGCGCGAACGGCGTGGTGTTCGGCGCGCTCGACGCGCACGGCGACGTCGATCTCGACGCGCTGTCCCGCATCGCGGCCGCGGCGGACGGCCGCGCGCTGACGTTCCACCGCGCGTTCGACGTCTCGCGCGACCTCAACGCCGCATTCGACACGCTGCTGCGCGTGCCGGCCGTCACGTCGGTGCTGACGTCGGGCGGCCATCCGTCGGTGCTCGACGCGGTCGCGACGATCGCGCGGCTGGTGCGGCACGCGGCGGGCTCGACCTGCACGGTGCTGGCCGGCTCCGGGCTCACGATCGACGCGGTCGGCGATTTCGTCCGCGCCACCGGCGTGCGCGCGGTGCATTTCGGCTCGGGCGTGCGGCCGCGCGGCGAGGTGCTGGCGCCGGTCGACGAGCAGCGCGTCGGGCGCGTGCGCGCGGCGCTCGACGGCGCGGCGTCGCACGTGTGACGCGCGCGGCGGCATGACATCGGATACCAACGAGAGAGAGGGTCGCATGACCGACACGACACACGGCGAACAGGGTGGCGCGGATGACGCCGCCGCACCCGGCTGGGACGCGATCGACGGCGCGCTCGCGCGCCTCTATCCGGGCGAGGAACCGAAGCACTACGGCACGGCGATCAAGTGGCGGCTCGGCGGCCCCGATCCGCTCGACGGGATCAGCGTATGGAAGCGCGCCGATCCCGTGCCGCACTGGCATTTCGTCACGTACGGGCTGAGCGAGCTGTATGCGAAGGAGTCGGACGATCCGGCCGTCAGCGGCTTCGGATTCGAGCTGACGATGCGCGTCGCGTGCGCCGCCGCCGACCCCGAACCGCCGCGCTGGGTGTTCAGCTTCCTGCAGAATCTCGCGCGCTACGTGTTCGAGAGCGGCAACGCGTTCGACGACGGCCACTGGATGGCGGCCAACGGCCCGATTGCGCTCGACACGGACACGCAGCTCTGGTCGATGGGTTTCGCGTTCGATCCGGCGCTGCCCGCGATCGACACGCCGCACGGCCGTCTCGCGTTCCTGCAGGTCGTCGGGCTGACGCTCGACGAGGAGCGCGCCGCAAAGCGCTGGCGCACGCGCGCGCTGCTCGACACGCTGCTGCCGCTCATGCCGATGTGGGTGACCGATCTCGGCCGCGCGTCGCTGCTCGAGCGCGCGGACGTGCGTGCGCAGGTCGACGCCGGCACTCAGCGCGACGGCTCGTCGAGCGGCTACCTGTTCACCGACGTGCTCGGATGGGAAACGCGCAAGCGGCTGCTGCGCGCGCCCGTCGTCGAGATCACCGTCGGCGCGCGGCAGGTCGACGAACTCGTCACGCTGCTGCCGTTGCGCTTGCCGTTCGACCGGCCGCTTCGCCTTGTCGGTCACGACGGCGCGGTCCGGTTCGTGCGCGGCGACGCGAACGGCGTCACGGAAGAGGATGGCGCGCTGACGCTGCGGCTCGCCGATGCGACGGTGCACGCGCTGGCGGGCACGCTGAAGCCGCGGGCCGGCGAGTATGCGGTCGACGGGCTCGACGGGGTGCGCTGGCGTGTCGAGAAGACCGTGATCCGCGACGCGCAGGGCACCGCGGTGCAGACGATCGGGTGAAAGCGGGCCGGGGCATGCCCCGGCCCTTTGGTTGTCCGGCGGCGCTACCGCTTACGCGTTCGCCGACATGGCGTCCGCGTCGCGCGCTCGCGCGGATGCCGAGGCGCTCGAACAGCGCGCGGCCTTTCTGCGACTGCGGGTTGCTGGTCTTCGGCTCGGGCGTGCGCGCCGCGCGGCGAGGTGCTGGCGGCGGTCGACGAGCAGCGCGTCGGGCGCGTGCGCGCCGTGCTCGACGGCGCGGCGTCGCACGTGTGACTTGCGGTGCGCGCCGCTGCCGCGCGCACCGTCACGTATTGCGGACGAACCACGACCGCTTCGCGGTGCCCAGCAACGTGTGGTAGACCGCCCACGACACGACGAAGGTCGCCGGTGCGGACAGCGATGCGACGAACCCGGTCGCCTGGTTCAGCAGCAGCCCCGCGAACGCGCCGGCGAACCATGCGGTCAACCCGCCGGGGTTGAATGCCGGCACGTGCGCGTCGCGGCATTCGACGTCGTCGCCCACCAGTTGCCCGTAACGCGCCGACAGGATGTGCGCGAGCGCGACGCCGACCCACGCGACGACGAAGATGCCCTGGTACGCGAGCGCCTGCAGGATCCGCGAGAAGATGTCGGCCATCATCAGCGCATAGACGACCGCGCCGACCACCAGCGCCCACACGAATTTCGGCGCGCGCAGGCCGGCCGCTTTCAGGAAGAACGCCTGCATGTTGACGGTCGCGAGATAGTAGTTCGCGGTGTTGATGCGCGATTGCGTGACCCACACGAACAGCAGCCCCCAGACGCCCATCAGCTTCAGCAGCGCGAGCACGACCGACACTTCGGATAACGTACCGAGCCCCGGAATCGTGCTGACGAGGTAGATGCCGGCCGCGCCGTTGACGAGGAAGGTGACGAGATAGAACGGCATCCCGAAGTTGAAGCGGCCGTGATAGCCGGCGTCTTCCTTGCGCCCGAAACGCGCGTAGTCGAACGTGAACATCATCAGCACCCACACGCCCATGTAGCTGACGAAGCAGTGCCACCACCCGCCGGCGGGCGGTACGCCCGCCGGGCCGAAATCGAGCCAGGCCGGGTGATAGCCGTACTCGGCCGTTGCGAGCGCGACGGCGGCGAGCAGCCCGAGCAGGTAGAACGGCAGCAGCACGCCGTTGAACTTGTCGAGCCAGTGCTGCACGCTGCCGAACACGAGCGGCACGCTGTAGCAGACGACGATCAGCGCGGCCCACCGGTAGTCGAGCGCCGGAAACTGGTGATGCGCGGCGACCGCGATCACCGAACCTTCGAACACCGCGTAGTAGATCGCCGTCGCGAAGAAGATCAGCGTCGCGAGCGCCGCGCCCGCGCTGCCGAACAGCACGCGCGAGAACAGCGCGACCGACAGGCCGGTGCGGATCGCGTAGCGGCTGATGATCGCGTTGACGACGCCGTACGACACCACCGACAGCGCCATGCCGATCAGTGCGTTGCGTGCGCCGTAGGTGAGCGCGAGCGTCGCGCCGACCACGATGTAGAACACCGCGCTGCACACGGCCCACCACGCCATCGTCAATGAAAAGGGCGGCATGCGCGCGTGTTCGGGAAGGGCGAGCGTCGACAGGTCGAGATTCTCGTCGGCGCGTGCCTGAGCCGGGTTGGCCATGATCGTGCTCCTTGGTGAGCAAAACTGCGAACGACGTCTCGGCCGCGGCATGTGCGATCCGCGGGGCTGCCCCGACGTCGGGCGGGCAGCCGGTTCGGCAAGAACGAGGCACAAGCGTCCCCGCCGCGCGGCGGACGGCCGCGCGGGCAGGTAACGGACAGCGAAGAGCGGAAGGCGTGAAACGCGGGCGGCGCTCAGTCCCGCAGCATGGCGCGCAGCAGCGCCAGGCGCCGCTGGTACTCGCGGCGCGCCGCGAGCGCGTCGGCCATCGTCACGCGCACGAAGCGCGCGCGGTGGTTCGGCTGCATCTGGCCGATCAGGTCCATGTCGGCGCTGATGACCGTGCCGATCGTCGCGTAGCCGCCGCCCGACACCGCGTCGCGAAGCAGGACGATCGGCTCGAGCCCGGCCGGCACCTGGATCGAGCCGATCGGATAGCACGCGTCGACGATGTTCGACGGATCGGCGCCTGCGCCGAACGGCTGCTCGCGCGGCTGGAACTGCAGCGGGCGGCCGTTCTTGTAGCGGTAGCCGATGCGGTCCGCCTCGGGCGCGACCGTCCATTCGTCGTCGAAGAAGCTCTGCGCCGAGGCGTCGGTGAGCCGGTGGTGATACAGGCCCGTCAGCACGCGCAGTTCGACCTGGCTGTCGAGCGGCCGGCTCACCGATGCCGGCAGTTCGCGCCCTTCGCGGCCCGTGCCGGAGGCGGCGCCGATCGGCAGCCGGTCGCCTTTCTGCAGACGCCGGCCCGCATGTCCGCCGATCGCGCCGAGCGCGTACGTCGAGCGGCTGCCGAGCACGACCGGCACGTCGATGCCGCCCGCGACGGCCAGATACGCGCGTGCGCCGCCCTTCACGTAGCTGAACGACAGCACGCTGCCGGCGCGGATCCGCAGCGCGACGTTGCAGCGCTGCCCGACGCCGTCGATCTTCGGCGTCATCTCGGCGCCCGTGACGGCGATCAGCGCGTCGACATGGAACATCAGCTCGGGGCCGAGCAGCGTGCATTCGAGCACCGCCGCCTCTTCCGGATTGCCGACCAGCAGGTTCGCCGCACGCGATGCGTACTGGTCGAGCGAGCCCGACGGCGGAATGCCGACGTGGTAGCAGCCTTGCCGGCCGGTGTCCTGGACCGACGTCGCGAGGCCGGGTTTCACGACCTCGATCACGTTGTGCGCGTCAGCTTGCATGCAGTACCTCGACGAGAGAGCGGTTGTACGCGTCGGGATCGCGCAGGAACGCGTCGAGCGAGAATTTCACGGGTCGCACGCGCAGGGAGAAGGTGCCGGCCTCGACGGCCGCCACGGCGGCGTCGTACGCATCGCGGTCGATCGGCGTGAACTTCACGATGTCGCCGGGTCGGAAGAACACCATGAAGTCGCGCAGGTAGTCGAGCCGCTGCGCGGGATCGAAGATCGGCGCGGGCGTCACGCCGAACATCTGGTAGCCGCCCGCGCCGCGCACCGAGTAGATGCAGCCGAAGCAGCCGCCGTGGCCGACGGTGAGCTTCGGCGTGTCGGTGCGCGGCCGCAGGTATTTCGGCACCTCGAGCTGGCGCGCGCGCTCGACCATCTGGTACATGAACGGCAGGCCCGCGACGAAGCCGACCATCGACACGAACCAGGGCGAGCCCGAGTGCGCGGCGATGAAGTCGTCGACGCTCGTCTTGCCGTTGATGCGCGCCGCGTATTCGAGATCGGTCGACGACGGGTCCTGGTGGCGCTCGCGAAACCGCATCAGCGTTTCATGCGTCCACGGGTCGTTGTAGAGCACCGGGATCTCGACGATGCGGGTGTCGAGCTCGAGCGGTGCTTCGCCGACGTCGGCCTCGATCGTCTTCAGCAGCGCGACGAGCGCGTCGGGGGCGATCACGTCCGGGTCGTAGCGCACCTGGTACGACGCATTCGCCGGACAGATCTCGGTGACGCCCGGCACCGCGCGCCGCTGCAGTTCGCGCGTGATCGCGGTGCCCTTGAAGAATGCGTCGAGCGACATTGCCTCGCTGATTTCGACGAACACGAACTCGTCGCCGCCGAATGTATAACGGGTCGTCACAGGGCCTCCCCGACGCGCGCGGCGTCCTCGGCAGCGGGCTCGCACGCGGCGGCCGCCGCGGCTTCGCGCCACTGCGGCATCCACGCTTCGAGAAAATTCGTGTGGTAGCGCCCGGCGCGCACGTCGTCGTCCGCGAGCAGCGCGACGTGCAGCGGCGCGGTGGTCTTCACGCCGCCGACGTGCAGTTCGCCGAGCGCGCGCGCGAGCCGCTGCAGCGCGGCCGCGCGGCTCTCGTCGTGCACGATCAGCTTCGCGAGCAGCGAATCGTAGAACGGCGGCACGACGTAACCCGGGTACAGCAGCGAATCGATCCGCACGCCGGGGCCGGTCGGCCAGACGAGCGTGTCGATCCGGCCGGGGTTCGGGCGGAAATCCTGCAGCGGGTCCTCCGCGTTGATCCGGCATTCGAGCGCCGCGCCGCGCATCGCGATGTCCCGCTGCGTGAAGCGCAGCGGCTCGCCGTCGGCGATGCGCAGCGTCTCGCGCACGAGATCGATGCCGGTGATCGCCTCCGTCACCGGATGCTCGACCTGGATACGCGTGTTCATCTCGATGAAGTAGAACTCGCCGCGCGCGTCGTCGAACAGGTATTCGAGCGTGCCCGCGCTGCAATAGCCGACTTCGCGCGCGAGGCGCGTGGCCGACGCACACAGCGCGTCGCGTTGCTCGCCCGTGAGCGACGGCGACGGCGCTTCCTCGAGGATCTTCTGGCGGCGCCGCTGCAGCGAGCATTCGCGCTCGAACAGGTGGACGGCGTCGCGGCCGTCGCCGAGCACCTGCACCTCGATGTGCCGGGCGTGCGCGATGAAGCGTTCGAGATAGACGCCGCCGTCGCCGAACGCGGCCTGCGCCTCGCGCTGTGCGAGCGGCAGTTCGGCGTCGAGCTGCGCGGCGTCGTGTGCGACGCGGATGCCGCGCCCGCCGCCGCCCGCGGCCGCCTTGATCATGATCGGATAGCCGATGCGCGCGGCAACCGCCCGAGCGTCGTCGAGCGACTGCACGACGCCGTCGCTGCCGGGCACCGTCGGCACGTTCGCGCGTCGAGCGGTGTCGCGGGCGCGCGCCTTGTCGCCCATCGTCGCGATCATCCGCGAGTCGGGGCCGACGAAGATCAGCCCGGCCGCCTCGACCTGCGCGGCGAACGCGGCGTTCTCGGACAGGAAGCCGTAGCCGGGATGGATCGCGTCCGCGCCGCACTGCCGTGCGGCGTCGAGGATCGCGGCGGGGTTCAGGTAGCTCCTGGCCGCATGCGACGAGCCGATGTGGATCGCTTCGTCGGCCATGCGCGCGGCGAGGCTGTCGCGATCCGCGTCGCTGACCACGGCGACCGCGCGCATGCCCAGCTCGCGCGCCGCGCGGATCACGCGCACCGCGATCTCGCCGCGATTCGCCACCAGCAGGGTCTTGATGCGCGACGGACGATAGAACGCGCCGGAGGAGGTTGCCGTATTCATCGCGTCACCCCTCGATCCGCATCAGCACCTGGCCCGCGTCGACCGGCTCGCCGTCCTCGACGAGCAGTTCGACGACGCGGCCTGCCACCTCGGCTTCGATTTCCGTGAACTGCTTCATCACTTCGACGAGGCCGACCACCGCGCCGGCGGCCACCGTCGCGTCGAGCGCGGCGTAGTAGTCCGCATCGGGCGACGGGCGCCGGTAGAAGGTGCCCGGCAGCGGGCTGACGATATCGTGCAATGCCATCGTGTGTCTCCTTGAATCAGTGTTGCGCGGTACGCGGCTGCGGGCCGGCGGTGCGGATGCCTTCGCGCGTCAGCGCATCGCGCGTCTCGCGCACGAGCTCGAGCGCCCCCGGCGTGTCGCTGTGGATGCAGACCGAATCGAAATCGATGTCGATGTCGTCGCCTTCGACCGTGCGGACCTTGCCGTCGATGCACGCGCGCAGCACCTTGTCTGCAACCTGGCGCGGGTCGAGGCGCCCGACGCGGCGGGTGAACACGATCGAGCCGCTGCGGTCGTAGTCGCGATCCGCGTAGAACTCGCGGATCACCGGCTGCCCGTATTCGGCGGCGACGCGGTATGTGACCGACGCCTCCATGCAGTACAGCCACAGGCCGGGATCGACGCGCTGCAGCGTCTCGATCAGCAGGCGCGAGAACGCCTCGCTGGCCGCCGCATGCATGTAGAGCGCGCCGTGCGGTTTCACGTGCTGCAGGCTCACGCCGTGCAGCCGCGCGAACTCGCGCAGCGCGCCGAGCTGGTACAGGATGTCGTTGACGAGTGCCTGCGGCGCTTCGGCGATCGTACGGCGGCCGAAGCCGACCAGATCGCGAAAGCCCGGATGCGCACCGATGCCGATGCCGGCGTCGCGCGCGAGCTGCACGGTGCGGGCCATGATGTTCGGGTCGCCGGCATGAAAGCCGGTGGCGATGTTCGCCGAGCTGATCAGCGGCATGATCTGCTCGTCGACGCCGTCGCCGATCGTCCACGGGCCGAAGCCTTCGCCCATGTCGGAGTTCAGGTCGACGCTGTGCTTCCTCATACGGTGTGCTCCTCCTGGTTCTCCGGTTCGCGTGTGCCGTGGCGCACGCCGAAACCGTGTTGAACGCAGGTTAGCCGTGTGGGGGGCGTCAAAATAGTTCTATTTTTATATGCGACCGTATCGATTTTATCGATACTGCCGAAAGCGGCTGTCCAAGGCCGCCAGGGCAGGCGTGGCAGGGTTTCCACGCGGTCCGGTTCAGGGGCGTTGCGTGATTGATATGATGTTCATCGCGTGCTCATCAGTTTTCCATTCGACCATGGCCCTGACCCTCAGACAGCTCAAGTACTTCGTCGCGACCGCCGAGCTCGGCCAGATCTCGCAGGCCGCGATCCAGCTCACGATCTCGCAGTCGGCCGTGACGAGTGCGATCCGGGAACTCGAGGACAGCCTCGGCACGCAGCTCTTTCTGCGCACGCCGGCGGGCGTGACGCTCACCGATACCGGGCGGCGTTTCCTCAATCACGCGTATACGATCCTGTCGTCGGTCGACGAGGCGATGCGGATTCCGAACCTCGAAAGCACGCTGACCGGCACGCTCGCGATCGCCGCGAGCTACACGGTGCTCGGCTACTTCCTGCCGCATCACGTGCTGCGGCTGAACACGCTCTATCCGCGACTGACGATTCACCTGCACGAACTGAACCGCGAGTCGATCGAGGAGGGGCTGATCGCGGGCCGCTACGACATGGCGGTGCTGCTCACGTCGAACGTATCGAATCCGGAGCTGGTGCTGGAGCCCGTGATCCATTCGGTGCGCCGGCTGTGGGTCGGCGCGCATCATCCGCTGCTCAAGCGCGAGAGCGTCACGTTCGCCGAGGTCGCGCGCGAGCCGTTCGTGATGCTGACGGTCGACGAAGCGGGGCAGACGGCGCTGCGTTACTGGAACGAGACGCCGTACCGGCCCAACGTGATCCTGCGCACGTCGTCGGTCGAGGCCGTGCGCAGCATGGTTGCGAACGGCAGCGGTGTCGCGATCCTGTCCGACATGGTGTATCGCCCGTGGTCGCTCGAAGGGCGGCGCATCGAGACGATCGTGCTGCGCGACGCGGTGCCGCCGATGAGCGTCGGCCTCGCGTGGCGCAAGAACATCGAGCCGAGCCCCGCGATGCACGCGGTGCGCGATTACTTCCGGCATACGTTCATGGAGCCGCGGGCGCTGGGCGGCGCGGGCTGAGCGCGCGCGCCGGCCATGGGGGCGTAAAAAAGCCGGGACAGGTCCCGGCTGGTTCGTCGGCGGGCGCGGCGCGTCCGCCGGCGCCGCTTACGCGTTCGCCGACATCGCGTCCGCGTCGCTCGCGCGGATGCCGAGGCGCTCGAACAGCGCGCGGTCCTTCTGCGATTGCGGGTTGCTGGTCGTCAGCAGCTGGTCGCCGTAGAACATCGAGTTCGCGCCGGCGAGGAAGCACAGCGCCTGCAGCCCGTCGTCGAGCTGTTCGCGGCCGGCCGACAGACGCACGACGGCCTTCGGCATCGTGATCCGCGCGACCGCGATCGTGCGCACGAATTCGAGCGGGTCGAGCGGCGCGGTGCCTTCGAGCGGCGTGCCCTCGATCGCGACGAGGTTGTTGATCGGCACCGAATCCGGGTACGGGTTCAGGTTCGCGAGCTGCGAGATCAGGCCCGCGCGCTCGCGGCGCGATTCGCCCATCCCGATGATGCCGCCGCAGCACACGTTGATGCCCGCGTCGCGCACGCGATCGAGCGTGTCGAGCCGGTCCTGGTAGGTGCGCGTCGAGATCACCTGGCCGTAGAACTCCGGCGACGTATCGAGGTTGTGGTTGTAGTAGTCGAGGCCCGCGCTGGCGAGCTGCTGCGCCTGTTCGTCCTCGAGCATGCCGAGCGTCATGCAGGTCTCGAGGCCGAGTTCCTTCACGCCGCGCACCATCTCGGTCAGCGCCGGCATGTGGCGCTCCTTCGGGTTGCGCCATGCGGCGCCCATGCAGAAGCGGCTCGCGCCGTTTGCCTTCGCCGTGCGTGCGGCGTCGAGCACCGCGTCGACGTCCATCAGCTTCTCGGCCTTCAGGCCCGTGTCGTGATGCGACGATTGCGAGCAGTAGCCGCAGTCTTCCTCGCAGCCGCCGGTCTTGATCGACAGCAGCGTCGACAGCTGCACCGCGTTCGCGTCGAAATGCTCGCGGTGGACCTGCTGCGCGCGGAACAGAAGGTCGTTGAACGGCAGCGCGAACAGCGCGACGACGTCGGCGACGCGCCAGCGCTGCGAGGCCGGAGCGGCTACGGGAATCGCGTCGGGTTGCACGGTGGAGCTCTGGGCTTGGGTCATGTTGTGTTCCTGTCCTGGGCGGGATTGGGGGATCGGTAAGGTCAATGTTGCGCGGCGCGCAGCGTCTCGACCAGCGCGGCGATGTCGAGCATCGGCGCGGCGGATTCGGGGGCGGCCGGATTCATGTGCGCGATGCGGCCGAGCAGCGGCGCGCGATGCTCGCGCGCGAGCCAGTCGCGGATCGTCGCGACGTTCTCGTCCGGGAACGACATGGCCGGGTCGACGTGGTTCGCGACCCAGCCCGCGAGCGTGAGGCCGCGCGCGGCGATCGCGTCGGCCGTCAGCAGCGCGTGGCTGATGCAGCCGAGCCGCACGCCGACGACGAGCACGACGGGCACGCCGAGCGCGACCGCGAGATCGGCCATGTCCTGGGTGTCGTTCAGCGGTACGCGAAAGCCGCCGGCGCCTTCGACGACGACGACGTCCGCGCGCGTCAGCGCCTCGCGATGGCACGCGACGATCGTGTCGAGGTCGAGCGTCACGCCTTCCTGCGCGGCGACGATATGCGGCGCGGCCGGGGCCTTCAACAGGAACGGCGTGCGCAGCCCGGGCGGCAGCACGACGTTCGCGGCCGCGTCGAGCTGGTCGGCGTCCTCGTTGTGCCACACGCCGTCGCGTTCGTACGCGCCGGCCGCGACGGGCTTCAGCGCGGCCGCGCGCAGGCCGTGCCGCGTGAAACCGTGCAGCATCGCGGCCGACACGAAGGTCTTGCCGATTTCGGTGTCGGTGCCGGTGACGAAAACCGAGAGCGGGGCGTTCATGCGGCGTCCTCGCTGGCCTGGACCAGCGCGGCTTCGAGCCGCGCGAGATCGTCGAAGGAATGCGCGGCCGACAGCGACACGCGCAGCCGCGACGTGCCCGCGGGCACCGTCGGCGGCCGGATCGCGGGCACCCACAGGCCGTGCGCGTCGAGCGCGCGCATTGCCGCGAGCGTCGCGTCGTTGCCGCCGATCACGAGCGGCTGTACGGCGGTGTGCGAGTCGACCGGCTGCCAGCGCGTCTTGCGCAGCAGCGCGCGCGTCTGCGCGATCAGCGCGGCGAGATGCGCGCGGCGCGTGTCGCCTTCGTCGCCCGCGATCACCTTCAGGCTGGCCGATACCGCATGCGCGACGGCGGGCGGCGCGGCCGTCGTGAAGATGTAGCTGCGCGCGCGCTGGATCATCCATTCGATCACGGTCTCGTGCGCGATCACGAACGCACCCGCGACGCCGGCCGCCTTGCCGAGCGTGCCGACGTACACGAGATGCGGCGAGCGCAGCGCGGCGGCGGCCAGCGCGCCGCGACCCTGCGGGCCGAGCACGCCGAAGCCGTGCGCGTCGTCGACGACGAGCCACGCGCCGTGGCGCTCCGCCAGCGCGACGAGTTCGGCGAGCGGCGCGAGGTCGCCGTCCATGCTGAACACGGTGTCGCTGACGATCAGTTTCGTTTCGGCATCCGATGCGTCGAGCAGCGCGGCGAGCGCGGCCGTGTCCGCATGCGGGTAGATCTGCACGTTCGCGCGCGACAGCCGCGTGCCGTCGATCAGCGACGCGTGGTTCAGCGCGTCGGAGAAGATCGTCGCGCCCTTGCCGGCAAGCGCCGTCATCGCGGCGAGGTTCGCCATGTAGCCGGTGCTGAAGTACAGCGCGCGCGGCGCGTCGGAGAAGCCGCCCGCGAAGCCCGCGAGCTCGTCCTCGAGCGTCGCGTGCGCGCGCGAATGGCCGCCGAGCAGGTGCGAGCCGCCGCTGCCGGAGCCGTAGCGCCGCGCGCCTTCGGCGAACGCGGCGACGAGCGCCGGGTGTGCGGCAAGGCCAAGATAGTCGTTGCTCGCGAAGCCGACGATCTCGCGGCCGTCGACGGTCATGCGCGCGTCGCACGCAGTGTCGGCGATGCGGCGCACGCGGCGCAGCCCTTGGGCGTCGAGGTCGGCGAGGCCGCGTTGCAGGGTGTCGAGCAGGCTCATTGCGCACGCTCCGCCAGTGTGGCTTCGAGCGTGTCGCGCGTGCGCTGCGCGAGCCATGCGATGTCGTCGTCGCTCATCACGTACGGCGGCATCAGGTACACGGTCGTGCCGATCGGGCGCAGCAGCAGCTCGCGCTCGAGCGCGAGTTCGAAGAAGCGCCGCGAGAAGTCGCGCGCCGCGTCGCCGTCGAGCGCGACGTCGAACGCGAACAGCGTGCCGCGTTCGCGCAGGTGGCGCACTTGCGGATGCGCGTCGAGCGGCGCGAGCGCGGCGCGCAGCGCGGCCGACTTGCGGGCGTTTTGCACGAGCACGTCGTCGCGCGCGAACAGGTCGAGCGTCGCGACCGCCGCGCGGCACGCGAGCGGGTTGCCCGTGTACGAATGCGAGTGCAGGAAGCCGCGCGTCGTGTCGTCGTCGTAGAACGCCGCGAACACGTCGTCGCGCGTGAGCACGAGCGACAGCGGCAGGTAGCCGCCGCTGATGCCTTTCGACAGGCACAGGAAATCGGGCCAGACGCCGGCCTGCTCGCACGCGAAGAAGGTGCCGGTGCGGCCGCAGCCCACCGCGATCTCGTCGGCGATCAGGTGCACGCCGAATTCGTCGCACAGCGCGCGCAGCCCGCGTACGTACGACGGATCGTGCATGGCCATGCCGGCCGCGCACTGCACCAGCGGCTCGACGATCAGCGCGGCGATCCGGTCGCCGCGCTCGACGAACAGGCGCCGCACGTTCGCGAGCGCGCGGCCCGCGACGTCGGCGGCCGTCTCTCCCGGCTGCGCGCCGCGCGCATCGGGCGACGCGACCACGTGCGCGTGGCGGATCAGCGGGTCGTACGCGTCCTTGAACAGCGCGACGTCGGTCACGGCGAGCGCGCCGATCGTCTCGCCGTGGTAGCTGTTCGCCACGCACACGAATTCCTGCTTGTTCGCGCGGCCGCGGTTGCGCCACGCGTGGAAGCTCATCTTCAGCGCGATCTCGACGGCCGACGCGCCGTCCGACGCGAAGAACGCATGGCCGAGCGTGCGCGCGGTGAGCGCGTGCAGCCGCTCGGCGAGCTCGATCGCGGGCGCGTGCGTACAGCCGGCGAGCATCGCGTGCTCGAGCGTGTCGAGCTGATCCTTCAACGCCGCGTTGATGTCGGGGTTCGCATGGCCGAACAGGTTGACCCACCACGAGCTGATCGCGTCGAAGTAGCGGCGGCCGTCGCGGTCGTACAGCCACAGGCCCGAGCCGCGTGCGATCGGAATGAGCGGCAGGCGCTCGTGATGCTTCATCTGGGTGCAGGGATGCCAGACCGCGCGCAGGCTGCGCGCGACCCAGTCGTCGGTGGCTGGCGTACTCAAGGTGGCTCCGGGGGATAAAACGGCTTCGCGGCATCGACGGGATGCCAGGCGGCCGGGACACGAAACGCGCTGAGATTAGCGTGTTCCGCGGCCCGTTGCACTAGTGGTTACAAACGCCGCAAAGCCTTGCCGGGCGGGAGTTCGGCGCAGATCGGGGCGGCTCGGGACGGTACTCGCCAGATGCCCCGAAATGACCGCAGATGACGACGGTCGAGCGACACCCCCCAACCGAAAAAAATCGGAGGCGAGGCGGGTGCGCGGGGGGAAAAAATCGGGGATCGAGCGACGGAAGATCGCCGGCGCGGGACGAGGCGGCCGATGCGATTCGTGAACGGTCGGCAGGAACGACAGCAAAAAAGGCGCAGCGGAACCCGCGCGAAGTCGCGCGACGGCCGGTTACGCCGGCGTGCGATGCGTACCGCGTGCGCGGCGCGACGAAAAAGAGGGGAAGGGCAAACCGGAAACGGGGCGGCGCAGGCCGCCGCCCTGTCAGCGCGAGGCCAGCGCGCGCGTATGGATGTCGCGCGTGTCGTCGCCGCCGTTGTCGGCCGTCTGGGTCGTGTTCCACACGACGTGGTCGTTGACCGCATACAGCCGGCACGCGCCGGCGTCCTGCTTCGCGCAGTTGTCGAGCGCGAGCGCCATCGGGTCGTCGCCGCCTTCGGCCCACGACCAGGCGCCTTCCGACGACACCGCGAACGCGCGGCTCGGATGCTGGTTCAGGAAACGGCGATAGCCTTCGCGGCCGGCGTCGTCGAGATACGGCACCGCGTTGACCGCGTCGATGGACGCATAGCCGCTCGCCTTCGGCTCGTGCGGGTTCGCGACCGCATAGCGCACCGAGGTCGGCAGGTTCAGCTGGGCGAGGAAGGCGTTGACGGCCGGCCACCACACGGGCACGCCGTCGCGATCGACGATCAGCCGGTGTGCGTCGTCCTTGTAGCGGCCGAAATCGATGAACCGGGCCTGCGTGCCGTGCGACACGTACGCGTCGTGCATTTGCGCGACGAGCCCGGGCGTCCACACCGAATCGTTGTCGCCGTACAGCCAGAGCGAGCGCACGGCCGTGTGCGCGCCGTACCGGTCGAACGCGTCGACGAGATTGCGCTGCCAGCCGTCGCACAGGTCCTGGCGCAGCCCGCCGGAGAAGTTGATGATGCCGCGCACGCCCGGCGCGGCTTCGGTGCCGTACGCGACCGATACGAGGCCGCCGTGCGACGTGCCCGCGACGACGATGCGCGACGCATCGACGTACGACTGGCGCGACATGTAGCGAATGGTGGCGTCGACGTCGGCCGCCTGCGCGAGACCGTTCTTCTCGACGTTGCAGCCTTCCTGCTGGTACGTGCCGCCCGAGCCGGCGAAGCCCTGGCGGTTCGGCGCGATCACCGCGTAGCCGCGGCGCACGAATTCACGCGCGAACGCGAGCGGCCGGCTGCGCGGCTGCAGATGGAGATCGCCGGTGTTCTTGCCGTGATTGAAGACGACGAGCGGGAAGGGGCCGGGGCCGTCCGGCTTGAAGAGCGTGGCCTCGAGCGTGACGCTGCCCGACGCGTCGGCCGGAATGCGCAGGACCTGTTCGTTGAGGTCGGACGCGACCTGCGGCAGGTTCGAATCGCCGTAGTCGAATCGCTCGGCATGGGCGAGCGACCCGGTGGCGCCCGACCCCGTATCGGCATTCGTCAGCGTACCGGCCTGAGCGGCCGACAGCGCACAGGCCGCCATCCATCCCACCAATACCTTGCTGAACGCCATTCGTAAGCCCGCCATGCAACATGACCAATTCGAGGCCATCGTAGCCCGACAAAATCGGGTTGTGCAATGCGGGAATTACCCGGCGTCTGACACAGCAACCTTTTGTCAGCGTTCGCTTACTTCGCCGTCGACATAGCGCCAGAAACCGTGTTCGTCGCGCTCGAAACGGCTCGTCTCGTGAAGCCGGTAAGCGCGTCCGCCGACCTTGTAGCGGGCCACGAATTCGACCTCCGCGTGCCGTTCGTCGAGCGGCGCATGGCGTTTGACCGCGAGGCCGAGCCAGCGCGGCGCGTCGGGGGCGTCGGGGTCGGTGTCGAGATCGGGCGGGCAGGTGCGCGCGGCCCACGTCGCGCGCAGGTAGCCGGTCGCGCCGAGCACGTATGCGCTGTACCGCGAACGCATCAACTCGAGCGCGGTGGGCGCGGCTTCGCCGCCGTCGATGAAGCGGCCGCAGCAGGCCGCATAGCGGGGCGCCGGCGCGTTGCCGGCGGGAGCGGGGGACGCGCCGCCGCACGGGCACGCGTCAGGTCGGTTCGAAATCATGCGAAACGGGAATTAACGACGCCAGGTTGTCGGCTGCCTACCAGCTCAGCTCGACACCGTCGTACTGGAAGAAGCGGCCGTTTGCCTGCGACACGTCCGCGCCGGATTCGGCGATCACGCGGCGCATGCCGGTCACGCTGGTTTCCGGATCGATCGCGGCCTGCGCGCCGCCCATGTCGGTGCGCACCCAGCCGGGATGGAGCGAGATGCACGCGGCGTGGCGCGTCTGCAGCGACGCGATGCGCAGCGCGTCGTTCAGCGCGGCCTTGCTGGCGCGGTACAGCCAGCCGGTCGTGCCGGTCGCTTCGGCGATGCTGCCCATCCGGCTCGACACGACGGCCAGCACGCCGCGCGCGTCCTCGACGAGCGGCAGCAGGATCGGCAGCAACTGCATCGGCCCGCGCACGTTCGTATGCATCACCGCGTCGAAATCCTCGGCGGTGATCGTCTCCACGCCCTCGGTGCGCGGCCCGTAGACGCCCGACACCAGCACGGCCGCATCGAGCCGCTCGCCGTCGAGCTTCCAGCCGAGCGCCGCGATCTGCTCGGGCTGCGTGATGTCGAGCGCATGCGCCTGAGCGCCGAGCGCGCGCAGCGCGTCGAGCGATGCGTCGTCGCGCGCGGTGGCGATCACGTTCCAGCCGTCGCGCCGGTATTGCCTGACGAATTCGCGGCCGAGGCCGCGCGATGCGCCGACGATCAATACGGTTTTCATGCCCGTCGCTCCTTGTCCTGATGCCGCCGGGGCGGCCATGCCGGTGTCGGATTCATGCGGTGCGTCGCGCGGCCGCGCGCCCGGCGCGGCGGCCGCCCCGGACGCCGCGGCGTTACTGCGCGTCGTCGCAGGGTTTCAGCGTGTCGACGACGGATTGCGCGACGCCTTCGAGCCGCGCGGCGTCCGCCGCGACCATGTCGTTGTCCGGCGCATGCTGGCCGCCCGTGGTGAGCGCGGCGACGCAGCGCTTGTAGGTGGCGTCGAGCGCTTCGAAGTTCGACACGGCCATCCCGAGGTTGCGCATCCGGCCGTCGTGCACGCCGTACACGAGCCCGTGCACGGTGAGCGACTGGCCGCGCGCCCACGCGTCGTTGACGATCGTCGTGCGACACACGTTGACTACTTGCTCGATCGCGTTCAGCTCGATCAGGCGGCGGTAGCGCGCCTCGCCCACCGGCCATTCGTCGAGCAGTGCCGCGTGGCGTTCACGCACGTCCTGCACGTGATGCAGCCAGTTGTCCGCGAGGCCGACGCGCCGGTTGAGCAGCGCCGCGTTCACGCCCGAGCAGCCGTAGTGGCCGACGACCATGATGTGCTTCACGCGCAGGATGTCGACCGCGAACTGGATCACGGACAGGCAGTTCAGGTCGCTGTGCACGACCACGTTCGCGATGTTGCGGTGGACGAACACCTCGCCCGGCGGCAGGCCGATGATCTGGTTCGCGGGCACGCGCGAATCCGAGCAGCCGATCCACAGATACTCCGGCGCCTGCTGGTCGGCGAGACGCGCGAAGAATTGCGGGTCGTCCTCGAGCTTGCGTTTGACCCAGGCGTCGTTGTTGTCGAACAGGTGTGAAAGCGGATTGTCTTGGGTGTTCATCGGTGTGGATTCCGTTGGCGGAAATCGGTTCGCTGTCGATTCGGGGTAACCGGGCTCAGGCGGCGCGCTGCGCGTCGCCTGCGCCGTCGTTCTGGTCCGTCGCGCCGAAGCGCGCGGGGTAGCGCGCGCAAAAGCGCAGCGCGGTGTCGTACGGGTAAAAATCGGGCAGTTCGCCCTGCATCAGCTTGTCCTTGCTCGCCTGCCACAGCGCGGGATCGAAAAAGTCCGCGTGATGCCTCATGAAGACGTCGCGCACCCGCGGGTCGCCGAGCAGGAACGGCCCGTAGGTTTCCGGGAAGATGTCGTGCGGGCCGACGGTATACCACGGTTCGCCGGACAGCTCGTCCTCCTCGTTGCGCGGCGGCGGCACGCGGCGCACGTTGCAGTCGGTCAGGTACTCGATCTCGTCGTAGTCGTAGAACACGACGCGGCCGTGGCGCGTGACGCCGAAGTTCTTGTACAGCATGTCGCCGGGGAAGATGTTCGCCTTCATCAGCTCCTTCACCGCGTTGCCGTATTCCTTCACGCCGTGCTCGATGTCGGCCTCCGAGCCGTTCTGCAGGTACAGGTTGAGCGGCGTCATGCGGCGCTCGATGTACAGGTGGCGGATCACGAGGTTGCCGTCCTCGTACTCGAGCAGCGACGGGACTTCCTTTTCCAGTTCGCGCACGAGCGCGTGGTCGAGCCGCGCGAGCGGCAGCGCGACGCTCGAATACTCGAGCGTGTCGGCCATCCGCCCGAGACGGTCGTGGCGCTTCACGAGCTGGTACTTCTCCATGATCTGCGCGCGGGTCGTTTCCTTCGGCGGCGGGAAGTGGTCCTTGATGATCTTGAACACGTACGGGAACGACGGCAGCGTGAACACGAGCATCACGAGGCCCTTGATCCCGGGCGCGATGATGAAGCGGTCGCTCGAATGCGACAGGTGGTGCAGCAGGTCGCGGTAGAACAGGTTCTTGCCCTGCTTCTGCAGCCCGACCGACGTGTAGATTTCCGCCTTCGGCTTGCCGGGCATGATCGTGCACAGGAAGTCGACGTACGCGGACGGCACGCCCATGTCGACGAGGAAGTACGAGTGGGAGAAGCCGAAGATGATCTGCAGCTGGTCGCGGCGCAGCAGCACGGTGTCGAGCGCGAGCACGCCGGGGCGCACGTGGCGGATCGGCACCGCGAACGGCAGCACGTGGTCGGCATTGATGATGCGGCCGACGATGTACGCGCTCTTGTTGCGGAAGAACAGCGACGACAGCACGTGGATCTGGAAATTCGGCGCTTCCTCGAAGCGGCCGAATTCGTCGTGGATCGCCTGCATCACGCACCCGATGTCGCGCGTGAGATCGTCGAACGCCGGCTCGAGCTGGAAGTTCGTGACGATGCGCTCGAGCGTGGCCGCGAGCCCGTCGGTGGCCGGATAGTACGCGCGGTAGGTCGGCTTCGCGGCCGGCTCGTCGTTCTCCAGATACTCGGTCGAGATCGCCGGGCGCACGAAGATGAAATCGTTGCTGAAATACGAGCGGTGCAGGATCTTGCAGCACACCGAATTGAAGAAGGTCTCCGCGCACTCGGGCTGGCGGTGCGACGTGAGCAGGCCGATGAAGTGCAGCTTGATCTGCTGCCAGACCTCGTCGTCGATGTTCTCCGCGTCGTATTCGTCCTCCAGCACCTCGACGCATTCCGCCACGCGATCGTCGTACGACGTGATCCGTTCGCGCGCGAGCCGCTGCAGCCCGTGCCAGTCGCCGCGTTCGTACAGCGTCTTCGCCTCGACGGCCGCCTCGCGGAAGATCCGGTAGTGGCGATCGAAGTTTTCGAGGATCGTCTGTGCGACGTCGAAACCGATCTGCGAGGACAGCAGTTTGGGGAAGTGATTCATCGCGTGCAGGCTCGTTCGGGAGGGGCTGTAAGCACTCGCCATTTTAGCGCCCAAGCGGGCGGTTCAACGACTATGCGGCAATGCGGGGCCGGCCGGCAAGCGGCGGTTTATCCGCCGTTGGGGGCCGTTCGGCGCATCTTCGCGTAAAGATACGGGTACGGAACCGATTCTGGCACGAACTTTTTTTGACGGGCCGGCGGCCGGCGGACACGCGTTGCGCACGACGGCGATAGAATCGACGCAACGCCCGCCGCGGCCTGCCGCCGGCGCGCATTCGCACAGATAACGACGAGACGCCCCACCGATGAACGCACTGGAACACCAACTCGACTATCCCTTCGCCGACACGCTGCCCGCCGCGGGCGACACGTTCGAGGTCGCGCCCGGCGTGCGCTGGTTGCGCATGCCGCTGCCGTTCTCGCTCGACCACATCAACCTCTGGCTGCTGCGCGACGAGATCGACGGGCAGGCCGGCTGGACGATCGTCGATTGCGGGATCGCGTCGGAGGCGATCCGCGCGCACTGGGAGCGGATCTTCGACGCGCATCTCGACGGCCTGCCCGTGCTGCGCGTGCTCGTCACGCACTGCCATCCCGATCACTTCGGGCTGGCGAACTGGCTGTGCGAAGGCGGCGACAAGGGCCGCTGGAACGTGCGCCTGTGGATGACGCTCGGCGAGTACATGTTCGGCTGCCTGATGGCGGCCGGCAACGGCTCGAACGCGGGCGGCGCGGCCGCCGCCGATCACTTCGCGCGCCACGGGCTGACCGATCCGGCCGCGCTCGACAAGCTGCGCAACCGCCGCCACTACTACTCGGACCTCGTGCCGGCCGTGCCGCCGCGCTACCGGCGCCTGCGCGAGGGCGACGCGGTGACGATCGGCGCGCGCACGTGGCGCGTCGTCACCGGCTTCGGTCATTCGCCTGAACATTGCGCGCTGCACAGCGAGGCGGACGGCGTGCTGATCTCCGGCGACATGGTGCTGCCGCGCATCTCGACGAACGTGTCCGTATTCGATCTCGAGCCGGAAGCGAACCCGCTCGCGCTGTACCTGCAGTCGCTCGGCCGCTACGAGACGATGGCGCCCGATACGCTCGTGCTGCCGTCGCACGGCAAGCCGTTCCGCGGCGTGCGCACGCGCATCGCGCAACTGCGCGAGCACCACGACGCGCGCCTGGCCGAAGTGCGTGTCGCATGCGCGGAACGGCCGACGAGCGCGGCCGACATCGTGCCGATCATGTTCCGCCGCCGCGAGCTGGACATCCACCAGATGACGTTCGCGCTGGGCGAGGCGCTCGCGCACCTGAACCTGCTGTGGCTCGCGGGCGAACTGAAGCGTAGCGAAGACGCGGATGGCGTGATCCGTTTCGTGGGGCGTTGAGCGGGCGAGCCTGCCTCGATTCGCGTCGCGCCTTCCTTCGTATAATTCGGGTCTCGAACCGCATCGATGTCGCAACCCATGGCAGGTAATCTTTCCCTCGCCGATGTCATCACGCTCGCGCAAATCCGCGCGCTGGCCGACCCGCAATCCTTCGTGCGCGGCAAGGCCTATTTCCACGACGGCGCCGTCTCGCGGCTGACCGAGCGCGGCGGCGTGCTGTCGGCGACCGTGCGTGGTACGTATCGCTATCACGTCGAGTTCGCGGTGAGCAGTGACGGCGGGCTGGACTACGCGTGCAATTGCCCGGTAGGCGACGAAGGGGTGTTCTGCAAGCACGCGGTTGCGGTCGCATTGTCGTGGCTTGAAAACAGCGGCGAAGAGGTCTTCCACGATGAGGCGCTCGAACAACCCGCGCGTTCGCGACGCAAGCGCAAGACCCATGCGGAACTGATTCGCGATTATCTGACTACGCTCGACGAGGATGCGTTGCGGAGCTGGCTGCTCGACGCGGCCGAGCGCGATCGAACATTGCGCGACAGGCTGCTGTTCGATGCACGTGCCGCGAATGCCGGCGATGCGGCAAGTCTGCGCGCCGCCGTCCGGCAATTGACGCGTGTGTCGCGGCCGCTCGGCTGGGATGAAGCGCACACGTACGGAGAGGCGCTGTTCGAAGTGGCCGCCATGCTGCGGCGGCAGTTGGCGGGCGTTCATGCCGCGCAGGTGGTCGAACTGGCGGAACTGGCGATTGCCGACGCTGAAGCGAGCCTCGAACAGATCGACGACTCGGACGGCAGTGTGGCGCCCGGAATCGGCGAACTGGCCGGCGTGCACCTCGACGCGTGCATCAGCACTCGGCCGGATCCGGTGAAACTGGCCGAACGCCTGTTTCGCCTGCAGATCGGTGGGCAGTGGGATACGTTCCGCGCCGTGCTGCCGGCCTATGCCGAACCGCTGGGCGAGGCGGGATTGAGCCACTATCGGGAACTGGTCGAGCGTCAATGGACCACGCTGCCCTCGCTGCCGGCCGGGCGGGACGATCGGCGCTCGTACGATTCGGTGCGCTTGAATCTCGAGCATGCGATGGAGTCGCTGGCGAGGCGCGACGGTGACGTCGACGCGCTGATTCGCATCTGGTCGAAGGATCTGTCGGCATCCGGCCGATTCGCGCAAATCGCGGAATTGTGCGCGGAACATGGCCGTTTCGACGAAGGATTGGCGTGGGCCGAACGCGGGATGCGCGAAATGAAGGACCGGCCCGACGATCGTCTGCTGGGCTTTTGTATCGACGATCATGTGCGTCGGCGCGCGTTCGATCGGGCGGACGAACTCGCGTGGCAACGCTTTGCGTACCATCCAACCGCAGACGCATTCAGGGCGCTGATGAAGGTTGCGAAGGCGGCGAAGCGATGCGACGCCGTGCGGGAGCGGGCGATTTCTCATCTGCTGTCGCTCGCCCGGACGCGGGAAACGCCGGGGCGGGCGACTCCGGCCGTACGGCGCTGGGAACCGTCGCCGCGTACCGAACTGGTGAAGCTGCTGCTTGCCGAGCAGAACCACGACGCCGCGTGGGATGCGTTTCTGGGCGGACCTGTCGAGGCCGACGTCTGGCTGACGCTGGCGGCAGCGCGTGCGAAGACGCATCCGGAACAGGCAATCGCACTGCTGCACCGGTACCTGCCGCTCGCGGTCGACCATGGCTCGGGCAGTGCGCGGTATGACGAGGCGTTCGACACCGTACGCAAGATTCGTGCGTTGCGGGTCGCGCATCGGCAGCACGCGGCATTCGACGGGGAACTTGAAGAGATCCGCAAGACCTACCGAGCGAAGCGCAACTTCATCAAGCTGCTCGTGACGCTTGGCGCGTGACAGGGTGACCGGGCCGGAGAAAATGGCGATGAATATAGATCTCGGCGCCATCGATGACGCCGTTCTTGCGCTCCTTTATCTGACCTTGCATGACGGCAATCGCGCATGGAAATCCCTCGATTGGAACGTACTGAATCGGTTGCATGAACGTGGCCTGATTGGCGATCCTGTCAACAAGACGAAATCTGTCGTGCTGACCGATGAGGGCTTGCGGGAGTCCGAGCGACTTTTCATGCAATTGTTCGTCGATTCCGGTGCCACGCCAGCAGGCGACCCGCGATGATTTTCAGTCACGCGACGGGTTCGTAACGCCACCCGTCGCGATGCCACTGCATCGTGTGGGTCGGGTCGAGCGCCGCGAGAAACGCGGTGTCGTGCGACGCGACCACGATCGCGCCGGGAAAGCCGGCGAGCGCGGCTTCGATCGCGCGCACCGATTCGAGATCGAGGTGATTGGTCGGCTCGTCGAGCAGCAGCAGTTGCGCGGGCGTGCCGCGCCACAGCGCGCATGCGAGCGCGGCCTTCAGGCGTTCGCCGCCGCTCAGTTGCCGTGCGGGCTGGGTCGCACGCGCCGCGTCGAGCTGCAGCAATGCGAGGCGGCTGCGCAGGTCGCCTTCGGCGAGCGGCGTGTCGAGCAGCCCCAGTTGCTCGACGATCGAGCGTTCGGGATCGAGCAGGGCGAGCCGCTGGTCGAGATAGGCGGCGCTCACGTGCGTCGTGCAGGTGCCCGAGCGCGGCGCGAGTTCGCCCGCGAGCATGCGCAGCAACGTCGATTTGCCGCAGCCGTTCGGGCCGGTCAGCGCGATGCGCACGGCGCCGCTCGCCGACCAGGTGATCGCCTCGGCCGCGCCGGCGACGCGCCACGGCAGTTGCGCGCGTTCGAGCGTGAACAGCTGGCGACGCGCGCTGACCTCGGTGCCCGGCAGCGACACGAGCACCGGCGCGTCGGCTTCGACGCGCGCGGCCGCGTCGTGCACGCGCTCGTCGAGCGTCGCCTTGAATTCGTTCTGATGGCGTCGCACCTGCCCCATGATGTTGCGGGCCGCGCCCTTGCGGCTCTGTTTCGCCCCCGACGAAAGGTTGGCCGTCTTCGCTTCGCGCAGCGACGCGGCCGCGTGGCGCTGGATCGTGTCGTGCTCCTGTTCGAGCCTGCGTCTCACGCGTCCGCGTTCGGTGCGTGCGTGTTCGAGCGCCGCTTGCGCGGCCTCCTGCTCCGCGTCGCGCAGCGCGCGATAGTGCGCGTAGTTGCCGCCATACGAGCGCGCGCCGTGCGGCGTCAGCTCGACGATGCGCTGCACGCCGGCGAGCAGCGCGCGGTCGTGGCTCACGACGACGAGGCCGCCGCGCCAGCCGTCGAGCGCCGTGCGCAGCCATGCACGGCCCGGCGCGTCGAGATGGTTGGTTGGTTCGTCGAGCACCAGCAGGCCGGCGCCGGACAGCAGCGCGCCGATCAGTGCGACGCGCGCGAGTTGCCCGCCGCTCAGCGCCTGCGCGGGCGTGGCGGCGTGCACGTCGTGCAGGCCGGCCGTGTCGAGCGCGGTGCGCAGCCGTTCGGCGAGATCCCAGCGATCGCCGATCAGATCGAAGTCGTGCGGTTCCGCGCAGCCGTCGGCGAGACGCGCCAGCGCGCCGAGCGGCGCGTCGAGCGCGGCGACCTGCGCGACGGTTCGCGATTCGGCCGACGTGTCGCCGTGCTGCTGCGCGACGTAGACGGCCGGCGCATGCCGGTCGATCGTCCCCGCGCTCGGTGCGCGGCGGCCCGCGACCAGTTGCGCGAGCAGGCTTTTGCCGATGCCGTTGCGGCCGACGATGCCCGTCGGCGTGCGGTCGATCGACAGGTCGAGCGAATCGAACAGCGTGATGCCGTCGTCGAAGCGGAAGGAAACGTGATGAAGCGCGACGAGCGCGCCGGTGGGCGTGGCTGCAGCCATAAGCACCTCCGAAAATGCGTGAAGACCTTCGCGCGCGGTGTGCGTGGCACGGCGGCGAAAACATTTCGGGAAGGCTTAGTTGTTCACTTCGGCTGACGTCCGGTATGAGGAATGAGCGCGCAGTGTAGCAAGCGCGGCGCGCGCCATGCAAGCGGCGGCCCGACGCGTCGTCGCCTGCACGCCACGCGCGACAGGTGTGCGACTGTCCGGTGATGCGCCGCGACGTTGCACGGCGGGGACGCGCTCGTGCGACGGCCGCTCACGCGCGGGCGCGTGAGCATGGCCCGGGGCGGGCGGAGTCAGCTCGCGTCGCGAGGCGCCGCCGCGGCCCGCCGCGCGAGCAGCGCATGGAACGCCTGCCGGATGCGCTCGACGGCGGCCGTCTTGTACGGGAAGCTCGCGTTGTTGCCGTGTACCAGCATGCTCGCATTGACCTCGAACACGACGACCGCACCGTCGCGGTCGAGCCCGCAGTCGATGCCGAAATAATCCAGCCCGATCGCGTCGCGGATCGCCTGCAAGCCGTCGCGCTGCGCGGTGCCGAACACCTGCCACGGATCGTCGAGGAACGCGCGCTCCTCGTCCTGCATCCACGCGTGGTGCGCCATGTCGGTCGTCGCGTGGTGGACCTTCCACTGGCTGCCGATCGCGAGGTGATACGGCAGGATCTCGTCGTCGACATAGACGAAACGGTACTTGCGGAAGTAGCCGTCGGCGGATTGATAATCGGCGTACGGCGTCAGGTAGAAATGTTCCGCGTCGAACCGGTCGACGAATGCCAGCAGTTGTGCCGCGTGCTCCATCCGTTCGAAATCGTCGCCGCCGTGCGTGCCGGCCGGCCTCGCCAGCAGCGGAAACGGCAGCGTCGCCGGCGACGTGCCCGACAGCATCGCGTGCAGCCCGGCTTTGTCGTGCAGCGACGTTTGCGGCACATGGCAGCCCGGCATCTGCGCCAGTTGCCGCGCCACTGCATCGCGGCTCGTCTGCGCGATCACGGCGGGCGCATTCACGACGGGGCGGCCGACGCCCGCGACGAGCGCCTGCGCCGGCGCGAGCAGCGCCCGGCCGCGATCGACGTCGGACACCAGGTTGACGACCACGTCCGCATGGATGCGCAGCCGGTCGACGTCGTACGCCATGTCGGGCAGCAGCGTGATGATGTTGCTTTCGAAGTGCGCCCGTTCGATCAGGAATTCGAACGGTGTATTGCCGGCGCCCGGCGCGAACACGAACAGCGCGCGGAACGCCGCCGGCTCGACGGCGGCCGGGATGGTGACCAACGGCTTCAGTCTCAATGCGCGGCGGAAGCTCGCGTCCGCTTCGTGAGCGAGCCCCAGCGCCTGCTGGAGATTCGCGACGGTATGCGCGAGCGCGGCGTCGTCGGGATCGTGTTCGAGCGCGCGCTGGAAATGGGCGAGCCCGCGTGCGTGGCGGCCCGCGCAGGTCTCGGCGAGCCCGAGCTGGCGACTGACCGCGGCGTGGTCGCCGGGGCGTTCCAGCAGCGGCGTCAGCCAGCCGATGGCCTCGTCGAAGCGGTCCTGCCGGATCAGCACTTGCGCGAGCCCGAAACACGCATCCCAGCAGCCGGGCTCGAGCGCGAGCGCGTCGCGGTAGTGGCGTTGGGCCAGGTCGAGGTGGCCGGCCTGCCGGCATGAGGATGCGAGTGAAAGGGCGTGATCGATGGACATGGCGGCGGCACGCCGCGCGCGGCCGGATGACGCGGCGCGTACGGTGCTGTTGGGCGGAGGTCGGGGAGATCCCGGCCGGATGGAACGAACGCCCGAAAGATAGCAGTGCGACGATCCGTTCCGATCGCCCCCTCAATCCGGAAATTTACCGGCGATTACGGTATGCGGTCGACGTAATGCGACGTAACGCGATATCGCCCGACAGCATCGTTTTCGCCGTTAATCGACCGATTGAACCCGGCGCGCGTGCGGCACGCTGCGAAGGCGCTCGCACGCAACGCATCGCAGCGGGCGTCCGTTCACTCAACCCAGAGGAAAACCATGTCCATTTCCAGCATCTCGACCGGTGCCGTCACGACTCCGGCCCTGCAGGGCAATACCGCCCAGCCCACCGGCAACAGCACGCCCACTTCGTCCCCGGAGCGGACGAGGCACGCACACGGCCATCATCATGGGGCCGGTTCCGCGTCCGCGTCGTCGAGCTCGACCGACAGCACGACGTCGTCGACCAGCAGCACGAACGCCGCGAACGGTACGCCGTCGACCTACTCGCTCGACGGCGCCGCGCTCGGCAGCCTGCTCGACACCAGCGCGTAACGCGTCACGGGCGCCGCGGGTGACACCGCGGCGCCCGTGTGATGCCTGACGCAGGCGACGTCGGGCGCGCTCGCGGCGTACGCGTGGCCGCACGGCGACCGCCTTGCAGTTGCCGCCCGGCTTCATCGGGTGGCGAGCGGGGCAGCGGCGACCGCCGAGGTCCGGGTCGCCGTGGTCGCCGGCCCGGCGCGCGATCGGCCCGTCGTGCCGGGCCGGACTTCGCACGCCCGGCCGGTTCGCCCCGTTCGAGCGTCGCGATCCGGGCCTTTGCGCCAAAAAAAAGCCCGGCGCACGATGCGCCGGGCCCGATTGCCGCATGAAGCGATCGCGCCGGATTACTGCACGGCCACCGTCGTAAAGTTCTGCCGTCCGAACGGACTCACGTGATAGCCGCTCACGTTCGTGCGCGTGAGCGCGGCGGCGGTCGGGTAGCCGAGCGGGATCCACAGCGCCTGGTCGTGGATGATCTTCTGCGCCGCTTCGTACAGCTTCGCGCGCTTGCCCTGGTCGGCGGTCGACTTGCCGTCGGCGATCAGCTTGTCGAGCTGCGCGTCGCAGAAGCGCGCGAAGTTGATGCCCGACTTCACCGCGTTGCAGCTGAACAGCGGCGACAGATAGTTGTCCGGATCGCCGTTGTCGCCGGCCCAGCCCATGAACAGGATGTCATGCTGGCCGAGCTTCGCCTGCTTGATCAGCTCGCCCCATTCGATCACCTTGACCTCGGCCTTCACGCCGACCTTCGCGAGGTCGGCCTGCAGCAGCTCCGCGCCCACCTTCGGGTTCGGGTTCAGCACGCTGCCGGTCGGGCGCGTCCAGATCGTCGTCGAGAAGCCGTTGGGGAAGCCGGCCTGCGCGAGCAGTTGCTTGGCCTTCGCGGGATCGTACGCATACGGCGCCACGTCCTTCGCGTAGCTCCACGTGTTCGGCGGGTACGGGTTGTTCGCGGCCGTCGCGGTGTTGTCGAACACGACCTTCAGGTAGGTCGCGCGATCGAACGCGAGGTTCAGCGCCTCGCGCACCTTGTCGTTGTCGAGCGGCTTCTTCTGCGTGTTCAGCGCGACGAACGCGGTCATGAACGCGGGCGTCTGCACGACCTTCAGCGCGCTTTCACCCTTCGCGGCGAGCACGTCCTGCGGCTTCGGCGACAGCGCGATCTGGCATTCGCCGGCCTTCACTTTCTGCAGGCGCACCGACGGGTCGGGCGTGATCGCATAGATCAGCCGGTCGACCTTCGGCTTCGCCCCCCAGTACGTCGGGTTCGCGTCGTAGCGGATCAGCGCGTCCTTCGTGTAGCTCTTCAGCACGAACGGGCCCGTGCCGACCGGCTTCGCGTTCAGGTCGGCCTGCTTGCCGGCCTTCAGCAACTGGTCCGCGTATTCGGCCGAGTAGATCGACGCGAAGCCCATCGTCAGGATCGGCACGAACGTCGCGTTCGGCTCGTTCAGCACGAACTTCACCGTGCTGTCGTCGACCTTCGAGACCGACTTCACGAGCTTCACGAGGCCCATCGACTGCGCATGCGGGAAGCCGCTCGCGCCGGCCACCTTGTGCCACGGATTCGAATCGTCGAGCATCCGCGAGAACGTGAACACGACGTCGTCCGCATTGAGCGTGCGGCCCGGCTTGAACGTGTCGGTGGTCTGGAACGCGACGTTCGGGCGCAGGTGGAACGTATACGTGAGGCCGTCGGCGCTCGCTTCCCATTTGTCGGCGAGCGCGGGCACGACCTTCTTCGTGGCTTCGTCGTACGACACGAGCGTGTTGAAGATCACGTCGGCCGATGCGTTGGTCGTGACGAGCGAGTTGTACTGCACGACGTCGAAGCCGTCCGGGCTCGATTCCGTGCAGACGGTGAGCGGCTTGGCGGCGGCGAGGCCGGGGGTGGCGAGGGCGGCGGCGAGCGCGGCCGCGGCGAACAGCTTGACCTGCATAGGATCTCCCACGTGGCGTGTGCTTTTTGCTTGATGACGGATGCGGGCGCGGCCCGGAAGCGGGCGGGGCCGGCGCGGCTGGCGAATAGCATACCGTTAAAGCGTGCGGCGCGTGAAAAAAGGCGCCTGAACGCGGCAACTTGAGCGAAAAACGGCTGCGTTCGCGACGGAATGGATGTTGGGGCGGCGGACGCCGTCGCGGCGGCGGAGAGTGCGGAGGGCGGGTGCGCCGGGCGGTGCGTGCGACGGGAGCGGCGCGGTTGCCGCGCGAAGTACGGAGAAATCGCCGCTTCGAGCGCGGTTGCGTCGAAGCGGCGACGGACGGCCCGGCGCAGGTCGCGCGGGCCGTTGGCGTTGCGTCAGTGCGCGCCGGCCTTCGGCTTGCGCGGCGCCTTCTCGAACAGGCGATCGTAGAGCCAGCGCGGCAGCACGTGCAGCACCTTCGCGACGACGCCCATCTGCCACGGAATCACGCGGAACGCGTGCTGCCGCGCGATCGCGCGCGACGCGCGGGCGGCGAAGCGGTCGGCGTCCATCAGGAACGGCATCCGGTACGGGTTGTGCGCGGTCATCGGCGTGCGGATATAGCCGGGCGCGATCGTCACGACGCCGACGCCGGCCGGCCGCAGTTCGACGCGCAGCGATTCGAGGTACTTGATCGCAGCCGATTTCGACGCGCTGTACGCGCCGGAGCCGGGCAGCCCGCGTACGCCGGCGACGCTCGCGACGCCGACCAGCGTGCCGTGCCGCGCGGCCGTCATCGGGCCGACGAACGGCTCGAACGTCGCGACCATCCCGTAGTAGTTGATGTCCATGACGTCGCGAAAAGTCGCGAGATCGCCCTGGCCCGTGACGGCGCCCTGGCTGATGCCCGCGTTCGCGATCACGACGTCGGGACAGCCGTGCGTCGCGATGAACGACGCGGCGGCCGTCGCGAGCGCGCTGGCGTCGCGCACGTCGGCGGAATAGACGGTGATGGAATGCTTCGGGAAGCGCCGCGCGAACGCATCGAGTGCATCGGTGCGGCGCGCGACGAGTGCGAGCGTGGCGCCCTGGCGGGCGTATTCCTCGGCCATCGCGAGGCCGAGGCCGCTCGATGCGCCGGTGATGAAGACCTTCAGCGGAGTAGTCATGCCGGCGCGCGGACGGGGATCAGAGCTTCTTGTCCTGAACCTGCTTCACGAGGAAGTCGAGCACCTGGGAGGTACCCGGGATGCTGTTCGTGTAAGCGGGACCCGTCTTGTACTTGCCCTGGACGACGACCGTCGGCACGCCGTCGATCGCGTAGTCCTTCAGCAGCTTGGCCGACTGGTTCACCTCGCCCTGCACGCTGAACGAGTTGTACGCGTCGAGGAACTTCTTCTTGTCGACGCCCTGCGTGAAGAGGAAGTCGGCCTGGGCTTCCGGCGTCAGCAGGTAGTTCTTCTGCTTGTGGATCGCGTTGAAGATGGCCGGCGTGACCTTCTCGGAGATGCCGAGCGCGGACACCGCGTAGAACAGCTTCGAGTGCGGGACGAAATCGTCACGGAATGCGACCGGCACACGCTTGAAGTCGATGTTGTTGCCCTGCTTCTTCACCCAGGCCTCGATCGTCGGCTCGAATTCGTAGCAGTGCGGGCAACCGTACCAGAAGAACTCGATCACCTCGACCTTGCCGGCCGGCGCGGACACCGGCTGCGGCGACTTCATCACCTCGAAGTCCTTGCCGGAAACCGGCGCGGCGGGCGAAGCCTGCGCGAGGCCGGCGGCCAGGCCCAGGGACAGAAGGAGCGTGCTAAGCAGTTTTTTCATGTTGTGAAAGTCGAATCAGTTGCTCGGGTTGCGAAACGTCGCGGGTTGAGAGTAGGCCCGACCGGCCGCTCATTGCTTCGTGAAGCGGATCACTGCCGTGTCGACACCTGCATCGGACAGGCGCTGGCGAGCCGAGTTCATATCCTCGAACCTGGAGAACGGGCCGACGCGCACGCGGAAATAGGTCACGCCGCTGACGTCGCGCTTCGACACCTTCGACTCGAAGCCCTGGAAGCCCAGGCGCGCACGCTGCTGCTCGGCGTCGCCTTCCGTCTTGTATGCGCCGACCTGCAGGAAGTAGCCGGTGTTCGCGTCGTTCGCGGCCGGCGGCTTCGCTGCCGCGGCGGCGGCCGTGGCCGTGGCCGACGACGTCGGCTTGGCCGCGTTCGCCGCCTGTTGCTGCTGCTTTTGCGCGGCGGCCTGCTGCGCCTGCTTCTGCGCGGCAAAGCGCCCGAGGTCGTCCTCGCCGGCTTGCTGCTGCTGCTGCTGGGGCGGCGGCGTCTTCTTCGGCGGCGGCGTGGTATCGGCCGGCTTCGGCGCGACGGCGACGCCGTTGCCCGACGACGGCGTGTTCGATGCGGTGGTGCCGTTCGAGCTGCCGGTGCTGTTCGAGCCGCTCGACCCGCTGGACGACGGCGGCACTTCGACGATCTGCGGCTCGGGCAGCAGGCCGCCCTGGGTCTGGTTCGCGGCCTGGCCGGGCGCGGTGTTCGGCGGCGCGGGCTGCGCGGCCTGCGGCACCGGCTGGCCGGGCGTCTTGCCCTGCAGCGCGCGGTTCGGGTCGAACTGCTGCGGCTGGCTGGCGCCGGCGTCGGCCGGCGGCGGTGCGACCTTCGACACGAACGGCGACGGCGAACGCGTGATGTAGAGCGCCACCACCACCGCGATCGCGAGGCCGACGATCAGGCCCAGCACGATTCCAAGAAATGTCCCTCCGGCTTGTTTCGATTGCTTCGAAGTTCGGCGTGGTTGTGCCATTGCTTGAGTCACCTGCAAAAAGAATCGTGAAAGTGCCGCGGCAGGCGCTCCTGCGGCGCGTGCTGTCGCGGCCGTTCGCTGCCCGGTTCGGGCCGCTTACATCTTGGCTGGCGCGGACACGCCGAGCACCGCCAGACCGTTTTCGAGCACCTGCCGGGTTGCGGCGAGGAGCGCGGCGCGCGCATTGCGCGGCGCTTCGTCGTCGACCAGCACGCGCTCCGCATTGTAGAACGAGTGGAATTCGCCAGCGAGGTCGCGCAGGTAGAACGCGACCGCGTGCGGCGCCAGCTCGTTCGCCGCGTGCGTGAGCATGTCCGGGTACTCGGCGAGCTTCTGCATCAGCGATGCGGCCTGCGCGCTCGTGAGCTGCGACAGGTCGGCCCCCGGCAGTTGCGCTACCTCGACGCTGTAGCGCGATTTCAGTTCGTTGAGCACCGAGCAGATCCGCGCATGCGCGTACTGGACGTAGTAGACCGGGTTTTCGTCGTTCTGTTTCAGCGCGAGGTCGATGTCGAACACGAACTCGGTATCGGCCTTGCGCGAGATCAGGAAGAAGCGCACCGCGTCGCGGCCGCGCGTGATGGTCGCTTCGTCGATCAGGTCGGGGGCCGCTTCCTGGCCTGCCGCCGCGCCGCCCGACCATTCGATCAGGTCGCGCACCGTCACGTAGCTGCCCGCGCGCTTCGAGATCTTCACTTCCTGGCCGTCGCGCATCACGGTGACCATCTTGTGCAGCACGTAGTCGGGGTAGCCCTTCGGGATCCCGATGTGCAGCCCCTGCAGGCCGGCGCGCACGCGCGCGATCGTGCCGTGGTGGTCCGAGCCCTGGATGTTGATCACCTTCGTGAAGCCGCGCTCCCACTTCGTCACGTGGTACGCGACGTCCGGCACGAAGTACGTGTACGTGCCGTCCGACTTGCGCATCACGCGATCCTTGTCGTCGCCTTCGTCGGTCGTGCGCAGCCACAGCGCGCCGTCCTGCTCGTAGGTCATGCCGGCCTTGATCAGCGCGTCGACCGTCTTCTCGACGCGGCCCTCGCTGTACAGCGACGACTCGAGGTAGTACTGGTCGAACTTCACGCCGAACGCCTGCAGGTCCATGTCCTGCTCGCGGCGCAGGTAGGTGACCGCGAACTTGCGGATCGCGTCGAGATCCTCGACGTCGCCCGTGCCTTTGACCGGCTCGCCGTCGGATGCGGCGACCGTTTCGCCGTTCAGGTAGTCGCGCGCGATGTCGGCGATGTACTCGCCGTTGTACGCGGCTTCCGGCCAGCCCGCGTCGCCCGGCTTCAGGCCGCGTGCGCGCGCCTGCGTCGAGATCGCGAGGTTGCCGATCTGCACGCCGGCGTCGTTGTAGTAGAACTCGCGGTGCACCGCGTAGCCCTGGCTCGCGATCACGTTCGCGAGCACGTCGCCGAGCGCGGCCTGGCGGCCGTGGCCGACGTGCAGCGGGCCGGTCGGGTTCGCCGACACGAATTCGAGCAACACTTGCTTGCCTTTCTCGCGATCCGACGTGCCGAACGCGCGGCCCTGCGCGAACACGGCGGCGATCACCGCCTGCTTCGCGGCGGCCGACAGGCGCAGGTTGATGAAGCCGGGGCCGGCGATCTCGGCGGCTTCGACGAGGCCCTGGGCGGCCGGCTGCGCGGTGAGCGCGGCGACGATCTGTTCGGCGAGCTGGCGCGGGTTCGCGCCGAGCGGCTTGGCGAGCTGCATCGCGACGTTGCACGCGACGTCGCCGTGCGCCGCGACCTTCGGGCGCTCGAGCGTGATGGCGGGGGCGATGAACGCCGCGTCGGCGCCTTTCAGCGCGTGTGCGACCTGCTTGACGCTATCCGCGAGCAGGGCTTCGAGGGTCTGTTTGTGTGCTGGCAGCATGCTGGTAGAAGGCTTCGTTGGTGGCGGCCGGAAACGCCGGCCCGCCGGCGCGCTTTTCGAGCGCGCGTTTCAGGGATCGCAGAATTTTAACAGGTGCTAATATGCCGCTCAGGCGGCCCGCGTCCGCGAGGCCGGACGCCGGTCTGCCGGCGTTCCCCAATCGCGCCGCGCAGGCACAACAAGATGAAAAGGGAATTGTCATGATTACGTTCAAGAGCAAGGCAGCACAGGATCTCGACGTGCTGAAGGATTTCGCCGTATATGTGCTGGGTCTCGTCGGCAAGCAGCTGGGCGAGCGCGGCGTGATTACGCACGACGAACTGGACCACGCGATCGCCAAGCTGGAAGGCGCGGTTGCGCAGGCGAAGCAGGAGCGGGCCGAGCACGCCGGCCATTTCCATGAGGACGAAGCCGACCACGCGCACCACGAAGTGCCGCCGAGCCTGGCGCAGCGCGTCGCACCGTTCCTCACGATGCTGCGCGAGGCGAAAGCCGGCGAAGCCGACGTGCACTGGGGCTTCTGAGCGTCATTGCCCGGCAGGACGAGCATTCGTCAGTAAAAAGCCCGCATCGAGCGGGCTTTTTATTTTGTCTGATGAAATCAGGCGTTCCGCACCCGAATCTCGCGGCCGCCCGGGCTGGCGCGCGGCGACCTGCGCAGCGCAATCTTCCGGGCCTCCTTGCCTGAAAGCGCACGCTTTCGCGGCCTCGATCGCCGTGCATCGGTCCGGTATCCGGATCGACCGGCGGCGCGCCTTGCAACGCGCTCCGCGGCCGGCGCGCGTGACGGCGTGACGCGGCGGGCGCCGCGCCCCCTTCCGGATTACAGCTGCGGCGCGAGTGCGCGGCGTGCGTCGTCGAGCGACAGCGCCATGCGTTGCGCGTAGTCCTCCAGCTGATCCTGCCCGATTTTTCCGACCGAGAAGTACGTGCTGTCCGGATGCGCGAGGTAGAAGCCCGATACGCTCGCGGCCGGCAGCATCGCCAGCGAGTCGGTCACGCTCATGCCGATCTCGTCCGCGCGCAGCACGTCGAACATGTCGCGTTTCACGAGGTGGTCGGGGCAGGCCGGGTAGCCGGGCGCCGGGCGGATGCCCGTGTATTTCTCGGCGATCAGCGCGTCGTTGTCGAGCGCCTCGCCGCTCGCGTAGCCCCACAGTTCGCGGCGCACGCGCGCATGCATCGCTTCCGCGAACGCTTCCGCGAAGCGGTCGGCGAGCGCCTTCAGCATGATCGCGCTGTAGTCGTCGTGGTCGGCCTCGAACTGCTTTTCCTTCGCGTCGACGCCGAGGCCGGCGGTCACCGCGAACATCCCGATGTAGTCGGCGACGCCCGACGCCTTCGGCGCGATGAAGTCGGCGAGCGAGCGGTTCGGCCGCATCACGCCGTCGACCACCGGACGCACGCTCTGCTGGCGCAGGTTGCGCCACGTGAGCAGCACTTCCGAACGCGATTCGTCGCTGTAGATTTCGATGTCGTCGTCGTTGACGGTGTTCGCCGGCAGCAGCGAGAGCACGCCGCTCGCGGTCAGCCAGCGGCCCTGGATCAGGCGCGACAGCATCGACTTCGCGTCGGAGAACACGCGGCGCGCCGATTCGCCGACGATTTCGTCGTTCAGGATCGCCGGGTACGGGCCCGCGAGATCCCAGGTCTGGAAGAACGGGCCCCAGTCGATGTAGTGCGCGAGCTCGCTCAGGTCGTAGTTCCTGAACACGCGGCGGCCGATGAACTTCGGCTTCACCGGCGTGTAGCCGGCCCAGTCGATCTTCGTCCGGTTCGCGCGCGCCTCGGCGAGCGTGACCATCGGCTGCGCCTTGCGGTTCGCGTGCTGGTCGCGGATGCGTTCGTAGTCGGACTTCAGCTCGTCGAGATACTTCGCCGCGCCTTCGTCCGACAGCAGGCTCGACGCGACCGACACCGAGCGCGACGCATCCGGCACGTAGACCACCGGGCCTTCGTAGTGCGGCGCGATCTTCACGGCCGTGTGCACGCGCGACGTCGTCGCGCCGCCGATCAGCAGCGGGATCTTCTTCACGCGGAAGTAGTCGTCGCGCTGCATTTCCGATGCGACGTACGCCATTTCCTCGAGGCTCGGCGTGATCAGGCCCGACAGCCCGATGATGTCCGCGCCCTCGACCTTCGCCTTCGCGAGGATCTCGTTGCACGGGACCATCACGCCCATGTTGACGACTTCGAAGTTGTTGCACTGGAGCACGACCGACACGATGTTCTTGCCGATGTCGTGCACGTCGCCCTTCACGGTCGCGATGACGATCTTGCCCTTCGCGCGCACGTCGCCGCCCGCTTCCGCGAGCAGGCGCTTTTCTTCCTCGATGAACGGGATCAGGTGGGCGACTGCCTGCTTCATCACGCGCGCCGATTTCACGACCTGCGGCAGGAACATCTTGCCCTGGCCGAACAGGTCGCCGACGATGTTCATCCCGTCCATCAGCGGGCCTTCGATCACGTTGATCGGGCGGCCGCCGGCCGCGTCGATCTTCGCGCGCACTTCCTCGGTATCCTCGACGATGAAGGTCGTGATGCCGTGCACGAGCGCGTGCGAAAGCCGCTTCTCGACCGGCTGGTTGCGCCACTCGAGGTTTTCTTCCTTCTTCGCGCCGCCCGCCTTGAACTTGTCGGCGATCTCGAGCAGGCGGTCGGTCGAATCGGCGCGGCGGTTCAGGATCACGTCCTCGACGCGCTCGCGCAGCTCCGCGTCGAGATCGGCGTACACGCCGAGCTGGCCCGCGTTGACGATGCCCATGTCCATCCCCGCCTGGATCGCGTGGTACAGGAACACGGTGTGGATCGCCTCGCGCACCGGGTCGTTGCCGCGGAACGAGAACGACACGTTCGACACGCCGCCGCTCACCTTCGCGTACGGCAGGTTCTGCTTGATCCAGCGGGTCGCCTCGATGAAGTCGACCGCGTAGTTGTTGTGCTCCTCGATGCCGGTCGCGACCGCGAAGATGTTCGGGTCGAAGATGATGTCTTCCGGCGGGAAGCCGACCTGGTTCACGAGGAAGTCGTACGAGCGCTTGCAGATCTCGGTCTTGCGCGCGTACGTGTCGGCCTGGCCGGTTTCGTCGAACGCCATCACGACGGCCGCCGCGCCGTAGCGGCGGATCAGGTGCGCGTGGTGGCGGAACGCCTCCTCGCCTTCCTTCAGCGAGATCGAGTTCACGATCGCCTTGCCCTGCACGCACTTCAGGCCGGCCTCGATCACGTCCCACTTCGACGAGTCGATCATGATCGGCACGCGCGCGATGTCCGGTTCCGACGCGATCAGGTTCAGGAAGCGCACCATCGCCGCCTGCGAATCGAGCATCGCCTCGTCCATGTTGATGTCGATCACCTGCGCGCCGTTCTCGACCTGCTGGCGCGCGACGGCGAGCGCCTCGTCGAACTGGCCGTTGAGGATCATCCGCGCGAACGCCTTCGAGCCGGTGACGTTGGTGCGTTCGCCGACGTTGATGAAGAGCGTTCCGGACGTAACGTTGAACGGCTCGAGGCCGGCAAGGCGCATCGTGTGATCGGTCATGGCGGTGCGAAGTCTGGTGATGGGGAGCGTGGGGCGGTCGGGTCAGGCGTTGTCGCCGTACTGGCTCGGCCAGCGGCGCGGCTTCACGCCGGCGAGCGCCTTCGCGATCTCGGCGATGTGCTCGGGCGTCGTGCCGCAGCAGCCGCCCGCGAGGTTCACGAGCCCGGCTTGCGCGAATTCCTTCAGCAGGCCCGACGTGACGTCGGGCGTTTCGTCGAAGCCGGTCTCGGCCATCGGGTTCGGCAGGCCCGCGTTCGGGTAGCACGACACGTAGGTGTCGCACAGCTTCGCGAGCTCGGCGATGTACGGGCGCATCAGCGCCGCGCCGAGCGCGCAGTTCAGGCCGAACGTGAGCGGCTTCGCGTGGCGCAGCGAATTCCAGAATGCCTCGACGGTCTGGCCCGACAGGATCCGGCCCGATGCGTCGGTGACGGTGCCGGAAATCATGATCGGCAGGCGCTCGCCGGTGTCCTCGAACAGCTCGTCGAGCGCGAAGAGGGCGGCCTTCGCGTTCAGCGTGTCGAAGATCGTTTCGACGAGGAACAGGTCGACGCCGCCGTCGAGCAGCGCTTTCGCCTGCTGGTAGTACGACGTGCGCAGCTCGTCGAACGTGACGTTGCGCGCGCCCGGGTCGTTGACGTCCGGCGAGATGCTGGCCGTCTTCGGCGTCGGCCCGATCGCGCCCGCGACGAAGCGCGGCCTGTCGGGCGTCGCGTATTTCCCGGCCGCCTCGCGCGCGAGCTTCGCCGATTCGATGTTCATCTCGACGACGAGGTCTTCCATCTCGTAGTCGGATTGCGCGACGGTCGTCGCGCCGAACGTGTTGGTCTCGACGATGTCGGCGCCGGCCGCGAAGTACTGGTCGTGGATCTCGCGGATGATCTGCGGCTGCGTGATCGACAGCAGCTCGTTGTTGCCCTTGATGTCGCGCGGGAAATCCTTGAAGCGCTCGCCGCGATACGCGGCTTCGTCGAGCTTGTAGCGCTGGATCATCGTGCCCATCGCGCCGTCGAGGATCAGGATGCGCGACTTCAGCAGCGCAGGCAGTGCGGCGCCGCGCGTGTACGGCGCGTCGAGCGGGACGGAGGCGGCGAGAGGAGTCGCAGACATGGGGGAAGACCGGCGAAGACGGGAAAGCCGTCATTGTAGCCGGTGCGACCGGGCGTCGCCGGGCGCGGCGCGGGCCGGCCCGCCAAATGAAAACCCCCGCGCGGCGAACCGGGCGGGGGCATGATCGGAGTGCTCGCGGCGCCGCGTCGTGCGCGGCGAATGGCCCGGCCGCGCGATGCGCCGGGCCGCGGTCGTCAGTGCAGCACGACGGGCATCATCATCAGGCTGTCGAATTGTCCGAGGAATTCGTCGACTTCGTCGAGCGACGGTTCATCCTCGATCAGCTGCTTCACGTGTGCGCGGAATCGCTCGGCAAGTTCGCCGTCGATGAAGATCTCGCGCTGCGCGTTCTTGTCGACGATCTCGTATCCGCCGGCATTCATCAGGTGATGGCCGGCCTGCGGCGCGAATTCGACGACGCAGTAGTTGGGGCTGTTGTAGATCATTTGCATGGCGGCACTCCTCTTCGCAGTGGCATCTGGCCTTGTTGTTCCCTAGGTGGGGCGAGCCTTGCCGGTTTCAAGGGGCTTGCGCTGCACACCCCGGTCCCGTTTGCGTGGGGTGTATCGGTTAGAAGCCGATGTCTATGAAACGTTTCCCATTGTCCGCCGGTGGACTGAAATAGTTGTTAAAGAGTGTCATCGGCCATTTTTCGAAAATCTGTAATCGGTCGAAATTGCCGGGTCGTGCGCGACCGCTCGCGCGTTCACTGTGTGACAGGCGATGACGTCGACGGTGCGGCCGGTTGTGCGTCCGGTTGTGCCGGCGGTTGCGCGCCGGCCGGCGGCGCGGGTTGTGCCTGGTCCCCGGCCGGTGCGACCGGTGCGGCAGGCGCCTGCGTGGCGGCGCCTGCCGGTTGCGCGCCGGCCGGCGCGTCCGGCGCCGCGAGCCGGCCATGCCACAGCAGCTCGATCTGCGCGCCGTTCGGCTCGGTCTGCACGAGCCGCGCGGGCAGCCAGCCGAGCGACGGCGCGAGCCACATGTCGATGCGGCGCGTGTCGCCGTCGCGGCGCGGCAGCCGCATGAAGTGTCGCGCGCCGATGTTGCCGGCGAGCGTCTGCACCTGCTCGTCGCCGATCACGGTAATCGGCCAGGTCTCGCCGCTGTTGTTGTCGATCACGAAGAACTGCTGCGTGACGCCCGGCTTGTACGCGGCCGGATTGCCGCGCACGAGCCCCGACAGCTGCATCAGCATGCTGAAGCGGTCCTGCACGGCGTCGGGCAGCGGCGCGTTGTTCGGCGTGCGCGTAAACACGACCTGCCGGATCTCGCGGTTGAAGATCGCGATGTCTTCCGGCCGCTTGCCGCGCTTCTCGACGTAACGGTCGGGCGCGATGCCGAACGCGTCGATACGGCCCTCGCTGCGATAGGTGTACGGGCCGACGAACGGCACGGGCATCGACACCGACAGGTCGTAGGTATGCTTGTCGGTGCGCCAGTGGATCGTGCCGATCATGTTCTGCATCCCGTTGTAGAACGTGTCGTACTGCAGGTCGCCGGATGGCGGCGCGTCGAACTTCACGCCCGCCGTCGCGGGGCCGGGCGTCGCGGCGCCGCTTGCGCCGGCCGCCGGCGCGGCGTGTGCGCCCGAGGCGCCCGGTACGCCGCTCGCCGTGGAGGCGGGCGCGGCGGCCGGCGGTTCGCCGTGTTCGGCCGTTTGCGTCGACGTGAGCACCGGCTCCGGCGCCGGTGCGGGTTGCGGCGCGGCGGCCTTCGGCGCGGCCGGAGCGGGCGCGGCCGGCTGCTCGACCGGGCGCGGGGCGGGCGGCGCCGGCTGGCGCTCGATCGGTTGCGGCTTGAGCAGCTCGATCTGCACGGGGATCGCGGCGGGTGCGGGCGGCGTGAACGCGTCGCGGTTGCGCATCAGCCAGAGCCCGGCGAGCGTATGCAGCGCCAGCACGACGACGAGCGCGACGCTCACCCGCAGCCAGCGGCGGGGCGGGGCGTGATGCGGGCGGAGGTCGGCAGGCTGCATGGGTATCGGGGCGGAGTCAGGGCGGGCGCGTCGCATGCGCCACGGCTATCGGACCGCCGGATGCGCCGCAGGTTCGCGGCGCGGGTGTCGCGGGGGCTTGCGTGCGTCAGGCGTCGCGTGCGTCGGGACTATAGCCGAGTTCGTAGGACAGTTTCTGCGCGCATGCGCGCAGCGCGGTATCGATCTCGCCGCCCCAGGCAATGTCGAACGAGCCTTCCTGGCCGAGCGCGACGATCGCGAGCGCGAGTTCGCCGACCGCATCGAACACGGGCATGCAGAACGCGTGGATCGTCGGCAGCAGCATCCCCTCGACCCGCGCGGCCTCGTGCCCGCGCACGTCGGCCAGCACCGCTTCGATCTCGGCGAGCGTGCGCGGGCCGCCGTGATGCGGCGAGCGGCGTGTATCGGCGAGCTCGCGCTCGAGCATCGCGGCGGTCTTGCTGCGCGGCAGGTACGCGGCGAACAGCAGCCCCGTCGCGGAACCGAGCAGCGGCATCACGTCGCCGAGCTTCAGCGACGCCTTCGCCGGATGGCTCGATTCCATCCAGTGCACGATCGTCGGCCCCTGGTTGCCCCATACCGCGATGCCGACCGTCTGGTCGAGGCGGTCGCGGAATTCGGTCAGCGCGATCCGCGCGAGCTTCACGCCGTCGACGCGCGCGAGCCGCGCGAGCCCCATCTGCAGCGCGAAGCCGCCGAGCTCGTAGCGGCCGGACACCGGATCCTGCGACACCACGCCGAGACGCGAGAAGCTGACCAGATAGCGGTGCGCCTTCGCGGGGCTCATGCCCGCGCGCTGCGCGAGGTCGCGCAGCATCATCGCGCGCGGCTCGCTCGTCAGCACGTCGAGCAGCCGGAAGCCGACCTCGATCGACTGGATGCCGGAGCGGACCTTCTCGCCGTGCTCGCCGGAGACGGCGTCGTCGGTGTCGGTGTCGGAATCGGCGAGATCGTCGTCGGGAAGCGGGCTGGCGGGCATGGGCAACGGGGCGCGCGAAGGCGGCAGGAATCGGGGCGAAAACGGCGTGCGCGATCGCGGCGCGCCGCAGGGATTCACCATCGTAAAATAGATTCCCTCCATCGTCACTACAACGGCAGATTCCCCCTATGAAACTTGCTTCGCTGAAGGACGGCACGCGCGACGGCCAGCTGATCGTCGTGTCGCGCGACCTGCACACCGCGGCGATCGCCGACGCGATCGCGCCGACGCTGCAGCGCGTCCTCGACGACTGGGCGTTCTACGCGCCGCAGCTGCGCGACCTGTACGACGCGCTGAACCAAGGCCGCGCGCGCAACGCGTTCGCGTTCGATCCGGCCAACTGCATGGCGCCGCTGCCGCGCGCGTTCCAGTGGGCCGACGGCTCCGCCTACGTGAACCACGTCGAACTCGTGCGGCGCGCGCGCGGCGCCGAGATGCCGCCCGAGTTCTGGACCGATCCGCTGATGTATCAGGGCGGCAGCGACGATTTCCTCGGGCCGCGCGACGACGTCGTGTGCGCGTCCGAAGACTGGGGCATCGATTTCGAGGCGGAAGTCGCGGTGATCACCGGCGACGTGCGGATGGGCGCCACGCCCGACGACGCGCTGAAGGCCGTGCGGCTCGTCACGCTCGTGAACGACGTGTCGCTGCGCAACCTGATTCCGGCCGAGCTCGCCAAGGGTTTCGGCTTCTTCCAGAGCAAGCCGGCCACCGCGTTCGCGCCGGTCGCCGTGACGCCCGACGAGCTCGGCGAAGAATGGCGCGAAGGCCGCGTGCACCGTCCGATGATCGTCCACTGGAACGGCCGGAAGGTCGGCCAGCCCGATGCGGGCACCGACATGGTGTTCCATTTCGGCCAGCTGGTCGCGCACGCGGCGAAGACCCGCAACCTGCGCGCCGGCTCGATCGTCGGCTCGGGCACGGTGTCGAACAAGGACGCGAAGCGCGGCTACTGCTGCATCGCCGAGAAGCGCTGCCTCGAGACGATCGAGCACGGCGCGCCGCAGACCGGATTCATGCGCTACGGCGATACCGTGCGCATCGAGATGTTCGACGCGGCCGGCAAGTCGATCTTCGGTGCGATCGAGCAATCGGTCGCGCCGCCCGACGGCGCGGCGTGAGCCGCGCGGGGCGCCGCGCGCCCGTGAACACCCGGCTGCGGCCCGCGCGCCGGGTTTCGCCTGATGTTTGACCGCGCGGGCTTGGTTACACTCGATTCAACAGCCTCGAGCAAGGAGCGGCACATGGCCGATCTCGCCGCATACGGCGGTTACGAAGCACTGAAGGTGACGCGCCGCGACCACGGCGTGCTCGACATCGTGATGAGCGGCGCGGGCGCGAACCGCAGCGGCCTCGCGACCGCGGACGCGCGCATGCATCGCGAGCTCGCCGAGATCTGGCGCGACGTCGACCGCGATCCCGACACGCGCGTCGCGGTGATCCGCGGCGAAGGCAAGGGTTTCTCGGCGGGCGGCGATCTCGCGCTCGTCGAGGACATGGCGAGCGACTTCGACGTGCGCGCCCGCGTGTGGCGCGAGGCGCGCGACCTCGTCTACAACGTCATCAACTGCAGCAAGCCGATCGTGTCGGCGATGCATGGTCCGGCCGTCGGCGCGGGGCTCGTCGCCGGGCTGCTCGCCGACGTCTCGATCGCCGCGAAGGATGCGCGCATCATCGACGGCCACACGCGGCTCGGCGTCGCGGCGGGCGACCACGCGGCGATCGTATGGCCGCTGCTGTGCGGGATGGCGAAGGCGAAGTACTACCTGCTGCTGTGCGAGCCGGTGAGCGGCGAGGAGGCGGAGCGGATCGGCCTGGTGTCGCTCGCGGTCGAGCCGGCCGACCTGCTGCCCCGGGCCTATGAAGTGGCCGAGCGGCTCGCGCACGGTTCGCAGTCGGCGATCCGCTGGACCAAGTACGCGCTGAACAACTGGCTGCGTACGGCGGGGCCGACCTTCGATGCGTCGCTCGCGCTCGAATTCATGGGTTTTGCGGGGCCCGACGTGCAGGAAGGCATCCGCTCGCTGCGCGAGCGGCGGCCGCCCGACTTCCCCGGCGACGCGCCGTTCTGACGAGCGCTATGATCGAACCACGCGCGGCTTTCGCGACGCACCGTGGCGGCCTCGCTCCCTTCCAGTCAACCAGGATGCCCGTATGACGACCGATGCCTCTGGCGCCAACCCCTTCGCCGGTTTTTCCGGCTTCAAGCCCGCCGACATGATGGACCGGATGTGGGACATGATCCGGATGTCGCCGTTCGGCGGGATGACGCCGTTTCCGGGCGCCACGCAAGGGCTGCCGCCGTCGCTGTCGAGCATGTCCGACATGATGGCGCCGCTCACGAGCGTCGAGGAGCTCGACAAGCGGATCACCGATCTGCGCGCGGTCGAGCAGTGGCTGAAGCTCAATCTCGGGATGCTGCAGTCCGCGATCCAGGCGCTCGAGGTGCAGCGCGCGACGCTCGCGACGCTGCGCGCGTTCGGCGCGTTCGCGCAAAGCTCGATGTCGGCGGCCGAGGAGGCAGCCGTTGCGGCCGCGCAGGCGGCGAAAGCGGCGCCGGGCGATGCGCCGGCGGCGCAGGACGCCGTGGAGGGCGCACCGGCGGGCGACGCCGCGCAGCAGGCCTTCGACCCGGCCGGCTGGTGGAACCTGCTGCAGTCGCAGTTCAACCAGCTCGCGAGCCTTGCGATGGCGCAGCCGGGCGTCGCGCCTGCGGCGCCGGGCGACGCGCCGCCTGACGCGGCCGCCGCGCCGCAGCAGGCCGCCAAGCCGGCGCCGGCCGCGGCCGCGCCGCGCAAGCCCGCCGCGAAGCGCGCGAAGCCGGCCGGTTCGGCCGCGGCGCGCGCGGCGGCCGCATCGTCGCCCGAGACCCGTCCGCCGAAGCGCTCGACGTGACGCGGCGCAGCTAGCAGGTCGACCATGCGGCTCGCGCTCGTTCTGATGGGAGGCGGCGCGCGCGCCGCCTACCAGGTCGGCGTGCTGAAGGCGCTGGCCGAGATCGCGCGCGAGGCCGACCCGCACCGCCACACGCTGCCGTTCGCGGTGGTGTGCGGCTCGTCGGCCGGTGCGATCAACGCGACGTCGATCGCGAGCCACGCGGACGATTTTTCCCACGGCGTGCGGCGTCTGCTCGAGTTCTGGGAGCCGCTGCGCGCCGACTACGTGTACCGCACCGACTGGCTCGGCATCGCGGCCGCCGGCGCGCGCTGGCTCGCGACGATGACCTTCGGCTGGGCGGCCCGCCGCTCGCCGCGCGGCCTGCTCGACAACACGCCGCTGGCGCACCTGCTGCAGCGCGAGCTGAGTTTCCACCGGATCGAGCAGATGCTCGAGGCGCGCCTGCTGCACGCGCTCTCGATCACCGCCCTCAGCTATTCGAGCGGGCGGCATCTCACGTTCTACCAGGCGGCCGAGCCGATCCAGACGTGGCGCCGCGCGCAGCGCACCGCGCGGCTCGTCGACCTGTCGGCGTCGCACCTGCTCGCGTCGTCGGCGATTCCGTTCGTGTTCCCGGCCGTGCCGCTCGTGCTCGACGGGCAGATCGAGTACTTCGGCGACGGCTCGATCCGGCAGATCGCGCCGCTGTCGCCGGCGATCCACTTCGGCGCGGACCGGATCGTCGTCGTCGGCGCGGCCGATCCGCGGCCCGAGATTCCGGCCGCGAACGGCGCGGGCCGGGTGCGCGGCTACCCGACGCTCGCGCAGATCGGCCAGCAGGTGCTCGCGAGCGTGTTCCTCGACTCGATCGGCTCGGACATCGAACGCATCGAGCACATCAACCGGATGATCGAGCACCTGCCGCACCAGGTCGAGGTGGACAGCGGCTGGCGGCACGTCGACGTGCTCGCGATCGCGCCGTCCGAGCGCATCGAGCTGATCGCCGCGAAGCATCTGAAGCAGATGCCGGCGACGATGCGCGGGCTGCTCGGCGCGATCGGCGGCAGCCAGCCGGCCGGCGCGTCGTTCGCGAGCTATCTGCTGTTCGAGGAGGCGTTTACGCGCGAGCTGATCGAGCTCGGCTATCGCGACGGGCGCGCGCAGCGCGATACGCTCGCCGGCTGGATCGCGCGGGCGGACGGCGGTGGCGTGCCGGCCGCCGGCATGCCGCCGGAGGACGGTCTCGCGGCCGGCGAAATACGGGTCTGACGCGCGCGCATGGCGCGAGGTTGCGTTTTCGCGACGGTCTGCCGCGACCGATCGCCGCACCGGGGCTGGCGGGGCATGACCGGGCGGGTGTCGCAGAACCGTCTTGCACGCGTGCTATCATGGCCGCCGCCGTATATACCATATCGAACAGCCCGCCGATCCGGCATCCGCACGGGACCCTTCGGGGAACCCGCCTGGGGCAGGGGACGGGCTCGTCAACGAGCCGGCCAGCGCCGGCCCCCACACAGGCAAGCGCGGTCGGTTCCGTTCGGGCGGAGCGCGGCTGCGGCTTGCCGCAACGGCGGCGCGGCCGCCCGGCTGCCGGACAAGCAATGCGCGTCCGGCCGGTCGGTTTCACGCGTAAAATTACAGTCTTGGCTGCAAAAAAGCGCGCCCGGCGCGCCTACGCGGCAACAGTCACGTTTAGAGAAGTCGCATTGCGCAGAACAGGGGTGGGACCATCATGAACACCATGCTTTATCCGGAACTTTACAGGTCGCTCGAAGCTGTCCGCTGGGACATGGAGAAGGACATTCCGTGGGACAAGTTCGACGCTTCGCTGCTCACCGACGAGCAGGCAAAGACGATCAAGATGAACGCGATCACCGAATGGTCGGCGCTGCCCGCGACGGAAATGTTCCTGCGCGACAACCAGCACGACAGCGATTTTTCCGCGTTCATGAGCGTGTGGTTCTTCGAGGAGCAGAAGCACTCGCTGGTACTGATGGAATACCTGCGCCGCTTCAAGCCGGAGATGGTGCCGACCGAAGAGGAACTGCACGCGGTGCGCTTCGAGTTCGATCCGGCGCCGCCGCTCGAGACGCTGATGCTGCACTTCTGCGGTGAGATCCGCCTGAACCACTGGTACCGTTGCGCGGCCGACTGGCACACCGAGCCGGTCATCAAGCAGATCTACGAAACGATCTCGCGCGACGAGGCGCGTCACGGCGGCGCGTACCTGCGCTACATGAAGAAGGCGCTGAACAACTGCGGCGACGTCGCGCGTGCGGCGTTCGCGAAGATCGGCGTGCTGATGGCGTCGGCGCGCCGCACCGAGAAGCCGCTGCACCCGACCAACCTGCACGTGAACCAGGCGCTGTTCCCGCGCGACACCGTGCAGTCGCGCCTGCCCGATCCGGAATGGCTCGAGCGCTGGCTCGACGAACAGATCCGGTTCGACGGCGAGTGGGAAAAGAAGGTCGTCGAGCGCATCCTGCACAACCTGTCGATCCTGTTCGAGCGTACGTTCGCGACCGCGCAGGAACTGAACCGCTACCGCAAGGAAGTCACCGGCCGCCTGCAGGCCGAAAGCGGCCCGTCGTCGGCCGCGCAGCCGGCCTGAGGCCGGCAGGCGCCGCAGCTGGTGCGCGTCGCGCCGGCCGCCGCGTGCGCCGTTCCGCGCAGTCCGTTGCATGAAGCCCGCCCGGCCGGTCCGGCGGGCTTTTTATCTGGCGCGGTGCCCTGACGTCGGGCGCTGCCGCGCCGTTGCCCATTTCGTCCTCCCTCATCATGCCCGCCACCTTCGAACGCAAGCTGATCACCCGTGATGCCCTCGTCACGCTGCGCGCATCGCTGCCGTCGCCCGTCGTGTTCACCAACGGCGTATTCGACATCCTGCACCGCGGTCACGTCACGTATCTCGCCGACGCGAAGGCGCTCGGCGCGTGCCTGATCGTCGGCGTGAACAGCGACGCGTCGGTGCGCATGCTCGGCAAGGGCGACGACCGGCCGATCAACCGCGAGGACGATCGCGCGGCGCTGCTCGCGGCGCTGGAAAGCGTCGACTGGGTCGTGAAGTTCGAGGAAAAGACGCCGGTGTCGCTGATCGAGGCCGTCCGGCCGGACATCCTCGTGAAGGGCGGCGACTACGACATGGATGCGTTGCCGGAGTCGGCGCTGGTACGCGGCTGGGGCGGCCGTGCGCTGGCGATTCCGTTCGAGCACGACCGCTCGACCACCGCGTTGCTGAAGAAGGTGCGCACCCAGCAGTCCTGAGCACGGCCCGGCGCCGTCAGGGCGCGGACGCCGCGAGCGGCTCGGCCGCGACGGCCGGCGGCGCGATCGGGCCGCCGATGACGGGCTGGTCGCTTGCCTGCGCCAGCGGCGTCACGCGCAGCGATTCGGGTCGCACCTGCCGCGACAGCATGCCGGGTTCACGTGGGCCGGCAGCCGGCAGCGGCCCGAACACGCCGCACGCTACCGCGAACGCGAGCAGGTTGGCGAGAAAGAGAACAGCGATCAGCCAGCGCAGCATCGTCGACACTCCTCATCGTCATTCAGTCATTCAGTCGTTCATTCTTCCATCGTTTGGCCGGGCCCGCGCGAGCGCCGGCCTGTTCGCCGTTTCCGTGACCGCGCTCAACGGCTCGGCAACGCAGGCGCCGCCGTTGCTGCATGTCGGCCCCACGCGGGAATCGCGACGACGGTGCGCGTTTCGTTACCGCTGCCGCGACGCAGCCGTGTACGGCCGTCCGCCGATATGGCCGGCTCGACCGCGCAGCCGGCGTGTTCCGGCTCCGGTCAATCCTGCGCCGCTTCCGCGGCGATCAACGCCAGCCCCGACAGGATCAGCGCGTCGTGCCGCGTATACGGGACGGTCAGCGCCCGCGCGACGTCGTCCGCCGCGCCGCCGGCCAGCACGAGCCGCACCGGCGCCTGCCACGCGGCGGCGAGATCGCGCCACGCGCGTTCGATCAGCCCGGCCTGCGCATACAGGCACCCGGCCGACAGCGAGCGCGGCGTATCGACCTGGAACGGTTCGGCCTGCGGATCCGCGAGCAGCCCGCTCGCGATGTCGGTGGTCAGCGTCGGCAACTGCGCGGTATGCGTGCCGAGCGCGCGCATCATCAGCGCCCATCCCGGCGCGATCAGCCCGCCCGTGAAGCGGCCGTCCGCGCGCAGCGCCTCGAGCGTCGTCGCGGTGCCGAACGTCGCGATCAGCAGGTGTTCGCCGGGAAATGCCGCGCGCGCGCCGATCAGGCCCGCCCAGCGGTCGCTGCCGAGCTGCTCGGGCGTCGTATAGCCGTTCGTCACGCCGCCTTGCGCGTCCCGCGCGCGTATCGTCGTGCGGGGCAGGCCCGGCCAGCGCGCGTCGAGCAGTGCATCGAGCCGGGCGGCCGCGTCGGCGCCCGCGACGTTCGAGATCCAGGCGCCGAGCGGGCGCGGCAGGCCCGACCAGTCGGGATCGGCGCCGCCGTCGCGCGCGTGGCCGAATGCGCCGGTCGCGACGAGCGTGCGCCGGGCATCCGCGAGCGCCCACTTGATCCGGCTGTTGCCGGCGTCGATCAGCAGGTGCGGCTCGCTCATCGCGCTTCGCGCAGCGACACGTCGCCGGCCGCGATCGCCTGGACGCCGTCCGGCGTGTCGAGCAGCAACTGGCCGGTCGCGTCGATGCCGGTCGCGATACCGCGCACGCGTTCGACGCCCTGTTCGAGCAGGACGACTTCGCGCCCCGCGTACGCGTGCAACGCGTGCCAGCGCGGCAGGAACGGCGCGAGCCCGTCGGCGCCGAATTGCGCGAGCGCCGGCGTGAGTGCGTTCAGCGACGCCGCGAGCGTATCGGTGAGGTTGGCCGACGGGCACGCGATCGACAGCGCGGCGGGCGGCAGCCCGCTCGCGAGCGTCGCTTCGCGCGCGCGCAGCGCGTCGACCTGCGCGGCGACGGCTTCCGCGCCGCGCACGTTGACGCCGAAGCCGATCACGACGGCGGTGGCGTCGGCGGTGGCCCAGGCGGTTTCGATCAGGATCCCGGCGAGCTTGCCGACGATGTGCGGCGTGCCGTCGTCGGTGGCCGTCAGCAGCAGGTCGTTCGGCCATTTGAGCGCGACGCGCGTGCGGGCGTCGAGCGGCAGCGCGGCCAGCCCTTCGGCGAGCGCGACGCCGATCGCGATGCTGAGGCCGCCAAGCGCGTCGACCGGGCGCGGCACGATGCAGCCGACCGAGCACAGCAGCGCGTTGCCGGGCTGCGCGAACCACGGGCGGCCCTGCCGGCCGCGCCCGGCCGTCTGCTCGAACGCGACGCGCACGAGCGGCGCGGGCAGCGCGTTCGCGCTGCGCGGCAGCGCCTTGAGCCGGGTTGCGACGTCGGCATTGGTCGAGCCGGTGGCGGCGACGATGTCGAGCGGCCACGCACGCGGCGCGGCGTCCAGGTGCGCCTCGAGCCGGTTGCGCGCGATGTGCGCGTCGCCGGAATCGGGCGTGTCGGGGGAAGTGGGGGCGTTCATGGCGCCTATTGTAGCGACAGGGGGCGCCGGCGCGTGCTGGGGGGCGGCGCGCGGCCGCCTGCACGCGCGCGGAGCAAGGGCGCCGCTGGGCCGGTCATGGCCGCCTCGTCGGCTCCGTCGCCCGCGGGCGTCATTTAGCGGGCGAGCCGCGTCTTGCCCTGCGGCGCTGGGCGGGCCGACACGAGGATCGGCCCGCCCGGCCCGTGCACGGTCAGCCGGCGCGAGCAGCCGGCCGGCGATCCACCCGGCAGGCGGCCCTTCTCGGGGCCGGCTTGCCGGGGTGCGCGGGGCGTCGGGCTATGTGCGTCAGGCGGCCGCCGTGACGCCAGACCGCGCCCGCGCGCGCAACGACCATCACGGCGCGACGACCGGATGCTTCAGCGCATGCGCGGTCTCGATCCACTGCGCGTGGAACTCGTCCGCATCGGGCCGCAGCCCCAGCTCGCCGTTGCGATAGGCCATCGCGAGCGTCTGCACGGCTTCCGGCAACTCGTGCTCGGCGGCCCGGCGATACAGCGCCAGGGCACGCGCGTCGTCGCGCGGCACCCCGCTGCCGTCGCGGTACGCGTTCGCGAGCATGAAATCCGCGGCCGGGATGTCCGCGCGCGACGCGATGTCGAACCAGTGCGCGGCCTGCACCGGATCGGCGGCGACGCCGTAGCCGCTACGGTAGATCAGCCCGAGGTAGTACGCGGCGGCCGGGTCGCCCTGCGCGGCGGCTTCGCCGAGCAGCGCGCGGGCGCGTGCGTAGTCCTTCGGCAGGTCGCTGCTGCCGAGCAGCAGCGCCTTGCCGAGCGCGAGCTGCGCGCGCCGGGCGGCCGGCGCGCCGGCCTTGCCGTCCGCCTGCGCGGCGGTTTCCAGCCAGCCGCGCCCTTCGTCGCGCAGCCCCGCCTCGTGCGCGTCGACGAGCGCGATGCCGAGCGCCGCCTGCGCGTCGCCCGAGCCGCGGCGCGCCAGCGTGCGCAACTGCGCGAGCGCGTGCGGCTCGGTGGCCTGCGTGACCATCGCCTGCCACTCGTCGAGCTGCGCGGCGCTCGGCGCGGGGCCGGCGCCGCGCAGGCCGGCCGCCGCGACGACGGCCGCGACGGTCGCGGCCGCCGCCGCGAGCAGCGCGGCGGGCGGGAGTTTCGCGCGCAGCAGGCGCCGCGCGGCGGCGGCGACGCCGGTTTCGGCCGGCCGCATCGTCCTGATCGGTTGCATCGCGTCTCTCATCGGGTGAGGTCGATCTCGTAGATCGCGAGGTTCTTGCCCGAGCCGTCGTCGGCCGCGACCTGCGTGATGCCGGCCAGCCCGGCCGCCGCCGCGTCGCCGAGCCGGTTCGGCGCGGACGTGAACTGCACGTGCGCGACCGAGCTCGCGACCTTCGTGAAGCGCCAGCTGCGTTGCGCGCCGTCGGCCGTGCGCGTGATCTTGCCGCGCTGCTTCACGAACGCGATCAGCACGTCGCGGTTCGCATCGGGCGAAGCAAAGATCGTCTTGCTGCCGTCGAGGCCCGGGAAGTTGCCGCCGCCGCTCGCGCGGTAGTTGTTGGTCGCGACGATGAACTGCGCGTTCGGGTCGATCGGCGCGCCCTTGTACGTCAGGTTCCTGATGCGGCTGCCGACGGCTTGCGTGACGTCGATCTCGTACGCGAGATCGGCCGACGTGAACATGTCGAAGTTGTAGCCGGGGAAGGTGCTGACGAGCGGCTGCACGGTCGCCTTGGTCGGGTCGATCCGGTTGAAGCGCTTGGCGGCCGTCTCGAGCCAGTTCTTCACGTCCGCGCCGCTCACCTTCACCGCGTACACGGTGTTCGGGTACAGGTACAGGTCGGCCGCGTTGTTGATCGCGAGCGCGCCCGGTGCGACGTCGGTGTAGTCGCTGCCGCCGCCGAAGCCGCTCTTGAACGGCGCGCTGACCGACAGCACCGGCAGCGACGCGTACTGCGGCAGGTTCGCCTGCACGTAGGTCTTCACGTAGTCGGCCTGCGCCTCGTTGACGATCTGGATCGCGCCCGGGTCGCCGACGTCCGCGAAGTACGAGTTCATCCGGTAGTCGGTCGAGCCGATCGGCGTCTTCACGTAGTCGATCGTCGCCTGGTGCTCGGCGGCGATCGCGGCGGACACGGACGGATCGGCCGCGACGTAGCTCTTGTCGGCGTTCTGGATCGGCCGCGCCTCGACGGTCGTCTGCGACTTGTCGACGCTCCACGCCTTGCCGTCGAATTTCAGGCCGAGCTTGATCACGCCGAGGTGCTTGCCCCAGTAGTTGGCCATCACGGTCGGCACGCCGTTGACGGTGCCCTTGACCTTGTCGACGCCCGGCAGGTTGAACTGCGACACGGTGCTGTTCGCGTCCGGGAACACCTGGTGCGAGTGGCCGATCAGCATCGCGTCGATGCCCGGCACCTTCGACAGCCACCAGCTGCCGTTCTCCATCGTCGGGGAGTACGCGGAATTGTCGAGGCCGCCGTGCGAGATCGCGACGACGAGGTCGGCGCCCTTCGCGCGCATCTCCGGAATGTACTTCTCGGCGGCTTCCTTCAGGCCGGTCGTATAGACCTTGCCGTCGAGCCAGCGCTTGTCCCAGTTCATGATCGCGGGCGGCGTGAAGCCGATGATGCCGATCTTCACGGGCGCGCTGACCGTCTTGCCGTCCGGCGTGGTCGCCGTCACGGTGCGGGTCAGGATCGTGTACGGCGTGAACAGCGGCGCGTTGGTCTTCGCGCTGATCACGTTCGCGAGCACCTGCGGGAAGTTCGGGCCCGCGCATTTCTTCTGCTGGGCCGGAGCCGGCAGGCCGTCGACCTCGAACGTGTTGCCGGTCACCTGCGACAGGTACGGCAGCCCGTAGTTGAATTCATGGTTGCCGATCCCGCCGCCGTCGAACTTCGCGGCGTTCATCACCTTGTAGATCGCGAGCGTCTGGTCGCAGCCGACCGGCTTCACGAGCGCCTGGTAGTCCGACAGCGCGGTGCCCTGGATCGTGTCGCCGTTGTCGAGCAGCAGCGTGTTCGGGAACTGCGCGCGCGCCTGCGCGATCAGCGTCGACACGCGCTCGAAGCCGAGCGAATTGTCGGCGGCGAGCTTGAAGTAGTCGTACGACAGCACGTTGGTGTGCAGGTCGGTGGTCTCGAGCAGCGCGAGCGTGGCCGTCGTGCCGACCGGCGCCTGGGCCGCCGGCGGCGTGACCGGCGGCGAGGTGACGTCGTCGCCGCCGCAGGCGGCGAGAACGAAGGCGAGGCTGGCGAGCGCGGCGATGGCCGGCACGCGGCGACGGGAAGGCAAGGGGAGACGCATCGGTTGTCCTGTTCGGTGTTCTGTTTTATGAATCGGATGAAACGCGAGGTATGCAACGCATGGCGGCGCGGGGCGCCGACGGCCTGATATGCGGCGCGTGAGAGTATCGAAAGGAAACGTGACGGAAGAATGAAAGGTGACGATGCCGATCGCGCCGGGCGCGCGCGGCTTCCCGGCCGGATCGGCGCGGCCCCGGGGCCCGGCGCCGCCGGCCGCCCGTCGAAATCCTCCCGTCGCGCCTTCGGGCGGTTCGCTACAATGGCCGCTGTCACCTTTTTGCAAACAACCCGCCCCTTGGACTTCGAGACTCCTCCAGGCCTGTCGGTCGACGCCGGCGGCCAGGGCCAGACGGTGCGCCTGTACGGCCAGTGGACCGCGCTCGCGCTCGCGCGCAATCGCGGCGCGGTGGCGCGTCGCGTCGCGAGCATCGCGTCGGGCCGCGTAAGCGAGTGGGACCTGTCCGGCATCGAGCGGCTCGACCACGTCGGCGGCCAGGCGCTGTGGCGCGTGTGGGGCCGCAAGCTGCCGGCCGGCGTCGCGCTCAGCGTCACGCAGCGCACGATCTTCGAGCGCATCGAGCGGCTCGACAGCGAGCGCGAGGCACCGGAGCGCGTCGTGCGCGTCGATCCCGTCACGCGGCTCGGCCAGGCGATCTTCAGATTCGGCGAGCACCTGCAGGGCGGCATCGCGATGTTCGGCCTCGTGATCCTCGACGCGCTGTCGGTGCTGCGCCGGCCGCAGACGATGCCGTGGAAGGAAACCTCGGCGAACATCTACAGCGCGGGCGCGCAGGCGCTGCCGATCACGGCGCTCGTCGCGTTCCTGATCGGCATCGTGCTCAGCTACCTGTCCGCGCAGCAGTTGCAGATGTTCGGCGCGAACCGCTACATCGTGAACATCCTCGGGCTGTCGGTGATCCGCGAGCTCGGCCCCGTGCTGTCGGCCATCCTCGTCGCCGGCCGCTCGGGCTCGGCGATCACCGCGCAGATCGGCGTGATGCGCGTGACCGAGGAACTCGACGCGATGCGCGTGATGGGCATCCCGCACGGGCTGCGGCTGATCCTGCCGCGGGTGCTCGCGCTCGGCGTCGCGATGCCGCTGCTCGTGATGTGGACCAACATCATCGCGTTGACCGGCGGCGCGCTCGCCGCGAAGTTCGTGCTCGGGATCGACGTCAACTATTTCGTGCGCTCGCTGCCGGGCGTCGTGCCGATCGCGAACCTGTACATCGGCGTCGGCAAGGGCATCGTGTTCGGCATGCTGATCGCGCTGGTGGCGTGCCATTTCGGCTTCCGGATCAAGGCGAACTCGCAGAGCCTCGGCGAAGGCACGACGACCTCGGTCGTCACGTCGATCACGGTCGTGATCCTCGCCGACGCGGTGTTCGCGATCCTGTTCCAGAACGTGGGGCTCGGATGAACGCATCGAACGAAACGGCCGCCAGCGTCGCGGCAACCGGCGCCGCCGCTGCCGGCACGCCGCCGGCGGCGGCGGTGCAGCCCGGCGAGCTCGTGATCGAGGTGCGCAACCTGACCAAGCGCTACGGGCGCAACATCGTTCACCAGAAGCTCGACTTCGACGTGCGGCGCGGCGAGATCGTGTCGATCGTCGGCGGCTCGGGCTCCGGCAAGACCACGCTGGTGCGGCAGATTCTCGGTCTCGAGCGGCCGACGTCGGGCACGATCAAGGTGTTCGGCGAGGATACGGCGACGATCGACGACGCGAGCGCGCGGATGATGCGCACGCGCTCGGGCATGCTGTTCCAGCAGGGCGCGCTGTTCTCGTCGATGACGGTGTTCGACAACGTCGCGCAGCCGCTGCGCGAGCTCGGCCGCGTGCCGCCGGATCTGCTCCACGACATCGTGATGCTGAAGCTGGAGATGGTCGGGCTGCCGTGCAAGCACGCGTCGAAGATGCCGGCGGCGCTGTCGGGCGGGATGGTGAAGCGGGTCGGCATCGCGCGCGCGATCGCGCTCGAACCCGAGCTGCTGTTCCTCGACGAGCCGACGGCCGGGCTCGACCCGCAGGCATCGGACGAATTCGTCGAGCTGATCGCGACGCTCCACCGCACGCTCGGCCTGACCGTCGTGATGGTGACGCACGATCTCGACACGATGGTCGCGCTGTCGACGCGCGTCGCGGTGCTGGCCGACCGCAAGGTGCTGGTCGCCGCGCCGGTCGAGGAGGCTGCGAACGTCGATCATCCGTTCATCCACGAATATTTCCTGGGGCTGCGCGGGCGCCGCGCGTTGCAGGCGCTGCCGCCCGAGCGGCGCGCGAAGCTGCCGAAGGCGGCCCTCGAACCGGCGCTGTCGAGCGTCGAGCTGTAGGAACGAAGGAATCCGCGAATGGAAAACAAATCACATGCGTTCTGGGCCGGCCTGTTCACGATCGCGCTGACGCTCGCGATCGCCGGCACCGTGTTCTGGTTCAACGTCGACCGCACCGTGCGCGTGCCGTACGACCTGCTGGCGCGCACCAACGTGACGGGGCTGTTCCCCGATGCGGCCGTGCGCTTTCGCGGTCTCGACGTCGGCAAGGTGCAGTCGATCGGTTTCGATCGCTCGCACCCGGGCCAGATCCGGATCCGGATCCTCGTCGACCAGGACGCGCCGATCACGCAGTCGACCTACGGCAGCCTCGGCTTCCAGGGCGTGACGGGCATCGCGTTCGTGCAGCTCGAGGATACCGGCCGCGACCTGGCGCCGCTGCCGTCGTCGCCGAAGGTGATCGCGCAGATCCCGATGCGCCCGAGCCTGTTCGACCAGATCCAGGAGCGCGGCGACGTGCTGCTGCGGCAGCTCGAACTGGCCGCGAAAAGCGCGAACGCGCTGATGTCGCCCGAGATGCGCGAACAGTTGCTCGCGACCGCCGAAAGCCTGCAGCACGCGGCCGACGGCGTGACGACGCTGTCGAAGCAGCTCGGCCCGACGGTCACCGCGCTGCCGGGGGCGATGCACGAGGTGACGCGCACCATGTCGTCGGCGAACACGCTGCTGCAGCCGAACGGGCCGCTCGTGTCGAACCTGAACAAGGCCGGCACGGCGGCGCAGCAGATCGGCGTCGCGCTGAACGATCTCAACGCGCGCGTGCAGTACGACACGCTGCCGCGTTTCAACGCGCTGGCCGGCAGCGTCGGCGACGCGTCGCGGCAATTGAAGGACGTGGCCGGCGAACTCGGCCGCAACCCGAGCAGTCTGTTGTTCGGCTCGCCCGGCGCGGCGCCGGGCCCCGGCGAGCCGGGCTTCGTCTGGCCGGGGGCGACGGCCGGAAAGTGAAGCGCGGCGGCCGCCCGTCGATCGTCCGGCCGGAAACGGCCGGACCGTGACGTTCATCGAAACCGGAAATCTGATGCAGGAACACGCCATGCCACGAATCCTTGACCGCGCGCTGCGCCCGGCCGCTGCCGCGCTCGCCGCGCTGACCCTCTCGCTGGCGGCCGGCTGCGCCGGCAACGGCGCGGCGTTGTCGAACCTCCGCTACGACCTCGGGCCGGCCGCGCCGGTCGCGACGGCCGGCCCGGGCCCCGCGCTGAAGGTGCTCGACGTCGCCGCGCCCGACGCGCTCGACTCGGACAAGTTCGCGTACCGCCTCGCGTATGCGGATGTGCAGCAGGTGGCCGTCTATCGCGACAGCCGCTGGACCGCGCCGCCCGCGCAACTGCTCACGCAGCGGCTGCGCGGCGCGCTGTCGTCGCGCGGCACGGTGCTCGAAGGGTCCGACGGCGTGCGCGCGCCGACCCTCAAGGTCGACCTGAACGAATTCGAGCAGGTGTTCGACGGCCAGTCGCAGAGCCACGGCGCCGTCGCCGCGCGGGCGACGCTGACGCTGGACGGCAAGGTGCTCGCCCAGCGCACGTTCGTCGCCCGTGCGCCGTCGAGCACGCCCGACGCGGCGGGCGGCGCGCGCGCGCTCGCGGCGGCGAGCGACGAGCTCGTGTCGCAGATCGCCGCGTGGGCCGGCATGCAGGCGTACGCGGGGACGCCGTGACGCGGGCCGCGCAGCCGCGATGAGCGAGACCGGCGCGGCTCGCGCATCGCCGCTCGCGCGGCAGGCCTTTGCCGCTTACACGGCGCTGATCGTCTACGCGTCGCTGTATCCGTTCGAAGGCTGGACGTCGCTCGGCATCGGGCCGTTCGACTACCTGTTCGCGCCGATGCAGCGCTACGTGACCGCGTTCGACGTGGTCACGAACGTGCTCGGCTACCTGCCGTTCGGCGCGCTCGGCGTGCTCGCGCTGCACCCGCGCTGGCGCGGCGTGGCCGCGACGCTGATCGCGGGCGGGCTCGGCGTGCTGCTGTCGGGCTCGATGGAAGCGCTGCAAACCTACCTGCCGACGCGCGTCGCGTCGAATCTCGATCTCGCGGCCAACGCGCTCGGCGCGCTGCTGGGCGCGGCGCTCGCCGCACCGGCCACCGGTGCGCTGCTCGACCGCGGTGCGCTGCGCCGGCTGCGCTTCGCGTGGTTCGAGGCCGACGGCGCGACGCCGCTGCTGCTTGCCGGGCTGTGGCCGTTCGCGATCCTGTTTCCGTCGCCGTTCCTGTTCGGCATCGGCGACTGGCCGGCCGTGTTGTGGGAGCGTGCCGACGCGTCGATGCAGGACGCGCTGCTCGCGTGGCTGCCGGCCGCGTGGCGCGTGGGCGAATGGCCCGAGCGCGTCGACGGCTGGTTGTCCGACTCGGGATGGGAGGCCGTGCTCGGCGGGTTGATGCTGTTCGCCGCGCTGACGATCGCGTCGCTCGCGATGCGGCCGGGCGCGCCGCGCGTCCGGCTGCTGATCGCGCTCGTCGCCGCGACGCTCGTGCTGAAGGCGGCCGCGACGTTCATGCAGTCGGCCACCGGCCTCGTGGTCGTGTGGGCGACGCCCGGCGCGCGGCTCGGGATCGAGCTCGGTTTCGCGGCCGCGCTCGTCGCGCTGCGCGTGCCGCCGACATGGCGCGCGACGCTCGCGGGCCTCGCGCTGCTGGCCGGCGTGACGCTCGTGAACCTGCTGCCCGTCAATCCGTTCTTCGATTTCACGCTGTCGGGCTGGCGGCAAGGCCGCTACGTACACTTCAACAGCCTCGCGCGCTGGCTCGCGTGGATCTGGCCCTACGCGGCGCTGATCTGGCTCGGCCAGCGCGTCGAGCACGCGTGGCTGCCGGCCGCGCAGCGGCGCTGACACGGCGGCGCGGGGCCGGGCAGGCCGTGCGGCTGCCGCCGTATCGCGGGCAGCCGCGCGCGCCGGTCGCTATAATCTTCCGCACCATCCGTTGCCGCGTGCAACGGCAATCGCCCCCTCTTTCCGCACGGCCTCGCGCCGGGCCGCTCGCCACCATCATGGATTCCTACTACCAGCACCACGTCTTCTTCTGCCTGAACCAGCGCGAACCGGGCGCCGAACGCCCGAGCTGCGCGCAATGCGACGCGCAGACCATGCAGGAATACGCGAAAAAGCGCGTGAAGGAGCTCGGCCTGGCAGGGCCCGGCAAGGTTCGCATCAACAAGGCCGGCTGCCTCGACCGCTGCGAGGAAGGGCCCGTGATGGTCGTGTACCCGGAGGGCACGTGGTACACGTACGTCGACCAGGCCGACATCGACGAGATCGTCGAGTCGCACCTGCGCGACGGCCAGGTCGTCGAGCGCCTGAAGATCTGAGCGGGCCGGCCGAATGAACGTTCATACGCAGAAGTCGCTGATCGCCGGCCCGGTGGGGCAGATCGAAATCGCGGTCGATCTTCCCGACGCCGTGCGCGAAAGCGGCGCCGCGCCGCGCGGCATCGCGCTCGTCGCGCATCCGCATCCGCTGTTCGGCGGCACGATGGACAACAAGGTCGCGCAAACGCTGGCGCGTACGCTGGTGCAGCTGAACTACGTCGTGTTCCGGTCGAACTTCCGCGGCGTCGGCGCGACCGAGGGCGTGCACGACAACGGCACCGGCGAGGCCGACGACCTGCTCGCGGTGCTCGCGCACATGCGCGCGCAGCCCGCGTACGCCGACCTGCCGCTCGTGCTGGCCGGCTTCTCGTTCGGCACCTTCGTGCTGTCGCACGTCGCGAAGCGGCTGCGCGACGCGGGCGAGACGATCGAGCGGATGGTGTTCGTCGGCACGGCCGCGAGCCGCTGGCAGGTTGCCGACGTGCCCGAGAACACGCTCGTGATCCACGGCGAAATCGACGACACCGTGCCGATCGCCTCGGTGTACGACTGGGCGCGGCCGCAGGAACTGCCGGTCGTCGTGATCCCGGGCGCCGAGCATTTCCTGCATCGCAAGCTGCATGTGCTGAAGCGCATCATCGTCGACGCGTGGCGCTAGCCGCGGCGGGCCTCTCGCCGGCGCGATGCCGGCACGGGCGGGCCCCGGCGCCCGCGGCCCGCGCCACCTGACGCACCCGGGCGCACCCGGGCGCACCCGGGCGGCGGCCTGCGACGGTCGCACGATCCTGCGCGCGATATCGCGCCACGGCGCGCGGCACCTTCCGGCTTTCTGTCGTCCCGCGCGCGCCTGTCGCACACCGTCGAGCGCGACCCCGCGCGACACGCCGTCACCGTGCGCCCGGCGCCGGTGAGCGGCCGTCGGGCGCCCGGTTAGCGAAAACGCCCTGCGCGGGCACGTATAATGGCCGCATTCCGCGTCGCCCGCGGCCCGGCTGGGCCCATGCGGCGCTCGATTCGCCCGCCTGTCCGCCCGCTCGCGACGGCCGCGAACCGAACGCGTCCGCACGAGTCCAACCGGCGCGTTTCGCGTCGTCCGACGATGTCGGGCGAGTGCCCGAAACGCCCGCCGCCTTGCCGTTCAACCCTGCGCGTTTCGCACCGCACTTTCTGCCATCAGCCTGAATCGATCATGCGTCTGTCTCCCCAAGGCCTCAAGTCCCTCGCTTCCTCCATCGCCTTCGGCACCGCCGCGCGCAACGTCGCGCTCGGCGTGATGCTGCCCGTCGCGCTTGCGTCGACGATCGTCGTCGCCGAGGCGAAGCCGGCCGCCAAGGCCAAGGCCGCGCATGCCGCGCCGGCCGCCGCCGAGCAGTTCACCGGCGCGCCCGCGACCTACATGCCGGGCGCGGTGCCGCCGCCGGGCGTGAACGCGCGCTCGTGGGTGCTCGTCGATGCGACCAGCAACACGGTGCTCGCGTCGGGCAATGCGGACGAGCGTGTCGAGCCCGCATCGCTGACCAAGCTGATGACGGCCTACCTCGTGTTCGAGGCGCTCGACAAGAAGAAGATCTCGATGGAGCAGATCGTCACGCCGAGCGAAGCGGTGCGCCGCGTCGGCCGCGACGAGTCGCGCATGTTCATCGAGGCGAACAAGCCGGTGTCCGTGCACGACCTCGTGTACGGGATGATCATCCAGTCGGGCAACGATGCCGCGATCGCGCTGGCCGAACTCGTCGGCGGCAGCGAAGGGCAGTTCGTCACGATGATGAACGACGAGGTGCAGCGCCTCGGCATGAAGGGCACGCACTTCGCCGACGTGAACGGCATGCCCGACCCGAACCACTACACGACGGCCGGCGACCTCGCGAAGCTGTCCGCCCACCTGATCCGCGATTTTCCGCAGTACTACAGCATCTTCTCGGAGAAGGAATTCAAGTACAACAACATCCGCCAGGGCAACCGCAACCGTCTGCTGTGGCTCGACCCGACGGTCGACGGCCTGAAGACGGGCCATACGCAGGCGGCCGGCTACTGCCTGATCGCATCGGCGAAGCGGGCGATCCCGGGCGTGGACGGCCAGCGTCGCCTGGTGTCGGTGATGATGGGCGAGCAGAAGGAAGGCGAGCGCACGCAGGACAGCATGAAGATGCTGAACTACGGCTACAGCGCGTTCGATTCGGTGCGCCTGTTCAAGGGCGGCCAGGCGATCTCGACGCCGCGCATCTACAAGGGCAAGACAAACACCGTGCAGGTCGGCGTGAAGGGCGACCAGTGGGCGACCGTGCCGCGCGGCCTCGGCGACAAGGTCAAGACGGAAGTCGACGTCAATGCGCCGCTGATCGCGCCGCTCGCCGAAGGGCAGCAGGTCGGCACCGTGAAGATCGTCGCCGACGGCAAGACGCTGTCGGAATTCCCGGTCGTCGCGCTGCAGGCGGTGCCGGAAGCCGGTATCTTCGGGCGTATCTGGGACTCGATCCTGCTGATGTTCAGCAAGAAGAAGTAAGCGCATCGCAACGGGCCTTTGTTTTCACGACTTCATCCCCATCTGTCATAGCCATGAGCCAAGCCGAATTCGAACCGATCGTCTACCTCAGCGTCTCGTCGCGGGAGGAACTGGTACCGCTGTCCGAAGCCCGCGTCCCGGTGCTCGACCGCGGGTTCATCTTCGGCGACGGCGTGTATGAAGTCGTCCCCGTCTATGCGCACGACGGCGCGCACGTGCCGTTCCGGATCGGGCAGCATCTGGAGCGGCTCGCGCGCAGCCTGAAGAAGATCGGCATCGACAATCCGCACGACGAGGCCGGCTGGCGCGCGCTGATCGAGCGCATCGTCGCGGCGAATGCGGAAGGCCTCGGCGCGGGCGACGCGCTCGTCTACCTGCAGGTGACGCGCGGCGTCGCGAAGCGCGGCCATGCGTTCCCGGCGGACGCGGTGCCGACGGTGTTCGCGATGGCGAGCCCGCTGCGCCTGCCGCCGGAGCAGGAGCGCGCGAACGGCATTCGCTGCGTGACGGCGGAGGATCGCCGCTGGCTGCATTGCGACATCAAGTCGATCTCGCTGCTCGGCAACGTGCTGATGGCGCAACATGCGGCGGAGCACGATGCGTTCGAGACGCTGCAGTTGCGCGACGGCAACCTGACCGAAGGCTCGTCGTCGAACGTGTGGATCGTGAAGAACGGCGAGCTGCTCGCGCCGCCGCGCAGCAACAAGATCCTCGAGGGGATCCGCTACGGGCTGATCGAGGAACTGGCCGACGAGTGCGGGATTCCGTTCGTCGCGCGCGAGATCAGCGAAGTGGAGTTGCGCGCGGCCGACGAGATCATGATCACCTCGGCCACGAAGGAAGTGCTGCCCGTCACGTTGCTCGACGGTCTGCCCGTACAGGGCGGCAAGCCGGGCCCCGTGTTCGCGGCGTTGTACGACGCGTACCAGCGCGCGAAGGCGCGCGAGTTTGAACAGTTTGACCTAACCCGGAGAAAATGATGAGCGAACCGACCAAAACCATCGAGGTGACCGGCGCGATCGATACCCGGAAGGAGTCGCTGCTGGAGTTTCCGTGCGATTTCCCGATCAAGATCATGGGCAAGGCGCACCCCGAGTTCAAGGACACGATCTTCAAGGTCGTGGCGGTTCACGACAACGAGATCGACGTCGAGAAGATCGAGGAGCGCGCGTCGAGCGGCGGCAATTACACGGGGCTCACGATCACCGTGCGCGCGACGAGCCAGGAGCAGCTCGACAACATCTACCGCGCGCTGACCGGCCATCCGATGGTCAAGGTCGTACTCTGAGCGCCCTCCATCCGCCTTCCTGCGCGCACTCGGCGGGGGTCTTCCCCGCCGCACGCCGCGCGTCCAGTTCGTCGCACAGCCGCCTGTATTCGGCGACTTCCTGAAGCAGCCAGGTCCTGAACGCCTGCACGCGCGGCGTGTTCAGGAGCGGCGGCGGACACACGAAAAAATAGTGCCACGGGCTCGGCCCGTCGATGTCGAACAGGCGCACGAGGCGCCCGTCCAGCAGGTCGTGCACCGCGAGCGAGCGCCGCACGAGCGCGATGCCCTGACCGTCGATCGCGGCCAGCAGCAGGTTCGACGAATCCTGATACAGAATCCCCCGTTTCGGCTCGGTCAGCGTATCGAGCCCGGCCGCGTCGAACCACGGCCGCCACAGCTCGTCGTCCGAGCGCAGCAGGTTGTAGCGCGCGAGATCGGCGGGCGTCTGCGGCAGCTTGCCGCCGTTCAGCGTCGGCGAGCACGCCGGAAAGAACACCTCGTCGAACAGCGGCTCGACGTGCAGCCCCGGGTAGCTGCCGTGGCCGAAGCGGATCGCGAGATCGACGTCGTCGCGCGAGAAATCGGTGAGCGAGTTGGTCGACTGCAGCTCGACGTCGATTTCCGGATGCCGCTCGATGAACGTCCCGATGCGCGGCGTGATGAAGCGCGCGGCGAACGACGACAGCATCGACACCACGAGCCGCCGGTCGCGGTCGCTCGCGCGCACGTCGCGCGTCGCGTCGGCGATCACCATCAGCGCGGTGCGGATCTGCTGCGCGTAGCGCATGCCGGCGTCGGTCAGGCACAGCCGCTTGCCGTTGCGGGTGAACAACTGCACGCCGAGCTCCTCCTCGAGCGCGCGCACCTGGTGGCTTACCGCGCCGTGCGTGACGTACAGCTCGTCGGCGGCGCGCGAGAAATTCTCGTGACGGGCGGCGGCTTCGAACGCGCGAATCGCGTTCAGCGCAGGCAGCTGGCGGAGGTCCATTTGCTAATTTTCCTCACATCGACGTGAAAATTGGTCGTTTGGTCGGGTGCCTTGAAATGACTACGATTGTAGCCATCGAAGCATTTATTGGCGGAGTCGATCATGCAAGAAATTTCTTCAAGCGTCACATTCGAAATCCCGGTGGGCGAAACGGTGCCGCTGAAGGTACAGCGCAGCACGAGGCTGACGGTCCAGTGCGGTCCGGTGTGGGCCACGCGCAGCAACGACGTCGACGATTACTTCCTGGTCGACGGCGAGACGCTGAAGCTGCGCCGCGGCGAGCGGCTGTGGCTCAGCGCGGAAAGCCGGGAAGGCGCGCGCGTCGCGTTCTCGGTGGCGAGGCCGCCGCAGGAAGTCGCGCTAAGCGGGCTGGCACGGCTGCGCGAACGCGTGGCCGCGCTGCTCCATGACGGCTGGCGCACCGTCTGACCATTATTTCCTCCGACGGATACCGGCGATCCGTCCCCGCGCCCAGGCCGGCGAGACCCACGGGTTTTCGGTAAACTACCGCCCATGTCCGTTTCGCCGGTTTCCATCGTGTCCACGCCTGTCGCCGTTTCCGCATCGTCCGCCGAACTGCCGGCCCCGCCGGTCACCGTGCAGTGGCGGGGCGTCGAGGCCTACGCGGCGAGCTTCGACGCGATGCGCGCGTTCACCGACGCGCGCACGGCCGACACCGGCGACGAAATCTGGGTGGTCGAGCACCCGCCCGTCTACACGCTCGGCCAGGCGGGCGACCCGGCCCACCTGCTGGTGGCCGACAGCGGCGTGCCGCTCGTGAAGGTCGACCGCGGCGGGCAAATCACCTATCACGGCCCCGGCCAGATCGTCGTCTACCTGCTGCTCGACTTGCGGCGGCGCAAGCTGATGGTGCGCGCGCTCGTGACGAAGATCGAGGAGGCCGTGATCGAAACCCTCGCGGCGTATAATCTCGCATCGGTCCGCAAGGCCGGCGCACCCGGGATCTACGTGGCATCAGGCGCGCACGAAGGCGCGAAAATCGCGGCCCTCGGCCTGAAGATCCGCAACGGCTGCAGCTATCACGGGCTGAGCCTGAACGTGAAGATGGATTTGCGCCCGTTTCTCGCGATCAACCCGTGCGGCTACGCCGGACTGGAAACCGTCGACATGGCGAGCCTCGAGGTTGCCGCCGACTGGAACGACGTCGCCCGCACGCTGGTGCGCCGTCTGATCGCCAACCTCGGCGGCGTATCCGCGGCCGCCGACAAGCCGCAGGCACTGGAACCACATTCGAATGACTGACGTTACCGCTTCCCCCGCACCGGCCGATTCGGCCGCGACCGCTGCCTACGATCCGACCGCCAAGCAGAAGGCGCAGGCGAAGACGGCACGCATCCCGATCAAGGTCATTCCGATCGAGAAGCTGAAGAAACCCGAGTGGATCCGCGTGAAGGCGGCCACCGGCAGTTCGCGCTTCAACGAGATCAAGACGATCCTGCGCGAGCACAACCTGCATACGGTGTGCGAGGAAGCGAGCTGCCCGAACATCGGCGAATGCTTCGGCAAGGGCACGGCGACGTTCATGATCATGGGCGACAAGTGCACGCGCCGCTGCCCGTTCTGCGACGTCGGCCACGGCCGCCCGGATCCGCTCGACGCCGACGAACCGAAGAACCTCGCGCGCACGATCGCCGCACTGAAGCTCAAGTACGTGGTGATCACGAGCGTCGACCGCGACGACCTGCGCGACGGCGGCGCCGCCCACTTCGTCGAGTGCATTCGCGAAGTGCGCGAACAGTCGCCGGAAACGCGCATCGAAATCCTGACGCCGGACTTCCGCGGCCGTCTCGATCGCGCGATCTCGATCCTGAACGCCGCGCCGCCGGACGTGATGAACCACAACCTCGAAACGGTGCCGCGCCTGTACAAGGAAGCGCGCCCGGGTTCGGACTACGCGCACTCGCTGAAGCTGCTGAAGGATTTCAAGGCGCTGCATCCGGACGTCGCGACGAAGTCGGGCCTGATGGTCGGCCTCGGCGAGACGGAAGAGGAGATCCTGCAGGTGATGCGCGACCTGCGCGCGCACGACGTCGACATGCTGACGATCGGCCAGTACCTGCAGCCGTCGGAGCACCACCTGCCGGTGCGGGCGTACGTGCATCCGGATACGTTCAGGATGTACGAGGACGAGGCGTACAAGATGGGCTTCACGCACGCGGCCGTCGGCGCGATGGTGCGCTCGAGCTATCACGCCGATCTGCAGGCCCATGGGGCCGGGGTGGTCTGAGCGCCGCGTTCGCGCGGCAGCAGCCCCGTGCAGTCGAAAGAGCCCGCAGCGATGCGGGCTTTTTTTCGTCCATGGATCCGGCGAAGCAACGGTTTTCGAGTCGGGCGATCGAAGCAGGCGTTCCCCCACGCGTATCCGGTCTACGGATGATCTGTCGTCCCCCCGCCTTGATATTCTTTCTCTTCGTAACAAAGCGCGGCAATCTGCCACCGATCGTCGTTGACCAGCCATAGCTCCAGAAAATCGAACCGGGTAAGTATTCCTTCGCCGCGTTGCATCGAGCCGGTGCCGGAAATCGATGCCCAGAGCGGGCTTTCCTCGATTGCCGTGATCTCGTCGCGAACCTGCAGGGAAAAGCCACGCCAGGTCTTTTCGGACAGATGCCGCTGCATGGCGGATATCTGCTGGAGCCTGGTCAGGATACGGTCTCCCCGCTTGACGAAGAAATGCGGGCTCTCTACGAATTTCAGCTGATCGATGTCGCCGTTCATATAGGCGTCGATCCACACATCCCTCATTTCCAGCAAGCCGTATCGGGTTTTCATGGAATTCTGTCAGACAGGAATTGACGGGCCGGCCCTCCGGGTTCGAGATGAAAAACTAACGTTCGCTTCGACGAATGGATATGGGACTCGTATGAAAGCTTGCATGCGTGGCGGAGCGCGCGAGATTTCCGTCGGCGGTCAGGGGCGATCGGTGACGGCATGTTTTCGTATGCTGATTGCCGCTCCATCGTCGCCGCCATTCAATCGAACGTGGAAAGCAAAGCTGAAACGGCATCGATAGCTTCGCAGGATAAGTTGGCTCCCGCCGTACGCAAAGCTCCTATAGTCGGCTCTCCCGCAGCAATGCCCGCATTCCGAAGGAGAGCCGCATGTCCCGTTTCAGCTTCATCCGCCGCGCCGTCGTCGCGCTGACCGCCTTTGCCGCGCTCGGCGCGGCGCACGCCGAATCGCGCGAGGTCGTGATCGCGTACCAGGACATGGTGGTGCCGTGGCGCTACGCGCAGGCGAGCGGTGAAGTCGAAAAGGCGACCGGCTACAAGGTCACGTTCCGCAAGCTCGACAGCGGCGCGGACGTGATCCGCGCGCTCGCGTCGGGCTCCGTGCAGCTCGGCGAAGCCGGGTCGAGCCCGATCGCCGCCGGCCTGTCGCAAGGGCTCGACATCTCGCTGTTCTGGGTGCTCGACAACATCAACGACGCGGAAGCGCTCGTCGCGCGCAACGGCTCGGGCGTGACCAGCGTCGCGGCGCTGAAGGGCAAGAAGATCGGCGTGCCGTTCGTGTCGACGTCGCATTTCCACACGCTCGTCGCGCTGCAGGCCGCGGGCGTGAACCCGAACGACGTGAAGATCGTCAACCTGCGTCCGCCCGAGGTCGCGGCCGCCTGGGCGCGCGGCGACATCGACGCGACCTACATCTGGGATCCGGTGCTCGCGAAGGTCAAGCAGTCGGGCACCGTGCTGACGACGTCGGGCCAGGTCGCGAAGGAAAGCGGCAAGGCGACCTTCGACGGCTTCGTCGTGAGCCGCAAGTTCGCGCGCGAGAATCCGGAGTTCGTCACGCGCTTCGTGAAGGTGCTCGCGGCCGCGGATGCCGACTATCGCGCGCATACCGCCGCCTGGAAGGTCGGTTCGCCGCAGGTCGCGGCGGTCGCGAAGGAATCGGGGGCGAACGCGCAGGACGTGCCGGCCAGCCTCGCGCTCTACGCGTTCCCGACGCCGGCCGAGCAGGCGTCGCCGACGTGGCTCGGCGGCGGCGCGCAATCGGGTGCCGCGAAGTCGCTCGCGGCCACCGCGACGTTCCTCAAGTCGCAGGGCACGATCCAGACGGTGCTGTCCGACTATTCGGCCGGCGTCGATCCGCAGTTCGTGCAGAAGGCCGCGCGCTGAGCGCGGCGATCGTAGCGGAGGCCCGACCATGAGCACGCTGGAAGTTCGTCAGGTATCGGTCGACTATCCGGGCGAGCGCGGCCGGCCGACGACGCAGGCGCTCGCGCGCGTCGATCTGCGCATCGATGCCGGCGAGTTCGTCGTCGCGCTCGGCGCGTCCGGGTGCGGAAAGACGACGCTCCTGAACTGCATGGCCGGCTTCGTTGCGCCGACGACCGGCGACGTGCGCGTCGACGGCGTGCCGGTCACGGGCCCCGGCGCCGATCGCGGCGTCGTGTTCCAGAAATACGCGCTGCTGCCGTGGCTCGACGTGCTCGACAACGTCGCGCTCGGGCTGCGGTTCGCCCGCGTGTCGAAGGCCGAGCGCGAAGCGCGCGCGCGGGAGATGCTCGCGCTCGTCGGGCTCGAACGGCATGCGCATGCGCGCGTGTACGAGCTGTCGGGCGGGATGCAGCAGCGGGTAGGCATCGCGCGCGCGCTCGCGAGCGACCCGCGCGTGCTGCTGATGGACGAGCCGATGGGCGCGCTCGATGCGATGACGCGCGGCACGATGCAGGCGCTCGTGCTCGACGTCTGGGCGCGCACCGGCAAGACGGTGTTCTTCATCACGCACGACGTCGAGGAGGCGCTGTTCCTGGCGACGCGTCTCGTCGTCATGACGCCGGGCCCCGGCCGGATCGCGGAAACCTTCGAATTGCCGTTCGCGCGTCGCTACGTCGAATCGCGCGATGCGCGCGCGGTGAAGTCTTCGCCGGATTTCATCGCATGGCGCGAACGGCTGATCGCGTACCTGCATCGCGACGAGGCGACCGAGGCGGCGGCGTGACGCGCGCACTCGCGCGACAGGGCGCGTCTGTCGGGCGCGGTCGGATCAGTACTTTGCACAGGCGGGACAGCATGAGCACGCAGGAATCGTGGACGGCCGACGGAACGGCCGCGGGTGCCGGGCAGGGCGATCGCGCGGCACCGCCGCGCGCCGCACGCCACGCGCATCGATCGTCGCCGTCGCGCCGCTACCGGTTGCCGGGGCAGGGCAGGACGGCAGGGCTGAGCGCGGCGACGGTCGCGGCGCTGGCCGTGCTGTGGTGGGTCGCCACGCATCGCCAGTGGCTGCCGCCGCTGTTCCTGCCCGCGCCGGAAGCCGTGTGGGCGGCCTTCGTCGATGCATGGCACGGCCGCATCCAGGGCGGCCTGCCGTTGTCCGAGCATCTGCTGTGGAGCGCGGCGCGCGTGTTCGGCGCGTTCCTGCTGGCCACCGCGTTCGGCGTGCCGGCCGGCATCCTGATGGGCGTGAGCCGCATCGCGCGCGGCGTGCTCGATCCGCTGCTGGAATTCTATCGGCCGCTGCCGCCGCTCGCGTACCTGCCGCTCGTCGTGATCTGGTTCGGCATCGACGAAACGGCCAAGCTCGTCGTGATCTTCCTCGCCTGCTTCGCGCCGATCGCGATGGCGGCACGCGCCGGCGTGCGCGCGGCGACGGTCGAGCAGATCAACGCCGCGTATTCGCTCGGCGGCAGTTTCGCGCAGATCGTGCGCCACGTGGTGCTGCCGGCCGCGCTGCCGGAGATCCTGACCGGGCTGCGGATCGCGATCGGGTTCGGCTGGACGACGCTCGTCGCGGCCGAGATGGTCGCCGCGACGGCCGGGCTCGGGCAGATGGTGCTCAACGCATCGAGCTTCCTGCGCACGGACATCGTCGTGATGGGGATCCTGATCATCGGCGCGATCGCATGGCTGTTCGATCTCGCGATGCGCTGGGTCGAGCGGCGGATCGTGCCGTGGAAGGGGCGGGCGTGAACGCACGCCGTCCGTATCGCTCAGGCAGGTGAAAGGGCCGGATTCCGCACGATGCGGAATCCGGCCCTCGGCTTATTGCGCTTGCGTGCGCCCACTGGCTTGCGGGAGCGCTTCACTGCCGGTCCTCGTTGCGACGTGACGCCGTTCGGCCGACGACTCGTCGCGTCCGGACGCTTACCAGCGATAGCCCGCACCGGCGCCGACCGCGACCGTGCCGCGCGTATTGGTCGAGCCGGATGCCTTGACCACCCAGCGTCCGTTGCGCGTGGCGGTCGACAGGCCGAATGCGACAGCCGACTGGCCGCCGTACGTGCCGCCGGCAACCGCAACCATGCTTTCGCCGGCCAGCGACGCCTGCGGCAGGTTCGCGATGGCGACCGCGGATGCAATGCCGCCGCTCGCGTCGCGCCGGTAGTGATCGATGTCGGCGCGAACGCTGCCGATCTGGCTGTTCAATTGCTGCACGTTGACCGCGTCGGTCGGTGCGGTGCCGGCCGCGACGTTCGTGATCTGCCGTTCCTGTCCGGGGGCGCCGACGGAGACCGTGTTGTCGCGGTCGGCAACGGAATTCGCGCCGAGCGCGACCGAGTTCTGGCCCGACGCATTGGCGTTCGTCCCGATCGAGACGCTGCTGTCGCCGGAGGCGCTCGACCCTTGTCCGAGCGCCATCGTGTTCGACCCGGTCGCGCCGCTGCCGTCGCCGATCTGCTCCAGCTTGTTGCCGGTCTCGCCGGACGGATTGCCGCCGGGGCCGCTCTGCTCGACGTTCGACAGGCGCGAATCGAGCGCGTCGATGCCGCTCTGGAACTGCTGCTGCATTGAAAACAGTTGCGAGCCGTTGACGGCCTGCAGGCTGCCTTCGGCGATCGCGCCCGCCGCGACGTTGTCGAGCACGGTGCCGCCGATGCCGCCGAGGGTCGCGCGGGCAAGCGTCAGGTCGTCGTAGACGACTGCGCCGAGCGGCTTTCCGGACGGGTCGACGAGGCCGGTGGCCTTGAGTTGCGCGATCGTCACGGCATCGGTGTCGTCGACGCCGTTGGACAACCCCGTCAGCACACGCGTGCCGCTCGAGCCGGCGACGCTGACCGATGTGCCGCCCTTGTCCGCGCCGATCGAAATCGCGAGGCTGTCCGGATCCTGCCGGACAAGCCCGGTCGTGCCGTTGTCGATCCGTGTGCCGAGATCGTCGACATCGGCGCGGATCGACGTCACGTTGGTCTCGACCGTCGTGACGCGGCCGTCGATCGTCGTGACACGCTCGTCGAGCACGGTGAGCGACGCATTCGCGTCGTCGAGTCCCTTGCCGTTCGCGACGACCCGGCTGTCGAGATTCGTCAGCGCGCTGCCGACGTCGCCGAAGGTATGGTCGCCGATCTCGTAGCTCGGCGCGCTGACGGTGCCGTCCGCACCGACGGCGGCGTTGCCGCCGAGCGCGTCGACGACGGGCTTGAGTTGCGACAGGTTGAGTGCGTCGGTGTCGCGCGAGCCGGCGCGCACGTTGACCAGCTGGCGCTCGGCGCCCGTGTCGCCGATCGACACCGTGTTCGCGCGGTCGGCGACGCTGCCATGGCCGAGCGCGACCGCGCCGTGCGCCGTGACGTTCGTGTCCGCGCCGAGCGCGAGGCCGCGGTTCGCATTGACGCTCGACGACACGCCGAACGCGCCCGAGCGGTCGCCGTGGACCTTCGCATTCTCACCGACGGCCACGACCGCTTGACCGTCGGCCACGGATCGGGCGCCGATCGCGATTGCCGAGTAATCGCCGTGGGAGACGCCGGCTGCATTCGCGCCGGCCCCGATGGCGATCGATCCGAAGCCGGTGGCGGACGGCTTGCCGCCGCTGCCGTCCTTGATGATCACGTTGTCCTGGACCAGATCGGCGTGACCGTAGCAGGGTGCGAGCGCCGCGATGGCGAAGGCAAGCGCCGAGAGGCGGGTGGCGTGCGTGCGTCGCTGTTGCGCCGATGCGCGTGAATGCGCACACGGAATGCCGGGTCGACCGGCGAATGGGATCGTCATATTTGTCGTAGTCCTGATTAATTGATCTCGTGCGCGACGTGTCCGAGTGGCGCGTGCGCGGTTTCGTCGACAGGGGCCGGACCCGGTGCCGCACCCGCGAGCGACATGTCTCAATCGGACAACCCGGGTGTGAGCGAGCGACTATACCGAGCGGCCAAAGTGCCGTCGATCAGACATCTACGAAATTGAATGACCGAATTGGGACACGACTGAAATCGTGCATCGGTCCATTCGCCGGCCCGAAGCAGGCATCGGGCAGGGCGAGCGCGCGGCGCCGCCACGCGTCGCGACCGGTTGCCGGCGCCGGGCAGGACGGCCGGGCTGCGGGCGGCGACGGTCGAGCGGATCGACGCCGCGTATCCGCTCGGCGGCAGTCTCGCGCGGAGCGTGCGCCATGTGGCGCTGCCGGCGGCCGCGCCGATCTCGCGATGCGCGGGGTCGGGCGGCGGATCGCGCCGTGGAAGAGGGGCGGATGG
>NZ_JPGL01000032.1 GCF_000732615.1 Burkholderia paludis
GAGGTGTCGGACGGCCTGGCCGCGCGCGGCACGTACGACCAGCAGATCGCGGCGCTGGCGCGCAACGAGCACGCGCAGCAGCGCCGCTTCGACCTGTCGGACCTGCGTTACCGGAACGGTGTCGACAGCTACCTGTCGGTGCTGACCGCGCAGACGGATCTGTACTCGGCGCAGCAATCGCTGATCAGCGCGCGTCTGGCCCGCTGGACCAATCTGGTCGATCTGTATCGCGCGCTGGGCGGCGGGTGGATCGAGCGCGCCGGCGAGGCGCCGCGCGCGCCGGATGCGCCGGTCGAATATGGTTCCACCGGTTCGACGCCACCGTCTCCCCGTTCGAATTGATCTCCATCGGGGCCGATAGTGGCTAGGCGTACAAAGGAAGTGGCAACGCTCACTCGCGAAGCGATTCTCGACGCGAGTGAGCGTTGTTTCATCGAGCGCGGATATCGTGCGGCCTCGCTCGAGGAGATTGCCGAAGCCGCGGGGGTGACGCGCGGGGCGGTCTACTGGCACTTCAAGGACAAGAGCGCGCTGCTGTTGGGCGTGTTCATGCGCGTTCGTGCGCGCGTGTGCGACGAGTTGTCGAGACTCGCGGGCTCCGGCGAATCCGTACGGCCCGCGCGACGCCTGGTGCGCTTCTGTCGCGCGATGCTGGCCGAACCCGAGGCCGGGCGCATCAGTGCGTCCGCGGGAGCATGGATGATGCACTACGAATTGTTCCTGGCCGAACCCGTGACGGAAGGCCCCGCAAGGGAATTGTTCTGGACAACCCATGAAGCTCTGAACGACGTGTTGTGCCGGGATTTCGGGTTGGGCGCGCATGGGCGGAACAAGTCGGCCGAGCCGACTTCGGAAGCCGAGGCGTTGCATTTGCAGGCGTTGCTGATCGGGCTGGCGCAGCTTCGTCCATCCGAGCGCTTCCTGCATCGCAAGAAGCTATCCGGCGATCAGGTCATCCGCCAGAGCGTCGGCAAGATACTGGACGAAGCCGACGAGGTTTCCGCCACGCGGAAACGATCGTAGCAGCGGGGCGTGACTTGCCGGCCGGCAGCGCTCGCTGCAAGGCCGGCGCGCAACGGACGCCCGTGGGGCGATGCGTTCGTCGAGCGGGCACGGCATGGTGCAATCGCGAAGCCTTTATCTACATGGAAGGCACGCCGTCAGCCAGACCTGGCGCGCTATCGGCAACGACATTGAAGAACCCGACGCGGGCCCGATCGAGCCGGACGTCGCCCGGCGCCTGCCTGGTGACGCTGCCGACACTCGGGTTCACGCGACATCCCCACCGATTCGAATCGTGCAGCGCTCCGGATTTCAGTCACTGAGCCGGGAGACCGGGCATGAGGAGGCGATTCGACGGCCAGCCCACCCCCTGCGTATCAGCCGTGACGCATCCCGTTCTCGACGACGCGGCCGAGCATGCTCTTGAGCGACAGGATTTCGTCCGGATCGAGCATCGACAGCAACTCGTCGGAAGCCGTCGAGACGATCGCCGGAATTCGCTCGGCGAGCAACCGGGCCTCCTGCGTGATCTGTAGTCGAACGATTCGCCGGTCGCCGTCGCAGCGCTTGCGCGTCAGCAGGCCTTGCTGCTCCATGCGGCCGATCATCCGTGCAGCGGCGCCGGCGTCCATATCGAGTTCCCGTGCGAGATCAGCCGTCATGCAGAGCGGGCGATTGGCAAGCATGAGCAGGATGCGGGCCTGCGCGACCGTGATGCCCAGTCGGGCTTTCATGCGCGGCGAGATCGTGTGATAAATGGCCGCCCGGGTGCGGTACAGAAGAAGCTCCAGCCCGTCGCCGGTCGGCAGGGCTGCGGGGCTGACGTCGCGAGTTGAAGACGGATGGACCATCGTGCAGTGCTCGATTCGTTGCATGGCCCGGTCGATACGGGGCTTCTGCCGCCGCCGCCTGCGAAGACATCGACGGCGGCAGGTTGACTGAACAGCGTGTGCGGAGGGCCGCCGTCGACCACGGCGGCAGATCCCGGCGCCACGTCGGGCGCCGTATCGGGATATCCGCGCCGGACCCGTATCGGCGATTACCCGTCGGGTCACGATACAACCGTGAATCATGGCAGCGACCGGCGGCGTGCATCACGCCATAGCCGGCCGGCAACGCCCCGGCTGTCGGGACGTGATGCGCATGCCGCGCGCCGGGGGCGCGGCAGCGCGCAGCGCGTTACGGGTTCAACGCGGCGAGACGCGGGAACAGCGGCAGTGCGTTGCCGCGGTTGATCGCGGCGTGCTGGTCGGCGCCCAGCACGGTGCTGCCGTCTTGCTCGGCCGTAAACATCGCGCTGATGGGCGCGGGTGCGTACGGGAAATCGCTTCCGAACAGGATGCGGTCGGGCTTCGCGAACGCCGCGAGGCTCGGCAGCGCCGACGGAGACGACAGCGCGGTGTCGAAGTAGAACGACCGGAGCAGATCGAGCACGCCGTCGGCAGCCGGCACGTCGTTGCGCGCGAGCGGCGCCACTTGGGCGACGCGGTAAGCCGCGTACGGCAGGAACCCGCCGGCATGCGACAGGATGATGCGTACGTTCGGGTATCGGGAAACGACGCCGTTGAGAACAAGCTGCACCGCGGTGCGGGTCGTATCGAACGGATAGTCGAGCATCGGGCCGGGCAAGCCTGCCATCTGCGCGAGCGGGGGCATCGACGGGTGGATGAAGGCCACTGCATTGCGGCGATTCAGTTCCGCCCACACGGGTTCGAACGCCGCGTCGCCGAGGTAGACGCCATCGTAGTTGCTGAGCAGTACGACGCCGTCGACGTTCAGCGTGTCGAACGCGTAGCCGATTTCAGCGAGCGCGCCGTCGACGTCAGGCAGCGGCAGTGTCGCAAAGTTGCCGAACCGGGTCGGATGCTTCGCGACGACTTCCGCGGTGTAGTCGTTCACCTTGCGTGCGATGTCGCGCTTTTCCCGACCGTGCCATCCCTTCACGCCCGGCGCCGTCAGCGACAGCACGCCGGTTGCGGTGCCCACCGAATCCATGAAGGCGAGCGCGCTGTCCACGCTCCACGCGGGGCAGCTCCAGCCGGACGGATCGCCGCCATGCGCGGGCAATGCGTCGGCCCAGAAAGGCGGGACGATGTGCTGGTGAACGTCAATACGGTTGCGATCGGACATGATTGGACTCCTGTAAGAATGGGCTGTGTCGCAGCATCCGTTCACGAGTATGAGTGCAGTTGATTTTCCGATCTAATCGTTTAAATTTCAGGATTGATCGTTTCGAGTGATAAATAGACACCATGGATCTTCGTCATTTGCGCTACTTTCTTGCGGTTGCCGAGGAAGGCCATTTCGGCCGCGCGGCGGAGCGGCTGCATATCGTGCAGCCCGCGCTGAGCGCGCAGATCCGCGCGCTCGAGGAGGAACTGGGCGGGGCGCTGTTCGAGCGCAGCACGCGCAAGGTCGCGCTGACGGACGCCGGGCGGCTGCTGGTGACCGAGGCGCGGCGCACGATCGAACAGGCCGAGCGCACGAAGACGCTGGTGCAGCGCGCGGCCAGCGGCGAGGCAGGCGTGGTGCGGATCGGCTTCGTCGGCAACGCGGTCGCGTCGGCACGGCTGTCCGAGGATCTCGCCGCGTTTCATGCGGCGTGGCCCGACGTGGTGCTCGACCTGCGCGAAATGGCGCCGGTCGCGCAGCAGGACGCGATTCTCGCGGGCCAGCTCGATATCGGCTATTGCCCGGTGTTCTGCAAGGACTTCGATGCGAAGCTCGACGTGCGAACGGTCGGCAGCTGGGCGTGGGAAGTGGCGATGAGCGACCGGCATCCGCTGGCGAAACAGCGTTCGGTGAGCGTCGCGGCGGTGGCGGACGAGCCGCTCATCGTCTATGCCGCCGACCACGACAGCGAAGGGCAGCTGGAGATCCTGCGGCAGGTGCTCGGCAAGGAGCCGCGCGTCATGTACAGGATGGGCAGCACGCTGTCCGCGCTGGCGCTTACGGCGGCCGGTCTCGGGGTGGTGCTCGCGCCCGAGCCGGTGAAAAGGATCGCGCTGGCCAACGTGGTGTTCCGGAAGCTGGCGGGGCGCGCGCCGAAATCGGAGCTGGTCGTGATCAGCCGCATCGGCGGCGAGTGGGGCGCCACCCGGCGGTATCTGGAGATGCTCGGCGAGCGTGCGGGATGAAGGCGGCGCGCGCCGCGTATCGCAGCGCGCGTCCCGCGTCGTCGCTCATTCGGACGGAGTGGGCGGAATCCGCTTGCTGACGCGGTAGGCGATCTGGGCGCGCGACACGCCGAGCAGCCTGGCCGCGTGACTGAGATTGCTCTGGCTTCGTTCGATGGCGGCGTTCACGAGCAGCGTTTCGACGTCCTCCATGCGCATTCTCCTGTTCAGCGCATGTTCGATGAACTGCTCGACGATGTCGTCGCCCGACGACGAGATCCCGCCGTCGCGCGAGAGTCGCGCGGCTTTTCCCGTGCGCGTCGACGCGGGAAGTTGCGGGAACAACGATTGCAGGTCGATCCGTTCGCCGTCGGACGTGAGAATGACGCCGCGTTCGATCACGTTGCGCAGTTCGCGCACGTTGCCGGGCCATTCGTATTCGGACAGCGCAAACCGCGCCTTGTCGGTGAGGCCGGCGATTCGCTTTCCCTCGCGGGCGGCAAGCTCGCCCAGGAAGTGTCTGGACAGGACGGGGATGTCCTCCTTGCGATCCCTCAGCGGCGGGATGACGACGGGATAGGCATTGATCCGATAAAACAGGTCCTTGCGAAAGCGTCCTTCGTCGACCGCCTTCTCCAGGTCCACATTGGTTGCGGCGACCAGGCGCACGTCGATCCTGCGTGTCGTGGTGTCGCCCAGGCGCTCGATCTCGCCCTCCTGCAAGACCCGCAACAGGCGGGTCTGCGCGCCGAGGCTCAGTTCGCCGATTTCGTCGAGAAACAGCGTGCCGCCGTTCGCACGCTCGAACCGGCCTTCCCTGGACGTCATCGCACCCGTGTACGCGCCTTTCTCGACCCCGAACAGTTCGGATTCGAGCAGCTCGGCGGGAAGCGCGCCGCAGTTCACCGCGACGAACGGCTTCTCGGCGCGCGGGCTGGCGTTGTGCAGCGCGCGGGCGAACACTTCCTTCCCCACGCCCGTCTCGCCGAGGAGCAGCACCGTGATCAGGCTCGGGGCCGCGCGCTCGATCAGCGACCAGGCGTCGCGGAACCGCGGGCTGTCGCCGATCAGCGAGGCCGGCACGCCGCGCTCCTGGATGGTCGAGCGCAGGGTTTCGACTTCCTGTCGCAAGGACAGGATTTCCTCGGCAATCGAATCCGCCTGGTAGTACTTGAGTTCGTCCGCGGCGTCGGGCCACTTTTCCAGCGGCATGCCGATGAACCGGCAGCCGTTGGCGGTGCGCTCCACCTCCCGGTGGAGCACGAAGCGGCCCATGAGCCCGCTGACGAAGCCGGTCGCGTGCCCGACCTCGGACCAGCAGACCGGGCCGTCGCTCGGGCCGAGCAGCTTGTCGTTGAGGTAGAGCTCGATCGAGTCCTTCCACAGGCAATCGACGTAGTAGTGGCCGCTCGCGATGTCGATTTCCATCCGGGTCGATTCGACTTTCGCAATGCCCTCGAGCGCATGAAGGAGCGGCCCCTTGTACAGCAGTTCGAGGTCGGAAATGCCCGGGTAGCGCTGGCGCACGATCCCGGCATCCCGGATGCCCGACGCATATCCCATGCGTGTCAGCACGCCCCTGGCGCGCTCGATGCCCAGGGTTTCGATGAGCTCGCCGCGCAGGCAGCACAGCGCGGAGGAGTGCATCAGCACCATCCGTTCCTCGTCCAGCCAGATCTGGGCCCTGTCGAACAGGAACCGGATCCGGCTCGCTACCTCCTCGATGCCCGGCGACCCGGGCTCCCACGTGGCTGTCTCCGCTCTACGTGCCTTGCTCATGCAATGTGCCTCTTCGGTTGAGGGTCGGTCTTGTGGGGCCGACGTCCGTCGTGATTCTCGAACAGCGGAGCTTACAAGCGCCGGCCCGCTCTGCAAAGTCAGGCCTTTACCGATCCCCGGATGCGCGGCGCGGCGCGGCTTTATGAATTTCGCAAGCGGCCGGCAATTGTCGAATTTTCGCAAGCCGCCTTCGCGGCACGTAGGCCGAGCCGCCCGGATTTCCGCAATGAAATCAACCGCCTCGTCTGCTGGCACGGGGGTTGCTAAAAGTCGTGCACACAACGGAGGCGATCGTGATCGATATCGAAGTTCCTGTTCCGAATCCGGGCGTGGTGCCCGATGCGTGTTTCGTACGCGTACTCGGCATGCGCAACGGGCGTTTCGTCGAGTTCGAGTTCTCGATCGGCGATCCCGACCTCGCGGTCGAAATGATCATGCCGACCCCGCTTTTCGAGGCGTTTTGCCGGCGTCACGGAGCACAGCGGCTGACCCCCGAGCAGGAGGCAGGGCTGGAACGGGATCGATGCAAATGGCAGTACGGGCAACCCGGTGTGCAGGACTGAGCCCGCGCGATTTTTCTGGAGGAGACAACGTGCAGATCGACATCAAGACCTCATCGGTGCAGCCGATCAGGAATACGTACGCCTATACGGCTCGACGCTTCGGCGACAAGCCGGCTTCGCGATATCAGGAAGCGAGCTTCGATATTCAGGAGGAGGTCAACTTCCATTACCGGCCCCTCTGGGAGCCCGAGCGCGAGCTTTACGACAAGGCGCGCAGCTCGATCGAAATGGCCGACTGGTACGCGCTGAAGGACCCGCGCCAGTTTTACTACGGCACCTACACGATGGCGCGCGCGCGTCAGCAGGACGTGTTCGAAAGCAATTTCGCACTCGCCGAACGCAGCGGCTTCGTCGCGCGCGTGAGCGCCGCCTTCGTGGAATTCGTGCGTGACGTGCTCGTACCGCTCCGGCATTACGAATGGGCGGCGAACATGAACAACGACTACGTCACCGCCTATGGCTACGGCGCGGCGCTGACCAACGCGACGATGTTCGCGACGATGGACCGGCTCGGCACGGCCCAGTACCTGACGCGGATCGGCCTGATGTTCGATCCGCAGCAGGGGCCGCTGCTGGACGCGGCCAAGGATGCGTGGCTGCAAGGCGCGCAGTGGCAGCCGCTGCGCGCGGCCGTCGAGCGGAGTTTCGTCTGCCGCGACTTCTTCGAGCTGTTCGTGGCGCAGGACCTCGTGTTCGACGGGTATGTCTATCCGTTCGTGCGGCGATGCGTCGAGAGCTGGGCGGACGAGCGCGGCGGCATGGAGCTCGCGATGCTGACCGCCTTCATGAACGACTGGTTCGACGAGACGAAAGGGTGGGTCGATTCGGTCATCCGGACCGTGGTCGGGGAATCCGAGGCCAACCGCGACCGGGTGGAGCGCTGGACGAGCGAGCGACGCGCCGTGATTCAACCGGCCGTCGCGTCCATCGCGCAGGGTCTCGGGGAGCGGGTGCCGGAAGGCCTGCTCGCGGAGCTGGATGCGTCGTTCGAGGCGCGGATTCAAAAGCTCGGTCTGGCCGGTCGCGGAGGTGCGGCATGAGCAAGATGGTGTTCCTCGCGCTCCAGAGCAATGACGACACGCGGCCTATCGTGCAGGCGATCGAGGAGGACAACCCCCACGCGAACGTGGTCTACATGCCCGCGATGGTCAAGATCGATGCCGCCCGGCGGCTCTGCGTGAAGCGTTCGACGGTGGAGGCGCACCTCGGGCGCAACTGGGATGTACAGGAACTGCACGTGAACCTGATCAGCATATCGGGGAACGTGGACGAAACGGACGAAGAGTTCGTGATCGGCTGGTTCAACTAGCCGGAACAAGAGCGGAGACAGACAATGAATGCCCAGAATCAACCGGCAGCGGCGAAGAAACTGACCCTCAAGCAGCGGTACGGCCTGATGACGCGCGGCCTCGGGTGGGAGACCACCTATGCATCCATGGACGAGGTTTTTCCCTACGACAAGTTCGAGGGGATCAAGATTCACGACTGGGACAAATGGGAGGATCCGTTTCGTCTCACGATGGATGCCTACTGGAAGTATCAGGCGGAGAAGGAGCGCAAGCTCTACGCGATCATCGACGCCTTCTCCCAGAACAACGGCCATCTGAACGTCAGCGACGCACGCTACATCAACGCCATCAAGATCTTCCTGACGGGCGTCACGCCGATCGAATACAACGCGCACCGCGGCTTCGCGATGGTGGGGCGCCAGTTGCGCGGCGTCGGCCCGCGGGTGGCCTGCCAGATGCAGGCGATCGACGAGCTGCGCCACTGCCAGACGCAGGTGCACACGCTCAGTCATTACAACAAGTACTTCAACGGCTTCCATTCGTGGCCGCAGAATTTCGACCGCGCGTGGTACCTGTCGGTACCGAAATCGTTCGTCAACGATGCGATGACCGCGGGCCCGTTCGAGTTCCTGACCGCGACGTCGTTCTCGTTCGAGTTCGTCCTGACGAACCTGCTGTTCATGCCGTTCATGTCGGGCGCGGCGTACAACGGCGACATGGCGACCGTGACGTTCGGCTTCTCGGCGCAGTCCGACGAGGCGCGCCACATGACGCTCGGGCTCGAAGTGATCAAGTTCATGCTCGAGCAGGACCCCGACAACGTTCCGATCGTGCAGCGATGGATCGACAAGTGGTTCTGGCGCGGCTACCGCCTGCTGTCCCTCGTCGCGATGATGATGGACTACATGCTGCCGAAACGCATCATGTCGTGGCGCGAAGCCTGGGAGATCTACTTCGAGCAGAGCGGCGGCGCGCTCTTCGAGGATCTGTCGCGGTACGGCATCCGGATGCCGAAATACTGGGAGCAGTCGGTCAAGGAGAAGCACCACGTATCGCACCAGACGTGGTCGCTTTTCTATCAGTACTGCTGGGGCGCGGGCGTGCATGCGTGGATGCCGCAGGACGACGAAATGGCCTGGCTCTCCGGGCAGTATCCGCAATCGTTCGACGCGCTGTACCGTCCGCGCTTCGAGCAGTGGAAGGCAGGCGAACAGGCCGGCAAGCGCTGGTTCAACACGAGCCTGCCGTGCCTGTGCCAGACCTGCCAGTTGCCGATGGTCTTCACCGAGCCGGATGACCCGACGCGCCTTGCGCACCGCGAAAGCCGCTATCTCGGCGACGCGTACCACTTCTGCTCCGACGGCTGCAAGGACATCTTCGACCACGAGCCGGAAAAGTACGTCCAGGCCCGGCTGCCGGTGCACCAGATCCTTCAGGGCAACGCCGGCGGGCCCGGGCTGGAGGATGTCATCCGCAGCGCTCATATCGACCCCGTCGCGGATGCCGGTGCGTTCGAAACGTCTCAGGACGCGCAGAACTGGGCGCGCTGGAAGCAGCCTGACTCGCCCGTCGTGCGCGCGGCCTGACGCCGCTCCCCGTCGATCCCGAAAAATATCGTGCGGTCACCGGAAGGTGACCGCCATGGAGACACTCATGCCTGTCGTATCCCTTCAGCCCGGTTACCAGGGCAACGTGACTGACCGTGTCGAGCATTTCCACGGTCAACAACTGCTGTTCGTCCGATGGGACGGCCATCTGAACTTCTGTTCGCCGATCACGTTGCCGGTCCCGCCCGACCTCACGTTCGGGGCGTTCGTCGAGACGGTTCTCCCGGCCACGACCTTCGCGTCCGATCCGGAATGGCCGCACATCGACTGGGCGCGCACCGAGTGGAGCGTGTCGGATCGGCGCGTCGATTTCGATCCGGCGCTGTCGTTTGCCGCGCTGGGCCTCGAACACAAGGCTTTCCTGTCGTTCCGGACGTTCGTCACGCCGGCAGACCGCAACACGCTTTCCTGAAGGTGATGTCCATGACTTACCAGCTAACCATTGAGCCGATCGGTCAGGTCATCGACGTGGCGCAGGGGCAGACGTTGCTGGACGCCGCCCTGCGTCATGGCATCTGGTTGCCGCACGCCTGCTGTCACGGGCTGTGCGCGACCTGCAAGGTGCAGGTCGTCGATGGCGAGTTCGAGCACGGCGACCCCTCTCCCTTTGCATTGATGGATTCCGAGCGCGAAGAGGGGAAGTGTCTCGCGTGTTGCGCGACGCCGGTCTCCGACATCGTGATCGAGGCGGAGATCGAATCCGACGGCGATGCGCGGCCGATTCCGCTGCGCGACTTCGATTCGGTCGTCGAATCCATCGAGGACCTGACGCCGACGATCCGGCAGGTCAGGCTGCGCGTGCTCGACGGGGCGCTCGATTTCCAGCCCGGTCAGTACCTGAACCTGCACGTTCCGGGGGCCGGGCAACCGCGCGCCTTCTCGATCGCGAGCACGCCGTCCGCGGAGCTGATCGAGCTGCATGTCCGGAAAGTCCCGGGCGGCGTGGCGACGACGTATCTCCACGAATCGCTGCAGGCCGGCGAGCGCTTGCGCTTCTCGGGGCCGCTCGGCCGGTTCTACGTGCGCAAGTCGGATGCGCGCCCGGTCATCTTCGTCGCCGGCGGCTCGGGCCTCTCCAGCCCGAAGTCGATGGTCATGGACATGCTGGAAAGCGGCGACACCCGCGCGATCCATCTGTTCCAGGGGGCCCGCAATCGCGCGGAGCTGTACTACGCCGGGTTGTTCGAGACGCTCGAGAAGGATTACCCGAACTTCACGTACGTGCCCGTGCTCTCGGACGAACCGGCCGATTCCGCGTGGCAGGGGCGCCGGGGCTTCGTGCATGAGGCCGCCGAGGCGGTGTTCCAGGGCGACTTCCGCGAGCACAAGGCGTACCTGTGCGGACCGCCGCCGATGATCGAAGCGTCGATCCGGACGCTCATGAAGGGGCGCCTGTTCGAACGCGACATCTACCTGGAACGGTTTTTCAGCGGCGCGGACGCCGAGCAGCGCGGGACGCGCAGTCCGCTGTTCCGGAATATCTGAAGGGGCGTCCATGTACGAGACGGAATTTGTCGTGACCGTCGAGGACGACGGCGAGCGTTTCAGTTGCGGACCGGATGTCTCGCTTTTGCATGGCATGGAGAAGGCGCGCCGCGAGAGCGTTCCGGTCGGCTGCCGGAACGGCGGCTGCGGAATCTGTCGGGTCCGGATTCTGGAGGGCACGTACCGCGTCCGGAAGATGAGCCGCGCACAGGTCAGCGAGGCGGACGAAGCGGAGCGGATCGTGCTGGCGTGCCAGGTCCTGCCGCTTTCCGACATCCGCTTGAAGAAGCTGGGAAGAAAGATTTAACGAGCACATCGGTACCCATCAATACATTCAGGAGACTTGAAATGAGCATGCAAGGTGTGTTGCGCCCGGGGCATGTCGCCCTTCGCGTGATGGATCTGGACGAGGCCGTTCGCCACTATTGCGACGTCCTGGGCCTGCTGGAAACGGGCAGGGACGCGGCCGGCCGCGTCTATCTGAAGGCGTGGGACGAGCACGATCATCACAGCGTCGTCCTGCGCGAGTCCGATTCGCCGGGGCTCGACTACATGGGCTTCAAGGTCGCCAGCGACGCGGCGCTGGACGAGTTGTCGGGGCGGCTTCGGGAGGCCGGCGTCCCGATCGAGTGGGTGCCGGAGGGGGAGCATCTCGAGACCGGGCGCCGGCTGCGATTCGTCGCGCCCACCGGCCACCTGTTCGAACTGTTCGCCCGGAAGACCCTGACAGGCAACGGCATGCCGACCACCAATCCGGGCGTGATGGCGGCGGGCCTGAAGGGCATTCACCCGACCCGGTTCGACCATTGCGCGTTGTACGGCGACGACGTGGACGGCGTGGCGGCGCTGTTCGTCGACGTGCTCGGATTCCAGGTCACCGAGAAGTTCGTCGACGGTGAAACGCTGGTCGCCGTTTTCCTGACGTGCAGCACCAAGCCTCACGACGTCGCGTTCATGCGTGCGCCCGTCAAGGGGAAGCTTCACCACGTGTCGTTCAACGTGGATTCGTGGTCCGACGTGCTCAGGGCGGCCGACCTGGTCGCGGAATACGACGTGTCCCACGATGTCGGGCCGACGCGTCACGGCGCGACACGCGGCGAAACGCTCTATTTCTTCGATCCTTCGGGCAATCGCAACGAAGTCTTCAGCGGCGGATACATCTGGTATCCGGATCGTCCTTCGTTGACGTGGACGGCCGACGAGATTGCAAGGGGACTCTTCTATCACGAAAGAAAAGTCAAGGAGTCCTTTATTTCTGTCATGACCTGATTCGACAGATTCTCATTCTTGATCCGCATAACGGGATGTCATCATGAAAAGTATCGAAATTGCACACAGCATTCGCACGGGCTCGTTCGACACGAACTATCACGACCTTGGCGAAGGCTTTCCGATCGTCCTGATCCATGGATCGGGGCCCGGCGTGACGGCGTGGGCGAACTGGCGTCTCCTGATGCCGAAGCTTGCGGAGCATGCGCGCGTCATCGCACCGGACATGTCGGGATTCGGCTTCACGGAGCGCATTCCGGGGCAGGTTCACAGCATCGACGCATGGGTGCGGCAACTTGCCGATTTGCTGGATGCGCTCGACGTCGAGCAGGTTGACCTGGTCGGGAACTCGTTCGGCGGGGGCATCTCGCTGGCGTTCGCGATCCGCTATCCGGCGCGTGTGAGGAAACTGGTGCTCATGGGAAGTGCAGGCGCGCCGTTCACGCTGACGCCGGGACTCGATGCGGTGTGGGGATACACGCCGTCGAGCGAGAACATGCGCGGGATCCTCGACATCTTTGCCTACGACCGTACGCTGGTAACCGACGAACTCGCCGAATTGCGCTATCGGGCAAGCATCCAGCCCGGCTTTCAGGAATCGTTCGCGTCGATGTTTCCGGCGCCGCGCCAGCGGTGGGTCGACAGCATGGCCAACACGGAGGAAAGCCTGCGGCAATTGAAGATGCCCGCACTGATCATTCATGGCCGCGAGGATCGCGTCGTGCCGCTGGAAGCTTCCCTGACATTGTTCAACTGGCTCGAGCATGCGCAACTCCACGTTTTCGGGGAGTGCGGACACTGGGCGCAGATCGAGCACGCGGAACGATTCGCGAAACTCGTGAAGGACTTCATATCGGAATGAAGGACGCGGTACCGAACGAATAACTAAAAGCAGTCGCGCATAAATTCAAATATTGGAGACAAATCTTGACGACGAAAGAGGTGCGGCGGGTTGCCGTTGCGGCGGCAATCCTGTGTGCGGTATCGGCCCATGCAACCGAGAATGGAGGGCAGACAGTGGGTTTGGGTGCGGAAGGGTTCGAGGCCGGCGCGCTTCCGCCCCCGGGGTTTTACGGGCTGATTTACTACAACACCTACAACGCGAGCCGGTTTTCCGGAAACGATGGAAATTCGATGATTCCGGGCTTCGGCGTGCATGCCAATACGATCGCGCCGCGACTGGTCTACATGACGGACAGGACGATTGCAGGCGGCCTGCTCGGGTTCTACGCATTGTTCCCGTTGACGACCCTCAGCATCAGCGCCGGAGGCCGTCACGACAGCCGCACGGGGCTGGGCGACAGTGTCTTCGCGCCGTTGCTGTCATGGCATCGGGGAAACTTTCACTGGGCGGTCGCCGCTGAAGTGGTGACGCCGACGGGGGCCTATGACAAGACCCGTCTCGCGAATCTCGGCAACCACTATTACTCGTTCCGGCCGATGGGCGGATTTTCGTATCTGGATCCGAACGGATTCGATATTTCGACGAAATTCTCATACACCATCAATACCCGGAACAACGATACCGACTATCGATCGGGAGACTATTTCGCCGCCGATTACAGCATCGGCTACAACGTGCTGCCGCAACTGGCGCTCGCCGTCGAGGGGTATTACATGCAGCAACTGGCGAACGACACGGTGGGCGGCGTCGCGGTCGCGCCGGACGGATTCAAGGGGCGGGTGCTCGGCGTCGGCCCGGGTATCCGCTACCAGGCGAAGCACTTCTCGATCGAAGGTCGATTCATCAAGGAAGCGATGGTTCGCAACCGTCCGGACGGCAGCAGCGTCTGGCTGAAGGCGGTCGTGCCATTCTAGGAAAAGACAGGTTTTCAAAGGAGTACACAATGAGTACTGACGAGGTCATTCGCGCCATTGCGAATGAACTGTGCATCGCGGAATCGCACCGCACGCCGACCGGGCCGATACGCGAGCAATTCCCGGGCGGCGACAGCGGCATGTCCGCCGTCGAGTTCGCCTACGCGATTCAACAGCTCAACGTTTCCCGCCGCATCGAGGCGGGCGAGCGGCTGGTCGGCCGCAAGATCGGCCTCACGTCGCTTGCGGTGCAGCAGCAGCTGGGCGTCGACCAGCCCGATTTCGGCGCGCTGTTCGCGAGCATGACGCATGGCGACGATCAGCCGATTGCGCTGTCGGAACTGATCCAGCCGAAGGTGGAAGCGGAAATCGCACTGGTGCTGGCGCACGACCTCACGCGCGAACGGCATACGTTCGACGATATCGTCGCGGCCAGTGCCTGCGCGGTGGCGGCCGTCGAGGTCGTCGACAGCCGGATCCGGAACTGGGACATCCGCTTCATCGACACGGTGGCCGACAACGCGTCGAGCGCCCGCTTCGTGATCGGCAGCCGGCAGGTGCCGCTTTCGCAGATCGATCTGACGGCCTGCGCGATGACGCTGTCGCGCGACGGTGACGTCCTTTCGCGCGGAAGCGGCTCTGCCTGTCTCGGCAATCCGCTCAACGCGGCCGTGTGGCTCGCCGACCGCATGGTCGAGCTCGGCACGCCGCTGCGCGCCGGCGACGTGGTGCTGACGGGCGCGCTCGGCCCGATGGTCGCCGTGACGGAACCCGGCACCTACCTCGCGCAGATCGACGGCCTCGGCAGCGTACGCGCGACTTTCTCCGCCTGATACAGGAATTCCCATGGCTTCCGAAAAACTCAAGGTCGCGATCATCGGCTCCGGCAATATCGGCACGGATCTGATGATCAAGATCATGCGCAACAGCAAGCATCTGGAGATGGCGGCGATGGTCGGCATCGATCCGGCCTCCGACGGTCTCGCGCGCGCCGCGCGGCTCGGCGTCGCGACCACCCACGAAGGCGTCGTCGGCCTCACGAACCTGCCCGGGTTCAGCGAGATCGACTTCGTGTTCGACGCCACCTCGGCCGGCGCGCACGTGAAGAACGACGCGCTGCTGCGCACGTTCAAGCCCTCGATGCGCGTCATCGACCTCACGCCGGCGGCCATCGGTCCGTACTGCGTGCCGGTCGTGAACGTCGACGCTCACCTCGCGGCGCTCAACGTCAACATGGTGACCTGCGGCGGGCAGGCGACCATTCCGATGGTCGCCGCGGTGTCGCGCGTGACCAAGGTGCACTACGCGGAAATCGTCGCGTCGATCAGCAGCAAGTCGGCGGGCCCGGGCACGCGGGCGAACATCGACGAATTCACGGAGACGACTTCCCGGGCGATCGAGGCGGTGGGCGGCGCCGAGAAGGGAAAGGCCATCATCGTGCTCAATCCGGCCGAGCCGCCGGTCATGATGCGTGACACGGTCTACACGCTGTCCGAGCCGGCCGACCGCGACAAGGTCGAGCAGTCCATCGAGGAGATGGTCGCGAAGGTGAACGCCTATGTGCCCGGCTACCGCCTGAAGCAGAAGGTGCAGTTCGACGAGATTCCCGCCGATGCGCCGCTGAACCTGCCGGGCCTCGGCAGGTTCAGCGGCCTGAAGACGTCGGTGTTCCTCGAAGTGGAGGGCGCCGCGCACTATCTGCCCGCCTATGCGGGCAACCTCGACATCATGACGTCCGCCGCGCTCGCCACCGCCGAGCGCATGGCGCAAGGAGTTTAAGGCCATGAACCAACCGAACGGGAAGCTCTATATCTCCGACGTGACGCTGCGCGACGGAAGCCACGCGATCGGCCATCAATACTCGATCCGGAACGTGCAGGACATCGCGCGGGCGCTGGACCGGGCCAGGGTCGACAGCATCGAGGTCGCGCACGGCGACGGCCTGCAAGGATCGAGCTTCAACTATGGATTCGGCGCGCACAGCGATCTCGAATGGATCGAGGCCGTGGCCGACGTGGTCACGCACGCGCGGATCGCGACGCTGCTGTTGCCCGGCATCGGCACGATCCACGACTTGAAGGCCGCGTACGGCGCCGGCGCGCGTATCGTACGGGTGGCCACGCACTGCACCGAGGCCGATATCTCGAAGCAGCACATCGAGTATGCGCGCGAACTCGGGATGGACACCGTGGGCTTCCTGATGATGAGCCACATGACGACGCCGGAGAATCTCGCCGTCGAAGCGAAGAAGATGGAAAGCTACGGCGCGACCTGCATCTACGTGGTGGATTCCGGCGGCGCCCTCACGATGAACGACGTGCGCGACCGCTTCCGCGCAGTGAAGGCCGCGCTCGAGCCGGAAACGCAGACGGGCATGCACGCGCACCACAATCTCTCGCTGGGCGTGGCGAACTCGATCGTCGCGGTAGAAGAGGGTTGCGACCGAATCGACGCGTCGCTCGCGGGCATGGGGGCGGGGGCGGGCAATGCCCCCCTTGAAGTCTTCATCGCGGCAGCGGAACGCATGGGCTGGAACCACGGCACGGATCTGTACGCGCTGATGGACGCCGCCGACGACATCGTGCGCCCGCTGCAGGACCGCCCGGTGCGCGTGGATCGCGAGACGCTCGCGCTCGGTTATGCGGGCGTGTATTCGAGCTTCCTGCGTCACACGGAAGTGGCCGCGAAGAAGTACGGCCTGAAGCCGGTCGACATTCTCGTGGAACTCGGCAAGCGCCGGATGGTGGGCGGGCAGGAGGACATGATCGTGGACGTGGCGCTGGACCTCCTCGAGCGCGCCGCGTCCGCGTAGCCGTCGGCCCGGTGCAAGGCCGGGCCGTCCCGCGTGCGCGTCGCGCCGGACGGTGCGGCGGATGGAAGGCGGGCGGTCAAGGCGCCGGTGGCGACGCCCGCGATTCCATCTCCTGCGCGACCTCCACGACCTGCTGCCGCAGCCACCGATGCGCGGGATCGTCGTGCGTGCGCTCATGCCAGATCATCGACACCGTGAAAGACGGCACCTCGACCGGCAGCTTCACGAGCGCGACCGGCATCGACAACGCGACATGCCGCGCAAGACGTTGCGGCAGCACCAGTGTCATGTCGCTTTTCGCGACTACCATCGGCGCCGCCAGGAAATGCGGCAGGCGCATCGCGATCCGCCGCTGCAGCCCCTGCCGCGCGAGCGCAGCGTCGACCCGTTCGCCGCCGCGGCCGCCGATCGTCACCAGCACGTGCGACAGCGCCGCGAAACGCTTCGGCGTCAGCCGCGCCGAGAGGGCCGGATGCCCGTTGCGCACGATGCAGGCCAGACTGTCGTCGTAGAGCTTGCGGCGATAGATGCCGGCCGGCAACGTATCGTCGTCGAACGCGCCGAGCGCGATCCCGGCCGTGCCGTCCGTCACGAGTGCGGCGTTGTTGCCGCGTGACGGCGGCACCTCGAGATCCATGCCGGGCGCACGCCGTGACAGCCGCGCATTCACGTCCGGAATCAGCGTCAGCGCCAGGTGGTCGAGGCTGGCGATCGAGAATTGCCCGCGCGCGCCTGCCGGATCGAAGATCGCCGGCGCGACGATGCTGGCCGCCTCCGCGAGCACGCGCGACACGCGCAGCGCGAGCGACGCCGCACGCGGCGTGAATTCGAGCCCCTTCGGCGTGCGGACGACGACGCGATCGTCGAGCAGCGTGCGCAGGCGGCCCAGCGCGCGGCTCGCGGCGGGCTGGGTCAGGCCGAGCCGCACGCCGGCGCGCGTGACGCTGCGCTCCGTGAGCAACGCATCGAGCAGCTTGAGCAGGTTCAGGTCGACGGTGCGCAAATCCACTTCGTGCATGCTGGACATGATCGGTATGCATTTGAGTTATGGATGGCCAGCGTACATCATCGAAGCCATCGCTCCAACGGTTGGAGCGGCTGTCGGGAGAGCACATGTACGTTGTCACGGGGGTAACGGGGCGCACGGGGGCCGTCGCGGCCCAGGCGCTGATCGATGCGGGCGTGCCGGTTCGGGTGGTCGTGCGCGATGCCGCGAAGGCGGCGGGCTGGGCCGCGCAGGGCGCGCAGGTGGCGGTCGCCGATCTGGCCGACGCCGCCGCATTGGCGCGTGCATTCGCCGGCGCGCGCGGCGCGTATCTGGTCAAGCCGCCCAACTATGCGCTGGAGAACCTGTTCGAACACGCGGACGTGACGGCGCGCGCCGTCGCCGAAGCGGCCCGCGCGGCGGGCTTGCCGAAAATCGTGCTGTTGTCGTCGGTCGGTGCGGATCGGGCCGGCGGCACCGGCGTGATCGAGACCAACCGCACGGCCGAGCAGCGGCTGGCGGAGCTGGGCGTCCCGGTCGTGTTCCTGCGCGCCGCGTATTTCATGGAGAACTGGGCGCGCGTCGTCGGTCCGGCTCGCGCGCAGGGCGTGTTGCCGAGCCTGCTCGCGCCGGTCGAGCGCGCGATTCCGATGGTCGCGACCGAGGACATCGGCCGCACCGCGGCAAGCCTGTTGCTGGAAGACTGGGCGGGCATCCGCAAGATCGGCCTGGCGGGGCCGGCTGCGTATTCGCCCGCGGACATCGCGGCAATCCTGGCACGCGTGCTGAGTCGGCCGGTGCGGGCGCTGGCGCTCGAACCTGCCGCGTGGGCCGGCGTACTCGCGATGAATCCGTTCTCGAGCGCGGCAATCGACGGATTCATCGAGCTGAATCACGGGCTGAACAGCGGCCATATCGCGTTCGGGAGCGATGACGCAATCGAGCTTCGTCAGGGGCGCGTGCCGTTCGAACGTGTCGCCGAGGCGATCGCGAGCGTGTGACGACGGACATTCGTGTGCGGCGCATCGTCGTCGCGACGATGCGCACGGATATGGCGGGCGGTCGGCGCACGCGAGAACGGCCCGGCGGCGCCGGGCGCCGTCGGGCACGCCGAACGGCCGCAACGGCTCGAACGGTGTCGCGCGCGATCCGGCTTCATCGCGGCGCCGGCGATTTCCCTGCCGCCCGTGACCTGGCCGGTCAGCGCACCGGCGCCGCAGCAGCCAGCAGGCTGCGCAGGAACACCATGATCATGCGCCCGATCGGCACCTCGGACAGGATCGACTGCTGCAGCGACAGCCCCTGCGAAAGGCCCATGAACGAGACGGCCAGTACGGTCGGCGATTCGGGCGGCACCTTCTTCATCCTCGCGAAAATCTGTTCGATGCAACAGGCGAGGCCATCGCGATGCGAATCGAGCAACGCCTGCGATGCCGTCGCGAACGCGGGGTTGCGTCGCCCCTGAAGCTTGAACTCGACGCCCAGCACCGACCACTCGGGTTCGGCGTCGACGGTTCGCGACCAGACTTCCAGCGCGTTCAGGATGTCGTCGCCGGACGCGGACGGGTCGCCCAGTGCCCGGGCGATATCTTCCACCTGCGTCCTTGAACGCTCCCGCATCAGTTCGACGAACAACGCCTCCTTGCTCGCGAAATTCGAATAGAACGCGCCCTGCGTATAGCCGGCCTCGGCCGCGATATCCCTGAGCGACGTGGCGCCGAACCCGCGGTCGACGAACAGCCGCTTCGCCGCGGCCAGCAAATGGGCGCGGGTCTGCAGTCGACTTTCTTCGCGGCTCGGCCGCGCGGGAAGGGGTGCCGTGGTCATGGCCGGAAGGATATCAGTTGATATTTGAGATAGATACCATTACGATTGTATTTCAGATATCACTTGATATGTGAAATGCGGCGCGCGATTGTGCATCCGACTGTTCACGTGCGGGGCTGGCCTCGTGCGGACGATCGTTCGGCGTGACGTTGCCGCCGCGGCGTCGGTTCACGGAGCGCGTCGCCTGGCGGGCAGGGGAATGCCTGCCCTTGCGGCGCATCGTGAGACAGTCTGTTAGTCATGCGAATCATGTCGGTTCTCATGCGGAAGCGGGGCAGGAAGCAGAAGATGAGCGTGAGCAAGACCTATGCGCAGCTCGTTGTCGAGCTGGCCGAACTGGACGAGCAAATCGAGCGCGCCCGTGCGCGCGAACGCGTCGATGCGATCGAGAAGGTTCACTCGTTGATGGACACGTATGCGATCAAGCATCGTGACCTGATCGGCCGCAACGGCCGCCGGGGCTCGTACGTCGTGAAAACGCTGCCGGTGCGGTATCGCGATCCTGATAGCGGGAAGGAGTGGAGCGGGCGCGGCAACGCGCCGCTCTGGATTCGCGGCAAGGACCGCCGGCAGTTCGTCGTTCGCAAGCCGCCGCCCGTCGGCAGGAAAGCCAAGGCGGAATGACGCGCTACGGCGACACGGCTTTCGCCTGCGCGTGGCCCGGCGGCGTCAGCACGACGAGCAGCATCGCGCCGTCCGGCGACGGCGCCACGTAGGCATGCGGTCGATGCGACGAAAACAGCGCGCTTTCGCCGGCCCGCAGCCGCGTCGGCTCGCCGTGCTCGAAGTGCAGCTCGAGTTCGCCCGACAGCACATAGCAGAACTCGTCGCCCTCGTGGCCGGCGAGCCCGCCGGCTTCTTCCACGGTGCGCGCGTCGACCTGCATGCGCAGCGTGATCATCCCGGCCGAACTGTCGCGATGCAGCAGCGCATACTCGTACGGAATGCCGGCGATCCGCGTCGTGACGATGTCTTCCGCGCGGTTGACGCTCAGCGAAGCGCGATGGCGCGGCTGGCTGGTCAGCACGTCGCGCCAGTCGAAACCCATGCCTTCGATGATCCGGTGCAGCACACCGAAGGTCGGCGACATCTTGTTCGTCTCGATGCGCGAAAACGTCGCCGCGGGCACGCCGGTCAGCCGGCTTGCCTCGTTCAGCGTGAGATCGCGCGACTGGCGCAGCGCGCGCAGCCGTTGGCCGATCTGGTCGGCGGGAACCTGCAGCGGCTCGCGGCGTCGCGGTTTGAGCGGCAGCGCCGACAGCAGCGACGCAACGCGGGTTTTCTTGCTCATGAACGTCCACCGGGGAGAAGGTTTTTACCGATACGTAACGGTAATATACCGCATCGGCACGAATCCGGGCGACGAGACGCATGACGCTTGTCGTGGCCCGTCATCGCGGCGTACACTTCCCGGGCGTTGGCGCGACAAGGACGGGGCACCCTCGATGCCTCGTTTTTTCGGCTCTTGAATTTACGTATATGTAAATTCAAGAGCCGGGGGCGCGACGCATCTCGCCCCGGCCGTCGGGACGCGATGCCGCACACATGATGACGGGAAACCCATGTTGCGACGCGGTCGCACGGCCGGAAATTTACGTATCGGTAATATCGGAGGGCATGACATGAATCGGCAGGACGACGGGATGACGGGCGCCTATCGCGCGGAAGGCTGGGTGCAGTGGCCCGGCGAGCCGGAGTTGAGTTTCCAGTTCGCGCGCACGCTGGGCGGGGCGCAAGAGGGCGCGAGCCTGATCGGCGAATGCTTTCGCGCGGCGTCGCGGATGACGCCGGGCGACACCGAGAGCTGGTATCGCGAATGGCAGGTGCTCGCGCAGGCCAGCGAGCGGCGCGCGCTCGACGCGTTCGAGCGCGGCTTCCTGCGCACCGCGAGCAGCAACTGGCTGCGCGCGGCCAACTACTACCGGTCGTCGGAGTTCTATCTGGCGCACGACGACGCGCGGCGGCGGGATACGTTCGACAGCGTCGAACGCTGCTCGCATCGCTATCTCGACGGGCTGACGCCCGCCGGCGAGGTCGTGCGGATCCCGTACGGGGACGGCGCGCATCTCGATGCGTATTTCATCCCGTGCGCGGGCGCCGGCGTGCGTTCGCCGGCCGTGATCGCATTCGGCGGGCTCGACGAGTACAAGGACGAGCTGCTCCACGAAATGCCGAAACACGCGCTCACGCGCGGCATGTCGCTGCTGCTGGTCGATCTGCCCGGGCAGGGCGGCACGCTGCGCCGGCAGGGCATCGTCAATCGTCCCGATACCGAGGTGCCGGTCGGCGCGTGTGTCGACTACCTGCTCACGCGCGGCGACGTCGATGCCGGCCGGATCGCGCTGTACGGCGCGAGTGTCGGCGGCGTCTATGCAGCGCGCGCCGCGGCGTTCGAACGGCGCATCGTCGCGGTGGTGTCCGATTCGGTGATGTTCGACATGGCGTCGCTGTTCGCGGGCTGGCTCGATACGCCGGAGCGGCTCATCTGGCGACACCTGAAATGGGTGTTCGGCTGCACGACGCCGCAGGGCGTGGTGGACAAGGCGCGGGATTTTCGCCTGGCGGGCGTGATCGACCGGATCGCGGTGCCGTATCTGGTGCTGCAGGGCACCGAGGACTGGCTCGGGCTGAAGACGGCAACCGATACCTGGGAATACGCGAAGGCGCATGGCGTCGACGCGACGCTCCGGCTGTTCGATCCGGATGAAACCGGCGCCGCGCACTGCCAGGTCGACAATCCGACGCTCGGGCAGGAGTTCATCTGCGACTGGCTGGCGGCGCGCCTCGGCATCGACCAGCGCGACGTCCGGCGACGTACGCCGGCGCTCGCCTGAGCGACGCGCCGCGTGACGCGCGACGCGCGCCGGGGCCGGGAGACGTCGCGCCGCGTTCGGCGAGGTCTCCCGGTGCGGGCCGCTGCGCGCGTCTAGCCGCGCCCCACGAACGGCATCGCGGTCGCCATGATCGTCATGTTCAGGATGTTCGTGTCCAGCGGCAGATTCGCCATCTGGACGATCGCGTTCGCGACATGCGCGACGTCCATGCGCGCCTCGGGCGCGAGGCTGCCGTCGGCCTGCGGGACGCCTTGCGTCATCCGTTCCGTCAGCGGCGTCGCGGCATTGCCGATGTCGATCTGGCCGCACGCGATGTTGTACGGGCGGCCGTCCAGCGCGAGCGACCGCGTGATGCCCGTCACCGCGTGCTTGGTGGCGGTGTACGCGATCGTCTCGGGGCGCGGCGCGTGCGCCGAGATCGAGCCGTTGTTGATGATCCTGCCGCCCTGCGGCGTCTGCGCTTTCATCAGGCGCCACGCGGCCCGCGCGCACAGGAACACGCCGGTCAGGTTCGTCGCGACGACGCTGTTCCACACGTCGAGATCGTATTCGTCGAGGGAAACGGGCGGGGCGTTGCGGCCCGCGTTGTTGAACAGCACGTCCAGCCGTCCGAACTGCTGCGCGATCTGCGCGAACGCGCGGTCGACCGACGCCTCGTCGGTGACGTCGGCGGGGAACACCCGCGCTTCGCCGCCGGCGGCGCGGATCGCTTCCTCCGTTGCGCGCAGCGAATCCTCGTTGCGTCCGAGCAGCGCGACGGTGAAGCCCGCGCCGGCGAGCGCGACGGACGCCGCGCGACCGATGCCGGAACCGGCGCCCGTGACGGCGGCGAATTTCTTCGTGACAGACATGGCTTGATTTCCTGCTGGGTGAATGAGGGGCGTGGCGGCCGACGAGCGGGGCCGCCGCCACTTCGCCAATGTAGCCGAAATCCCCGGCGCGCACGGTCGGGCGCCGGGTCGCGCGCATTCGGTTGCGCGAACGCCCGGGCTATTTCTTCCGGCCGGGTGCGGCCTTGCGCGGCCGCGCGGGCGAATCCGCGAACAGGTCGACCACCACGGCGCGCAGCCAGCGGTTTCCTTCGTCCTGGTTGACCCGTGCATGCCAGAGCATATGGATCGGCGCGCCCGGCAGCGTGACGGGCAATGCGCGCCAGCCCAGCGAGAACGGCGCGGCGAGCTGCTGCGCGAGATGCTCCGGCACCGTCGCGATCAGGTCGGTGCGCTGCAGGATGTAGCCCACGCTCATGAAATGCGGCACCGTCAGCCGCACCTGGCGCTGCACGCGGCGGCGCCTCAGCCATTCGTCCACCTGCCCGTGACCGGTGCCGGCCGACACCACGACGAGGTGTTCGGCCGCGCGCCACGCGTCGACCGTCAGCGGCGCCGCCTCGAGCGGATGCCCGCGCCGGAACAGGCACACGTAGCGCTGATCGAACAGCCGGCGCTGATAGAAGCCGCCCTTGAGCTGCGGCAGCAGGCCGATCGCGAGATCGACGCGACCGTCGGCCATTTCGTCGCCGAGGTTGACGCTCGTGTTGCGCACGGTATTGAGCGCGATGCCCGGCGCCGCGCGCGACAGGTGTTCGAGCAGCGCGGGCAGGAACACCACTTCGCCGATATCGGTCATGCCGATCGTCAGCGTGCGCGACGCGCGCAGCGGATCGAAGCCGGTCTCGGGATTGAGCGCGGCATGCAGCGTCGCGAGCGCGTGCGACACGGGTTCGGCCAGGCGCAGCGCGAACGGGGTCGGCACCACGCCGCCGGGCCCGCGCACGAACAGCGGATCGCCGAGCCGGCGGCGCAGCTTCGCAAGCGCGTTGCTCACGCCCGGCTGGCTCATGTTCATCTGCTCGGCGACGCTCGACACGCGCCGCTCCTGCATCAGCCGCTGGAAAAGCAGCAGCAGGTTGAGATCGATATCGCCCAGTTCCATGGAGTCCGCCTTGCGTGAATCATTGCGTTTGGTGATGAAGCAGATTCAGGTCATTTTATTGCGGGATGAAAGTCCGCTTCCGACAATACCGGTACGGCGCATGCATTCGACACGACGCCGCGCTGGACCCTCACCCCACATCGGAAGACCGGAGACACTTTCATCATGCAGACGAACCTGAGGATTGCGATCGTCGGCGCCGGCATCGGCGGCCTGACGCTCGCGCTGGCGCTGCGCGAGCACGGCATCGACGCGCAGCTGTACGAGCAGACCGACGCGCTGCGCGAAGTCGGCGCGGCGGTCGCGCTGTCGGCCAATGCGACGCGCTTCTACGAACGCATGGGGCTGCGCGCGGCCTTCGATGCGGTGTGCGCCGACATCCCGGGCCTCGTCTATCGCGACGGGCGCAGCGGTGCGGTGATCGGCCGTCATCGCGGCGATCCCGACTATCGCCGGCAATTCGGCGGCGCGTACTGGGGCGTGCATCGGGCGGATCTGCAGGCCGTCCTGTCGAAGGCGGTCGGGCTCGAGTGCATTCATCTGGGCCATCGGCTGACCGATCTCGCGCAGCATGCCGATCGGGTCACGCTGTCGTTCGACAACGGCGTGCGCGTCGACGCCGATCTCGCGATCGGCGCGGACGGCGCGCGCTCGATCACGCGGCGCTGGATGCTCGGCTATGACGATGCGCTGTATTCGGGCTGCTCGGGTTTTCGCGGCGTGGTGCCCGCCGCGCGCCTCGACCGGCTGCCCGATCCCGAAACGCTGCAGTACTGGGTCGGGCCGCACGGGCATTTGCTGCATTATCCGATCGGCGCGAACGGCGACCAGAATTTCCTGCTGGTCGAGCGTCATCCGTCGCCGTGGCCGTCGCGCGACTGGGTCATGCCGGCGGAAGAGGGCGAGCAACTGCGCGTGTTCCGTGATTGGCATCCGGCGGTGGTGCAGATGATCACGGCCGTGCCGGTCAGCCAGCGCTGGGGGCTGTTCCATCGCCCGCCGCTCGGCCGCTGGAGCCGCGGGCGCGTGACGCTGATCGGCGACGCCGCGCATGCGCTGGTGCCGCACCACGGGCAGGGCGCGAACCAATCGATCGAGGATGCGGTGGTGCTGGCGGCGCAGCTGGCGCAGGCCGGCCCGGGGCGCTGGCGCGAAGCGCAGGAAGCGTACGAGCGCCTGCGCCGAGGCCGGACGCGCAAGGTGCAGTACGCGTCGATCTCGGTGGCCGACGTGCTGCACCTGCCCGACGGGCCGGCCGCGCAGGCGCGCAATGCGCGTCTTGCCGCACGCGACAGCGTGCTGCATCACCTGGACTGGATCCACGGTTTCGATGCGCTGGCCGGGGCGCCGAACGAACGGCAGGGCGGCACGTGGCTTTGAGCGTGCGGGGCGGGCCCGACGGGTGCGCCCGCGTGGCGCGGGCGGGACGGGGCGCAAGCCTGCGGCCCGCTGCCGGCCGGTTAGCGCGCGGCTCCGCCAAAATGGGCGGAACCGTGCCCGTCCGCCGTCATTTCACGCATTCGAGCGCGTACTTCAACCCTTGCCCGAGCAGCCCGCGCCACACGTCCCACGTATGCCCGCCGTCGACGATGCGCAGCTCGGCCGGGTTCTGCGCACGGCGCAGGTGGGTGTACAGCACGCTCGATTCGGCCTGGATCGTCAGGTCGTCGTCGCCGGCCGCGATGAACATCGGGATGCGCCAGGTGCGCGCGAAATAGCCGCGCATCAGCGCCGGGTAATTGAGTTCATGCCACACGCGCGGATCGAACTGCCGGTCGCCGAACACGCCGACGTAGCGCGCGGCGGAATTGAGCGGCGGCTCGTTCGCATAGATCGCGGGGCTCAGCAGCATCGCGCCGCAGAACAGCCCGGGTTCGAGCAGCGAGAAGCGCAGCGCGCCGAAGCCGCCCATCGACACGCCGCCGATCGCTCGGCCCGCGCGCTGGTTCGACACCGCGAAGTGCGCCTCGACCTCGGGCAGCAGGTCGTTGAGGAACGCGCTCTGCATCTTCTCCTTGCGGTCGACGTACCAGTCGGTGCCGCCCTGCGGCATCACGATCACGACGGGCGGAATCTCGCGGCGCTCGATCAGCGTGTCGGCGGTGGCCTGCAGCCGGCCTTGCGTGATCCAGTCGTTCGCGTTGCCGGCGTTGCCGTGCAGCAGGTACATCACCGGGTAGCGCGCGCCTTCCGGGTTGTAGCCGGGCGGCAGGTAGACGGTGTACGACCAGTCGCGCTTCAGCGCCGCCGAGCGGAACGTGCGCAGCACGATGCTGCTGCCGGGATTGAGCTGCGGCTGCTCCTGGGCGGCCGACGGCGTCGTCGCGGTCTGGGCGGCCGGCGGCGGCGCGGGCGCGATGACGGGCGCGGCCGGCGTGGCGCGGGCGGTGGCGATGGAGCCGGCGAGCAGGGCAACGGCGAACGGAAGGGCGAGTCGGCGCATGTCGAATCGTTTCAGGAAAAATGCCGGCTAGCGTAGCAGCGGCGCATGACGGCGCGGCGCGTCATCGCCGCGAACGGAACGGCAGCCGCGCGACCAGCGGCCCGTAGAGTTTGGCCACGAGATACAGCAGGCCCATCGCCACGACGTCGGCGGCCAGGCCGAGCGGCACGTCGAGGTAGCCTTCGGTCGCCTGGTACAGCACCGAATCGACCGCGAGCGAAATGCCGGTGCCGGCGACGAAGCACAGCAGGCCCTGCCGGCCGATGGTGCCGATCCACGGCATCGCGTGCGCGACTTTCTTCATCCAGCCGAGGTGCACGAGCTTGGCCGCGAGCCACGCGATCGCGAGAAAGTTCACGAGCCGCACCGTGCCGAGGTTCTGCTTGATGGACGGATCGGTCGGGAACGGTTCGATCCGCAGCCGGTAGTACGCGCCGGCCGCGACGACCGCGAGCGAGGCGGCCGTCAGCAGCCAGCCCTGCGGCTTGGGCGCGAGCGTCTGGTAGACGGGCCGGCAGCGCGCGATCACGCCGATCACGAACAGGAACTGCCACGCGAACGGATTGAAATCCCACGGCGCGCCCTCGACGGTCGGCAGGAAGCGCGCGACATGCGGCGCCGCGTACCACAGCGATCCGCTGAACGCGACCAGCAGCCATGGCTGCGTGCGCGCGAGCGGCAGCGCGAGCGGGACGAGCAGCGCGAAGAACGCGTACATCGGCAGCACCGACGCCAGGTACGGCTGGCGGCGGAACAGCAGGATGTCGCGCAGCGCGGCGAGCGGCTTGTGGAGCAGGCCGTCGAGGTCGTTGGTCGGCATGTTCGGGCCGTCGATCGCGAACGCGTTCAGCGCGGCCGTGATCAGCAGCATCAGGCCGGCTGTCACGAGGAACGCGCGGTAGATCTCGAACGCCCGGCGGATGAAGCGCTGGCGCGCGGCGGCTTCGTCGTGCCGCTCGGCGAGCGAGTTGTACGCGATCGCGGTCGCGAAGCCGCCGAGGAACACGAACACCTCGGCCGCGTCGCACAGCGCGTACGCGTGCAGCGTCACGCGCGACAGGATGCTGCCGCCGATGTGGTCGACGACGATGACGAGCAGCACGAGGCCGCGGAAGAAATCGAGTTCGGCGTAGCGCCCGGCCCGGGCCGGCGCGGTCATCGGCCCGGCTCCCGGCGCGGGCGGCGCGCGCGGGCGGCACGCGCCGCGCATGAATCGGGGTGAAGCATGACTTCGTGAAGAAATGACGAACGGATGCGCATTGTGCCACCGATGCCGGGGATATCGGGTTTACGCGGATGGCCGGCACGCGCGTCGCTGCCGATAAGCCCGGTCAGGCAGTCTGCGCAACGGGGCAGTTGGACGAGCGCAACGTTTTGCGCAGGGTTCACTTACCCCGATGGACGGACGGTTTGCGACGTGACACCATTTTGTCCTCACGCGGCCGCACACCGCGTCGTCCGCCCTGCGGGCCACACATACAACAGACCAAACATTCGCCGGGCGCTCGACCTGCCCGGCCCCCGGCTCCGGAGATCCGTCATGAAGAAGCACGTCATTATTACCGCCGCGCTCGCCGCTTTCGCCGCGCCGGTCTTTGCCCAGAACAGCGTGACGCTGTACGGGGTGATCGACGAGGGCTTCAATTACACGAACAACGTGAACGTCAACGGGGTCGGAAAGACGAACTACCAGCTCGCGAGCGGCTACGCCCAGGGCAGCCGCTGGGGCCTGAAGGGCAGCGAGGACCTGGGCGGCGGGCTCAAGGCGATCTTCACGCTGGAAAGCGGTTTCGACGTGAACAACGGGCGGCTCGGCCAGGGCGGCCGCATGTTCGGCCGCCAGGCCTTCGTCGGCCTGAGCGATTCCCGCTTCGGCACGCTGACCTTCGGCCGCCAGTACGACTCGGTCGTCGACTATCTCGCGCCGCTGACCGCGAACGGCAACTGGGGCGGCACGCTGTTCTCGCACCCGTTCGACAACGACAACACGGACAACTCGTTCCGCGTCAACAACACGGTCAAGTACGCGAGCAACGACTGGAACGGCCTGACGTTCGGCGGCACCTACAGCTTCAGCAACAGCACGGGCTTTTCGAACAACCGCCAGTACAGCCTCGGCGCGCAGTATTCGCTGGCCGGGCTGCAGGTCGCGGCGGCGTACCTGCAGGCGAACAATCCGGGCGCCGGCAGCGCGGGCGCGATCGCGGCCGACGACGCGAACTTCATCGCCGACCGCCTGCGGATCTTCGGCGGCGGCGTCAACTACACGTTCGGGGCGGCCACGATCGGTTTCGTCTACACGAAGGCCGACATGAAGAACCCGGTGTCGACGGTCTACCTGCCGGCCTCGACGTTCGCCGGCCTCGGGCTGACCGCGACGAAGTTCCAGAACTTCGAGATCAACGGCAAGTACCAGCTCACGCCCGATTTCTATCTCGGCGCGCAGTACGTGTACACGGACGGCAAGTTCGATGCCGCGTCCGGCTCGATCAAGCCGCAGTACCACACGGTCGGCCTGATGGCCGACTACAGCCTGTCGAAGCGCACCGACGTCTACCTGCAGGGCGCATGGCAGAAGGTCGCCGGCGACAAGACCGGCACGGCGGCCGACGGCGGCTACATCGTCGGGACCGACGGCCCGTCGTCGTCGTCGAATCAGTTCGCGGTGCGCGCCGCGATCCGCCACAAGTTCTGATCGGGCGGCGCCCGGCGCCCCCGGCGCCGGCCGTCGTCAGTCCGTCCGGGGCGTGCCGCGGAGCGTTTCCGCCAGCCAGTCGACGAAGATCCGCACGCGCGGCGCGAGATGCCGGCCGCTCGGAAACACCACCGACACGGGCAGCGGCCCGGCGCTCCATTCCGGCAGCACCTCGACCAGCGAGCCGTCGGCCAGCAGCGGCGCGAGCCCGTCGCGCGGCACCTGGATCAGCCCGAGGCCGGCCACGCAGCAGGCCAGGTAAGCCTGCGAGCTGTTGACCGACACGGTGCTGCGCATCTTCACGGCGTGCATTTCGCCCGAATCCATGTCCATGTATTCCCAGTCCAGCTCGCGGCCGGTACGGCTCGAAAAATAGCCGACCGCGACGTGGTCGGGCAGTTCGTCCGGCGAGCGCGGCGTGCCGTGACGCGTGAGATACGCGGGCGACGCGCAGTTGATCTGCGTCATCTCGCCGACGCGCCGGGCGACGAGCGACGTGTCGGACAGCACGCCGATCCGCACCGCGCAGTCGATGCCGTCGGCCACGAGATCGACGAGGCGATCGGTGGTGCTGATCGCGACGCGCAGGTCGGGGTAGCGCGCGTGGAAATCCGGCAGCGCCGGAATCACCTGGTTCAGCGCGAAGCGTTCGGGCAGGTCGACGCGGATCACGCCGCGCGGCGATGCGCCGGCGTCCTCGAACAGCGTCTCCGCATCGTCGAGATCGGCCAGCAGCCGCACGCAGCGCTCGTAATAGGTCGTGCCCTCCACGGTCAGCGCGACGCGCCGCGTCGTGCGCTGCAGCAGGCGGATCTTCAGGTGCTTTTCCAGGTACTGGACGGCGTTGCTGACGGTGGGGCGCGGCAACTGGAGTTGCTCGGCCGCTTTCGTGAAGCTGCCGAGGTGGGCGACGCGCGCGAAGATGCGCATTGCTTGCAGATGGTCCATGCGGGGCGGGTGCGTTGACGGATTGGAACAGCCTCCATTGTTAATCAGCGTCGAACGGTTTGGTGGAGCGTTTCGCGTTTATCGCGCGCGGCCATGCGCCCAGAATCCGGTTCATTCACCCGCCACCGGAAGGAAACGAACATGGACACGCGTCAACTGGGCCGCACCGGCCCGCAGGTATCGGCGATCGCGCTCGGCTGCATGGGGATGTCGGATTTCTACGGGCCGACCGACCGCGACGAAAGCATCGCGACGCTGCACGCGGCGCTCGACAACGGCATCACGCTGCTCGACACCGGCGATTTCTACGGGATGGGCGACAACGAGATGCTGATCCGCGACGCGCTGCGCGGTCGGGCGCGCGACCAGGTGCTGCTCAGCGTGAAGTTCGGCGCGCTGCGCGATCCGGCAGGCGGGTTCGCCGGCTACGATGCCCGGCCCGACGCGATCCGGAATTTCGTCGCGTATTCGCTGAAGCGGCTCGGCACCGACTACATCGACATCTACCGGCCGTCGCGCGTCGATCCGGCCGTGCCGATCGAGGACACGGTCGGCGCGATCGCCGATCTCGTGAAGGCCGGGTACGTGCGCCATATCGGCCTGTCGGAAGCCGGCGCCGATACGGTCCGCCGCGCGGCGGCCGTCGCGCCGATTGCCGACCTGCAGATCGAATACTCGCTGCTGTCGCGCGGCGTCGAGGCCGACATCCTGCCCGCCTGCCGCGCGCTCGGTGTCGGCGTGACGGCCTACGGCGTGCTGTCGCGCGGGCTGCTGGGCGGGCGCTGGAGCACGGCGCGGCAGGGCGAGCGCGATTTTCGCGCGGCGAGCCCGCGCTTCCAGGGCGAGAACCTCGCGCACAACCTCGCGCTCGTCGACGCACTGCGCGCAATCGCCGACGAGAAGGGCAGCAATCCCGCGCAGGTCGCGATCGCGTGGGCGCTGTCGCGCGGCGCGGACATCGTGCCGCTGGTCGGCGCGCGCAAGCGCACGCAACTGAAGGACGGCCTGCTCGCGACTGAATTGCAACTAACGGTCGATGATCTGGCTCGCATCGAAGCGGCGGTTCCCGCCGGGGCGGCTGCCGGCGAGCGCTATCCGGCCGCACAGATGGCGCACCTCGACAGCGAGCACGGGCGGGGGTGATGCAAGGGGCCCGATCCGGCGGGCCCGAGCCAGCCTCAGGCAAAACCAGATGGCGGACGGCGTGGCGGAGCGGCACCATCGGCGCCTGACGTGACCTGACGTGACCTGACGTGACCTGACGGGATGCCTTCCATGCCAATTCATACGCTGACGATCGTCGTGCTGGTGTTCCTGCTGGCCGGCGCGGTCAAGGGAATGATCGGGCTCGGCCTGCCGACCATCGCGATGGGGCTGCTGACGCTCGCGATGCCGCCGTCGGCCGCGGCGAGCCTGCTGCTCGTGCCGTCGTTCATCACCAACGTGTGGCAGTTGTGGCTGGGCCCGTCGTTCGGGCCGCTGCTGCGCCGGCTGTGGCCGCTGCTCGCGGGCCTGGCGATCGGCACGCTGACGGGCGGGCTGCCCGCGCTCGCGGCCGGCAGCACGTGGACGCACGCCGCGCTCGGCGTGGTGCTGATCCTCTACGGGCTGTGGGGGCTGGCCGCCGCACGGCTGCCCGCGCCGGGGCGCCATGAGCGATGGCTGTCGGCCGCGGTCGGCTACCTGACGGGTGTCGTGACGGCCGCGACCGGCGTGTTCGTCGTGCCCGCCGTGCCGTACCTGCAGGCGTTGCGGCTGTCCCGGGACGACCTGATCCAGGCGCTCGGGCTGTCCTTCACGGCGTCGACGATCGTGCTCGGCGTGCAGCTGCACGTGACGGGGGCGCTGCAGACGGTCGATCTCGGCGTGTCCGGGCTCGCGCTCGTGCCGGCGCTGGTCGGGATGGCCGGCGGGCAGTATGCGCGGCGCGTGATGAGCGAGAAGGCGTTCAAGCGCTGTTTCTTCGTGGGGCTGATCGCGCTCGGCGCGTATATGAGCGCGTCGGGGTGGCTGTGAGCGGGCGTCGCGCGGCGGGCGAGCCGTCCGCCGCCCCGGCCCGCCCCGGGCCTCGACATCCGGGCCGGGGGCGGTCGCGGGACGGCGGCCGTCACGCCGCTCAGGCCGGGTCGGCGTACTTCAGCGTCCACCCGAACGTGCGGGTCGCGCCCGCGCCGAGCGCGAACGGCCGGGTCGTGCAGGCGAAGTCCGAATGCAGCTGGCCGATCGGCGTCGTCGACAGCGGATTCGTCGTCCCGTTCACCGTGTCGAAGGCGGACAGCGCGCAGTTGTCGAACCCGGAAGCCGTATAGCCGGTCGCGGCGCCGTTCGCGTACGTCACCGACACGCCGTCGCCGTTCGCCCGCGTCGACGCGAAATCCGCGAACGACGTGAAGTCCGTCTCGACGGCGAGGTTGCCCGCGAGCGTGCCCGAACTCAGCGTATCGCTGCGCGCGATTGTGCCGTGCGCGAAGGTCAGCACCGTATGCACCTGCAGGTCGAGGTCCGTCGTGTACGCGGCGTTCTTCGATGCAAGCCGGAACTTCGCCGTATCGAACGACACGATCACCTGGCCGTTGCTCTGCTGCACGTTCAGGTTCCGGTAGTAGGTGACGGGAATGTAGGTCTTCCCGTTGTACGTCACCTGCGGCACCAGCAGCGCGTAGCCGAGATCGGTCGTGCCGTAGATCAGCTTGTCGGAGAACGGCACCGGGTAGTACGGCGTGTACGAGTTGTAGTCCGGCGCCTGGCTGAGGTTCAGGTTGATCACGCGCCGGCCGTCGCGCACGGTGAGCAGCGCCGCGTTGTACGGATGCGCGGTGTCGCCCGGCTGGTTGTACCAGGTGAGCGTGTAGCGCGGCAGCGCGTCGAGCCATGCGCCGTAGTCCGCGTCGGCCATCGGCGCCTTGCCGCCGAAGCCGAGCTTGTTCCACCACGCGTTTACGTACAGGTACTGGTGCAGCAGGCTGAAGTTCTCGCCCATCACGCGCGGCTTGCCGCGATACGCGTCGGTGCCGCGGCCCTTGACCCACATGTTCACCGACGGCGTCGGCAGCGTCGGGTCGTACCAGACCGTATCGAAGCGTTGCGCGGCCTTGTAGATGAACGCATACGCGATCTGCTTCTCCTGGTCGGACAGCACGCCCGCGTTGGCCGCGGCCGTCAGCACTTCCATGAACGCGGAATCGCCGTACGGGCCGATCGAGCGGCCGTAGTTGAAGCCCTCGCCATCCGCGTTGAGCTGCGGCAGGATCAGGTCGACCGACTTGCGCAGATAGCCCTTCAGCTCGGGCGTGAGGTTCGCCTCGTTGCCCATCTCGAACGTGCGCTCGGTCACTTCGCCGATCAGCAGCGTGCTGTAGCGGTCGAAGCGCGCCTGGTCGTAATAGGTTGTGTGCGTGTTCGACGCTTCGTCGGAGAACCCGCCCGACGAGTCGTTTCGGATGTGGTTCGTCAGCGTGTACAGCAGCGCATCGCGCGCGCCCATCGTCGCGACGGACGGATCGGTCTTCGACGCGAACGACGGGCTGCTCCAGCCGAGCTTCTGGCGCAGCCCGGCAATTCCGTAGGACACCGCATAGTAGTTCTGCGCGGTGTTGAGCGACGCGATGTCGATCGGCGTGCCGGCGGCCGGGCACGTATCGGTCTTGCCGCTCGCGTCGGGGCCGAACATGTCGCAGAACGTGAGCCGCTGCTGCAGCGTCGCGAGCATCGCGTCGCTGAACGCTTCGCCGAGCATGCCGTGCGCCTTCAGGTTGTTCAGCGCGACGAGGTAGTAGTACTCGCCCCACGACGTATTCGCATACGTGTAGTTGCCGCCCGACTGCGCCATCATCGCGGTCGTGATCGTCCGGTAGGTCGCGAGGTAGCTCGCGTACTGCGGGTCGTTCTTCGCCTTCATATCGATCAGGATGTACGACAGGCCGAGCGCGAGCTTGCCGGGCAGGAATTTGTCGCCGGTGTTCGTGTCGAGCACGTGGACCGGCGTGCCGTCGCCGAGATCCATCACGACCTGCGTGAAGTCGGGCGATTTCCGGATCAGGTCGAACAGCGCGCGCATCTGGCCCATCATCGTGGCGGGAACGTTCGTGCCGGCCGGCACGCTGGTGTCGGCCGCGCCGTAGACGAGCGCCTGCAGCGAGTTCGGCGCGAGCGCGGCGGCAGGCGTCGAGCCGGAAGGCGGCGCCGGCGTCGGCGAGGGCGGCGTGGCGGTCACGTCGTTGCCGCCGCATGCGCTGACGAACAGGACGGAAAGGGCGCTGAGCGCGGCGCCGAGCGCGAATCTGCTGCGCGGATGCATTGTGTCTCCAGTTTTTGAATGGTGATGAAGGACGGGCGGGTGCGGCTGTTGCCTCGCTCGGTGCCCGTACCCGGCCGCCGCCTTGCAACCCTGATCCCTGAAGGCGGACGGCCTGAATCACGACGCGAGCGGGCAAGCGTTCTCCCTGCGCGGGCCGTGTCCGGTGCCGCGCCGTTACGATGGAAAACGTTTTCCAAATTTAGGCATCGATCGGCATGATGTCAATTAACTTTCACGTCGGACGGGCCGGGAAAAACCCGAATGAGGATCAGGCTGGAGCGGGTGAGGGAATCAGGATTGTGCGGAAATAGCGGGAGTTTCTTTCGGAAGGCGATGGTGCGTCGCGACGAAGGCAGGCACGGAAGCGGCAGGCTGCGGGATCGTCCGGCGGCGCCTGTTGACTGATATTGAAGAGAAAACGTTATCCATAAGGATCGAGGCGACTCGATCCATGAAACGGGGCGTCGCGTGCGGGCGGCGCCCGTTACCGGGGCGCGGCTTCGCCGGACAGGAACGCGACGAACTCCCGCGTGTACTTCGGCAGCGCGTCGAACGACCGCGCGCACAGCGTCAGCTTGCGGTGGCTCCACGGATCGGACAGCTCGACGAGCTGCACGTCCATCGTCTGCATCGCGCGCTCGGCCGCATGCCGCGACACGATGCCGATGCCCACGCCGCTTGCGATCACGCGGCAGATCGCGTCGAAGCTCTTGAGCTGCACGCGATAGCGGATGCGCTTGCCGAGCGCGCGCGCCTGATCGGCGAGATGCACCTGTAGCGCGCTGCCGTCGGTGAGGCCGATGAAGTCGGCGTCGGCGATCGCGTCGAACGAAACCGCGTCGCGCGACGCGAGCGGATGCGCGGCCGGCACGACCACGATCAGCCAGTCCTCGCGGAACGGCTTCTGTTCGAGCCCGCCCAGCCCGACCGAATCGGCGACGATGCCGACCTCGGCCGTCTTGTTGCGGATCGCATGCACGATCTCCTGGCTCGAGCGCTCCTCGACGCTGATCGACAGCTTCGGATGATGCGGCAGGTAATCGGCCAGCGCGTCGGGCAGGTATTCACTCAGCGACGCGGTGTTGCACAGCAGGCGGATGTGTCCGCGCAGCCCCTGGCCGTATTGCTGCAACTCGCCGCGCATGTGGTCGATCTGCTGCAGCACGGTGCGCGCGTGGTGTTCGAGCGCACGGCCCGCGTCGGTGGCTTGCGCGCCCGACTTGGTCCGGTGCAGCAGCGGCACGCCCAGTTCGTCCTCCATGCCGCGGATGCGCTCGCTGGCGGCCTGCAGCGTGATGTGGGTCCGCTCGGCGCCGCTCGTGATCGTGCCGGCGTCGCAGATGTTCAGGAAGAGGCGCAGGTCGGTCAGGTCGAAACGCATGATGGGCGGGGCGATCGTATTGGAATGGCCGATAAGGTAGCAGGGAACCGCGGCCCCGGTCTCAGGCACAGCCTGAGGCCCGATTCGCCGCTTCCGCATTTTCGGGGCAGGATCGATGGCCGATCATGGGCGCACTTCAACCGGGGAGCCCGTCATGCGGATCGATCCATCGTGGGGCGTGTCGTTCAAGATCGCGCTGCACCTGCTGTTCCTGTGCATCGGCATCGCGTGGGCCTGTTCCGAAGGCGTCGCATGGCTGCATTGAACGCCGCCGCGCGCGGCGGGTGCCGTCCGATGCCTATCGAAATGTGTCGCGTCATAGTTTTTTAGAACGAAAATCCTTCCGCTTTCCTGCGATTCAACCATCAAGTTTTTCCGGAACGGACCGTATTACCGGTAGCCAATGCTGGCCGGCACCCGGTTCGTGATCGTTTGTCATCACTGTTTGCATCCGGTTACACGTCGGCCGTTCCGTTTTTGAGATGCTTGAAAGATTGTCAAACCGGAGTCGGATCGTCCATGAAAACGCGCGGGATTCATCGTCACGCGGGGTGGTTGCCGGGCCTGGCCGCCGTGCTCGTCATGGCCGGCTGCGCGGGCCCGCAATCCGCCGCGCCGGGTGACACGCAGGCGGGCGGATCGCCGTCGGGCCCGTCCGCCGCATCGCCGGCCGCCGCGTCGGCCATGCCGCCCGCGCCGATTCTCGTCGCCCGGCAGTACGTCGTGAAGCGCGGCGACACGCTGGCGCGCATCGCGTCCGCGAACGCGTGCAGCGTTGCCGACCTGCGCAGCTGGAACCGGCTGAACGCGCGCGGCAGGCTGCGCACGGGACAGGTGCTGCGCATCGTCAGGCGGCAGACGCCGCCATCGGATGCGGCCGGGGTGCAAACCGCGGGCAATGACGCGGCCGGGCGCCCGGCGGCCGTGCAGGTCACGGCATCGAGCGCGAGCGACCGTCAGGTCGTCAAGGAAATGCGCCGGCATGCCGGCGGTGTCGCGCTCAAGTGGCCCGCCGACGGCAAGATCGTCGACGGGTTCCGGCCGGGGCAGAACCGCGGCATCCAGATCGCCGGCCGGCCGGGCGACCCGGTTCGCGCGGCGGCCGACGGCCGCGTGATGTACGCGGGCACCGGCCTGAACGATTACGGCAGCCTGATCATCGTCCAGCACAACGCGGATTTCCTGACCGCCTATGCGCACAACCGCAAGCTGCTCGTCAAGACGGGCGACATCGTGCGCCAGGGCGACGAGATCGCCGAGATGGGCGACCTCGACAACTCGCGCGTCGCGCTGCTGTTCGAAGTGCGGCGCGACGGCAAGCCGGTGAATCCGGTGCCGTACCTGCCTTCGTCGCAAGGGTGACGCGGGGCCGTTGCGCTGGATCGTGGCGGCGGTCGCTGCTACGCTAGGGACTGTTCATGCGAATCCCGCGCTGCCCGCGGGGCCGGCGGCCGTCTTTCGCGGATGCACGGCGAAGGCCGCCGGTGCGCGCCCGCGTTGCTTCGTGCCATCGTTTCCGACCGAACACACCTCATCCATGGAACACTCTCCGACTCGCCGCTCGCTGTTGCTCGCCGCCGTCGCCGCGCCGTTCGTCGCCGCGTGCACGTCCGCGCCGGTTGCCGACCAGGGGCATGCGCATACGGCGCAAGCCGAACTCGGCGCGCTCGAAAAGGCGTCGAACGGCCGGCTCGGCGTCGCCGCGCTCGATACGTCGAACGGCGTGCGCATCGCGCATCACGCCCGCGAGCGCTTCCCGCTGTGCGGCACCTACGCGGTCGTCGCGGCCGCCGCGATGCTCGCGCGCGGCTCGCTCGACGCGTCGCTGCTGCCGCGCCGCATCCTGTACCGCCGCTATGAAGTCGTGTCGGGCTCGCCGGTCACGGAAAGCCACGTCGACACGGGCATGACGATCGCGCAGCTGTGCGCGGCGATGCTGCAGTCGGGCGACAAGGGCGCGGGCAACCTGCTGATGGGCGTGCTCGGCGGCCCGCAGGCCGTCACGTCGTTCGCGCGCGCGAGCGGCGACACGACGTTCCGCCTCGATCGCTGGGAGCCCGAGTTGAACCGTGCCGCCCCCGGCGACGAGCGCGACACGTCGACGCCGGTCGCGATGGTCGATACGCTGCAGCGGCTGCTGCTCGGCGATGCGCTGCAGGAGCCGCAGCGCACGCAACTTGCGGAATGGATGGCCGTCGGCGCGACCGGCGCGACCGGCATCGCGGCGGGCGTGCCGCCCGGCTGGCGCGTGGCCGACAAGGCCGGCACGGGCGGCTACGGCACGACCACCGACGTTGCGGTGCTGTGGCCGCCGTCGCGCGCGCCGATCGTGATGGCCGTGTCGTTCACGCAGCCGCAGGCGGACGCGGCGGCCCGTGCGGATGTCGTCGCATCGGCGGCCCGCATCGCGGCAGGCGCGCTGACCACGACGGCCTGAGCGAGCGGCGTCTCGCGCAAAGCGGGCGTTTGGCTTATCGTGTCGGTCTGCGCGCGCCGGCGTCGGCGCGCGGTTCTTCTCCCGCGCCGTTCCTCGTTCTCCGCTCGCCATGCGCCGACTTCCGCCCCTGCACGCGCTGCAGATCTTCTCGACGGTGGCCCGCCACCGCAGCTTCACGCGCGCGGCCGAGCAGCTGTGCATCACGCAGGGCGCGGTGAGCCGGCAGATCCAGACGCTCGAGGCGCATTACGGCTTTCCGCTGTTCAAGCGACATGCGAAGGGCCTCACGCTGACGGCGGAGGGCGAGCAGTTGCTGCCGGTCGTCGACGAGAGCTTCGCGCGGATCGAGGACATCTCGATGAAGCTCACACGGCAGCGCACCGATCTCGCGCTGAAGGTGCCGACCTGCGTGATCCGCTGGATGCTGCCGCGCATCATGCGCTTCCAGGGCGAACATCCCGATCTCCACGTGCAGATCACGACCGCGTGGCAGCATGTCGTCGATTTCTCGGCCGAGCCGTTCGATGCGGCGATCGTCTACGGCACGTCGCCGGGCGCGGGGGTCGTCGCGCTGCCGCTGTTCGACGAACGGCTGACGCCCGTGTGCGCGCCCGAGTTGCGGCAGGCGTCGCCGCTCGGCGCGGTCGGCGATCTTGCGCGCCATACGCTGCTGCACCCGACCCGCGACCATCGCGACTGGCGCGCCTGGCTCGAACATGCGGGCGAGCGCGGTGTCGATCCCGCGCGCGGGCCGACGTTCGACACGCTCGATCTCGCGACGAACGCGGCGATGCAGGGCTTCGGCGTCGCGATCGGCGACGTGACGCTCGTCGACGACGACGTCAGTGCGCGCCGGCTGGAGCGGCCGTTCGACATCGTGCTCGAGACGGGCGCGCGCTACTACTTCGTGTATCCCGAGACCATCGGCAGCCAGCAGAAGATCCGCGCGTTCAGCGACTGGATCGCCCGTCACCGGGATTGACCGGCGCCGCCGCCGGCCGCGTCGGCGAACGGCTTTACTGGTAGGTCACGACCGCGATGATCGGCCCATGATTGTTGCCCGGACGGTCAGGTAAAACGATTGCGCGCGAGGCCTGAGTAAAGGTCGTGGTCTTGATTGCCTGCTGGCTCGCTGCATCGACGAACGCGATCTGGCCGGTTGCCGGGCGCGGGCAGTCGGGGCGCACGCGAGCGGAGGCGGCGTCGGTCGTGTCGAGCGCGAACGAGCAGGGCGGCTCGACGATCATGCCGGAGAAGTGGATGATGCCGGACGTGCCGGCGGCGAAGGACGAGGAAGTGGCCAGAAGCGATGCAGCCAGGATGAACGCGGCGGCGACGGGACGATGCTTCATGACAGGCTCCAGAGAGGAAGCGCGTCGCAGCGAGGCCGCTCGGGTGGCAGTCCGTCAACGCTGCGAGGCTGTATGCGTAAACGGCAAATCCATCGGGTCTCTTGAATGAAAAATCGGAAATAGCGGTAATAAGCAAATAACGCGGCGTTGCCTGTTTCAATGTAGGCCGGATTTGCGGGAGCACAAGGCGGGAGTCGCGCCGGGCTTGTAAGCTGAACGGAAGAACCGCCCGCCGGGGCGGGCCGTCGCCGGTCGTTGCGCAGTCAACGAGTTGACGGATGGACGGGCGATGCACGGATGAATTTCCCGCGCCAAGGACAAACGGCCGCTCGTGCGAGGAGCGGCCGTGTTCGCGAACGGCGTGGCGCCGTGCGGCGGCGGATCAGTTCATGCGCTTGCGCACCGCGCCGACGACCACGAGCAGCACGATCGCGCCGACGATCGACGCGAGCCAGCCCGCGCCCTGGCCCGGCGCGTACCAGCCGGCGGCGCGGCCGACATAGCCGGCGAACAGCGAGCCGACGATGCCGAGCACGGTGGTCATCAGGATGCCCATCTTGTCGTCGCCGGGCTTGAGCGCGCGGGCGAGAAGGCCGACGATGAGCCCGACGACCAGGGTTTCGATGAATTGCAGCATGAACGCCTCCCTATTGCAGTTGAGCGATGGTCGAAAGGAAGTGGACCCCCGCGGCGCGCGAGGGTTCCATGCGGCGGCGGCCGCACGCGCGGCGTGCGGCGTATCGCGCGCCGGCGCGTCGCCCCGAGCTCAGGTGGCCGGCGTATCCGCCACCGGGTCGAGACGGCGATAGCCTTCGGTCGCGTTCAGCAGCGTGCGCGTGTAGTCGCGCGCGACCCGCCCGGCCCGCACGTCCTCGATCCGCAGTTGCTCGACGATCTCGCCGTGCTGCATCACCGCGACGCGCTGGCACAGGAAGCCGATCACCGCGAGATTGTGGCTGACGAGGATCATCGTCAGGTTGCGTTCGCGATGCAGGCGGCGCAGCAAGTTCAGGATCTCGGCCTGCACCGACACGTCGAGCGCGGAGGTCGGCTCGTCGAGCAGCAGCACGCGCGGCTCGACGATCAGCGCGCGCGCGATCGCGACGCGCTGCCGCTGCCCGCCCGACAACTGGTGCGGGTAGCGGAACCGGAACGCGGGGCCGAGGCCGACCTCGGACAGCGCGCGGGCGATGCGGGCGTCGGCGTCGTCCATGCCGTGAATCGACAGCGGCTCGCGCAGCGTCTGGTCGACCGTGAAGCGCGGATGCAGCGACGCGTACGGATCCTGGAACACCATCTGCACGTGGCGGCGAGCGGCCCGGTCGGGCTTGCCGCCCACCGGCCGGCCGTCGATCGACAGGCTGCCGGACGCGAGCGGCACGAGGCCCGTCAGCGCGCGCAGCAGCGTCGACTTGCCGGAACCCGATTCGCCGACCAGCCCGAACACCTCGCCGTCGCGCACCGCGAAGCTGGCGTCGCGCACGGCGTCGACGTGACCCGTGCGGGTCGGGAAACGGATCGATGCGTGATCGACGTCGATCATCGTGCGGCCTCCTGCCGGTCGGCATGCGGTGCGGGATCGAGCCACGCCGGATCGCGCCGCAGCACGGGCAGTTCGTCCGGCGGGTTCGCGAGCGGCGGATTCGCCGCGAGCAGCCCGCGCGTATAGGGATGCGACGCGTCGCGCAGGTCGCGCGCGGCGCAGGTTTCGACCACGCGGCCCGCGTACATCACCGCGACCCGATCGCAGAACGACATCACGAGCGGCAGGTCGTGGCTGATGAACATCAGGCCCGTGCCGTGCCGCGCGATCATGGCGTCGAGCACCGCGAGCACCTGCATCGACACCGCGACGTCGAGCGCGGAGGTCGGCTCGTCGGCGATCAGCAGGCGCGGGCCGGTCGACACCATCATCGCGATCATCACGCGCTGGCCCATGCCGCCCGACAGCTCGTGCGGATACGCATCGGCGACGCGCGCCGGGTCGCGGATCTGCACGGCCGCCAGCGCATCGACGATCCGCTCGCGCAGCGCGCGGCCGCGCAAGCCCGGCTCGTGCCGCCGGAACGCCTCGCCCATCTGCCTGGCGACCGTCATCACGGGGTTCAGCGAATACTTCGGGTCCTGCAGGATCATGCCCATCTGGCTGCCGCACAGCCGCCGGCGTTCGCCGGGCGACATCGCGAGCAGGTCGCGGCCCGCGAAGCGCATCGTGCGGGAGGACCAGCGGGCGGCGTCGGGCAGCAGGCCGAGCAGCGCGCGGCCCGTCAGCGATTTGCCGGAACCCGATTCACCGACGATGCCGAGCCGTTCGCCGGGCGCGAGCGTCAGCGACAGGTCGCGCACGGCGTCGGACACGACGCCGTCGTGTCCGCGAAAGCCGATCTTCAGGCCGTCGATCTCGCAGAGCGGCGCGGGCGCGGCGGCGGTGGCGGTATGGATCGGCATGTCAGGCTCCGTGGCGGGGATCGAAGACGTCGCGCAGCCCGTCGCCGAGCAGGTTGAACGCGAGGCTCACCAGCAGGATCGCGCCGCCGGGCAGCGTCGAGACCCACCACGCGTCGAGCAGCACGTTGCGGCCCGACGCGACCATGAAGCCCCACTCGGGGCTCGGCGGTTGCGCGCCGAGGCCGAGGAAGCCGAGGCCGGCGACGGTCAGGATGATGCCGGCCATGTCGAGCGTCGCGCGCACGATCACCGACGACATGCACAGCGGCACGATGTAGCGCAGCAGGATGCGCGGGCCCGATGCGCCCTGCAGCCGTGCCGCGTGGATGTAGTCGGCCTGCGCGATGCGGATGGTCTCCGCGCGTGCGAGCCGCGCATACGCGGGCCACGCGGTGATCGAGATCGCGACCACCGCGTTGATCACGCCGGGCCCGAGCGCGGCCGCGAACGCGAGCGCCAGCACGATCTTCGGGAACGCGAGCGCGACATCGGTGACGCGCATCAGCGCGCTGTCGACGAAGCCGCCGCAATAGCCGGCCGTCGTGCCGATCAGCAGGCCGATCGGCACGACGATCACGACGACGAGCAGCGCGATGCCGAGCGTGAGGCGCGACCCGGCGATCAGCCGCGAGAGGATGTCGCGGCCAAGCTGGTCGGTGCCGAGCCAGTACGACGGCGAGCCGGGCGGCAGCAGGCGGTCGGACAGCACCTGGCGCAGCGGGTCGTGCGGCATGATCAGCGGGCTGACGATCGCGACGACGATCAGCACGACGAGGATCGCGAGCCCGAACAGGTTGAGCGGATTGGCGGCGAACCGGCGCCAGCGCCGGTACGCGAGGCCGAGCGCGGCCTGCGAGCGCGACGCGGGCGTGTCGGACAGCAGCCACGCGCGCAGCGTGAGGTGCTCGGCGTTCATGATTGGACGACCTTCGGCATGGACGATGAAAGAAGCAGGGGGGAAGCGGTCATGTCGGAGCCGCCCTCAGCGCGCCCGCGGATCGAACACGCGGTACAGCGCGTCGGTCAGCAGGTTGACGGTGATGAACATCGCGCCGATCACGAGCGTCGCGCCGAGCACGGCGTTCATGTCGGCGTTCAGCAGCGCGCCCGTCAGGTACGAGCCGAGCCCCGGCCACGCGAACACGATCTCGGTCAGCACGGAGCCTTCGAGCAGGTTGCTGTAGGTGAGCGCGATCACGGTGAGCAGCGGCACCGCGATGTTGCCGAACGCGTGACGCCAGATCACGCGGCGCTCGGACAGGCCCTTCGCGCGCGCGGTGACGATGTATTCCTGGCTCAACTGGTCGAGCATGAACGAGCGCGTCATGCGGCTGAGGTACGCGACCGAGTAGTAGCCGAGGATCGCCGCCGGCAGCACGATGTGCGACAGCGCGTTGCGAAAGACGTCCCACTCGCCCGCGAGCGCCGCGTCGATCAGCAGGCTGCCCGTGTGCGGCTCGACCATGCCGTCGTAGACGGGATCGAGCCGGCCCGGCCCGCCGACCCAGCGCAGCCGCGCATAGAACAGCAGCAGCCCCATCAGCCCGAGCCAGAACAGCGGTACGGAATTGCCGATCAGCCCGACGAAGCGCGCGATGTGGTCGATCGGCCGGTTGTGCTTCACGGCGGCCGCGACGCCGAGCGGCACGCCGATCGCGATGCCGATCAGCGTCGCGATCGTCGCCAGCTCGAGCGTGGCCGGGAATACGCGCTTGATGTCGTCGAGCACCGGGTTCGCGGTCAGCAGCGAGACGCCGAGATTGCCGTGCAGCACGTCGCGTGCATAGATCAGGAATTGCGTGACGAGCGGCTTGTCGAGCCCGAGCGCGATGCGTTCGGCCGCATAGGCTTCGGCCGACGCGCGATCGCCGAGGATCGCGAGCACGGGATCGATCGGCACCTTGCGGCCGATCACGAACGTCAGCGCGAGCAGCCCCGCGAACGTGACGGCGAGCGTGAGCGCCCAGCGCAGCCCGCGCAGTGCCCAGCGTACGGCCGGGCGCCGCGCGGGCAGCGTGCGCAGCGCTTCGAGGGAGGAGACGGGAGTCGACATGCGGCGAATCTTATTGCTTTTTCAGGTTACGGTACGACACGAGATCGTTGATCGGCCCGATTTCGAGCCCGCTCACGCCGGGCCGCGTCGCGACCTGCGCGACTTTCTCGAACATGATCACGAACGGCGAGCGCGCGAGCATTTCCTTCTGCATCGCCTGATACTGTTGCGCGCGTTTCGCGGCGGTGGGTTCGGCGAGCGCGGCGTCGGTCTCCTTCGTCAGTTGCGGGATGTCCCAGCTGTTGCGCCAGGCCAGCATTTTATAGCTCGACTTGTCGGAATTGTCGGGATTCCACGCAAAACCCTGCGCGTTGCTGTGCGGGTCGATGTAGTCGGCCGACCAGTCGCCGATGTAGATGTCGTGCTGGCGCGCGCGGTATTTCGCGAGCGTCTGCTTGTTGTCGCCGGGGATCAGCTGCACCTTGATGCCGGCCTGCGCGAAGTTCGCCTGCACGGCCTGCGCGATCTCGGTGTACGGGTAATCGTTGCGCACGTCCATCGTCACCTGGAAGCCGTTGGGCACGCCGGCCTTCGCGAGCAGCGCCTTCGCCTTCGCGACGTCGAGCCGGTACGGGTTCGCGTTCAGCGTGCCGAGGAAGCCTTCGGGCAGGAAGGTCTGGTGCACCTTGTAGGTCGTCTTCACCACGTTGCCCTGGATGCCGGCATAGTCGACCAGCCACTTCAGCGCTTCCTGCACGTCGGGTTTCGCGAGCGTCGGGTTCTTCGTGTTCAGGCCGAGATACAGCAGCGTCGCCTGCGGCGAGGCCGACACCTTCGCCTTGCCGGATTTCGCGATCGACGCCAGATCGTCGGGGCTCAGGTCGCGCGCCGCGTCGACGTCGCCGCTTTCCAGCAGCAGGCGCTGGCTCGCCGCCTCGGGCACGTGGCGCAGCACGATCCGCTTCATCGCGAGCGGCAGCCGATAGCCGTCGAAGCGCTGCAGCACGAGGCTGTCGCCGGCCGTCCACTTGACGAGCCGGTACGCGCCGGAGCCGGCCTCGTTGGTCTTCAGCCATGCGTTGCCGAAATCGTTGCCCTGCTGGTGCGACAGCAGCAGCTTCTTGTCGAGCACCGACGCGGGCCACGAGCCGAGCACGTTCAGCACGAAGGTCGGCGCGTACTTGCGGTCGGTCGTGACCGCCACCGTCAGGTCGTCGAGCTTCTTCACGTTCGCAGCGACGTTCGCCTTCGTGAGCCCGATGCCGGTCAGTACGGCGGCGGGGCCCTTGTCGAGCAGCACCGCGCGCTGGATCGACCATGCGACGTCGTCGGCCGTCAGCGGGTTGCCCGAGTGGAACCTGAGGCCGGGGCGCAGCCTGAACGTGTAGGTCAGCCCGTCGGCGCTCACCGTCCACGACAGCGCGACGTCGCCGTTGAATTTCGCCGGATCGCGCAGGTCGACCCGCACGAGCCGGTCGTAAGTATTCGCGACGTATTCCTCCGGCACCAGCTCGTAGATCTCGCCCGGGTCGAGCGTCGTGAATTCGTCGAGCAGCGTGGCCATCACGAACATGTCCTTCGGCGTTTCCGCGCGCGCGGCGGCCAGCGGAACGGCGGTGAGTACGGACGCGGCGGCCAGCGCGGCGACGAGCCGGGATGTCAGGGGTTTCATGTGCGCTCCATCTGTCGTTGAAGTCTTTCGAGTCGTTGAACCTGCGCGCCGCGGGGCATGCGCGTGGCGGTCACATCAGGCGCCACGGGCCGCTCGCCGCGTTGTCGATCTGCGGCAGCGCGCGCGAGCCGGGCAGCTCGTAGTGCCACCACTCGCTGTCGATGTGGGCGAAGCCGGCCGCCTGCATCACGCCGAGCAGCAGCAGGCGGTTGCGTTGCACGGCTTCGGGCAGCCCCGCGTGAAAGTGGCCCGACGCGGCGACCATCTCGTCGAAGCCCGTGCCCATGTCGAGCGGCTCGCCGCTTGCCGCGACGAGCGTCAGGTCGAGCGCGGTGCCGCGGCTATGATTCGAGCCGCGGCCGGGATCGGCGATGAAGTTCGGATCGGGCAGGAAATCCCACAGCACCTGTTGCGCCTGGGGCGGCCGGTACGCGTCGTAGATGCGCAGCGTGAGGCCGGCCGGCGCCGCGATCGCCACGGCGCGCCGCAACGCGGCCTCGGCCGGCTCCAGCAGCAGGCAGTGCGCGTGGCGGTAGATCGGCTTGCCGGTCAGGTTGCGCCCGGTCGCGTAGACGAGATCGATCTCGACGCGATGCGTGGCGGGCGTGATTTCGACGAGGCGGGAAGGAGTCATCGGCGGTTCGGAGGTTACTTGCCTTCAGGATTCGAACTGGTCGAACGTGTGCTGCAGCTCGCGATTGCGCGCGACGCGCCGGTCGATCGCGGAGCCGAGGCGGTCGACCACGGCCGTGATCAGCAGGTTGAACAGGCAGGTGAGCGGCGCGAGCGAATCCCAGAACTGGCCGACGTCGGTCTTCACCTGCAGCAGGTCGGCCGGCCATTCGCGGGCCCACGGGCACGAGAGATCGGTGACGAGCGCGAACGGCTGCCCGCGTTCGACGGCCGCCTGGCAATAGCGGCGCGCGCCGCGCGAATACGCGCGGGTGTCGGTGACGATGGAGTACGGCCGCTCGAATTCGGAGTTCAGCGAATCGACGTACGAGCCCGACTGGCCATCGGAATAGAACACGCGCGGCCGCAGGTATTCGAGGTAGCTGCTGAACGCGTTGCTGATCCCGCGCGTCGACTGGATGCCGAGGATGAATACCGCGTCCGCATGCGCGATCCGGTCGGCGACCTGCGCGAACGCCGGGCCTTCTGCGAGCCGGTACACGTGGCGGATCGCGTCGAGTTCGCGTTCGAGCGACGACGCGAGCGCGCCGTCGCTGCCGTTGCCGCTGCCGTGCGCCGGTTGCGTGCCGGTGATGCGGCGGTATTCGTCGAGCCGGTCGGTGATCATCCACGGACGATCGCCGCCGCCGCGCAACTCGCGCTTCAGGTCGTCGAGATTGCGATAGCCGACGCTGCGCAGGAAGCGGCCGACCGAGATGCCGCTCGTGCCGGCCTGCCGCGCGATCTGGTCGGCCGTTTCGAGCCCGAGCCGGTCGAGGTTCGCGAGCATGTAGCTCGCGATGCGCTTCGCGGTCGGCGTAAGCTCGGCATAGCGGGATTCGACGGTACGGGCGAATGCGCAGGTCATCGGCTGTTAGATCGTTGTCGTCTGATGCTCGAATGTCATGCATCTAACGAAGCCAAAATCATTCGCGCCAGCGGATAAAAACTATGGTGTGACGATAGACGATAGGGTCGGATGCGCGTTCGTCGGTGAGGGCGGACGGATGCGAAGGAGGTGTGTTTATTCCTGTCGGGCATATATTGCGTTTATGTCTGACAGGAATAATATGCATATATGCCTGTCAGGCATATACTGCATCGATCGTCTTCCGGGAGACATGCCGTGAACTTCATCGTCAATACGCCCGCGCAATTGGGCGAAATCCTGTCTTCCGCGCGTCAGGCAAAGGGCCTGACGCAAGCGGAAGCGGCCGGGCGAATCGGCGTGGGCCAGCCGCGCCTGTCGTCGCTCGAAACCACGCGTACCGAAAGTCTGTCGCTCAGCCAGTTGCTCGAGCTGACCGCGCTGTACGGCCTCGAAATCAGCATCCGCACGAAGGACGGGCGCGACGCAGCCGACGTCGAGTGGTAAGCGATGGGGCGCAAATCGCACACGCGCGCGTTGTCGATCTGGACGAACGGCCAGCGGGTCGGTACATGGCGGATTCCCGCGCGCGGCGACACTGAGCTGCTGTACGACGCCGGCTGGAAACAGTCGGCCGCTGGCCGCCCGTTGTCGCTGTCGCTGCCGTTCGGTGTCGGCGAGGCGCCGTTGCGCGGCGAACGCGTGACGCACTTCTTCGACAACCTGCTGCCGGACAGCGATGCCATTCGGCGCCGCCTGGCGGCCCGGTTCGGCACGGCGACGACCGAGCCGTTCGATCTGCTTGCCGCGCTCGGCCGCGACTGCGTCGGGGCCGTGCAGTTGCTCGACGAGGATGATGCGCCCGCCGGCCTGGATCGTATCGACGGTACGCCGCTGTCCGACGACGACGTCGCACGCGTGCTGGATCAGGCGAGCGGGGTGGCGACGGCAGCCGGCGACGACGACGATTTCCGGCTGTCGCTGGCCGGCGCGCAGGAAAAGACCGCATTGCTGTTTCATCGCGGGCGGTGGATGCGCCCGCACGGCGCCACGCCGACGACGCATATCCTGAAATTGCCGCTCGGGCTGGTCGGCAACAAGCGGGCCGACCTGACGGCCTCGGTCGAGAACGAGTGGCTGTGTCTCGCCATCCTGCGGGCGTTCGGCCTGCCGGCCGCGCAGGCGGAAATCGTGCGTTTCGGCGCGCATCAGGTTCTGTCCGTCGAGCGCTTCGATCGCGTGCTGCATCGCGACGGCCGGTGGCTGTTGCGCTTGCCGCAGGAGGATTTCTGCCAGGCGCTCGGCGTGCCGCCTCATCTGAAGTACGAGTCGCAGGGCGGCCCCGGCGTGCCCGATCTGGCCGGCCTCTTGCGCCGCTCCGAAACGGCGCGCGAGGATCTCGACACGCTGTTCGCAGCCCTGATCGTGTTCTGGATGCTCGCCGCACCGGACGGGCATGCGAAGAACTTCAGCCTGCGCTTGCTGCCGGGCGGCCGCTTCCGGCTGACGCCGCTCTACGACGTGATGTCGATCTGGCCGGTCGAGGGCGACGGCGCGAACCAGTGGTCGTGGCACAAGGCGAAGCTCGCAATGGCCGTGCACGGCAAGCGCAAGCACTATGCGATGCGCGACATCACGCGGCGCCACTTCAGCGCGATGGCCGAGCATTGCCTGCTCGGCGATATCGCGACGCCGATCGTGGAACGGCTCGTCGCGATGACGCCGCAGGTGATCGAGTCGGTCGGCGCGGCGTTGCCGCCGGGTTTTTCGGCGCGGGTCGCGGAGCGGATTCTGGGCGGCTTGCGCCTCGCCGCGCAACGGCTCGACGCGATGCCGCGAGGCTGAACCGCTTCAGGTTGCGGCACCGGTAGCCGGTAGCCGGCGTTCCGGTTTCGGCCATATCGAATCGAAACGATCAGCAATCCGAATCGTATCGCATGTCATGCATGCCCTCATGGCCGGGCGCATCGCATTTCCGCATCCATCGAACGCCTTCCGCATTCGCCATCCCGCTGCACCGCAATAATTACAAAAATAAAGAAGATCAGCTTAAATCATTAATTCATATTAATAATTCATTTAAGTTTTTCGGCGAACTGTATTTAACTTGCGTGACGGGATGTTCGATTTTCGATAATTCGAAAACGGCATTTTTCCCGTAATGGGAATTCACTCGATTGAAAGAATGAAGGAGAAACCATGACGAATCTTTCTCGACGCAAAATGCTGGCCGGGACGGCCGGCGCCATTGCCGCCGCGGGTCTCGCGGCATCGGCGAAGGCCGCTTCGTTCGGTAATCCGGACCGTCCGCCGGAAGGCGCGGTCAATGCGCGCAATCGCCAGAGCCTGACCGATCCGGGGCCGAAGAACCCGGCGATCGCCAGTCAGTTTCCGTCTTTTCAGGATCCGCCCGCCACCGATATCAACGGCATGCCGTTATTCTGGGCGTCGTTCAATAATGCCCATAAAAGAATTCAGGATGGCGGCTGGGCGCGTGAAGTCACGCAGGACGATTTTGCGATTTCCGAAACCATCTCGGGCGTGAACATGCGCCTGACGCGCGGCGGCATTCGCGAGATGCACTGGCACCAGCAGGCCGAGTGGGCGATCATGCTCGACGGCCGCTGCCGGATCACGGTGCTCGACGAACTCGGGCGGCCCTCGGTGCAGGACGTGAAGACCGGCGATCTCTGGTATTTCCCGCCCGGCCTGCCGCATTCGCTGCAGGGGCTCGGCGCCGACGGCGCCGAATTCCTGCTCGCGTTCGACAATGGCCGCGCGTCGGAATTCAACACGTTGCTGCTGACCGACTGGGTCGCGCATACGCCACCCGAGGTGCTCGCGCTCAACTTCGGCGTGCCGGCCGATGCGTTCGGCAACATTCCGCTCGACAACCTGTGGATCTTCCAGGGCGACGAACCGGGCCCGCTCGAGCAAGCGCAGCGCGCGGCGGCATCGTCGGCCGGGGCGCCGCCGCATCCGTTCGTGTTCGCGCTCGGCGACATGAAGCCGGTCAGGAAGACGCGCGGCGGCGAAGTGCGGATCGCGGACAGCACCAACTTCAACGTGTCGACGACCGTCGCGGCGGCGCTGGTCACCGTGCATCCGGGCGGCATGCGCGAACTGCACTGGCACCCGAACGCGGACGAATGGCAGTACTACCTGCAGGGCAGCGCGCGGATGACCGTGTTCGATACCGGGCCGAAGGCGCAAACGGCCGATTTCCGCGCGGGCGACGTCGGCTACGTGAAGAAAAGCCTCGGGCACTACGTGCAGAACACCGGCGCCACCGATCTGGTGTTCCTCGAGATCTTCAGGACCGACCGTTACGCGGAAGTGTCGCTGTCCGACTGGCTCGCGCATACGCCGCCGAAGCTCGTCGAGGCGCATCTGAACGTCGCGCCGGAGGTGCTCGCGCAATTCCCGCGCACCCGTCCCGACGTCGTGCCGCTGTAACGTCGCCGCCGCCGCGGCCGGCCGGCTGCGGCGCCCGAATGTCAGGAACACTCCCTCATCCGAACGGAACGTCACCATGATTCCCGTCACGAGCAAACCCGCCGGCGGCTTCGCGCTGCCCGGCCTGTCCACCGCGCGTACCGACAGCACGGCATGCGCGGCGCTGGAAGGGCGCCGCACCGGCGTCGCCGCGCTGCTGCCGTTCGTCGGCCCGGCGGTGATCGCGTCGATCGGCTATATGGATCCCGGCAACTTCGCGACCAACATCCAGGCCGGCGCCGCGTACGGCTACCGGCTGCTGTGGGTCGTACTGGCCGCGAACGCGATCGCGATGCTGTTCCAGGCGATGTCGGCGAAGCTCGGCATCGTGACCGGCCGCAATCTCGCGGAGCTGTGCCGCGACCGGTTTCCCGCGCCGGTCGTGTGGGGCATGTGGATCGCGTCCGAGATCGCCGCGATGGCGACCGACCTCGCCGAATTCCTCGGCGGCGCGCTGGCATTCGGGCTGCTGTGCCATTTGTCGCTGTTCGCCGGGATGATCGCGACGGCGTTCGCGACCTGCGCGATCCTCGCGCTCGAACGGCGCGGCTTCCGGCCGCTGGAGGCCGCGATCGGGGCGCTGGTCGGCGTGATCGGCGCGTGCTATCTCGGCGAACTGCTGATCGCGCCGCAGGACTGGCGCGCGGCCGCGTTCCACCTGGTCGTGCCGCAGATTCCCGATCACGCGGCGCTGACGATCGCGGTCGGGATCGTCGGCGCGACGATCATGCCGCACACGCTGTATCTGCATTCCGGCCTGACGCAGGATCGCACCCCGCCGCGCGACGACGCGCAGCGGCGGCGCCTCGTGCGCTTCTCGAACCGCGAGGTCGTCGTCGCGCTGGGGCTGGCGGGGTTCGTGAATCTCGCGATGGTGATGATGGCGTCGTCGGCGTTCCACCTGGGTGCGCCCGGCATGACCGACATCGGCGACGCGTATCGCACGCTGGTGCCGGTGCTCGGGCCGGCTGCCGGCGCGCTGTTTCTCGTCGCGCTGCTGACGTCGGGCGTGTCGAGTTCGGTGGTCGGCACGATGGCCGGGCAGGTCGTGATGCAGGGCTTCATCCACCGCCGCCTGCCGGTGTGGGTGCGGCGCGCGGTGACGGTCGTGCCGGCGTTCGCGGTGGTGGCGCTCGGCTGCGATGTCACGCGTGCGATGGTCGCAAGCCAGGTGGTGCTGAGCTTCGTGCTGCCGATGCCGATGATCGCGCTGCTGATGCTGTCGGCGCGCGAGGACGTGATGGGCGCCTACGCGATGCGGATGCCGCTGCGGATCGTCGCCGGTGCGGCGACGGTCGCGATCGTCGGGCTCAATGCGTACCTGGTGTGGGCGGCATTCGCCTGAACGGGGCGGCGGGCGGGCGCCTACTGCTGCATGTCCGGCGCCTCGCGCAGCCGCCAGATCGCGTTGCACTGCTGGCCGCCGAGGCTCGTCGAGCGCAGCGTGACGACGGTGCCGGCCACCACCTGGTACGCGAAATGCGCGGTCAGTTCGGTGCCCTTGCGCTGCGCCTGCCCGTCGACCAGCACTTCGCTCAGCAGCGGCGACGGCGAGCCGGACGGGTGCGTGACATAGACATTCAGCTTGGCGATGTCGCGTGTCGCGGTGAACACGACTTCATGATTTCCGCTGCCGACGAGCATCGTGCCGCCCGGCTCGTCGAGCGCCTGCAGGTAGGCGCCGGCGCTCCCCTCGAGCGACGCGGACGACACGGACAGCCCGGCCGATCGCACGTAGTCCGTTGCCGCGATCCGGGCGGCGATCGCGTCCGCCGGGGCCCGCGTGCCGTCGGACAGCGCGAACGGCGCGCCGTCGCGCAGCGCGGCGTCGATGTGGTTGGCGTAGTAGCGCCACCGGTCGAGGAAGCGGATGTCGCCGGTCATGTGCAACGCGCGGATCGGCTCGCCGTGGTACCGCAGCGTCGTGCGGCCGTCGTGTTCGTCGAACGACTCGTGGATGCCGTACTTGCTGACGAAGTTCTGGACCGGGTCGAGCAGCGCCGTTTCGCCTTGCGCGCTCCACAGGTGCAGGAACGTCGTGTCGAGCCCGAAGCACTCCTGGAAATCGGTGCCGACGCGGGCGATGCAGTCGCGCAGGTGATTCGCGTAACGCGCCCAGGCGTCGGCGGTCCCGGCAACGAGCCCGGCCTGCAGCGCGCCGCCGTGGCGCGCCCTGACTTCGTCGACGACGAGGCGCCAGTGATGGTCGCGTCGCTCGCCGATCAGCGGCGTGACGACGAACGTGCAGAACAGCGGGTCGGGGCACGCGTGGATCCGGTCGTCGCCGATGTGCGAGAACAGGTCGAACGTCGGCGCGCAGAACCAGATGTCGGCGTCGTACAGCGCGAGCTTGCGGATCTGCGGGTGGCGCGCGCAATATTCGGCGGCCTCGATGAAGCGGCCGACCGGCAGCGCGTACTCGGCCGACGCTTCGATCACGTCGACCGACTGGCTGGCGAGGATCTGCCGCTTGCGTTCGGACAGCCCGTAGCCGATCACCGCGATCCGCCCGTCGTAGCCGGTCTGCCGCAGCGACAGCAGGAAGGGCACGAGCATTTCGTACCACGCGCGGTTGTTGTCGTTGATCGCCACGCAGACCGCGTGCTCGCTCGAATGCATGTTCTCCCCCTGTTGCGCGCGCCCGGCTCAGTAGCCGACGTGGCGCTCGCAGACCACCGCGCCGCAGCCGCGGCTGTCGTGATACGTAATATGAAATTGCCGGTTTTCCCACAGCCACTGGAACACGGCCTGGTACACGCCGGACTCGCTCATGTCGTGCAGCACGATCTTCTTGCGAGCCAGCGGGCCGAACCGGTTCAGTTCGGCGAGCGTCTGCTCGTAGGTGTGGGTGGTGTCGATGAACAGCAGGTCGGATGCCAGCGGCTCCATCGCCAGATCGTCGGCAACCCTGAATTCGAAGTCGACCGACAGATCCTTCGCCGCCTGTTCCAGTTCGTGCCGGATGTGGAAATACTCGTCGGAGATGTCGACCGACACGAGGCGCCTGGGCTGCGCGAGCAGGAAGGCCGTCGTGGTCAGCCCGGTGAATACGCCGAGCTCGAGGATGCTGTCGCACCCGAGCGCCGTTTCCGTATAGAAGTCGAAGCGTGAAGGGCTGTCGCCGAGCCAGCCGGTCGGTTCGATCTTGTACTGCAGGAATTCCATCCGCAGTTGCTGTAGCGTGCGCATCCTGGTGTCCTGGGCGAAGTGGATTCGATGGCGAGGGCGCCGCCGGGCGGGCGCTCCCGCCCCGGCGGTGCCGGCCATTGTAAATCGCCGTCGCCGCAGGGCATAGCGCCGGCGCGGCGGGCCGCGGCGATTGCCCGCGAGCCGGCAGGGCTGGCCGCGCGGGCCGGCCCGATTACTTCGCGAGCGTGCGGTATGACACCAGGTCGTTGATCGGCCCGATTTCCGGCCCGGTCACGCCCGGGCGGGTCGCGACCTGCACGACCTTCTCGAACATGATGATGAACGGCGAGTTCGCGAGCACGGCCTTCTGCAGCGCTTCGTAACGCTGCGCGCGCTTCGCGGGCGACGGCTCGACGAGCGCGTCCTCGGTGTCCTTCGTCAGTTGCGGAATGTTCCAGCTGTTGCGCCACGCGAGCATCTTCGTGGGGGACTGGTCGGAGTTGTCCGGATTCCACGCGAAGCCGCGCGCATTGCTGTTCGGGTCCATGTAGTCGGGCGACCATTCGCCGACGAAGATGTCGTGCTGGCGCGCGCGATACTTGCCGATCGCCTGCTTCGCATCGCCGGGGATCAGCTTCACGCGGATGCCGCCGAGCGCGAAGTTCGCCTGCAGCGCCTGCGCGATCTCGAGGTACGGATAGTCGTTCGGCATGTCCATCGTCACGTCGAAGCCGTTCGGCAAGCCGGCCTTGGCGAGCAGCGCCTTCGCCCTGGCGACGTCCTGCCGGTACGGCCGCGCGTTCGACGCGCCGAGAAAGCCTTCCGGCAGGAAGGTTTCATGCACCTTGTAGGTCGTGCTGACGATGTTGCGCTGGATGCCGTCGTAGTCGACGAGCCACTTCATCGCCTGCTGCACCTCGGGTTTCGCGAGGTTCGGGTTCTTCGTGTTCAGGCTCAGGTACAGCAGCGCGGACACCGGCCACGACGCGACCTTGATCTTGCCGGCCTTCGACAGCGCGGCGAGGCTGTCGGGGCTCAGGTTGCGCGCGGCGTCGGCGTCGCCGTTCTCCAGCAGCAGCCGTTGCGCGGACGCTTCGGGCACGTGGCGCAGCACGACGCGCTTCATCGGGTACGGCGTGCGGTATTTGTCGAAACGCTGCAGCACGATGGTCTCGTTGGGCGTCCACTTGACGAGCTGGTACGGGCCCGAGCCCGCGTCGTTGGTCCGCAGCCAGCCGCTGCCGAGATCGTTGCCCTGCTGGTGCGACAGCAGCAGCTTCCGGTCGAAGACCGACGCCGGGCAGGCGCTCAGCACGTTGAGCACGAAGCTCGGCGCGTATTTGCGGTCGGTTTCGAGCACGACGGTTTGCGGGTCGGGCGCGCGCACCTTCTGCGCCACGTTCGCCTTCGTGAGGCCGAGGTCGGCAAGCACGCCGGCCGGCCCCTTGTCGAGCAGGATGGTGCGCTGCAGCGACCACGCGACGTCGTCGGCCGTGACCGGGTTGCCGGAATGGAACGTGAGGCCGGGGCGCAGCCTGAACGTGTAGGTCACGCCGTCGGCGCCGACCGTCCACGATTGCGCGATCTGCCCGTCGAAGCGCGTCGGGTCCTTCAGGTCGACGCGCACGAGCCGTTCGTAGGTGTTCGCGACGTACTCGGACGGCACCAGCTCGTAGATCCCGCTTGGGTCGAGGGTCGTGAATTCGCCGAGTTGCGTGGCGACCACGAAAATGCCGGGCGGCGTCGCGGCGTGCGCCGGCAGCGCCGGAACCAGCGCGACGAGCGCGGCGCTGACGAACAGTCGGGACAGCAGGTGCTTCATGCAGGCTCCATCGGAAAGGAATCGTGGTGCGATTCTCTCATCGACGGGGGCCGGATGAAAATATCCGGCGTGCGCGCGGCGGTGCGCGGGAAGGCCGGGCGGGCGCCCGGCATCGGCGGGTTGCGGAGCGGATCAGATCGCGCAGCGCGCGATTGCGAAGCGCATCGCTTCCTCGGCCGGCTCGTTGCCCGAGCCGCGCACGACCTTGATGACCGAACCGTTGCCCGACGGCGTCAGCGTGACGAAGTACGAGTTCGAGCCGACGGCGATGTCGGTCACGCCGTTGTGCTGCGATTGCTCGGTGCCCGACAGGCGGCCGTCGAGGCACTCGGCGATCGCGTAGGCCGGACGTTGCGACGATACGAAGATCATCGGCGCGTCGCCGGTGGAGGCGGAGGACGGATCGGACGAGGGCGCGGAACCGCAGGCGGCGAGCAGGGCGGCGGGAAGGAGCAGCAGGAATCGTTTCATGGTCGGTCGTCGGGTGTCCCGTATCGAGGCCGGGGCGCGGGGGAGGCGAAGCGCGAGGCTTCGCGACGAAACCGCCGGGTATCGGGCCGTTTTTGACGGTCGATACGCCGGGCGGCTGACGTCGGAGTATACCCGCAGCGTTTGACGCAGTCGGGGCGTTGAAACGATTCGATACAACAGGCACCCGCCGCCGCGCGGCGGCAGCGGGCGTTCAGGGCAATGGCGACTGGGCGCGGGCCGGCGTTACTGGCCGATCTTGTTGCTGACCGCGTTTTCCTGCTGGTTCAGCACGTGCTGTTCGCTCTTGGTGATGTGGCCGTGATCCTGCGCGGCCATGTCCCGCTCTTCCTGGCGGATCTTGCGGTCGTCGCGATGCAGGCGCGCGGCCTGGGCGTGCGACATCTCGCCGTCCTTCACGTCCTGGTGGATGCGGCGATTCTGGTTGGCGAGACGCTGGTTGACCTCTTCGCGGCGCGGGTGCGCCTGTTGCCACGGCGTCTCGGCGAACGCGGTGCCGGTCAGCACCGACATCAGGGTGGCGGCAATCGCGAAGTGGCGGGTAAGGGCTCGCATGGTGTGTTCTCCTGTCGTTGCGCGCCGCGGATCGTGGGCGCTTGACCAAAAAACGCGGAGCGGACACCGGCTGTTGACGTTTCTGCCCGTATCGATTGCAAGTCTTTGTTACGTCTGCGGATTGCGGCGCGGGCCCGGCGCGCGCGGCGCGGGGCCCGGCCGCCGCGGATCAGTGCGCGCCGGCCGCCGCCGCGTCGGCATCGCCGCCGCCCGAGCGCTTCGGCTTCGTGATCCAGATGAGCGGAATGATCGCGATGAAGATCAGCGCCGACACGTAGAAGATGTCGTTCAGCCCCATGACGGCCGCCTGCGAATCGACCGACGAGTTGAACAGCGCGAGTGCCGAATCGGGGCTGAGGTGCAGCAGCGACCGCGTCGTGTCGACCTGCTGCGTGAAGACCGGGTTGGTGACGCTCGCCTGCTCGGTGAGCCGCACGTGATGCAGGATCGTGCGGTCGTTCCATGCGTTGCTGATCAGCGAGGTGCCCACCGCGCCGCAGAACGTCCGGCCGAAATTCGACAGGCCGGCGGCGGCCGGGATCTTTTCCGGCGGCAGCCCGGACAGGATGATCGACGTCAGCGGCACGAAGAACATCGCCATCGGAATGCCCTGCAGCAGCGTCGGCAGTATGAGGTCCCAGCGCGACACGTCGGTGTAGAAGGTCGTGCGCATCATGAACACGACCGCGAAGCCGACGAACGCGAGCGTCGCGATATAGCGCGGGTCGGTGCGCGGCAGCAGGCGCCCCATGACCGGCGTGAGCAGGACCGCGAACAGCCCGAGCGGCGCGGTGGCGAGCCCCGAATCGACCGCGCGGTAGCCGAGATAGCCCTGCATCCACTGGGGCAGCAGCACGAGCGTGCCGAAGAACATCCCGTATGCGACCGAGATCGCGATCGTGCCGCCCGCGAAATTGCGCTGCGTGAAGAGTCGCAGGTCGACGATCGGGTTGGCCTCGTGAAGCTCCCACACGAGGAAGAACGCGAAGCCGATCAGCGCGACGATGCCCAGCGCGATCACGACGGGCGAATTGAACCAGTCGAGATCCTTGCCCTTGTCGAGCATGATCTGCAGCGACGCGACCCACAGCACGAGCAGCAGCAGGCCGACCTTGTCGATCGGCAGGCGGCGCGTGGCCGATTCGCGGTCGCGGAACACGATCCAGGTGACGGCGGCCGCGAAGAAGCCGACCGGGATGTTGATGTAGAAGATCCACGACCAGTTGTAGTCGTAGGTGATCCAGCCGCCGAGCGACGGCCCCGCGATCGGGCCGACCAGCGCCGTCATCGACCATAGCGCCAGCGCGCTCGACGATTTCTGTCGCGGCCATGCGCCGAGCAGCAGCGCCTGCGACAGCGGCGCGAGCGGCCCGGCGACCGCGCCCTGCAGGATCCGCGCGGCGAGCAGCGTCGGCAGGTTCGGCGCGATCCCGCACAGCCACGACGCGATCACGAACAGCAGGATCGACGTGACGAACAGGCGCACCTGGCCGAAGCGCTGCGTGAGCCAGCCCGTCAACGGAATCGACACCGCGTTCGCGGCCGCGAAGATCGTGATGACCCACGTGCCTTCGTCGACCGACACGCCGAGGTCGCCCGAGATCGTCGGGATCGCGACGTTCGCGATCGACGAGTCGAGCACGTTCATGAACATCGCGAGCGACACGGCGATCGTGCCGATCGCCAGGCGGCCGCCCGACAGCGGGGCGGGAGATGACGGAGAGGACATGGGTTTCCTGCTTGACGGATGGGGCCCGCGGCGGCTGGCGCGGGGTACCGGTCCGCGCGCGCGAAAGCGGCGCACGCACGGACCGGCGTGCTGGACGGATGCACGCCGCGCACGGTGCGGCCCCGCATGCTGGGCCGACGCGCGCGACGTGCTGCTCGATCGGATGTGCAAAGCCCATCGCGGGCTTCGCGGGACGGCGTGCTGCCGGTCAGGAGGGCGGGACGCGCGTGACGCGCCTGCGGGCAGCGGTCAGGCGGCTGCCGTCGGGAGTGGAGTCGTTTGGCATCGCGACAGCCTAATGGCGCGGCGAGCCGCCATCAACACGGGCGCGCTCATTAATCGATTTCGCCGTTCGCAATAATCGACGGGGTCATGCCGGTCACGGCGCGGTGCGCCAGGTGGTGAACACTTCCGCGAGGAAGTCGACGAACGCGCGCACCTTGCTGTCGAGCGTCGCGCGCCGCGGGTACAGCGCGTGCAGCTCGACGTCGTCGGACCGGTGCCAGTCGGGCAGCACGATTTCGAGCTCGTTCCGTTCGAGGCGGCGGGCCGTGTAGTGCGTCGAGATCAGCGCGATGCCGCCGCCGCCGGCGGCCTGGCGCAGCACCGTCACCGATTCGTTGGTGATCAGCACGGGCCGCACCGGCACGTCGGCCACCTCGCCGGCCGTGTTGGTGAGCCGCAGCGTCTGGCTGGGCGCGTCGCGGCCGACGAGCAGCAGGTCGTGTCGCGCGAGATCCTGCGGCGTGGCGGGCCGGCCGGCGCGGTCGAGATAGGCGGGGCTCGCGGCGAGCTTCGCCTGCGACCAGCCGAGCGAGCGCGCGATGTAGCTGGAGTCGGTCAGCACGCCCGCGCGCAGCGCCACGTCGAAGCCGTGCTCGACGAGATCGAGCGGGCTGTTGTCGTAGATCAGCACGAGCAGGACCAGCGGGTAGCGCCGGCGAAACTCGGCGAGCGCCGGCTCCAGCTCGAACAGGCCGATCGAGTAGGGCACCAGCACGCGCAGCGTTCCCTCGGGCGCGACGCGCAGCGCGCGGGCCTGACGGTCCGCGTCGAGCAGGATCTCCTCGGCGCGCAGGCAGCGCTCGTAGTAGTCGCGCCCGGCCTCGGTGACGGACACGCGGCGCGTGGTGCGGTACAGCAGCTGGACGCCGAGATCGTCCTCGATCTGCCTGACCTTGCGGCTCACACGGCTGAGCGGCATGTCGAGTTGCGTGGCGGCGGCGGTGAAGCTGCCGCGTTCCACCACGCGCAGGAATATCCGGATGCTTTCGAAGTCCATACAGGTCGCTTCAGGGTTCGGTCTGCGCGCATCTTACCGTCGCTGCGCGGATCGCCGCGCGCGGCGGCGATTATCCCGCCCGGTGCAATAACGCATCCTGCCCGCGCACCTTAGCGGTGGCGGCGCGCGCCCGTATCCTCGCCGGATGAAATTCGCCTTTCCCCCTTTGCCGCCGCTCGCGGCCGTGCGCACCGCGCTGCGCGACGCGCGGCCCGCGCTGCCGCCCGGCGCCGTCGGCTTCGCGTTGCGCAATACGGCCGCCTCGCTGCTCGCGCTCTACATCGCCTTCCGGATGAACCTCGACGACCCGGTATGGGCCGCCTCGACCGTATGGATCGTCGCGCAGGGCAGCCGCGGGATGGGCCTGTCGAAAAGCCAGTACCGGATCCTCGGCACGGTGATCGGCGCGGCCGTCGCGCTCGTGCTGACCGGCCTGTTCGCGCAGACGCCCGAGCTGTTCCTGCTCGCGCTCGCGGCGTGGATCGGCCTGTGCGCGGGCGTCGCGACCTTCCTGCGGAATTTCCGCGCGTATGCGGCGGTGCTGTCCGGCTACACGGCGGCGATCGTCGCGATGGACGCCGTGTCCGCGCCGCTGCACGCGTTCGACATCGCGACCGCGCGGTGCCTGTACGTGGTGGTGGGCATCCTGTGCGGCGCGACGTTCGAGACGGTGTTCGCGCCGGGCTCGCCGGTGGCGGACATGCGCACGCGGCTCGCGCGCTATGTCGATCGCGCGGTTGCCGTCACGGCGGGCGCGCTGCGGCGCGAGCCGAACGGCGGGGCCGTGCACCGGCTGTTCGCGGATGCGCTCGAACTCGACACGGCGGCCGAATATGCGGCCGCCGGCGCGCCGCCGGTGCGCAACGCGATCGGCCACCTGCGTGCGGCGGCGCTGGGCGTGCTGACCGCGCAGGCCGCGGGGCAGGCGATTCGCGAACACGCCGCGCGCGGCGGCGACGCTCCGGATCCGCTGGTGGACGAGGTGGCGCGCGCGCTCGACCGCGTCGCCGGGTTGCCCGACTCGGGTGACGCGGACGATGCGGACGACCGGGCGCGCGAGATGGCCGCGTTGCGCGCGCGGGTGGACGACGCGTTGCGCGCGACTTCCGCGGATCCGGCCGGCTCCGCTCCGTCGCGCCTGCTGACGCTCGACGCGCTGGCGGCGCTGCTCGCGGGCTTCGAGCGCGCGTTCGCGAGCCGGGCGCGGCTCGACCGGCCGGAGCCGCCGCCGTTGCGCGTGCGCTATGCGTTTCACCGCGATCCGGTGCTCGCGTGGCACAACGGCCTCCGCGCGTTCCTCGCGGTGCTGGCCGCGTCGGCGATCTGGATCGTCACCGCGTGGCCGTCGGGCGGCGGCTTCGTTGCGATCGTGGCCGTGGTCTGCGCGCTGTTCTCGACCCGGCCGAACTCGGTGCGCGCCGCCGTCGGCTTCCTGAAAGGCACGGCATGCGCGGCCGCCGCGGGCGTGATCTGCAATTTCGCGCTGCTGCCCGCCGTGTCGGGGTTCGAGATGCTGGCCTATATCCTCGGCGTGTTCCTGATCGGCGCGGGCATCGCGATCCGCCATCCGCGCACGGCGGCGATGGGCAGCGCGTTTTCGATCTTCTTCTGGAATTTCACGTCGCCGAACAATGTGGCGCGCATCGGCGATGCCGCGTTTCTCAACTCGGCGCTCGCCACGCTGCTCGGCATCGCCTTCGGCGCGCTTGTGTACGCGCTCGTGTTCCCCGGCGATCCCGGCACGAGCCGGCGGCGCCTGCATCGCGCGGTGCGGCGCGATCTGGCCGGCATGGCGCGCGACCCGGGCGCGTGGTCCGCGAGCACGTGGCTGAGCTGCACGGCGGATCGCCTCGCGCGCGCGCTCGGCTTCGCGGGCAGCCTGCCGCAGACGCTGATCGAGCACGACCTGCGCGACCTGCTGGCGATCTGGGGGCTCGGCGACAGCCTGCTGTCGCTCGCCGGCCTGGCGACGCGCGAGCCGGCGGTGCGCCGGGCCGCCGCCGTGGTGCGCGGGCGGATCGCGCGGGCGGAATTCGCGCGGCTCGACCGGACCTGCGACGCGGCGGCCCGCGTGCTGCGGCGGCGCGCCGCCGCGCGCGACGGCGGCGACGCGCACGCGTTGTGGCGCGGCGCCATGCTGCTGCAGCGGATCGCGGATGCGGCCGCCGCGCATGGCGGCTTCCTGCGCGGGCACGGCGACTGAACGAGTCGGCGCGGCGCGCGCGTCAGCTGAGGCGGTAGGCCTTGCCGGGCGTCACTTCCGCCGGCAGCGGCTCGCGGTTCAGTTCGAGCAGCGAGCGCTCGATCTGCCGCGTGATCGCATCGAGCGCGAGATGGTTCGGCCCGTCGCCGAACGGTTCGGCGATCGCGTGCGCGATCGCGTCCAGCGCGATCAGCGTATAGGCGACGAACACGCTGACGAACGGCGTCGCCGCGCCGATCGAATCGACGAGACCGAACGGCAGCAGCACGCAGTACGCATAGATGGTCCGGTGCAGCAGCACGTCGTACGAGAACGGGATCGGCGTCGACGCGATGCGCTCGCAGCCGCTCACCATCGCGACGAGGTCGTCGAGGCGCGCGTCGAGCATCCACAGCCGCGTGTCGGCGAGATGGCCCGCGTCGGCGCGCGCGGCGAAGGCCTCGCGCAGCCCGTGCACGATCGCGACCGGGCGGAACCGGGATGCGACGATGCGCGCGTAGGCGCCGTCGTCGAGCAGGCCGCGCAGGTCGGCGGCCGGATCGGTGCCGCGCAGCTGATGCTTGAGCGCATAGACGAACGCGACGACCGTGCGCACGAATGCGCGCCGCGCGCCGTCGTCCGGGCCGATCGCGCCGTAGGAGAGCGCCTGCGACACCAGCGTGCGCGACGCGGTCAGCACGCCGCCCCAGAGCTGCCGCGCCTCGCGGTAGCGGTCGTAGCTCGCGTTGTTGCGAAACCCCGCGAAGATCGCGAGCGTCAGGCCGATCAGCGTGAACGGCGTCGGGTTCAGCGGCACCTTCTCGCCGAGCACGCGGCCGCCGCCCCATACCGCGACGATGCTGATCGCGAGCGTCAGCACGAGCTGCGGCAGGATGGTCGGCAGCACCGAACCATTCCAGACGAGCAGCATCCGCAGCCAGTGCTCGCGCGGCCGAACGATCATCGTCGGGCTCCGTCAGGCGGCGATCGATGCCGGCGCGGCGGCGCGATGCAGCAGCACGGGCACCGATTTCGAGGTCGGCGTGTTGCACACGTCGCCGACGCTGTCGAGTGGCACGAGCGGGTTGGTTTCCGGGTAGTAGGCGCCGATGCAGCCGCGCGGAATGTCGTACTCGACGAGCAGGAAGCCGTCCGCGCGCCGCTCGATGCCGTCGTGCCACACGGTTTCCATGTCGACCCATTCGCCGGCCTTCAGGCCGAGCATCGCGAGATCGTCACGGTTGATGAACACCACGCGGCGCTGGCCGAACACGCCGCGATAGCGGTCGTCGAGCCCGTAGACGGTCGTGTTGTACTGGTCGTGCGAGCGCGTCGTCATCAGCGTCATCAGCCGTTCGCCGTGCTGCGCGCGGGCGAGCTGGATCGGCGTGTCGGTCGGCAGCGCGTGCGCGAAGAAGTTGGCCTTGCCGGTCGGCGTGAGCCATTCGCGGTCGCGCGACGCCACGCGCAGGTGGAAGCCGCCCGGCTTCGCGATGCGCGCGTTGTAGTCGTAGAAGCCGTCGAAGGTCGCCTCGATCGCGTCGCGGATCTTCGCGTAGTCGTCCTTGTACGCCAGCCAGTCGATCTTGCCGCTGCCGAACAGCGCGTGGCCGATGTGCGCGACGATCGCGGGCTCCGACATCAGGTTCGGCGACGCCGGCTTGTTCATCCCGTACGACACGTGGACCATGCTCATCGAATCCTCGACCGTCACGCCTTGCGCGACGTTGTCCTGCAGGTCGATCTCGGTGCGGCCGAGCGTCGGCAGGATCAGCGCGTCGCGGCCGTGGATCAGGTGGCTGCGGTTCAGTTTCGTCGTGATGTGCACGGAGAGGTCGCAGCGGCGCATGCCTTCCCACGTGCGCGGCGTGTCGGGCGTCGCCATCGCGAAGTTGCCGCCGAGGCCGATCAACACCTTCACGTGGCCTTCGAGCATCTCCTCGATCGTCTCGACGACGTCGTAGCCGTGATGGCGCGGCGGTTCGAAATCGAACACGCGGCCGAGCCGGTCGAGGAACGCCTGCGTCGGCTTTTCCTCGATGCCGACCGTGCGGTTGCCCTGCACGTTCGAGTGGCCGCGCACCGGGCACAGGCCGGCGCCGGGGCGGCCGATGTTGCCGCGCATCAGCATCAGGTTCGTCAGCATCTGCACGGTCGCGACCGAATGCTTGTGCTGCGTGATGCCCATGCCCCACGTCGCGATCACGCGTTCGCTGCGGGCGTAGAGCTGCGCGAGGCTGTCGATCTGCTCGTACGGCACGCCGCTCTCGGCCGTCAGCGCGGCCCAGCTCTCGTTGCGCAGATCGTCGGCGAATGCGTCGAAGCCGGCCGTGTGCTCGCCGATGAACGCGGTATCGAGCACACGCGGCGCACCGGCGGCCTGCGCGGCGTCGTCGAGTTCGAGCACGCGTTTCGCCATCCCCTTGATCAGCGCGAAATCGCCGCCGATCGTCGGCTGGATGAACGTCGACGCGATTTTCGTGCCCGACATCGTCAGCATCTCGATCGGGCTTTGCGGATCGGCGAAGCGTTCGAGGCCGCGCTCCTTCAGCGGGTTGATCGACACGATCGTCGCGCCGCGCTTCGCGCACTCGCGCAGCTCGCCCATCATCCGCGGGTGGTTGGTGGCCGGGTTCTGGCCGAAGATCAGCAGCGTGTCGGCGTGTTCGAAATCGTCGAGCGTGACGGTGCCCTTGCCGACGCCGACGGACGGCGGCAGCCCGCGGCTCGTCGCCTCGTGGCACATGTTCGAGCAGTCGGGGAAGTTGTTGGTGCCGTACAGCCGCACGAGCAGCTGGTACAGGAACGCGGCTTCGTTGCTCGCGCGGCCGGACGTGTAGAACGCGGCCTGGTTCGGGTCGGGCAGCGCACGCAGGTGACGCGCGATCAGCTCGAACGCGTCGTCCCACGCGATCGGCACGTAGCGGTCGGTCGGTGCGTCGTACACCATCGGGTCGGTGAGCCGGCCGTGCTGTTCGAGTTCGAAGTCGGTCTGTTCGAGCAGCTCGGTGACCGTGTGCGCGGCGAAGAATTCGGGCGTCACGCGCTTGCTCGTGGCTTCGGCGGCCACCGCCTTCACGCCGTTCTCGCAGAATTCGAACGTCGATGCGTGCTGGCGATCGGGCCACGCGCAGCCGGGGCAGTCGAAGCCGTCCGGCTGGTTCTGGCGCAGCAGCGTACGGTAATTGCCGCCGGCGACCTTTTCCTTGATCAGGTTGATCGTGACGGCTTTCAGCGCGCCCCAGCCGGCGGCCGGGTGAGTGTACGGTTCGATGCGCGCGGTGGCGGATTTCTTTTTCATGGTGCAGCGGGTGTCGGGGTCGATGCATGCAGAGTACGCGCCGCGCCCGGCCGGCTGTGTGTACACCTCGTCACTTCAAAAAAGAGTACAGTTGCGATCATTCCGGGCGGATATATCGCAACTGTGTTGTCGAAGGGTGATTGAAAGGGAGGCGGGTGAAGCGTTACGAACAACTGGCCGACGAGCTCCAGGCGCAGATCGAGCGCGGCGTGTACCGGCCCGGCGAGCGGATTCCGTCGGTGCGGCAGGCGAGCCGGCAGCAGCAGCTCAGCGTCACGACCGTGCTGCGCGCGTACCTGGTGCTGGAGAGCCGCGGCCTGATCGAGAGCCGGCCGCAGTCGGGCTATTTCGTGCGGGCCCGCGCGCCGGCGCCGGCCGAGGCCGAGCTGCACATGTCGGCGCCGGCCGCCGAGCCGTCGGCCGTGGACGTGAGCCGGCTCGTGCTGTCGACGCTGCGTTCGATCGCGCGCGACGACGCGGTGCCGCTCGGTTCGCCGTATCCCGACGCGTCGCAGTTCCCGGTGCAGCGTCTCGCGCGCTATGCGCAGACGATCGGCCGGCGCCGCACGCGCTGGGGCGTGATCGACGACCTGCCGCCCGGCAACCAGGAGCTGATCCGCCAGATCGCGCGGCGCTACGCGGAGCGCGGGATTGCCGTCGAACCGGGCGAGATCGTGATGACGATCGGCGCGACCGAGGCGATCAACCTGTGCCTGCAGGCGGTCGCGCGGCCGGGCGACACGATCGCCGTGGAGTCGCCGACCTTCTACGCGATGCTGCATGCGATCGAGCGGATGGGCATGCGCGCGCTCGAAGTCGCGACGCACCCGGTCGAGGGCATCGATCTCGACGCGCTCGAACGGATCCTCGAGCGCGAGCGCATCGCCGCGTGCATGGTGATGCCGAATTTCCAGAATCCGCTGGGCTTCCAGATGTCGGACGCGCGCAAGCGCGCGCTCGTCGCGCTGCTGGCGAAGCACCGCGTGCCGGCGATCGAGAGCGACGTCTATCACGAGCTGCATTTCGGCGACGCGACGCCGAGCGCGCTGAAGTCGTTCGACCGCGACGGGCTGGTGCTGCATTGCGCGTCGTTCACGAAGAGCCTGTCGCCGCGCTACCGGATCGGCTGGGCGATGCCGGGCCGCTACCGCGACCAGGTCGAGAAGCTGAAATTCCTGAACACGCTCGCGACGCCCGCGATCGAGCAGCTCGCGATCGCCGAGTACCTGAAGCACGACGGCTACGATTTCCATCTGCGGCGCATGCGCAAGCAGTACGCGCAGCAGGCGAGCCTGATGAGCGCGATGGTGCGCCGTTTCTTCCCCGAAGGCACGCGGCTGTCGCAGCCGCAGGGCGGGTACGTGCTGTGGGTCGAGCTGCCGCCGCGGGTCGATGCGATGACGCTGTATGCGCAGGCGCTCGCGCAGCGGATCACGGTCGGGCCCGGCCACATGTTTTCGGCGGGCGCCGACTACCGGAATTTCATCCGGCTCAACTACAGCTATCCGTGGTCGCGGCAGATCGAGGACGCATTGAAGACGCTCGGGCGGCTCGCGTCGGAGTGCGCGGCGCGGTGAGCGCAGGGGGCGCGGCAAGCGGTGGCCGGTCGCTGGCCGCCGGCCGCCGTCGCGCGCATCAACCCGCGTGCGGCGCCTGCGCCCCGGCTTGCAGGGCGCCGGCCATCTGCCGCATGTCGAACCCCGACGGGTGCTGATACACGCGCAGCCCGAACTCCGGCAGCACCGCGATCAGGTGATCGAACAGGTCGGACTGGATGGTCTCGTAGTCGACCCACGACGTCGTATCGGTGAAGCAGTACAGTTCGAGCGGAATGCCTTCGGCCGTGAGCGGCAGCTGCCGCGCCATGCAGGTCATGTCGCGGCGGATGCGCGGATGGCCTTTCAGGTAATTCGCGACATACGCGCGGAACGTGCCGAGATTGGTCAGCTGGCGGCGGTTCGCCGCGCAGTCGCCGGCCGCGCCGAGCGTGCCGTTCCATTGCGCGATCGCGTCGACCTTGTCCTCGAGATAGTCCTTCAGCAGCGTCAGGCGCTCGAGCCGTTCGATTTCGTCGTTGCCGAGGAACCGCACGCTCGTCGCGTCGACGAACAGCGCGCGCTTGATCCGGCGTCCGCCCGCTTCGGTCATGCCGCGCCAGTTCTGATAGCTCTCGGTGATCAGTTTCCAGGTCGGCACCGTGATGATCGTGTGATCGAAGTTCGCGACCTTGACGGTGTTCAGCGTGATGTCGATGACCGTGCCGTCGGCGCCGGCCGACGGCATCGTGATCCAGTCGCCGATCCGCAGCATGTCGTTCGACGACAGTTGCACGCCCGCGACGAGGCCGAGCAGCGTGTCCTTGAAGATCAGCATCAGCACCGCGGACATCGCGCCGATGCCGGACAGCAGCAGGCCGATCTGCTTGCCGGTCGCATCGCCGAGCACGACGAGCGCGGCCGTGATGAACATCACGAGCTTGACGAGCTGCATCGCGCCTTTGAGCGACAGGCGCGGCTGGTCGCGATGGTGCGTGCGGTGCGCGTGCTCGAGGGCGGACAGCGTCGCGCTCACGGTCATCGTCACGAGGAACGCGATCAGCGCGAACAGGATCTTGTCGGCAACCTGCGCGACCTGATCCGGCACGCCGGGCACCGCGCCGAGCCCGAGCCTGATCACGACGAACGGGACGATGCGGTTCAGCCATTTGAACGCGCCGAATTCGAACAGCGCGTCGTCGACGCGCGTGGCGGACAGCCGCGCGAGCCGCGCAACCACGCGAAACAGCAGGAAATGGACGGCGGCGGCGATCGCGCCGGCGGCGGCGAGCAGGACGAGGAGGCCGGCGAGCGGCGTCATCCAGGATTCGTGCGGGGTCATGGGGTGGGCAGGGGCCTTCTGGTGCGTTGAATCGGCGCCGTCATGCGGCGCGCGCCCGATGAAGGGCGCATGAAAGGGACCGTGATTGTGCCATCGGGTTCCGGGCGCGTTGCTGTTCGTGCATCGCACGGCTCCCGAACTTGCTCACCATTGGGCAGGTCTCCTCTGTAATCGGGTGAGGCCGGGCGGGCAGGCCGCCGCACCGCCGGCCGGCGAGCGCAGGGGCCGCCGGCAGCGGCGCGCGGCGGCTTGCGTGTCGGCTCGCGACCGGCGGGAGGCTGTCGCGGCGGGCCCGGGGCTTCGCGGCGCGCGAACGGCGATCCATGCAATCATGCGGACGTCGCATGCGTCGGCGGCGCGCCGGCGCGCGGCCCGTTCGCCGGCGGTGAGCGGCCGGCGATCCGTTCGCGCACTTGCCACGGGATGCCGGCCGGGGCACGATGCGCGAACGACTTCGCGAACCCCGTCATTTCGACCTCACGCACTTCACGCATGCAAGATTCCAACGAAAGCCGCCCGTCGGGCGTGCGGCTGCTGAAAGGCATCCTTCCGATCCGCCGCGCGACCGCCATCCGCGATGTATTCGCGGGCATGTCGCTCGCGTCGATGGACATCCCGCAAGTGCTCGGCTACGCGCGCATCGCCGGCATGCCGGCCGTGACGGGCCTCTACACGGTGTTCCTGCCGCTCGTCGCGTTCGCGTGCTTCGGTGCGTCGCGGCACCTGGTGGTGGCCGCCGATTCCGCGACCGCGACGATCTTCGCGAGCCGGCTTTCGTCGATGGCGCCGGCCGGCAGCGCCGAGTATGTGGCGCTGGCCGGCATGGTCGCGCTGCTGACCGCCGCGATGCTGCTGCTCGCGCGCATCTTCAAGCTCGGTTTTCTCGCCGATTTCCTGTCGCGCACGGTGCTGGTCGGCTTTCTCGCCGGCGTCGGCGTGCAGGTGTCGATCGCGATGCTCGGCGACATGCTCGGGCTGGCCGTGCCGTACCCGGCCTCGCGCAGCCTGGCGCAGCTCGACTACGTCGTCACGCATCTCGTCCACACGAACCGGCCGACGTTCGCGCTGGCGGCACTCGTCGTCGTCGCGATTCTCGCGTGCAAGCGGTTCCTGCCGCGCGTGCCGATGCCGATGATCGCGGTCGCGGGCAGCATCGCGGCGAGCAACGTGTTCGGATTCGCCGCGCACGGCATCGCGGTGCTCGGGCCGGTCGCGGGCGGGCTGCCGCCGTTGCGCTGGCCGTCCGTCACTTGGCAGCAGTGCCTCGATCTCGTGCCGGTCGCCGCGTCGTGTTTCGTGATGATCATTGCGCAGAGCGCGGCCGCCGCGCGCGTGTTCGCGCAGCAGTATGGCGAGGACGTCGATACCAATGCCGACATCCTCGGCCTCGCGGCCGCGAATGCCGCCGCGGCGGTGGGCGGCGCGTTCGTCGTCAACGGCAGCCCGACGCAGACCGCGATGGCCGACGGCGCGGGCGTGCGCAGCCAGATCGGGCATCTCGCGTTTGCGGCCGTGGTGGCGGCGGTGCTGCTGTTCTTCAGCACGACGCTGCAGTATTTGCCGCATGCGGTGTTGGCCGGCATCGTGTTCACGATCGCGCTCGGCTTGATCAACGTGCGCAGCCTCGCCGCGATCCGCAAGGAAAGCCCCGGCGAATTCACGCTTGCGCTGGTAACGGCCGTGGCCGTCGTGACGGTCGGCGTCGAGCACGGCATCCTGCTGGCCGTCGCGCTGTCGCTGATGCGGCACGTGCGCCACAGCTACCAGCCCCACACGATGGTGCTCGAACCCGTCGAAGGCAACGGCCGGTGGCAGCCGGTGCCAGCGCGGCGCGGCGCGATGACGGCGCCGGGGCTGATCGTCTACCGGTTCGGCTCCGACCTGTTCTTCGCGAACGATCACCTGTTCGCCGCCGAAGTGACCGAGCTCGTCGATGCGGCGCCGGTGCCGGCGCGCTGGTTCGTCATCGATGCGGGGGCGGTCACCGACATCGACTATTCGGCCGCGCGCACGCTGGCCGACCTCGTCAGGATGCTGCATGCACGCGGGATCGGCGTGCTGTTCGGGCGTGTCAACCGTTACCTGCGAGCGGACATGGATCGTCACCGGATCACGGAGATCGTCGGCGCATCGTGCATCTTTTCGACGTTGCACCAGGCGCTCGAGGCTGCCGGCACGACGCCCGCGCCGCAGGAGCCGGGCATGGTGTAGCGTGAGCCGGCGCTAGGCGGCCGCGCGCAGGCGCGCGAAGCCGTTGCGCAGGTGGCGGGCGAGTTCCGTCGCGGCCGGCGTGCGCTGGCCGCGCGGCAGATGAAGGTTGATCGCGAAGTTCGGCAGTGCGGGCAGGCCGCTGCCGGCCGGCAGGATGTCGAGATCGGCCGGCACGGTCGACGCGAGCCAGGTGGTCACGGCGAGGTCGGCGCGCACGGTCGCGGTAGTCGCGTCGATGCTGCCGTGCTCGAACACGGTGCGCCACGCGCGATCGCAGCCGCGCAGCGCGTCGAGCACCGTCGGGCGGAACGCGCAGGACTGCGCGACCATCGATACGGGCAGCGGCGTGTTCCGGTACGCGGTGCCGCCCTTCGCGCCGACCCAGACCAGGCGGTCGACTGCGATGCATTCGCCGCGTGACGGCCCGACTGGCGCCTCGATCAGCGCGACGTCGAGTTCGCCCTGCGCGAGCCCCCGGCGCAGCTCCGGCGACGCCGCGCACACGAGCGTGAGCGCGACCTGCGGATGCGCCTGCGCATAGGCTTTCAGGATCGGCGCGAGACAGGCGCCGACGAGATCCTGCGGCGCGCCGAGACGCACGGTGCCTTCGACCGCGCCGGCCGTCATGTCGGTCAGCAGCGCATCGTGCACGGCGAGCAGCCGGCGCGCCTGCCCGAGCAGGCGCTCGCCGTCGGCCGTGAGCAGCAGGTTGCGGTGCTCGCGGACGAACAGCGGGCCGGACAGCGTTTCGAGCCGGGCGACCTGCTGGCTGATCGCGCCTTGCGTCAGGTGCAGCGCACGGCTGGCCGCCGTCATGCTGCGATGATCGGCGACCGTGACGAAGGCGCGCAGCAGCGCGATGTCGAGGTTACGTGCCATGCGATGCATTATGAATGCTAATGGCAGGCATAAAAAGCTTTCGCTGTCGTAATGGGACGATCGCGGGTAAAACGGGGTTTCGACAACGACAACCGGGAGCTGCCGTGCCGTTCCGCGACTACCTGCCGCTGATGCTGTTCGTGATCGTGTCCACCGTGACGCCGGGCGGCGCAACGACGCTCGCGACCGCCTCGGGCGCGCATTTCGGCTATCGGCGTTCGCTGCCGATGATGGCGGGCATCGCGGTCGGCCTGGCGTCGATGGCCGCTGCCGCCGCGGCCGGGCTCGGCGGCGTGCTGCTTGCGCTGCCCGCGTTGCAGCTCGCGATGAAGGCGGCCGGTTCGGTGTACCTCGTGTGGCTGGCCGTGCGCATCGGGCGCGGCGGCAAGCCGCGGCTCGATGCCGCGGTGCACCGGCCGCAGGGGTTCATCAGCGGCGTCTGGATGCTCTGGCACAACCCGAAAGGCTGGGCGATGACGCTCGGTGCGGCCGCGTCGTTCGCCGCGCTCGCGTCCGGGCCGGCCCGGCTCGGCGCATTGCTCGGGCTGGCGTTCGGCGTGGCCGCGATGGTGTCGCTGTCGCTCTGGTGTTTCGCCGGGCTGCTGTTCGCACGCGTGTTGCGCACGGAGCGGCAGTGGCACTGGCTGAATGCCGGGCTCGGCGTGCTGCTCGTGATCTCGATCGTGCCGATGTGGCTGCCGTAGCGGGGCGGCCGCACGCGTCGTGCGGCCGCCCGAAGGTCAGCGCGAAGCGGCGCGCGCGGTGCCGGCCGGCTGCCCGCCCGCACCGGCCGACCACAACGGCAGCCGCAGCGCCGTGACGAAGCTCGCCGCGTGCAGCACGCAAAGCAGGCCGAACGCCCACGCGTACGCGTGGGCCTGCGTGCCGCCGCCCGTCGCCGATTCGGCCTGCAGCCGCCACGCGAGGAACAGCGTGCACACGGTGGTGAAGGTCGGGCCGCCGAGACGCTGCACGATATTGAGCGAGGTCGTCGCCATCGGCAGGTTGCGGCGCTCGACCGACGCATACGCGGCGGAGATCGACGGCGCGCCGATCGCGCTCTGGCCCATGCCGCGCAGGAACAGCGCCGGCACCAGCACGTAAGGATCGTAGCCGGTCAGTGCAAGGTAAGCGAACGGCAGCGTCGCGACGAGCGCGAGCAGCGCGCCGGCGGCGGCCAGCCGGCGCACGCCGAACCGGCTCGTCAGCGCGCCCATCGACGGATAGGTGACGAGCATGCCGAGGCCCATCGGCGCGAGCAGCCAGCCCATTTCGCCGGGCGTGCGGCCGCACGCCTGGATCAGGAATATCGGAATCAGCATCTGGCCCGCGAACAGCGCGCCGTTCGACAGGAACTGCGTCGACGCGGCCGCGGCGAAGACTTTGCCGCGAAACAGCGCAAGATCGATCAGCGCATGGTCGCCCTTGCGCGTTTCGACCCGCAGGAACGCCGCGAGCAACAGCGCCGACGCGACGATCGCCGCGATGCCGAGCACTTCGTTGATCCGCTCGATGCCGTACAGGAACAGCACGAGCCCCGGCGACAGCAGCGCGAGGCCGACGTAGTCGAGCTCGCGCTGCTGCGTGTCTTCACGGTCGCCGGGCAGGAACCGCACGGCCAGCGCAAGCGCCAGCATGCCGACGGGCAGGTTCACGAGAAACAGCCAGCGCCACGACGTGTACTGCAGGATCGCCCCGGCGACGACGGGGCCGAGGATCGGCGCGAGCAGCACGGGTACGGCCGCGTACCCGATCACGCGCGCCATCTGCTGGCCGGCGACCCGCGCGATCATCATCTGCGCCATCGGTGCGAGCAGCCCGCCGCTCACCCCTTGCAGCACGCGGAACGCGATCAACGACGGCGCCGACCACGCGAGCCCGCACAGGGCCGACGTGAGCGTGAACGCCGAGAAGCACCACAGGTACAGCGCCTTTGCGCCGATCCGGTCGACGAGCCAGCCGTTCAGCGGCAGCACCAGCGTCAGCGCGAGCAGGTAGCCGCTCGTCACCCACTGGATCGTCGCGAGGCTCGCGTGCAGGTCGGTTGCGAGGCTCGACAGCGACACGTTGACGATCGTCGCGTCGAGCTGCGACAGCAGCGAGCCCAGCACCGCGACCGCGCTGACCTTCCAGATCGCCGGATCGAGCCGGCCGGCCGCGTGATCCGGCGCCGGCCGACGGCGCGGATCGCTCACGCGCCGCGCTGGTCGAGCAGCGCGACGATGTCCTGCGTCGTGCCCGTTTCGCCGAGGCGGGGGAACAGGCGCTCGATGCTGTTGACGTGCGCATCCGCGTTGAGGTCGGTCATCGCGTCGACGGCGAGCGTGACGTTGTAGCCGAGTTCGTGCGCCTGCCGCGCGGTCGATTCGACGCCGATGCTCGTCGCGATGCCGGTCAGCACGATTTGCGTGACGCCGGCTGCCTTCAGGTATGCGTCGAGATCCGTGCCGGTAAACGCGCCCCAGGTTTTTTTCGTCACGAGGTGGTCGCTTGGCTGCCGGTTCAGTTCCGGCAGGAGTTCGGCCCAGTCGGCGGGGAGCGGCGCGGTGCGCGGCGCTTGCTCCGTGCGGCCCGGTGCGCCGCCGGCAACGTTGACGAGCACGACCGGCAGGCCGCGGGCGCGGAATGCGTCGAGCAACTCGCGGGTCTGCGCGATCACCGGTTCGACCGGGTGCGCGGTGGGGAGGGCGACGATGCCTTTCTGCAGGTCGATGACGACGAGTGCCGTGTGCGGGTCGAGACGGGTTGCGCTCATGATGGAACTCCGTGAAATGGACGAGGAAAGCCGTGCGCGCGGATGCGGTGGGGCGCGCCGGCGGGATTCATTGCTCGCCGATGCGGCGGATCAGCGGGATCGCGGCGGCGAGCGCGCCGATCTCGTCGGGATCGAGCTGCTCGATCGCGGCGCCGAGCCACCGGTGTTTTGCGGCATTGCGCTTGAGCCGCGCGTCGAGGCCGGCCGCGGTCAGCCTGAACAGGATCTGCCGGCCGTCGGTCGGATGCGGCTCGCGCTCGACCAGCCCGTCTTCCTCGAGGCTCGCGAGAATCGACTTCATCGACTGCGGCTTCATGGCTTCGGCGCGCGCGAGATCGGCGGTCGTCATCGGCCCGTGCCGTTCGAGCCGCGCGAGTGCGCTGGTCTGGGACATGCCGAGCCCTTGCGAGTCGATCTCGGAGCGGAGCCGGCGGATCAACTGGCCGACCGCGAGGGTCAGGTCGGCGGCGACGATGTCGGCGGAAACGCCGGGTTTGCGTGGCGGATTCATGCGGCGGATCATAGGACATGACAGTCAAACTTGCAAGTTTGACTGTCGAGTTGGCGCCGGATCGCGGTGCGGCCGGTCGCCCGGCTACGTGTGACCGGAGGTGGCGGGGACGGCTTCGCCGCGTCTCGGCGGCGCGTTTTCGGGCAGCAGGTCGCCGAGGTATTGCGCGGGTTCGTCCGCGGCGAACGCGGACGGCACATGCAGGTTGGCCGGTCGCCGCTTGCCTTCGGCGCCGAGATCGAACCCGGCCCGGCGGCCGTTCTTCGGGACGACGGCGAGCCGCCGTCCGAATGCGTTGAAGCGGTATTCGTCCTGCATGGCAGCGCTCCCGTGGGGCGAGCGCGCCGGCCGCCGGCGCTTACCGGATCGAGCAGGACAGCCAGCGATGGATCTTGATGGCATCGCTCGAGACGCCCGCGCGGGTCGGCGCGCCGAGCAGGACGACCGTCTCGCGCCGGCCTTTCACGCGCATGCGCATCACGACGCCGTGCCCCGACTCGTTGATGAAGCCGGTCTTCTGCAGCCGGATCGGCAGGCGGCGGTAGCGGACGAGCGGGTCGGAATTCACGTACAGCAGCTCGTCGCCGCCGGGGCGTACGGTGGTCGACGTATCCGTCGAGAAATAGCGGATCAGCGGATCCTGCGCCGCCGCGCCGACGAGTTTCGCGAGATCCTCTGCCGTCGATACGTTGTGCGGCGACAGGCCGGTCGGTTCGCGGAAGCGCGTGTGGCGCATGCCGAGCCGGCGCGCTTCGCGGTTCATCGCATCGACGAACGCGGCCCGCCCGCCCGGATAGTCGCGGCTCAGCGCGGCGGCCGCGCGGTTTTCCGACGACATCAGCGCGATATGGAACATCTCGCGGCGGGACAGTTCCGAGCCGACCTGCAGGCGCGACCCGGTGAACTTGATCGTGTCGCGGTCGTGCGCGGTGACGCGCAGCACGCCGTTCAGCGGACGATCGGCGTCGCGTGCGACGACGGCCGTCATCAGCTTCGAGATCGACGCGATCGGCCTCACCGTGCGCGCATTGCGGGCCAGCAGCGGCGTGCCGGAGTCGACGTCGAGCACGTAGGCCGCACGCGAGTGCAGCGCATTGACCGCGCGCGGGCTGTAGCCGCAGCTCGCCATCAGGCGCGGTTTGCCCGCCGGGTGCGGGTGCGGGGGCGCGGCGGGCGTGCGTCTGGCGGCGCGATGCCGCGCGGCGGGCGCCGCGTGACGGTTGACGGCATGGTGCTTCACGTGCGGGCGGCGAGGCTTGACGGCCGGCTTGCGATGCCGGGCCGGCTGCTTCTTCACGGTTTTCTTGACGGCCTTCGCCGGTGCATGCGAATGGGCGGCGCGCGGCGGCGGTTTGCGTGGCGTGGACGACGCGTGCGCCGAAACGGCGAACATCAGGATCGACAGGACGACGGGCAGGATGGTCCGGGCGAGGGGCAGGCGCGCGATGAAGCCGGTCAAGCGAAAGTCTCCTTCTCGCGCGCGGCAAGGCGACGCGAGATGCGTGGGCGGTCAGCGGGTGCGGAAAATTATACGGTCGATCGGGCGCGGATGAGGGTGGCGCGCCGTTCCGGCAGCGCAGTTTTGCGGGTTATCGCTGCGTTGTGCGGCGATTTGTGCCGATTCGCGTCGATATGTCGCGCGTGCCGGACCAACGGAAGCGCGACCGGCAAGGGCGTTGTCACGTCGAACCGGGCGGGTCCGATGGTGGCGCGGGCAACGATTGCGGGATGAATTCGCGGGCTGACCCGGCCCCGATCCCGGTATCATCGCCACCGTTGTCTCGCAGCCGCGCTTGCCCGCGCAACCCGGGACCGGACGCCCGATGACGCATGCTTCGCCGCGCTGCCTGCGGCCGGATCGGCAGCACGAGCGCCCCGGATGTTCCACCTGAAAAATTCAAAAACGGTCTGGTCGAACGGGGCTGCCTCTCTTCGACGATAGACGGTCCAGCAAAACTGAACCCATTTTTATGCAAAAAAAGACTTTGCAAGCCGGTGTTCGCGTGAACCTGCGGTCGAGCGCGCGAGTGCGTCGCGCATTGGTGCTGGCACTCGCATTGCTCGGTGTCGCCGGTTCGGCGCACGCTTACACGGTGAATGTCTGTCGGGAGTACTGGTACCCGTTGGCGCGTGCCGGTAAAAGCATGGGCGCGCTGGCCGCCGAGCGCGGGGGGACGTGCGGGCATGCGGCCGTCAAGATGCTGAGCGATCAGTATGGCGTGGTGGACGGCCGCGGGTATTTCATTTCGGAATTGCACGAATACAACGATTCGTGTTCGCACGGGGGGCCGGTACCGGACTTTGCGTGTCTGCTGCCGTCGAGTCTGCGCCGTCATGAGGACAACGAGACACGACACTATTATCTGCTCACGCAACGGGGCGCGGCGCTGCGCGTCCTGGACCGGCTCCATGCAACCGACGGCCAGCAGGTGTTCGACGGCGCGGACGTGATTCCGGGCGCCGATCCCGCGACCTTCAAGACCTTCGTGCCCAAGGGGGCCAAGGCGACCGACGGGTGGGCGTACGACCGCAACCACGTCTATCTGGAGGAGCGATCGGACCCGCGGATGGTGCCCGGGCCGGTCGAGGTGGTCGGCGCTACGTTCGCCGTCAATGCCGGGCGGGTGTTTTCAATCGATGCGCTCGACGGTCCCGTTTACCGGCCGGATGTAAAAGCGCAACTGCAGCTGCTGAGCCCTCCGGCCACGCTTCAGCCGGCCCTCATCAGCGACGGCGAGCACATCTACCTGGGCCAGAAGCCCATGGACGGCGTGCGGGCGGCAACGTTCCAGATGCTGGTTCCGGTGTGCCCGGTGCCGGGTGCGCCGGACCTGAAATGCGTCCCCGACGCCCAGCCGGACGAGTTCCGGGTCGCTCGCAGCGGACAGGATGTGCTGTATTTCCACGAGTTCGACGATATCAAGCGAATCGCCAACGTGCCCGATTTCGTTTATTTCCTGATGGAAGGCTCGTCGTATCTCGGTCTCGGTGGAAAGCAAATCTTCGATCTCGATCCGCTGCATCAGAATTTCGGCGGCAAGACGATAACGGCTGGCGTGCAGTTTTCCGGGCACTTGAGCGGCCCGGCAGCCGGCTATCTTGCCGACGAACTCGGGTTCATCAACCTGCGGAGCGGGTTGTCGAGGAACGACGGGCCATTGTGCGGTGCGCTCGCGAAGCTCGCCGCTCCGACTCCGGAGCTAGCGCACCGGTTTGGCCCGCTCAGGGCCATCGCGCCAAAGAAATTGCCGGCGGGCTATTCCGTCGGGTATGAAAACAGTCGCTATCGATATCTGTTCAAGACCGCGGTCGATACGACGCTCGACGATACGGTGGTCGATCTCGGCAACGGCAAGCGGATGCGGGCGACCTGGTGCGGGGACGACATCCAGCTACAAGGCACGAACAACCCGCAATAGTTCGGAAGGGGCGTGGCGTTGTCGTGCCGGACGGTGGGCGAACGCGGCATCCACGTGTGTTCCACGGGAGCGGAAACAGACGCGAGACGGTCATGGCCAGCGCGTTGCGCTGGCGTCGATCCGACGATCGTGCGGAGTCGCTGACGGCCAGCCGTGCCAGCCGACGGTCGGCCGCCGTGTGCGGATCGTTCGCGCCGGCGGCAGTGAGCAGTCAATCTCGATGGAGCGCGTTTCGCGGTTGAAATCGTCGATCGCGTCGAACTGCGCGGCGCCCGGTTTTCGACGATTGTCGGCGCGAGCGCGGCAGCCGGTGCGCAATCCCGCCGTTCACGGCGCTGCGCCGACCGACGTGCCGATCACAAGCCTGGCTGATTCCGCACGCCTCGCGTGCCGGCAGGATCGATATCCGCGGCGGTCGAGATCGCACGAATGGTTGGTCGCGGCCGTGGCCGTGTGTCGTACGCCGTCGCCACGGGCGGCAACCGCTACCGTGTCGATCCGCTCGATCCCTCGGGGACGGCCGGAGCCGGCCACCCTTGAGGCGGCCAGTTCCGCCGCGACACCACCGCGAAACTGATCGCGATCGAGCCGGTCGCGGCGCGCGGAGGCGTACCGTTCGCCGCGCTCATGGCATCCACCGCGTCGCCGAAGCGAAAGCGGCGGCCGCGGCCGTCGGCGCGTTCGGTCCGCTGCCGCGGGGCGCGCGGATCGGCCGTCGCGGCGGGCGCGTCGATGGCGCTCGCCGTACACGAGGGGTCGTCAGGCGGGCATTCGCATGTGGGCAGCAGGGACATGTCGGTCGATTCGAGGAAGGGCATGCGCATATTGAACGTCATCGCATTCGATCGGTAAAATGAATGTTTCGATCGCTACGATTCCTTTAAAGAATGGAATTGAAACTGCTGCGAACGTTTCTGACGGTCACCGAGCTGTGCCATTTCAGCCGCGCGGCCGATGCGCTGCACATGAGCCAGCCGGCGCTGAGCAAGCAGATCGGCGCGCTCGAGGCGAGCCTCGGCGGCAAGCTGTTCGAACGCGGCCGGCACGGCGCGGAACTGACGCCGTTCGGCGAACGCTTCCTGTCCGACGCGCAGGCGCTCGTGCGCGATGCCGACGAGATTCTCGCCCGCGCGCGGGAAGCGACGAGCGGGCAGCGCGGCCACCTGCGGCTCGGCATCTGCCTGTCCGTGCTGACGCTCGTGCCGAAGCTCGTCGCGGAATTTCGCCGCCGCAATCCGGGCATCGCCGTCACGCTGAGCGACCTGTCGTCGTCCGAGCAGACCCGCCGGTTGCGCGCCGGCAAGCTCGATGCCGGGTTCCTGCGCCTGCCGTCCGACGAAGGCTTGTCCTCGTTCAAGGTGATCGACGAAGGGCTGGCGCTCGCGGTGCCGCCGCACCTCGGCTTCAGGCGCGTGCCGGCCGATCTCGACGTGCTCAACGAAATCGGCTTCATTGCGCTGCAGCGCGCGCGCGGCCCGGGGCTCGCCGCGCAGATCGACCGGTGGTGCGTCGAACGCCGCTTCGTGCCGCACGTGACGCAGCAGGCGGAGGATGTACAGTCGGTGCTGACGTCGGTCGCGGCCGGCGTCGGCGTGGCGTTCGTCCCGTCGCGCGCCCGATATCTGCTGCGCGACGCGACGGTGCTGCCGCTCGGCGGCCGGGACGCGAAGTGGCGGGTCGGGCTCGCATGGCGGTCGGATCGGGACGATCCCGTCACGACGCATTTCGTGTCGTTCATGCGCGCCGCGATCAGGAGCGCATGACGGCGCGTATAGTGTCGATGGGCACCGCTCCGACGAATGCCGGCCCGGCGCCGGCTCACGAATCCCAACCGATGACATCAGAATCCGACGAATCCCCGCTCGATCCCGCGCTCGTCGCGACGCTCGCGACGCTGAACGAGGCCGCCGGCGATCCGGCCGGCAAGCGCTGGTCGCTGCCGAAGATCGCGAAGCGCGCGCAGTTGCCGATGAGCACGCTGCGTCGCGTGCTGACCCAGCTCGACACCGCTGGCCTGAGCGCGACCACGCTGAACGAGGACGGCACCGGCAGCGCGACGCTGACCGAAGAAGGGCGCGCCGTGTGCGCGCAACTGTTCGGCGCGAACGACACCCGATAAGAAACGGGCCGCTGGAAGCGGCCCGTGGTCCGTCGATTCGACCGGCGGGTCGGGACGGCGCGCCGGTGCGTTACCAGCGCACGGTCACGCCGCCCATCACCGAATGATCGTAGGTCTGGTCGTTCAGCCCGCGCCGGTAGCCGACGTCGAGATCGAGCCACGGCTTCGGCGAATAGATCGCGCCCGCGATCACGAATGCAGGGTTCGCGCCGGCGCCGCTTGCCGTGTTGCGCGACGTGCCGATGTCGGCCACGATCTGCAGCCTGTCGGTCGCCTTGTAGATCGCCGCGCCCGACACGGCCCAGATCGACGTCAGGTCGCCCTGGCGGTTCGGCTGGTACGTCACGCCCGCGTTGGCGAGGAACGACAGCCGCGCGACGTCGAGCTGCGCGAGCAGCGTTGCGCCGGCGCCCGCGCGGCCGGTGCCGAGCCCGCGCCGGTCGTTGCCGGTCGGCGCCGTCAGTTTCGGCTTCAGCGCGATCGACAGCGGGCCGCGCTCGACGAAGCGCCATTTCATGCCGATCTCGACATCGCCGATCCCGGCGCCGTTCTCGTCGGTGCGCGTCTGCAGATGCGTATACGGCGCGTTCACGTAAAGATCGACGTGCTCGCCGAACCCGCGCGTGAGCGTCGCGTTCCACAGCTGGTGGCGGCCGTTTTCTTCCTGTTTCGAGGTTTCCTCGGCGTTGAATTCGAATTGCCAGTTCGCGTTGCCCTGCGTACCCGTGTCGTCGCTGACGAGCGGATGGGTGGCGAGGGCGTCGAACGGCGCGAGGAGGGCGCTCGCGGCGGCGAGCGGAAGGATTCTCTTCATCACGTTATCCGTAGTGCGTCGTGAGGGCCGGCCCGCGCGCGTGGCGCGGGCCGGCCGCCCTGTCGTCCGGCCGGAATCGGGCCGGCGTCAGAACCACTGCTTGTAGCGGCGCACGTAGATCGTCTTGACGATCTGCGCGAGCAGGATGTAGCCGGCCATCGTCGCGGCGAGCCACAGCCAGAAGGTGCCCGGCAGGTGCATGAAGCCGAGCGATTCCGCGAACGGCGAGAACGGCAGCCAGCAGCCGATCGCGATCGCGGTGAAGGTCGACAGCAGCACCGGCAGCGCGGCCGTGCTCTGCAGGAACGGGATCTTCTGCGTGCGCAGCAGGTGCACGACGAGCGTCTGCGACACCAGGCTCTCGATGAACCAGCCCGAGTTCATCACGATCTGGCCGCCCGTGCCGCCGTTCAGGTGATACATCGCGCCCGCGCCGAACACCGTCCACATCAGGATGTACGTCGTGATGTCGAACACCGACGACGTCGGCCCGACCCACAGCATGAAGCGGCCGATATTGCCGGCTTCCCACTTGCGCGGCTTCTTCAGGAACTCCGGATCCATCTTGTCCCACGGCAGCAGCATCTGCGACGTGTCGTAGATCAGGTTCAGCACGAGCAGTTGCGTCGCGAGCATCGGCTCCCACGGCAGGAACGCGCTGGCGACGAGCACCGAGAACACGTTGCCGAAGTTCGAGCTCGCGGTCATGTTCAGGTACTTCAGGATGTTGCCGAACGTCTCGCGGCCCTTGATCACGCCTTCCTCGAGCACCATCAGGCTCTTTTCGAGCAGGATGATGTCGGCGGTTTCCTTCGCGATGTCGGCGCCGCTGTCGACCGAGATGCCGACGTCGGCGTCGCGCAGCGCGGGCGCATCGTTGATGCCGTCGCCGAGGAAGCCGACGGTGTGGCCGTTCGCCTGCAGCGCCTTGACGATGCGCGCCTTCTGCAGCGGCGTCAGCTTCGCGAACACGGTCGTGTGTTCGACGACCTGCGCGAGCGCCGTGTCGTCGAGCGCTTCGATTTCCATGCCGAGCATCGGCTTGCCGGGCTCGAGGCCGACCTGGCGGCACACCTTCATCGTGACGATCGGGTTGTCGCCCGTCAGCACCTTCACAGCGACGCCGTTCTCGCGCAGCGCGGCGAGCGCCGGAGCGGCCGATTCCTTCGGCGGATCGAGGAAGGTCAGGAAGCCGCGCACGACGAGATCGCGCTCGTCGGCGGTGCGGTACTGCTGGCGCTCGTCGCCGCGCGGGATCGTGCGCGTCGCGACCACGAGCACGCGGAAGCCGTCCTCGTTGTATGCGCCGGCCTGCTCGAGCAGCCGCTTGCGCGCGACGAAATCGAGCGGACGCACGCCGTCCTCGTCCTGCACGTGCGTGGAGACGGCCAGCATTTCCTCGACCGCGCCCTTGCAGATCAGCAGGTGCGCGCCCCGGGTGTCCTCGACGACGACCGACAGGCGCCGCCGCACGAAGTCGAACGGCAGCTCGTCGATCTTCTTGTAGCCCTGCGGTTTCGCGCGTTCGCCGATCTCGTCGGCGCGCGCGACGACCGCGATGTCGATCAGGTTCTTCTGGCCGCTCTGGTGGAAGCTGTTCAGCCAGCCGAGCCGCAGGATCTCCTCGTCCTTGTGACCGGACAGGTCGAGGTGGTGCTCGAGGATGATCTTGTCCTGCGTGAGCGTGCCGGTCTTGTCGGTGCACAGCACGTCCATCGCGCCGAAGTTCTGCACCGAGTTCAGGCGCTTCACGACGACCTTGCGGCGCGCCATCGCGACCGCGCCGCGCGCGAGGTTCGCGCTGACGATCATCGGCAGCATCTCGGGCGTGAGACCTACGGCCACCGCGAGCGCGAACGTGAGCGCGCTCAGCCAGTCGCCCTTGGTCAGCCCGTTGATCATGAACACGATCGGCACCATCACGAACATGAACTTGATCAGCAGCCAGCTCACGCTCGAGACGCCGCGGTCGAAGCTCGTCTCGATGCGCTTGTGGCTCACGACGTTGCGCGCGAGCGAGCCGAAGTACGTGTCTTCGCCGGTCGCGACGACGACGGCCGTCGCCGTGCCGCTGACGACGTTGGTGCCCATGAAGCAGACGTTCTCGAGATCGAGCAGCGATGCCGACGCGTCGGTCGCCGCGCCGGCCGCGCGCGTGCCGGCGGATTTGCCGGCGACCGCGCCGAGCGTGTCGTATTTCTCGACGGGCAGCGCCTCGCCGGTCAGCACGGCCTGGCTGATGAACAGGTCGCGCGACGCCAGCAGGCGTACGTCCGCCGGGATCATGTCGCCGGCCGACAGGTGCACGATGTCGCCGGTCACGACTTCGCGCATCGGTACCTCGCGGCGCGCCGGTTCGGACGTGTCGGTCACCGAGCGCTGCACGGTGGCCGTCGTGCGGACCATCGCCTTCAGCTTCTCGGCCGCGCGCAGCGAACGGAATTCCTGCGCGAAGCGCAGCAGCGCGCTGATCGTGACCATCGTCAGCAGGATCGTCATGCCGACGTAGTCCCGATCGTCGGGCGCGGCGAAGTAGACGTCGGTGAAGAAGCTGATGGCGGCGAGCACCAGCAGTACGTAGACAAACGGGTTGTGGAACGAGAGCAGCAACTGGCGGGTCCAGTGCGGCGGCTTGTCGTGCGCGATTTCGTTCGGGCCGTAGTGCTGCAGGCGGTCGGCGGCCTGGTCGTAGGTGAGGCCGCGCGTGCTGGTGTTCAGCGACTTCAGCGTGGCCTCGAGCGGGCGGGCCGCTTCCTGCGCGGCGCGCATGATGCGCGGATCGTTCTGCTGGCCGGCGCCGGCCTTGATGAAGCCGCGCTGTTTCTTTTGGGACGGATTGTGTCGTGTCATGAGTCGCTCCTTGCGCACGAGGCGGCGGGCGGGGAGCGGCCGTGACGTTATCGACGCACGAGCGCTCCCCGCCGCGTCGCGTCAGGCGCGATCGGCTGTGGATCGGAGAATGCGGGAACGCTCGCCGGCGCGTGCGGTGCGACCGGAGGGACGATGCGCAGCGTCGCACCGGCGAGCGGTAATCGACTACTGTCGTCTGAGTTCATCTGCACTCCTGTCGGTTGCGGATAGTCGGCGCGGGCGATCGACGGCGCCGCACGCACGAAGGCGTACGGCCGGACGGCACGCGAACGGAATGCGCGCGCGGCTGGCGCTGCGCGCAACGCGAACGCACGCGCGACGGCGCGTCGCATGCGTTCGACAACATCGAAAATTCGGCGGGAGATCCGGCCGTTCAGGCCGGAAAGACGCCGCATCCTGCTTCCCGGGATGCGGCAGAAGACGAGGCTCTGCGCGTTTTCCTCAGGCAGCAGTCAAGTTGGTCAAGCACCAACTACAACTCGCATCGGTGTTCACAGAACACTCCATGTAATTAGACGGGAGCGATGGTAATGGGTCGCTGTGCGAAGCGTCAACCCTTTTGTCAGCTGTTATTTCGAGAAACGTAATCGGGTCGAGGTGCGGGCGGCGAGGCGCGGGACGGGCCGCAACAAAATGGCCGCGCGCACGCCGGATCGGCATGCGCGCGGCCGCGCGGGAGAGGGTGGCGGTTACGGGTTGGCCGATGCGACGGCGGCCCCTGCATCGAGGATGCCCGAGCCTGCCGGCATCGCGGTGCAGGACGTGCTGGCCGACAGCTTGGTCGTGCGCGTGCCGCCCTGCAGCTTCTGCTGGATCTGCGTGGGCGTGAGGTTGCTGTTGATCGACAGCATCAGCGCGGCGACCCCCGTCACCTGCGGCGTCGCGAGGCTGGTGCCGTTCGCCAGACCGTAGGTGTCCGAGCCCGGCGTCGTCGTGCCGGTGTTCGACGTCGACAGGATGTTGACGCCCGGCGCGCTCAGTGCGACGTCGGAGCCGAAGTTGCTGAACGATGCGCGCAGGCCGTTCGTGTCGGTCGCACCGACGCTGATCACGCCGCGGCAGTTCGCGGGCTGGTCGAGCCCGGTCGACAGGCCGTCGTTGCCGGCCGCGACGACCACGGTCACGCCCTTCGCGGTCACGTCGTCGATCGCCTGCTGGAACGTCGTGCTGCACGTGCCGACGCCGCCGAGGCTCAGGTTGATGACCTTGGCGGGCGTCGGGTTGTTCGGCACGCCGCTCACCGGAATGCCGGCTGCCCAGCGCATCCCGTCCGCGATGTCGCTCGTGGTGCCGCCGCACTTGCCGAGCACGCGCACCGGCAGGATCTGGCCGAGCCACGAGATGCCGGCGATGCCGACGCCGTTGTTGGCGGTCGCACCGATCACGCCCATCACGCGCGTGCCGTGCCAGCTGCTGTTGCTCGGCTCGCTCGCGCATTGATAGTACGGGCCGCTCGCGTTGCTGAGGTCCTGCTGCGTGACCCAGTCGCCCGGATCGGTTGCATCGGGGCCGCGCGTCTCGCCGTTGTTGCTGGTGTTGACGTTGCTGATGAAGTTGTAGCCGGGCAGCAGGTTGCCGATGAGGTCGGCATGCGGACGGTAGCCGGTGTCGAGCACGGCCGTGACGACGGTCGGCGAACCCTTGGTCACGGTCCACGCCGGCGGCATGTCGATGCCGGCGGTCGGGTCGAACAGGTACCACTGCTGGCTGTAGAGCGGATCGCTCGGCGTGTCGCGAATCCGCATCGGGTGATCCGGTTCCGCGTAGTCGACGTCCGCATCGGCCGCGAACGCCTGCGCGAGCGCGGCCGCGTCGCTGGCCGCGATGCGCTGGCCGATCGACAGCACGGCGGCGCCGCTCGAGATCGTCCGCTCGACCTGCACGTTCAGCTGCGTTTGCGGGATCGTGCTCGCATAGGCGCGTGCGCTGCCGGTGGCCGGCGCCGTCCAGCGCGTCATCGAGCGCTGGATGACCGCATTGAGCCGCGTCCCGTCGTCGGTCGCGGCCATCGCACGCGTGGCCGTCAGCGTCTTCAGCTTGACGATCAGGTGATCGATCGGCGGTTCGGTCGGGGCAGCCTGCGCGGTCTGCGTGGTCTGCGCCGCCATCTGCACGGCGGCCTGCTGGGTCGCGCAGGCATTGCTGCCGGTCGTGGTGGGCGTGGGCGTCGGGGCCGGCGTCGGGGCCGGTGCCGGTGCCGCATTGGAGGAAGACGGGTTGCTGCCGTCGCCGCCGCCACCGCCGCCGCAACCGGCGAGGGGCAGGAGGGCCGCGGCGGACAACATGCCGGCGAGCATGCGCACATGTGCGGAGCGCGCCAGCGCGATATTGAAACGTTTGGTTCTCATGTTGAAACTCGATCCTCGTAGATAACCGTCGTGCCGGCGGTGGCGCCGGTCCGGCAATGCCGGACCTTGTCGTTTTTTTTCTGGCGGCCGCAGCGGGGTTGCTGCGTCGCGCCATGCACTGGGTAACGGCGTGCGCGACGGCTTCTTGAGTGCGTTTCACGAGAAAAAACGGGGCGGGCGCAAACGATTACGTTGCTGCGTCGCAGCACGAACGCGCGTTTGGAACGGCCGGTACGGAAAGCCGCCGCGGGGTCGTGCGCGTCCGCTCGGGCGGGGCGTCCGGCGCGGGCGGCGTTGCGCGGCACGGAAAACGTCTTTCAGCGCGCGGCCACGCTGGAAGGTTGTTTACGCATCGCCTGATGCGATGCGAATTTTTGTCGGGCGTACGATCGCGATTCGATCAACCTTTCGTCAGGAGAAAAGCATGGATCGCCGCTTCCGTTGGCTGGCTGTCGCGTTGTCCTGTGCGCTGGCGGGCGCCGCGCACGCACAGGCCCTCACCGGTACGCTGAAGAAGATCAAGGACACCGGCGTCGTGTCGCTGGGCATTCGCGAATCGTCGGTGCCGTTCTCGTATTCGGACAACCAGCAGAAGAACATCGGCTATTCGCGCGATATCGCGTCGCGCATCGTCGACCGGCTGAAGACGGAACTGAACCTGCCGAACCTCGCGGTGAAGGAGATTCCGATCACGTCGCAGAACCGGATTCCGCTGCTGCAGAACGGGACGATCGATTTCGAATGCGGATCGACGACGAACACGCTCGAACGGCAGAAACAGGCCGCGTTCTCGAACAGCATCTTTCTCTACGGCATCCGTTTCAGCACGCGCAAGGATTCCGGCGTGAAGGACTTCTCGGACCTGGCCGGCAAGACGGTCGCGACGACGGCCGGCACGTCGGACGAACGCCTGTTGCGCAAGCTCAACGAAGAGAAGGCGATGAACATGACGATCATCAGCGCGAAGGATCACGCCGAAGCGTTCATGAACGTCACGACCGGGCGCGCAGTGGCGTTCGTGATGGACGAGCCGCTGCTGTACGGCGAAATCGCGAAGGATCGCAACCCGGGCGCGTACACGGTGGCAGGCACGCCGCTCGTCCACGAAAACTATGCGTGCATGATGCGCAGGGACGATCCCGCGTTCAAGCATGTGGTCGACGACGTGATCGCAAGGATGCAGACGTCCGGTGCGGCCGAGAAGCTGTACAACCAGTGGTTCACGCAGCCGATTCCGCCCAAGGGCGTGAGTCTGAACTATCCGCTGTCGGCGGAGATGCGGCAGCTGTTCAGGAATCCGACGGATCAGGCGCAGTACTGATCCGGCGTGGCGCCGAGCGGAGTCCGGCAATGAAAGACCGTCGGCGCATGCCGGCGGTTCCGGGGCGAAAGCGGGATCGGAAAACACGCCGGACCTTGATTTCCGGCCCGCGCGCGGCCGGCGCCGTTGCGCCCGCCGCCATGTACGAACGGCATCGCATCTTCGTCGTTCGCTCAAACGTAACGGCCCGGATCAGCCGCGAACGAATCGTGCGGCTCGCGCAACGCGCCATCGGGAACGTTGACGGTGCCGGATCAAGGCGGCCTCGGCCGCCCCCCCGGCCAGCGCATGTCCGCCCGGGCCGCAACCGGCATTCAACCGCGTCCGTGCCAGGGACATCCGGCTGCCTGACGCGACAACAGGCACAATACGACATTCGCCACGACGCACGCATGTTCGCATTTCGAACATCGCGCGGCTGCGTCACTGCTGTCCACATCGATCCCGGTCTCCATGAACGCCACGCTTACCCCTGCGCGCGAGTCGAACTCGCCGCGCTTTCTGCTGTTCCTGATTTGCCTGTTCGCGTCCGCCGGCCAGCTGGCGATCGACATCTACGTGCCCGCGCTGCCCGACATGGCGCGTTCGTTCGCGACCACGCCGCAGGCGATCCAGTCGAGCGTGTCGGGCTACATGGCCGCCTATGCGCTCGGCCAGCTCATCTTCGGTCCGATCGCCGACGCCTACGGGCGCAAGCGCGTGCTCGCGTTCGGGCTCGTGATCTATACGATCGGCTGCCTGCTGTCGCTCGGCGCGCAGAACCTCGAGACGTTCGTGCTGGCGCGCTGCCTGCAGGGCTTCGGCATCGCGACCACCAACCTGCTCGCGAAGGCGATCATCACCGATTCGTTTGCCGGGCAGGCGCTGCTGCACGCGTTCACGTACATGTCGATCGCATGGGGGCTCGCGCCGATCGTCGCGCCGGTGATCGGCGCGCACCTGCAGGAATGGTTCGGCTGGCGCGCGTGCCTGGTGTTCCTGCTGGTGTACTCGCTGGTGATGTGGGCGCTGCTGTGGCGCTACCGGGAGACCTTGCCGAAGCCGGTGCATCTCGAGCCGCGCACGCTGGTGACGAACGCGGGCAAGGTGCTGGCGAGCCCGGTGTTCCAGAGCTGCTTCCTCGCGCAGGGGCTGTGCTACAGCATCCTGCTCGTGTTCAACATCGTCGGGCCGTTCATGGTGCAGACCACCTTGCACAAGCCGCCGACCTTCTTCGGCTATCTCGCGCTCGGGATCGGCCTCATGTACTTCCTCGGCGGCCTGTCGAACCGGCTCCACGGGCCCGGGCTGCCGAGCGCCGAGCAGCGGCTGCGCATCGGCGCGCGCACGATGGCGGGCGCGTCGGTCGCGATGCTGGTCCTGGCGCTGACCGTCGGCTTGCGCGTTTGGACGCTCGCGACGCCGGTGCTCGTGATGGGCTTCTGCGCCGGCGCGATGTACCCGACGCTGATGGCCAAGGGCAATTCGCTGTTTCCGCACATCGCCGGCCTGACGAGCGCGATCCTCGGGTGCGCGCTGCTGCTCGTGTCGTCCGCGATGATGGGCCTGGCCGGCTTCGTGTCGATCCACGTGCTGACGCCGCTCGCGGTGTTCTTCGTCGCGCTGTCGTGCATCGTCGTGTGGATGGTCGCCAAGCTGCTGCGCTACCTGTCGCAGCAGCAGGCCGCGCCCGTCGTGTGCGCGAGCGGGGAGGCCGCGTGAGCGCCGCCGCCGGCGGCGCCCTGAATCCGGTCGTGCTGAACCGTGTCGCCCGTTCCGACGCCGCCGACCTGATCGCCGCCAACCGCGCGAGCCGGAACCACCATCTGCCCTGGGTCGATTCGTTCGTCGACCAGGCGGGATTCGATCAGTGGTTCTCCCGCTGCCTGACCGGGCCGAACGTCGGCCTCGTCGCGCGTGAGCGCGCGTCGGGGGCGGTGGTCGGCGTGGTGAACCTCAACGAGATCGTCGGCGGCGTGTTCCAGAGTGCGTATCTCGGCTACTACGGAATGGCGGCGTTCAGCCGCCAGGGGCTGATGACGGATGCGTTGCGCGCGGCGATCGGCGTCGCGTTCGGCGAACTCGGGCTGCATCGGCTCGAGGCCAACATCCAGCCCGGCAACCTCGCGTCGATCGCGCTGGTGCGGCGGCTCGGCTTCATGAAAGAGGGCTTTTCGCCGCGCTATCTGCGCCTCGGCGGCGAATGGCGCGACCACGAACGGTGGGCGCTGCTGGCTGACGGCACGAGCGAGGCGGACGCCTGACGCCCGATGCCGGCCCGGTGCGTCAGCATCGCAGGCCGCTTACAGCGGGTGGGCCGCGCCTGCCTGCGTCAGAAGCGTAACGGCGACCGGGTCGGGCAATCCGTTGGAGTCGATCGCGCCGGCGTTGGCCAGCGCGACGAGATCGCTGTCGACACCCGGTTGTCCGACCGTGAACGGCGTGGTCAGGAACGCCGGGGCCGCGAGCGTCAGCGAATAGCGCTGCTGCAGGTTGCCCGCCACGGCCGATTGCGCGGCCTGCACCGTGTTCGCGCTTCCCATCGCTTGCCGGTACCGCGCATTGCCCTGGAAATTGCCGATCAGCCCGGCCGTGTTCGTGCCGAGCTGGGCCGCGAGATAGACCAGCAGCAGCTCGGTCTCGGGCGTCGTATTGAACGTGCCGCCCGCGTAGGCGAGCGAATGCAGGCTCGTGCCGCCCGACGTGACGGTGATCGCGCACGGCAGCACGGCGTTGACGGTCACGCTGTAGTTGCCGCCGCCGTCCGTCAGCGTCGTCGCGGAGCCCGTCGCGCAACTGACCGTCACCTGCGCGCTCGCGAGCGCATCGCCCGTGGCGGCCGTGCCCGACAGTGCGACGGCTTGCGTGTTGTCGTTGAAGCAGACATCCACGCCGAAGCAGGCATCGCCGTTGCACGCCTGCAGCGTCGAGACGGCGGCAATGCAGAGGGCGCCCAGCGCGGGGCGGCGGAAGCGGAAGTGCTGGATACGCAGGTTCATGGTCGCTGGCCTCGTATGAAGTGGGGCAACCGGCACGCGCCGCAGCGGCGCCGTTTGCATTCTACGTCCGACATCGGGGCGGTACGACGGGATCCTGAAATGACGAACGCCTGAGCCGGCCCGCTTTCACCGGGACGGTGCGGCGCTATGGCGGGCAGATCCGCCGGCGCGCGGCCGTCGCGATCGCGACGCGCGGCAGCGACCGGCCGCGTCCGGATTTCAACGTCGCGAACCGGGCGGCGATCCCGGCCGAGCCGCGGCCCGATTCCTCGCCCGGCGGCCGCCGAACGCGAGCACGGCCGGCGAACCCGGCCGCCGCGCGCGCTCAGGGCTTGCGTGCGGCCGTCTTTGCGAACGCGCCGCGCACCTCGAAGCTGATCGCATCCGCGACGTTGCCGCGCGCATCGACGAGTTCGAGGCGATGCCGGCCCGGCCACGGCATCCACGCGATGCGATCGGCGCGCCCGATCACCTTGTCGTCGAGCCGCCATGCGAACTTGGCGGTGCGCCCGGCCGAGCGCTCGAACCAGATCCGCTGGTTCTTCGGCGGAATGTCCGGATCGATCGCGAAGATCGTGCCGTCGGTCGGCGCGCCGATCGTCAGCGGCGCGCGTGCGCCGTCCTTGCCCGGGGTGACGGGCGCGGCGAGCCGGACCGTGTCGAGCGCCGTGCCCGCGACGAACCACTCGTTGCGGGACGGTTCGATATCGCGTTCGAACGTAATGCGGCGCGTCTCGACGCCGGCGGGCGGGCGCGGCGCGCGGCTCGGCTGGTCGCGGTGCAGGTAGCCGACCACCGCCGACCACACGGGCGACGCGCCGGTGACGCCCGAGACGTCCCACATCGGCGAGCCGTCCGCATTGCCCACCCACACGCCGACCGTATAGCGCGACGTGAAGCCGACGGTCCAGTTGTCGCGCATGTCCTTGCTCGTGCCGGTCTTGACTGCCGAGAAGAAGCGCGTCGCGAGCGGGTTGTCGAAACCGAACGTGCGCACGCGCGCGTTGTTGTCGGCAATGATGTCCGTGACGACGAAGCTGGCCGCCTCGCTGAACACGCGCGTGCCGGCGTCCGCCTTCGCGGGGGCCGACGCGCCGGCCGCCGGCGTCGGCGCCGGCAGGTCGACGACCTTGCGCGCGACGCCGCCGTTCGCCAGCGCGCGATAGGCGTTGGTCAGCGACAGCAGCGTGACGTCCGCGCTGCCGAGCGCGAGGCTGAAACCGTAGTAGTCTCCTTCCTGCGTGAGCGGCAGGCCGAGCGCGGTCAGCGTGCGCGCGAAGCGGTGCGGCGTGACGAGCACGAGCGTGCGCACGGCCGGGACGTTCAGCGAGCCGCCGAGCGCGCTGCGCACGCTTACCCAGCCCTTGAAATCCTTGTCGTAGTTCTGCGGGATGTACAGGCCGCCGCCGGTGGCGAGGTTGATCGGCGCGTCGTCCAGCAGCGACGCGGCCGTCAGCCGCTTCTCGTCGATCGCCTGCGCATAGAGGAACGGCTTGAGCGTCGAGCCGGCCTGGCGCGGCGCGAGCACGGCGTCGACGTCGCGCGCGCTCGACAGCGCGCCGGACGATCCGACCCACGCGCGAATCTCGCCGGTCGCGTTGTCGATCACGACGACCGCGCCATCCTGCACGTTGCGGCGGTGCGCGGGCGCGTTCAGTTCGGTCAGCGCGCGCATCAGCGTATCGCGCGCGAAGCGCTGCAGCGGCGCATCCAGCGTCGTGCGGACCTGCGCGCCGGCCGCCGGCCGGACCTCGGCCGCGATGCGGCGCGCGAAGTGCGGCGCGAGGGCGGCGCCGTCGTCGCGCGCGGCGCCGGCCGGACGCGAGGTGACGAGCTGCACGTAGCCGTCGAGCGACGCGCATGCCTGCTCGGCATGCATGTCGCGCAGGATCCGGCATGCGCGCTCGGCGATTTTCGCGGGCGAGGCATTCGGCGCGCGCACGAGCGCGGCCGCGATCGCGGCCTCGCGCGCGTCGAGCCCCGACGGCGCCTTGCCGAACAGCACCTGCGACAGGGCGGCGAGCCCGACCGTCTCGCCGCGGAACGGCACCAGGTTCAGGTAGGCCTCGAGGATCTGGTCCTTGCGCCAGCCGCGTTCGAGCAGCAACGCGTTGACCGCCTGCGTGGCCTTCTGCGGCAGCGAGCGCTGGCCCGAGCGGCGCTGCGCGTCGCCGAGCAAGCCGGCGAGCTGCATCGTGACGGTCGACGCGCCGCGCGTGCGCTCGTTCCACAGGTTGCCCCATGCGGCGCCGGCGATCCCGCGCCAGTCGACGCCGCTGTGCTCATGGAAGCGCTTGTCCTCGGACACGACGATCGCCTCGCGAAACGCGGGCGAGACGTCCGCGAGCGACACCCAGTCGCCGCGCCGTTCGGTGAGGTCGACGCGCGTGCGCTGCAGCGGGGTGCCGTCGCGGGCGAGCAGTACCCAGTCGGAGCTGCGCCAGTTGCGGCGCACTTCGTCGTAGTTCGGCAGCGCATGCGCGACGAGCGGCATGGCCAGCACGACGGCGACGACTACGCGGCCGGCGAAACGCGCCGGCCGCGGCAATACCCGATCGATCATCACGGCCTCGTTACTTGCCCGCGTCGGCCGGTTTCACGGTCATCGGCGGGTTTGGCCACAGGCCGTACACGGACGGCGCGTACAGCGCCTCGACGCGCGTGGGCGGCAGCCCGAACGTGCCGACGTTGTTCAGCCGCACCGTGTACTCGACCGAGAATTTGCCCTTCGGCAAATAGTCGTAATACGCGCGGTAGCCGTCGAAATCGCGTTCGACGAACGCGGGCCACGCGCCGTCCGGCGTTTTCTCGCCCTGCGTGGCGGCCTCGGAGTCGCGGCCGAGGCCCGAACCGAGGATCGTCGCGCCGGACGGGATCGGATCGTTGACGACGACCCACGTCATGTCGCTCTGCGCATCGATGTCGAGATGCACGCGCACGACGTCGCCGCGTGTCAGCACGCCCTTGACGGCGGGCGACATGGGGGTGACGGTCTTCGTGATCCGGTAGCCGGCCGCGAACGGCGCACGCAGCGGCACGGCCGCGAGGCTTTCGATCGTCGCCCACGGGCGACCCGTGCCGTCCTGCGTGACGGACAGCGTGGCCGGCGCCTGCGACGCGCGCGGCCATGACAGCAGCACGCTGCGGGCGGCGGCGGCACGCGTGGCGGCGGTGGCCGACGCCGGCGTGTCGGCGGGCGCCGGCGCCCGCGACCACGAGATCGTGCGTTCGTCGCCGCCGAGCGCGACTTTCGTCGCGCCGGCAACCGGCGTGCTCTCGTAGGTGCGCGAGAAGCGCTCGACCGCCAGCAGGCCGAGTGCGTTCGACGTGGTGGTCTGCCACGCGCCCTGGCGCTGCAGGGCGAGCAGGCCGGCGGTGACGCGCGGCATCTCGTCCTTCCACGCCGGGTCGCCGGCGAATTCCAGCGCGAGACGCGCCGCGTTGGTCTCGTTGCTGGTCATCAGCCACCACAGGTCGTCGTCGCGCGCGGTGGAGAACACGAGCTGCGTGCCCTGGTACGTGAGGCGCGCCCGCAGGATCTGTTCGACCTGCGCGCGCTTCTCGTCGCGTTGCGGGATGTCCTTCACGCGCGTGAGGATCGCGTGATAGTCGATCACCGCCGACGTCGGCCACTGGTTCGGCGCGATCTCGATCGAGCCGAGCATGCGGCCCTGCGCGGCGCCGTAGCGCGACAGCGCCTCGATCGCGGCGAGCTTGCGCAGGTCGCGATCCTGGCGCGGCGCCCACGTGTTGCGCTCGATGCGGCCGTCGACGAAGCGCGCGAGCCCGGCCTCGAGCTGCGTACGTACATCTTCCGGCAGCGCGAAGCGCGGATCGAGACGGCTGGCTTCGTCGGACACCACGAGCAGATACGACGACAGCGTCGCGCTGCCCGCGTGCGAATCGTCGGACGACGGCGGGAAGTAGCTCGCGAGCCCGTCGCTGTCGAGATAGACGGGCATGCGGGCGACCAGCGCCTGCCATTGCGCGGGGTCGCGCAGGCCGATCGCGCGCGACGTCTGCTGCTCGAGGCAGCGGTACGGATAGCGCTCGAACCAGCGCCGCACGCCCGGCAGGCCGTCGGCGAGCTTCGATTGCAGCGAGACGGCGATGCCGCCGCGCGGCGCGCCCTGCGCGTTGTTCGCGGCGCCGGCCGGCGCCGACACGGGCACCGTCAGCGTGCCGTCGACCTGCGCGAGCGTCGCCTGCTGCACGGTCACCGGCAGCGCGGGCACGACCTTCTGCGCGACCGCCAGCGCGTCGGACGCGCGCTTGCCGCCTTGCTCGGCGGCCTCGATGCGCCAGTTCAGCGCGCCGGCCGCGTCGAGCGCCTGCTCGGGCACGGTGATCGTCCATGCGACTTCGGTCGCCGTGTTGGCCGCGAGCGACACGGTTTGCGGCGCGACGTCGAGGCCGGTCACGCGCGGCGTGACGACGACCTGCATCGCGCGGTCGGTCGTGTTGCGCAGCGTCACTTGCGCCCGGAACGCGTCGCCTTCGCGCACCAGCGGCGGCAGGCCCGAGATCAGTTGCAGGTCCTGGATGCTGCGGATCGACGTGCTGCCCGAGCCGAAGCGGTCCGGGCCGACCGCCGCGATCGCGACGATGCGGAAGCTCGTCAGCGCGTCGTTCAGCGGCACCTCGACGGTCGCGCTGCCGTTGGCGTCCAGCGTCACGCGCGGATTCCACAGCAGCAGGGTGTCGAACAGCTCGCGCGTCGGCGCGCTGCCGCCGCCGCCGCCGGCCGGCACGGCCTTGCGGCCGAAGTGGCGGCGGCCGACGATTTCCATCTGCGCGGTGGCCGTCTCGACGCCGTACGCGCGCCGCCGCAACATCGCGTCGAGCAGGTCCCAGCTGTTGTTCGGCATCAGTTCGAGCAGCGCCTCGTCGACGGCCGCGACCGCGATCTGCGTGCCGGCCGGCGCGGGCTGGCCGTTCGGCAGCGTGACCTTCACGTGCGCCTGGGCCTTGCCGCGCACCGTGTAGCGCGTCGCGTCGGTCGTCACGGTCACGCCGAGGCGATGGGCGCCCGTGCCGACCTTGATCTCGCCGAGGCCGTAGCGGAACGCGGGCTTCGACAGGTCGACGAACGCGGTCGGCGCTTCATAGTGACGGCCTTCGCGCCAGAATGCGCGCGCCCATTCGATCGGCGCCTTCCAGCCCCATGTGAAGAACGAGTACCACGGCACCTCGCGGATCCGGCCGCGCAGCGCGAGCACCGAGACGTAGACGTTCGGCCCCCACGTGTCGCCGACCTTCAGGTCGACGGTCGGGTTCTTGCCGTTCAGCTCGACCACATGCGTTTCCATCACGCCGCCGCGCTCGACCGCGACCAGCGCGGTCGCGTAGCGGAACGGCATCCGCACCTGGAAGCGGGCGGTCTCGCCCGGTTCGTACGAGGTCTTTTCCGGGATCACGTCGATCCGGTCGGTGTTGTCGCCGCCGAACCAGAGCTCGTCCTCGCGCGTGACCCATACCGACGTCGACGCGTTCGACGTGTGGCCGTCGCCGTCCTTCGCGACCGCGATCAGCTGCACGTTGCCGGCCTGTTCGAGCGTCGCGTCGCAAGCCATGCGGCCCTTGTCGTCGGTCTTGCCCGAGCACAGCACGCCGAGATCGCGCGTGTCGCTCTTGTTGTCGTACGCATAGAAGCCGCCGACCATGCGCTTGCGCGACGAGGTCGTGACGTGCGCGACGCCCTTGATCTCGATCGGCACCGACGCGCGCGGCTTGCCCTGCAGATCGACCGCCAGCGCCTGCACGGGCACGCGCTGGCCGACCGACACCCAGTGGCCGGCCTTGATGCCGGCCGCGACGGCGGCAGGCCACAGGATCGTGTCGCCGCGGATCGTCTGCACTTCGCCGTTCGGGTCGGCGAACGTCGCCTCGAGCGCGATGCGCTTCGGCGCGTCGACGTCGGGCAGGCCCTTGAGCGTGACCGAGCCGGCGCCGTTGCGGTCGAGCGTCAGCGGCAGCTTGTCGGCGATCAGCTTCGTCGCATCGGGATCGTTGTTCGACGCCGACGCGTTGTCGCCGTCCTGCGAATCGTCGTCGGCGTTGCCGTCGCCCGTGTCGGGGCGATACGGCGTGAAGCTGAAATCCTCGAAACGATCGGCGAACGGCGGCGTCGCCCACTTCATCAGCGCGGACACCTGCACGGGCAGGTTCGATGCGCCGCCGCCCGACACGTAGTCGATCTGCACCGCGAGCGGCGCCTCCTTCACGGCGACGAGCGGGCTCTTCTGCGCGTCGCGCGCGCCGATCGAACCCTTCAGCACCGGCAGGCGGAACGCCTCGACGCGGAAGCTGCCACTGTAATAAGTGGCGGTCGGCGCGTCTTCCGGGCCGCCTTCGAGTTCGACGCTGTATTCGCCGAGCTTCGCGGCGGCCGGCAGCGTGAACTGCGTGTCCGCGCTGTGGTCGGCCGCCCACGTGAGCGGCAGCTTGTACGTCTGGCCCGTGCCGAGATGGCGGATCGTCACGCGCGTCGGGTATTGCGACGGGAACGCGAGGCTCTGCAGCGTCTCGGTGCGCAGGAAATGCTTCATCGACACGGTCTCGCCCGCGCGCAGCAGCGTGCGGTCGAACACCGTGTGCGCGCGCACGGTCGGCGCGCTGTCGGTATCGGTCGGCACATTGAAGCGCCACGACTCGATCCCGCGGTTCCAGCCCGAGCTGACGAACGCCATGTCGGGGCCCGTCTTCGGATCGTTCACGCGCGCCGACACGAAGTAGTCGTCGAAGCGTTGCTCCGAATCGGACGAATTGCATGCGCGCTTCGGCTCGAACGCGCCGTCGATCTTCAGCAGGCCCTGCGCGTCGGTCTTGCCGGAGGCGATCTCGTCGCCGTTGCAGTCCGACACGCGGATCTGCGCGTTCGGCACGGGCTTGCCCTTGTCGAGCGTCGTGACCCACACGAGGTTGTTCTCGCGGCCCTGTTTCAGGTGCACGCCGAGGTTCGTGACGAGCACGGTGGTGCGCACGTACATGCTCGACGGCTTCGCGAGCAGCGAGCGGCCGAGCGCGGGCGACGCGAGTTCGAGCACGTAGAAGCCGGGCTTCTCGATCGGCACGCCGACGACTTCGAACGGGCGCAGCGTCTTCGGGTCGGCCTGCGGCATCGTCAGCGCCTGCACGCCGGGCTGGCCCTTGAGCAGCGTCAGCGAACGCACGTCGATGAGGCGATCCTTCGGCGCGGGCGCCTGCTCGCCGGCCTGGCGCGGCACGTAGACGGCGTGCTGGCCCTTGCGCTGGAGCAGGCCGGGAATCTGGCCGTCGATCGAACCGGCCGTCATCGACCCGTTGTCGAAGCGGTCGACGGTGCGCATCCACTGGCGGATCGCGGTGTCGTCGTCGATCTTCAGGTTGGAGAACTGCGCACCCTTGGTGTTGAGGCCGTCGATATGCAGGTCGGCCTCGACGTTGCGCAGCGTGACGGGCACGAGCGCGGGCGTATCGGGTTCGGCGAAGCGCTCGACGATCCCGAACGTGCCCGACGAGAACTTCGCGAGCGGCGGCATCGGCGCGGTGCGCGTCGCAAGCGGGAACAGGTCGGCGTTGGACAGCGGGCGATCGGTCACGTCGCGCAGGTCGGACGGCAACTCGACCGTCAGGCCGGCCTGCTCGGGCAGCGGCGGGTTGAAGTTGACGGTGGTGACTTCCTCGCTCTTGTCGTCGGCCGCGAAGGTCGGCGACAGCGAACCGTCGGGGCCGCGCAGCTTGATCGCCTCGGCGTTCTTGCGCGAGATCGGCGCATTGAACGACAGCGTGAGCGGGCGCAGCGGCGTGCAGGGCGCCTTCGCGTTCTCGCGTTCGCACGAGAAGCTCGCGGCGAACGGGGCGCGCACGGCGAAATCGAAGCGCCGTTCCGTTTCGTTCGGGATGCCGCTCGGGCTCGTGACGCCCTTGCCGTAGACGAGCTGCATCTTCGCGCTCGCCGGCAGCGCCTGCGCGCACGACAGCGTCAGCACGCGCGCGGCGTCCTGCTTCAGCCCGAAATGGTCGAGCAGCGCGTTGCGCGTATCGTCGTCGGCGGCCGTGACCGGGATGCGGTTGCCGATGCCGGCGGCCTCGCACCAGATGTTCGCGAGCGCCGAGCGCGGTTCGGCCGGGCCGTTCAGCTTCAGCACGAAGACCTGGCGCTCCTCGATCTCGCGCGAGCCGGGGCGCACCGTCACCGGGAACGGGCCGCCCGTCTGGAACGTGAAGCGGCGCTGGCCGCTCGCCGCGTTGCCGGCGACCGAGCGCAGCGTGTCGTTGAGCGCGACCGAGCAGCGCACGCCGGGCGGCAGGTCGTTCTCGAAATCGTAGACCCAGGTCTTGTCGTCGAGCCAGTGACCCTGGCCGCGCGCGGCGGCGGCGTCGTTGCAGGTGACCCGGGCGGGATTCGGCGCGGCGGCCGAGCCGAACGCGACCATCGGCTCGTCGAACTTGACCACCGCCTGCCGGACCTCGGTGACGGTGCCTTGCGGTGACACGCTTACCGTGCGCGCGGCGAGCGCGTGCAGCGATACGGCCGCGGCGCCGCCGAGTGCCGCGACGGCGCCGATGCGCCAGAGCAGCCGGGTGGTGCGGCCGGTTCGATTCGCGTCGTTGTGATTGTTGTGCTGCTTCATCGCTCGATTGCCCTCGGAGGGAAGCTTTCTGTTTGATTGCCCGCGATTCTAACCGACCGCCCGTATACGAGAAACGCACCCGGCAGGATGTCATCGGCGTGCGACACCCGTGCAGATGATTCGAGGCGTTGTCGCGTCGACGACACAAAAATGCGGCGGAATGTCGATTATGTCGGATTGCGGAACATTTAATGAACTATAAAAAGATTGTTCGATCCCGCATGTGCGCGTACATTTCAGGTCCGCGCCAATGTTTGAGAAATATCAAGCGTGGTTTTCCCGAATCCGGTGTTCGAGAGAAGGAAACATGCACAACGACAACACTCCCCACTCGCGTCGCACTGGCGACGCAGCCGCAACCGGCATCACGCGGCGTCAATGGCTGCAGGGCGCACTGGCGCTGACGGCGGCGGGCCTGACGGGCTCGCTGGCGTTGCGGGCCCTCGCAGACGATCCCGGCACCGCGCCGCTCGACACGTTCATGACGCTTTCCGAAGCACTGACCGGCAAGAAGGGGCTGAGCCGCGTGCTCGGCGAACGCTTCCTGCAGGCCTTGCAGAAGGGCTCGTTCAAGACGGCCGACAGCCTGCCGCAACTCGCCGGCGCACTTGCGTCCGGCGCGCTGAATCCCGACCAGGAAGCGCTTGCGCTGAAGATCCTCGAAGCGTGGTATCTCGGCGTCGTCGACGACGTCGTGATTACGTACGAGGAAGCATTAATGTTCGGCGTCGTATCGGATACGCTCGTGATCCCTTCGTATTGCCCCAACAAACCCGGCTTCTGGGCCGAAAAACCGATCGAGAGGCAAGCCTGATGGCCGATACCGATACGCAAAAGGCCGACGTCGTCGTCGTCGGATCGGGTGTCGCGGGCGCGATCGTCGCTCACCAGCTCGCGCTGGCGGGCAAGTCGGTGATCCTGCTGGAAGCCGGGCCGCGCATGCCGCGCTGGGAAATCGTCGAGCGCTTTCGCAACCAGCCCGACAAGACCGATTTCATGGCGCCGTACCCGTCGAGCGCATGGGCGCCGCATCCGGAATACGGCCCGCCGAACGACTACCTGATCCTGAAGGGCGAGCACAAGTTCAACTCGCAGTACATCCGCGCGGTGGGCGGCACGACGTGGCACTGGGCCGCGTCGGCGTGGCGCTTCATTCCGAACGACTTCAGGATGAAGACCGTGTACGGCGTCGGCCGCGACTGGCCGATCCAGTACGACGACATCGAGCATTGGTACCAGCGCGCCGAGGAGGAACTCGGCGTGTGGGGCCCGGGCCCCGAGGAAGACCTGTACTCGCCGCGCAAGGAGCCGTACCCGATGCCGCCGCTGCCGTTGTCGTTCAACGAGCAGACGATCAAGACGGCGCTCAACGGCTACGACCCGAAGTTTCACGTGGTGACCGAGCCGGTCGCGCGCAACAGCCGCCCGTACGACGGCCGGCCGACGTGTTGCGGGAACAACAACTGCATGCCGATCTGCCCGATCGGCGCGATGTACAACGGCATCGTGCACGTCGAGAAGGCGGAGCAGGCCGGCGCGAAGCTGATCGACAGCGCGGTCGTCTACAAGCTCGAAACCGGGCCGGACAAGCGCATCACCGCCGCGATCTACAAGGACAAGACGGGCGCGGACCATCGCGTGGAAGGCAAGTACTTCGTGATCGCCGCGAACGGCATCGAGACGCCGAAGATCCTGCTGATGTCCGCGAACCGCGATTTCCCGAACGGCGTCGCGAACAGTTCCGACATGGTCGGCCGCAACCTGATGGACCATCCGGGCACCGGCGTGTCGTTCTACGCGAACGAGAAGCTGTGGCCGGGGCGCGGCCCGCAGGAGATGACGTCGCTGATCGGTTTCCGCGACGGCCCGTTCCGCGCGACCGAGGCCGCGAAGAAGATCCACCTGTCGAACATGTCGCGCATCAACCAGGAAACGCAGAAGATCTTCAAGGGCGGCAAGCTGATGAAGCCGGGCGAGCTCGATGCGCAGATCCGCGACCGCTCCGCGCGCTACGTGCAGTTCGACTGCTTCCACGAAATCCTGCCGCAACCGGAGAACCGCATCGTGCCGAGCAAGACGGCCACCGACGCGATCGGCATTCCGCGCCCCGAGATCACGTATGCGATCGACGATTACGTGAAGCGCGGCGCGGTGCACACGCGCGAGGTCTATGCGACGGCCGCGAAGGTGCTGGGCGGCACGGAAGTCGTCTTCAACGACGAGTTCGCGCCGAACAACCACATCACGGGCGCGACGATCATGGGCGCGGATGCGCGCGACTCGGTCGTCGACAAGGACTGCCGCACGTTCGACCATCCGAACCTGTTCATCTCGAGCAGCTCGACGATGCCGACCGTCGGTACGGTGAACGTGACGCTGACGATCGCGGCGCTCGCGCTGCGGATGTCGGACACGCTGAAGAAGGAAGTCTGACCGTGCGGAAATCTACTCTCACCTTCCTCGTCGCCGGCTGCCTCGCGCTGCCGGGGCTCGCACGCGCGGCCGACGCGGCCGATCCGGCGCTGGTCAAGCGCGGCGAATACCTCGCGGTCGCGGGCGATTGCATGGCGTGTCACACGGCGAAGGGCGGCAAGCCGTTCGCGGGCGGTCTCGGCATGCCGGTCCCGATGCTCGGCAAGATCTATACGAGCAACATCACGCCCGATCCCGACACGGGCATCGGCAACTGGACGCCCGAGGACTTCGAGCGCGCGGTGCGCCACGGGGTGTCGAAGAACGGCGACAACCTGTATCCGGCGATGCCGTACGTGTCGTACGCGAAGATCAACGACGACGACGTGAAGGCGCTGTATGCATACTTCATGCACGGCGTCGAACCGGTCAGGCAGGCGCCGCCGAAGAACGAGATCCCCGCGCTGCTCAGCATGCGCTGGCCGCTGAAGATCTGGAACTGGCTGTTCCTGAAGGACGGCGCGTACGAGCCGAAGCCGGCGCAGAGCGCCGAGTGGAACCGCGGCGCGTATCTCGTGCAGGGCCTCGCGCACTGCAGCACGTGCCACACGCCGCGCGGCATCGCGATGCAGGAGAAGTCGCTCGACGAGACGGGCGGCAGCTTCCTGTCGGGCTCGGTGCTCGCGGGCTGGGACGGCTACAACATCACGTCCGACCCCAACGCGGGGATCGGCGGCTGGACGCAGCAGCAACTCGTGCAGTACCTGCGCACCGGCAGCGTGCCGGGTCTCGCGCAGGCGGCCGGCCCGATGGCCGAGGCGGTGGAGCACAGCTTCTCGCAGATGACGGAAGCCGACATCGGCGCGATAGCGACGTACATCCGCACGGTGCCGGCCGTCGCCGGCGGCGACGCGAAGCAGTCGCGCTCGTCGTGGGGCAAGCCGGCCGAGGACGGCCTGAAGCTGCGCGGCGTCGCGCTTGCGTCGTCGGGCATCGATCCGGCGCGCCTGTATCTCGGCAACTGCGCGACCTGCCACCAGATGCAGGGCAAGGGGACGCCGGACGGCTATTACCCGCCGTTGTTCCACAACTCGACGGTCGGCGCGCCGAATCCGACCAACCTCGTGCAGGTGATCCTGAACGGCGTGCAGCGCAAGGCCGGCAGCGAGGACGTCGGGATGCCGGCGTTCCGTCACGAGCTGTCGGATGCGCAGATCGCCGCGCTGACGAACTACCTGACCGGGCAGTTCGGCAATCCGGCCGCGAAGGTGACCGAGCAGGACGTCGCGAAGCTGCGCTGATGCGGTGTGCGGCGCGGCAGGGCGATCGCTGACAAGAGGAGGGGCGCAGCACATCGGGCGTTCACCCGATGCCGGTTGTTGCAGGGCGGGGGGGGCGGGGCCGGGCGGCCCCCCGCCCCGGTTTGTTGGCAATCCGGTGCGCCGGGGGCGTTCCCGAGACGCGCATCGCTTTCGTTGATCGACACCATGACACCGAATCAACCGTTCTCGCGTC
>NZ_JPGL01000033.1 GCF_000732615.1 Burkholderia paludis
CCCGTGCCCCCCCCCATTAGCACCAGCTTGCCGACACGCTCCGGAAACGACAGCGCGAATGCCACTGCGCTATGTCCGCCCATCGAGTTGCCGACGAGATGCGCGCGTTCGATACCGAGCGTATCCAGCACGCCCTTCAGCACGCGCGCGTTGAGGTCGGAGCGCGAGCCGGTGCAGACGATCGAATCGCTCTTGCCCCAGCCGGGACAGTCGACAAGGATCACACGGTAGCCTGCGCGAGCGAACACGTCGACGTTGCGATAGAAATTGGCCCAGCCGCTCGCGCCCGGGCCGGAACCGTGCAGCAGCACCAGCGTTTCCGACCCTGCGCCGGTGTCGTTGTAGTGCACGCGCAGTTCCGTGCCGCCTTCCATCACGTTCACAAACTTGCTGGTCGCAGCCTCTGAATGAATCACGGTGTCAGTCATGTCGATGTCCTTCGTCAGATCGATTCGGTTCCAAGTGTGTGCGAGCCGTTGGCCGGCTCGCGCGGAGATTTCGCGACCACCGCGAGCGCGCCGAGCGCCGCGATCACGATGAGCGGAATGCTCGAGATCACGAGCATCGACGCGCTCTGGCCCAACGCCAGCAGTTGCCCGGCGATCAGCGGGCCGACCATCGAACCTACACGGCCGACGGCCACTGCAGCGCCGACGCCCGTGCCGCGCACGCGCGTCGGATACGTTGCACCTGCGAGCGCATACAGCACCGACTGCGCGCCGACGAGAAACAGTCCCGCCAGCAGGCCGCCCCAGGCCATCGACACGCTGCCCGTCGCGCCAGCGAGCGCCAATAACGCAATCGCGATGCCCGCATACATGCCTACCACGACCGGTCGCTTGCCCATGCGATCCATCAGCCCCGCGATCACAATCGCGCCGACGCCGCCGCCGATGTTGAACATCATCTGCACGACGCTTGCCTGTACCGGCGTGAGGCCGCGCGAGAGCACCATCGACGGCAACCAGTTCATCAGGAAATACAGCACAATCAGCGTTCCCAGGTAGCTGAGCCACAACGCGATGGTCGTCATCGCGCGCCGGTTACTGAAGAGCGCGCGCAGGATGCCTTCCGTCGACTCGCGGGTCGCACCTTGGCGTGCCGCAACGAAGTGCGTCGACTCCTTCAAGAAGAGCGCCAGCAGCGGCAAGGTCAGCAGCGGTCCGATTCCGCCAACATAGAAAATGTGCCGCCAGCCCTCGGCGCCCGGGCTGACGATGCCGATCACTGCCGCGAGCGCCGCGCCGAACGGCATCCCGCAGTACATCGCGCCGACCGCCGTGCTGCGTTGTCCGGGCGCCGCCGCTTCAGCGCACAGCGCGATCAGGTTCGGCATTGCGGCGCCGAGACCGAGGCCCGTGAGAAAGCGCGCGGCGAGCAGGCTTTGCAGATCCCACACCTGGGTCGTTGCAATCGAAAATATCCCGAACAACGCGACCGACATCATCAGCACGCGCTTGCGGCCGATGCGATCCGCGAGCCTGCCGCCCATCGCCGCGCCCGGCAACAGACCGAGCGCGCCAATGCCGAATGCCCAGCCGAGCTGCGCGACCGCGAGATGAAACTCGCGTGCCATGCGCGGCGCGGCGATACCGGTGGATTGCAAGTCGAGCCCTTCGAGGAGCGCGACCATGAGGCAGAGGCCGATGGTGATGGCGCCGCCGGCGCGCGGGGGAGAAGCCGTTGACGTTTTCATTGATGTCTCCAGGTTGGACGATGCAGCGCTCTTCATGGCGCGTGGCATGACGGATGGTTCAGGCGCGCGCTTCGCGCTTCTTCAGATCGAGCGCGACGTCAACGATCATGTCTTCCTGACCGCCCACCATGCGCCGCTTGCCCAGTTCCACGAGAATGTCGACGGCTTTCAGGCCATACTTCATCGCCGCGACTTCGGAATGCCGCAGGAAGCTCGAATACACGCCCGCATAGCCAAGCGCGAGCGTTTCGCGATCCACGCGCACCGGCCGGTCCTGCAACGGGCGCACGATATCGTCGGCCGCATCGAGCAGGCGATGGAGATCGGTGCCGTGATGCCAGCCAAGGCGCTCGGCCGCCGCGATGAACACTTCGAGCGGGGCATTGCCCGCGCCCGCCCCCATGCCCGCCAGGCTCGCATCGATGCGGTCGCAGCCCTCCTCGACCGCAACGATCGAGTTGGCAACGCCTAAGCTCAGGTTGTGATGGGCGTGCATGCCGGTTTGAGTCTCGGGGCGCAGCACCGCCTTGAGCGCCCTGAAGCGCGCACGGATGTCGCTCATGTTCATCGCGCCGCCGGAATCGACCACGTATACGCAGGTCGCGCCGTAGCTTTCCATCTTCTTCGCCTCGATCGCAAGGTTGTCGGGCGTGGTCATGTGGCTCATCATCAGAAAGCCGACGGTGTCCATGCCGAGGCTGCGCGCATACTCGATGTGCTGCTTCGAAATGTCCGCTTCCGTGCAATGGGTCGCGACACGTACGACGCGCGCGCCCGCGTCGTACGCGGCCTTCAGATCGTGAATCGTGCCGATGCCGGGCAACAGCAGCGTCGCGATTGTTGCGTGCTTCACCACGTCGGCGACCGCCTCGATCCATTCCAGGTCGCTGTGCGCGCCGAAGCCGTAGTTGAAGCTCGAACCCTGCAGGCCATCGCCATGCGCGACCTCGATGCTGTCGACCTTCGCCTCGTCCAGCGCACGGGCGATGTCCTGCACGTTCTGAATCGAATACTGATGACGGATCGCGTGCATGCCGTCGCGCAGCGTCACATCGGAGATATAGAGTTTCTTGTCCATGATCGGGTGCTCCTTGCGTCAGGCGTTCACGAGCGACGCGGCCATCCGCTCGGCCGTGGCCAGCGCGGCGGACGTCATGATGTCGAGATTGCCCGCGTAGGCCGGCAGATAATGGGCCGCGCCTTCCACTTCGATGAAGATCGAGGTCTTGAGTCCGCTGAATTGGCCGAGTCCGGGGATATGCAACGGCGCAGCGGCGGGGATGTCGTCGAACTGCACGGATTGCTTCAGGCGATAGCCGGGCACATAGGCCTGGACCGCAGCGGCCATCTGGCTGACCGATGCTTCGATCAGCGCCCGGTCTGCCGCTTCCGACAGCACATAGACCGTGTCGCGCATCATGAGCGGCGGCTCGGCCGGATTGAGCACGATGATCGCCTTGCCCTTGCCGGCGCCGCCGACTGCTTCGATCGCCTTCGACGTCGTCTCGGTGAACTCGTCGATGTTCGCGCGCGTGCCCGGTCCCGCCGACTTGCTGCTGATCGACGCGACGATCTCCGCGTAATGCACCTTTGCGACCCGCGACACGGCGGCGACCATCGGGATCGTCGCCTGTCCGCCACACGTGACCATGTTCACGTTCGGCGCATCGAGATGCGCGTCGAGGTTCACCACCGGCACGCAGTACGGGCCGATGGCAGCGGGCGTCAGGTCGATCACGCGAATTCCGGGCTTGAGCGTGCGCAGGAACGCGTCGTTCTTCACATGCGCGCCGGCGGACGTCGCATCGAACACGAAGTCGATCTCGTCGAACACGGGCAGGCGCGCGAGCCCTTCCACGCCTTCATGCGTCGTCGCCACGCCGAGCCTCGCGGCGCGCGCGAGGCCGTCCGAGGCCGGATCGATGCCGACCATCGCCGCGACGTCGAGATGCTTGCTGCGACGCATGATCTTGATCATCAGGTCGGTGCCGATGTTGCCGGATCCGATGATCGCGGCTTTGCACCTGGTGTTGTCTGTTGCCATGGAAATGTCTCCGTCCGTCATTCGCCGAAACTGGCGCGCACACTGCCGAGCCCTTCGATATGCGCCGTATAAGTGCCGGCCGCCTTCACCGCGACCATCGGGCCAAGCGCGCCCGTCAGCACGATGTCGCCCGCACGCAGCGGCGTGCCGAGTCGAACCATCCGATCCGCGAGCCACGCTGCCGCATTCAGCGGATTGCCGAGGCACGCGCCGCCATTGCCACGTGACAGGACTTCGGCGTCCTGCGTGAGCGTCATCGCGCACGCGGTCAACTCGATATCGCGCAGCAGGACCGGGCGGCTGCCGAGTACGAACAGCCCGCTCGACGCGTTGTCCGCGACGGTGTCGAAAAACCGGATGTCCCAGTCGCTGATCCGACTGTCGACGACCTCGATCGCGGCCACCGCATACGCGATCGCGGACATCAGATCCGCGAAGGTGTGTCTTTCGGCGGCCAGGTCGCGTTCGAGCACGAGCGCGATCTCCGCTTCGACCTTCGGCTGGATCAACGAGGCAAGCGGCATCGGCTGGCTGTCGCCATACGCCATCGACGCGAACAGCGCGCCGAAGTCCGGCTGATCGACGCCAAGTTGCTTCTGCACCGCGGGCGAAGTCAGGCCGACCTTCCTGCCGACGACACGCTCGCCGTTAGTCATGCGCAAGTCGTTGTTGATCTGCTGGATCGCGTAAGCGAGTGTCGCGTCGCCTTCGGGACACGTCTCGCGCAGCGGCGCGATCGCCCGGCGCGAGGCCTGCGCTTCACGCAGGCGTGCGGCCATCGAAAGCATGCTGTTGTCAGCCGACATGGTTTTCTCTCCTGAAATGGGTCTGTTCGCACGCATGCATCGCGCCGAAACCCGCGATCCACTCCGGAATCGCGCGGTAGTAATCGATCGATGCCGCGTAAGGGCCACTCGCCGCGAGCGCACCGAATGCGGCGACCCACGTGCGGATCTCGTGCGCGGACTTGCCTGCATCACGCGTGATCGCTTCGTTCGTGAGGCCATCGGCGGCGGTGAGTTCGCCGCGCTCGAGCAGTTCGAGAAACATGCGGTCCCATGCGGGATTGAGCGGATGCAGGCGGCTGTCACCCGCCGCGAATGCCTTTGCCGCCGCGACGGTACGCGACTGGCGCGCATCGCGCGACTCCGGTGACGGGTTGCGCCCCGCGATCAATCGCTCCGCGACGACATCATCCGCACCGGCGATTTCCGGTACCGGCGGCTCGTGGGAAATACCGCCCGAGCCGATCAGCAACACGCGCCGGTTCATATGCGCAACGGCGCGGCCAATCGCATCGCCGAGCAGCCGGGCGCGCCGGCACGACGCCATCGGCGGCGCAACCGAGTTGATGAAAACGGGGACTACCGGATAACGGTCGATGCCACCGGTGAGCACCTCGAGCGCCTGCGCGCAGCCGTGATCGACCTGCATGCGATACGACACGGCTACGTCGATCTCGCTCGCGAGCGTGGCATCGGCAAGCGCGAGCGCCACCTCGCGCGCGACGGGCAGCGGGCCGGCCGCGCTGCCGAAATCGCCGATCGCCGTCGCACTCACACCGATGCAGAACTGCGGCATCACGTCATAGAAAAATCCGTTGTAGTGATCCGGTGCGAACACGATTACCAACTCCGGATCGAACGCATCGACCCGCTCGCGCGCCGCGCGCTGCACCCGTTCGACTTCCGCGACGACCGCCGGCGCGGGATTGACATAACCGTACAAAGGCGTGTGGGACATGCATTCGAGATGGATCGGCATCTCAGGCTCCCACCAGGTCGGCGGCATGCGCGAACGTCGCGCCGGTTGTCGTGGGCAGCGACAGCCTTTCCGCGAGTTGCAACACGCAATCCGATACGCATTGAGGCGAACACATGCCGGCCACGAAGCGGTCGGGCCGCAACAGCACGACCGCTTCCGGCACGCGCGCGAACCAGTCGCGCAGGCGCGAGTCGACATCGCCCATGGCGATCACGTTTTCGGGTACGTCATCGTGGAAGGCGAGTTGCGGATCGGGCTTCGCGAGCACGAAGCATCCCCCCAGCACGCTCCAGAGACGGCGCGCCTCGGGCGTCAGACCGAAGGTCGGGTCGGTGCCCCAGCAAACGATCGCGAAGCGGTTGCCGATCGCATCGTCGAACCTGACGATGCCGCCATCCGCAAGACGCACGCGCGGCTGGATGAACATGCGGCCCACAGGGGTGCCTGCCTGTGCATCGCGGCCATGCACCATCCGCCCTATCAGCGATTCGGGTTTCTCGCTCATCAGGCCGATGAGCCGCCCGAACGCGCCGTGTCCGCGCTTCGCGATCAGGCGCGCGAGCAGGCCGTCGGAACGCTCGCGTCGCGCCAGCAGCACGGCGCCCTCTTCATAGCGCGGCATCGGCTTGAAGCGCATCTCGACGAAATAGCGCTTCATTGCAGGCAACACATCGAAGCAGCGTACGAACGCGTCGCGCAGTTTCGATCCGAAGATGCTCGTCGGCGCGAAGATATCGCCCGCGACTTCCGAGAGGTGGATCATCGAGCGCGCGTGGGCGCGCCGCTCCATCGTGTAGGTATCGAGCAGCGCATCGTCCGCCGTGCCTTTCACGACCATAGCGAGCTTCCAGCCGAGATTGCTCGCGTCGCGAATGCCGCTGTTGTAACCTTGCCCCTGCCACACCGGCATGATGTGCGCGGCGTCCCCCGCGAGCAGAATGCGCTTCACGCGGAACGTGCTTGCGAGCCGCGCGTTGTGGGTATAGACCCGCTGACGAATGTAGTCGACCTTGTCAGGATCGTCGACCACCCCGCGCACCAGCGCCGCCATGTTCTCCGGCTTCGACAGTTCCGCCTCCGTCTCGCCAGGCATCACCATGAATTCGAAGCGCCGGATACCGTGCGGCAATGCCGCCGACACGTAGGGACGCCGTGCGTCGCAATGCAGATAGACATGCGGCGATCCGATCGGATCGTTGCGCACGTCGATCACAATCCATTGATTCGGCTTCGTGCGGCCTTCGAATGGCACGTCGAGCGTGCGGCGGACAATGCTGTTGCCGCCGTCCGCGCCGATCAGGTATGCGGCGCGGATAGTTGTCGTCACGCCATGCGCGTCGGTCGCGGCGATGGTCACATCGCATTCGTCCTGCACGAAGCTGTCAACGCTGTGGCCAAGCAGCGTCGACACATGTTCGAAGCGCTCGAGACCGCGGTACAGAATCTGATCGGCGAGCGGCTGGATGAATGCATTACGGCGCGGCCATCCGAACTCGTCGGTGCGCGGCTCGATCGACGCGAAGCACTTCCCTTTCAGCGTGAAGCGCATCCAGTGATTCGGCGTGGTGTGAGGAAGCAACTCGTCGACCAGGCCGACCGACTGAAATACGCGCAGTGCCTCGTCGTCGAGGCCGATGGCGCGCGGATAGTCGATGATCTGCGCGAGCTTCTCGATCACGACGACGCGCACGCCCTGCAGGCCGAGAATGTTCGCGCTCATCAGGCCGACCGGGCCCGCGCCGACGATGGCGACATCGGCGTCGATCGAACGATGGGGCGTTTCGCGAGGATGAGCGCGGCCGTTGCCGGCCGCCGGTTCAAAGGCGGGGCGCATGCTTGTCTCCTGACTGGGCTTGTCCGATGTGCTGAACCGGCGAAGCGTCTGGCGCCCGGTCGTTCAGCTTATGAATGCAGTTTATGGACCGCCGAAAGCGCCCTCAACAAAATCTCCAGAATGTGCATAGAATGCACATAGTTGATTTCAATGGTATTTTTGACGTGACGACCTACACGAACGTGCGCGGACTGGCGCGCGGCCTTCAGGTGCTGCGCGCGCTGAATGCAATGGAAGACGGGCGCGCAACGAGTCAACAGATCGCCGATCTGACCGGCCTGCATCGCACCACGGTGCGCCGTCTGCTCGAAACGTTGATGGAGGAAGGGTTCGTACGCCGCAGCCCATCGGACGACAGCTTCCGCCTGACGCTCGCCGTGCGTGCGTTGAGCGAGGGCTTCACCGATACCGAGCGTATCGCGACCGTGGCGCCGCCGATCATGGGGCAGCTACTGCAGCGCGTTGCATGGCCATCCGATCTGACCACGCCCGATGGCGATGCGATGATCATCCGCGAGACGACGCATCGCTTCAGCCGGCTGTCGTTTCATCGGGCGATGGTCGGGCGGCGTTTGCCGATCTTGCTGACGGCAGCGGGCCGCGCCTACTTCGCGATGTGCCCCAACGAGGAGCGCGAGGAGATTCTCGACCTGTTGCGCTCCGGCGCGGGCGGCGAAGAGCAACAGGCGTTCGCGAGAAACGATGCGCTCGTGCGCAAGCTGATCCGGCGTGTGCGCGAGGATGGTTTCGGATCAAATCACGGAGACTGGACCGCACAGGCGAAAATCGGTGCAGTGGCGGTCGCGATCAGCGCGGACGAACGCGTGATCGCGAGTCTCAACATCGTCTTCCTGTCGCGCGCGGTCAGTCTCGCAGACGCCACTCGCCGCTATGTGCCCGAGTTGCAGAAAACGGCGACAGAAATCGCCGCAGCGTTGAAGCAGAAACCAGGGACTCAACCCCATCCATCGGCGTAAGCACATGGTGGATTCAACCGGTCGATGCAACAGCGTGATGGAATCGTTCAGCCGGTGTATCGAAGTTTAGTGTCTTGCGTGGACGTTCGTTGAGCCGTCGGGCAATGGCGTCAAGCCTGGCTTGCGAGTAGGCAGAGAGGTCCGTTCCTTTTGGGACGTACTGTCCAGGAAGCCCGTTCGTGTTTTCGTTCGTGCCGCGTTGCCGGGGATGCTGCGGATCGCTAAGCGCCATGTCCATGCCGTTCCGTGCAGCCCACTTCAGGATGGCCCGCGATACGAATTATGGGCCATTGCCCGAACGCAAGTAACGAGGCGCACCATGAAGGCTGACCAGTTGGGACAGGACTTCGATGACGCGTCCGGGGCGAATCGATTCCGCGCAATCGCGGCAGGCGCGCGGCGACAAGGCGAACCGCGCAGGCGACGGGTGCACGCAGATGCGACGGTCAGCGGATGCGCACCGCTCCGCTCCACCGGCGATCGACCGTGCTCCTCCGGATCGAGGCGATAGCCGCGCGCACATCCGGTACATCCGGCACATCCGGAGCCAGCGAAAACGTGCCCCCAGGGCACCCCCTCCCCCTGTGTCGAAAGTGAACAGGTGTGTCGAACAGGAACAGCCGAACCGGGCTGCGGGCGGCATGCCCACACCTGACTCCGGGACTTCAAGCCTCTGGTACGGTTCGTGCGAAGGCTCATGCGGGTGCCGAGACACCCCCACAATCCCTGGAGACGACATGAGCTACCTGAGCATCGCCGATCGCACCGACAGCTTCTTCATTCCCTGCGTCACCCTCATCGGTCCCGGCTGCGCACGCGAGACCGGCTCGCGCGCGAAGTCGCTGGGCGCCAGGAAGGCGCTCATCGTGACCGACGCGGGCCTGCACAAGATGGGGCTGTCCGGAACCATCGCGGGCTACCTCCGCGAAGCGGGCCTGCAGGCCGCGATCTTCGCCGGCGCGGAGCCCAACCCCACCGACGTCAACGTCCATGACGGGGTCAAGCTGTATCAGCAGGAAGGCTGCGATTTCATCGTGTCGCTGGGCGGCGGTTCATCGCATGACTGCGCCAAGGGGATCGGCCTCGTCACCGCAGGGGGCGGCCACATCCGCGACTACGAGGGCGTGGACAAGTCCACCGTGCCGATGACGCCGCTGATCTCGATCAACACCACGGCGGGCACGGCCGCGGAAATGACGCGCTTCTGCATCATCACGAACTCCAGCAATCACGTGAAGATGGCGATCGTCGACTGGCGCTGCACGCCGCTCATCGCGATCGACGATCCACGCCTGATGGTCGCGATGCCGCCGGCGCTGACCGCGGCCACCGGCATGGATGCGCTCACGCACGCGATCGAGGCCTACGTTTCGACCGCGGCGACGCCGATCACCGACGCCTGCGCGGAGAAGGCCATCGCACTGATCGGCGAGTGGCTGCCGAAGGCGGTGGCCAACGGCGAATCGATGGAGGCGCGCGCGGCGATGTGCTACGCGCAGTACCTCGCGGGCATGGCGTTCAACAACGCGTCGCTGGGCTACGTGCACGCGATGGCGCACCAGCTCGGCGGCTTCTACAACCTGCCCCACGGCGTGTGCAACGCGATCCTGCTGCCGCACGTGTCGGCGTTCAACCTGATCGCCGCGCCCGAGCGCTTCGCGCGCATTGCCGCGCTGCTGGGCGCGAACACGGCCGGACTGTCCATCACGGACGCGGCGGCGGCGGCGATCGCCGCCATCCGCGGCCTGTCGGGCGCCATCGGCATCCCGTCGGGCCTGGCCGGCCTGGGCGTGAAGGCGGAAGACCACGAGGTGATGGCGCACAACGCGCAGAAGGACGCGTGCATGCTCACCAATCCGCGCAAGGCCACGCTCAACCAGGTCGTCGAGATCTTCCAGGCAGCCATGTAAGGGCCGCCCTCCCCTCGACGACGTCGCGTCGGGGAGAGGGCATCGCCGCCGGCGATCCTGCCTTGCATTCCATCGTGTCACGCCCGTAACGAGGTCCTGACGAACATGCCCGACGCATCCTTCACGCCAGGCGCGCGGCAGCCTGCCGACGCCGACAGCCGCAAGACCGCCCGCCCCGGCGACAGCCCCGTCACGTCGGTGTACGCCGCGCGGCTTCGCGCCCCGCTGACGACCATCGCGACCAACGTCGCGCACCGCCCCGGCATCGCGTCGGCGGCGGTCCTGGGATACGACCAGGCCCGGACCCAGCGCGCACCGAACGCTGTCCCACCAGGAGGCGGCTTGCCGGATCGCCGCCTGCCCGAATCCGGCTGACGGGCAAGCCCCTCGGGGAGCGCGATCGAGCCGCCCGTCGCGCGAAGCGGGCCCCACCGCGCACCGCGCACCGTCAGGCGGCGGGCGCCTCGCCGAGCGCCTGGCGCAGGCTGAGCGGGCGCATGTCGGTCCAGACCTGCTCGATGTGGTCGAGGCAGACCTGCTTGGTCCCCTGCACGCCCACCTTGCGCCAGCCGGCGGGCACTTCCTTGAAATCCGGCCAGATCGAATACTGTTCTTCGTGATTGATGACCACCTGGAAGGTCGCGTTGTCGTTGTCGAAACTCATGATGAAAACTCCTGATTGAATGAAACGTCCGGCACCGGAATCGCGATGGCGCGCATCACATCCGGTCCGCGCGGTAATACGGCTCGAGCCGCGAACGGCAATGCGCCGTCGCGTCCCGCACCATGCAGTTGACGAGCGTCGACGACACGCCGAGCTGGTCGGAAATCTCCCGCTGCGTATAGCCATATACGTAGTACATGCAGAACGCGGTACGGGAGCGTTCGGGCAGTGCGTCGAGCGCGTCGGACAACTCGCACATCGCTTCCCGCACCATGTTGGTCTGCTCGGGCGACGGCGCTTCGGCCGGCACCTCGAGCCCGGCCTCCTCGGGCGCCCAGTGACACGCCTCGAGATTCATCCGCCGGCACCGGTCGATCGCGTGGTTGCGCACCATCCGCGCCACGTATCCGCCCGGCTGCCGCACGTCGCAGGCCTCGCATCCTTCCTCGAGCTTGACCCACACGTCGTGCACGACGTCCTCGCCGCGCCGCCGGCATCCGACGATGCGCGTGGCCGTATCGATCAACGCGCGGCGCGACGCCAGCAGCGCGTGCGTCAGCTCCTGCCCGCGGCCGCCGATCGGCTCCTGCACGGCCGGGCCCCGATCGATGTCGATGCAGCCCATGTCAAACCCCATGCGGTTCCGCCATGGCGACGACGATCCGGCGCGGGCCGGAGAAAGGCGCACGGCCGTGCGTGAGCAGCATGTTGTCGAGCATCATCACGTCGCCCTGGCGCCACGCAAAATCGAGCCGGTGCGCATCGTAGACGGCGCGCACCGCATCGAGCTCGTCGTCGGCGATCGGCGTGCCGTCGCCGTAGTACACGTTGCGCGGCAGGTCTTCCTCGTCGACGATGTCGAGCAGCGCCTCGCGCGTCGCCTCTTCGAGCGACGAGACGTGAAACAGGTGCGCCTGGTTGAACCACACGTCCTCGCCGGTGCGCGGATGCTTCGCGACCGCCTGGCAGATCTGGCGCGTGCGCAGGTTGCCGTCTTCCTTCCACTCCCACTCGATCTGCTGCGCGCGGCAATACGCCTCCACCGTCGCGACGTCGTCGGTGTTGAACACCTGCTGCCACGACAGGTCGAGCCCGCCGCCGTAATTGCGCACGTACATCAGCCGGCGGGTCGCGAAGCGCTCGCGCAGCGCGGCGTCGAGATCGCGATAGACCGCGCGGGCGTCCGCCACGGGCGTCTCGCCGCGATCGACCGGCTCGACGTCGCAGTAGAACCAGATCTTCATCGGCCACTGCGTCGTGTACGCCTGCTCGTTGTGTTGCGGAATCCACTGATGCGCGGGGTATTCGGTCGACGAATACACGCCCTTCTTCACTTCGCTGCGCGGCGTCGAGCCGAATTCGTACGACAGCAGCGGCGAGCCGAAGCTTTTCGCGAAATCGTGGAAGCGCTCGATGCTCATGCCGGCGAATCCGCGCAGCAGCACGCCGCCCTCGCGATTCAGGTGCCCGGCGATCGCATCGCGCAGCATCTCGTCGAGAATGTCGGCGCCAGGCGCCGACAGCACCGGCAGGCGAGTGTCGCCGTGCTGGAAAACCGTCGCATCCATTCGAGTCCCGGGCGGGGCTTCGCGAACATCGATCGACATGTTGACTCCTATCAAATTGGACTGCGTTGCGCGGTCGGTACGTGCGCATCGAGCGCGTCGCACACCGCCAGAAATGTGCGTGCAGGATCGTCTCGCAGGTACAGGTGACCGCCGTCGAGTTCGTCGCCCGAGAACGATCCGAGCGTTTCGGCCTGCCAGCCGTCGCGCATCGCGTCGAACGGGCAGCCGGCGTCGCGGCTGCCCGCGAGCGCGTGGATCGGTGTCGCGAGCGGCGTGCGCGGCACATAACGGTAGTTGGCGCAAAGCTGGAAATCGTTGCGCACGATCGGCAGCATCAGCGCGCGCAATTCGTCGTGCGCGAGCGCGTCGTCCGGTGCATCGATCGACGTGAGCTCGTCGAGCACGCGCTGCTCCGGGCAGTGCAGCCAGTCGACGCCCGACAGGCGGTGCGCGCTGCGCGGCGGCCGGCACGCGGACACGACGACGAGCGCCGGCGCGGGCAGCCCGCACGCGCGCAGGCGATGCGCGAGTTCGAATGCGAGCAGCGCGCCCATGCTGTGGCCGAACAGTGCATAACGGGAAAACACGTGAGGTGCGACCTGGTCGAGCAGGCGATCGACCAGCGGCGCCCACTGCGACAGCAGCGGTTCTCGCCACTGCGCGCCGCGCCCCGGCACCGCGAGCGGCGCGACGTGAACCCCTGCCGGCGCGAGCGCGCGCCACGGATTGAAAACGGCGCTACTCCCTCCCGCGAACGGCAGGCAAAACAAGGTGGCGCGTTTCGCCGTCATACCTTTCCCTCGCCGCGAGGGCCGGCGAGACACCGCATGGCGCGATCGGACCGGCTCCCGAGGTCATTACGAAATACGACTCTACATGAGAATGATTTGCATTTAACTATTATCTCGAAATCGCTGTCAAGTGACATTTCATTGACGGCCGGGCGGCCCGATCCGGGGATCGGTACGCTCCGGCATGCGCCGCGCCGGTCAGCGCGGGCCATAGGATTCGAAGTAGGTTTCGCGCGAGATGCTGACGAGCGCGGCCCGCTTGTGCGGAAAGTCGAACTCCTTCAGCTTCGAGCCGCCCTGCTCCTGCATGTAGGCGATCCAGCGCTCGTTGTCGATGCGCGGCTCGCCGAACAGCCGCTGCGTGCGCGGATCGTCGAGGAACATGTAGTGAAACAGCGAGCGCAGCCACGCCTCGAGCTTCGCCGGCCCCTGGTGGCGCCGGTTGCCGACCAGGATGTGCAGCCCGCGGTCGTAGTCGCCCGCGTCGCAAAACGGCGCGAGGCGATCCTCCTTGACCCAGTACACCTCGAAATACGCGAACGGCTCGTCGTCGAAGCAGCCGAACAGCGTCAGCGTATGCGGGTCGGCCGCCTGCGCGGCCAGATACTCGGTATGGGTCTTCACGTCGTCGGCCTGATCCCACACGCGCGCCACGCTCGGCAGGTTCATCCAGCGGTTGAACGTCTCGACGTCGCGACCGACGTCGAGCGTGCGCAGCGAGAACGTCAGGTCGAGATGCGGCATGCGCCGTTCGTAGACGAGCCCCTGCGGCTTCGGCGGCCGGACCGGATGGCGATGATGGTTCGTGATCGTGTAGCGCGGCGGATAGCCGGCACTGCTCGTCGCACGCAGCCACGGCGCGGGATGCTGCCAGAAGGTCGCGCGATGGCAGCGCAGCCGGCAGCCGGCGGCACCATCGACGATCTCGTCGAACACGCCGCGTCGCACCGCGTCGACCGCCCACGCATGGCCGACCGGCAGCGTGAATTCGACCGATGACACGTTCACGGGCCGGCTGAAATATTCGGCGAGGAGCGGCAGCAGGACCTCGGGCGGCTGCCGTTCGAGGCGTCCCGCGTCGCCGGGTGCGATCTCGATCGAGACATGGGTCGCGTCGATGCGCGCGAGCAGCAGTGCGCGCGGTTCGCCGTCGACGTGCAGTGCAACGCTGCCGCCCGTCCGCACCTGCACGCGGCTCGCGCGGCCGTCGGCCAGCACGAGCGAGAACGACGGGAAGCCGTCGGCGTCGGCGTCGATTGCGCCCGGGGCGGTGGCCGCGGCCGTCGGCAGCGGGATCAGGGTGGTGTCCATCGTCATGTTCCGTGTGGTTTGTCGGGGGAAAGGAAAAGGCCGGTCAGGCGACGGCCGGCGTGCGCTCGGTGCGGCGCACGCATGCGTCGTACACGGACGCGCCGATTTCGGCCGAGCGAACGGCCAGGATCGACAGCAGCGTATCGCTCAGCCCGTGCGTCGCCTCGCAGCCGCCCTGCAGCCAGATACCCGGCTGGAAATCGTCGCGCGCCTTCAGCCGGTAGTCGCGGCCCACCTCGAACTCGCCGAGATACGGCGCGACGCCGTCGAGCAGGTTCCGGTAATCGTCGCGGCGATAGCCCGTCGCCGCGACGACGATGTCGTATTCGCGCGTTTCGCTCACGCCGCGCGCGGTGTCGTCGAACGTCAGCGCGAGGCCGTGCGCGCCCGGCGTCGCCGCGATCAGGTGCCGCTGCGTGAGCAGCGTGTGGCGCGGCTGCGCGCTGACCTTCTGCATGTAGAACAGCTCATACAGCCGCTCGAGCAGGTCGATGTCGACGACCGAATAGTTGGTGCCGCGGTACTCGTCGAAGAAGCGCTGCCGCGCATCGGGGCTGCGGTGATAGATCTCGTCGGTGAAGTCGGCGTGAAAGATCTCGTTGACGAACGGGCTGTCGTCGGCCGGCTTGAGCGCGGAGCCGCGAATCGCGAGCGTCACGTCGAGATCGTCGTCGAGGCCGCCGCGCTGCACGAGATCCTGGAAGATCTCGGCGCCGCTCTGCCCGCCGCCGAGCACCGCGATGCGCACGCGGCGGCCCGCCGCGCGGGCCTCGGCGCGGCTCTCGCGCAGCGCCCCGTCGATCGACGGCAGATACGCGGACGAATGCACGAGCCGGCGTGCACTCGGGCCGTCGAGCGCGGCCAGCGGCGCGGGCAGCGACGGCCGGCCGCCGACCGCCAGCACGAGGTTCGACGCGGTGCGCGCGACCTCGCTGCCGTCGGCGCGGCGCGACACGACCTCGAGCGCGCGCACCTTGCCGCCCGCCGAACGCGGCCGCACCGAGAGCACCGATTCGCCATAGTGCGTGCGATCCGCGAACGCTTCCGCGGCCCAGCGCAGATAACCGTCGTACTCGATGCGCGTCGGCAGGAAACTGCGCAGGTTCACGAAATCCTCTAGCCGCCCCTGCTCATGCAGATACTTGAGGAACGAGAACGGGCTGCACGGATCGCGCAGCGTGACGAGATCCTTCAGGAACGAGATCTGCATCCGGCTGTCCTGCAGCAGCATCCCGCTGTGCCACGCGAACGACGGCTTGCGTTCGATGAAGCGGGCCTGCAGCGCCTGCCCGGATGCGCGGCCGGCTTCGTCGAGCGCGATCGCGAGCGCGAGGTTCGACGGGCCGAAGCCGATGCCGAGCAGATCGACGGCAGGCGTGGGTGCGTATTGATCGATTGGCATGCTCAAGCACTCCTGTTGAAATTCATGCGGCGGGTCTGGATGAAGGGCGCGCTCACGAGGGCGTCCCCGATTCGGCGGCGGTGCCCGCGCGCAGCCGCGCGGCGGCCTCGCGAAGCACCGCCGGGTGATGGACGATCGCGTCGTGCGTCGTGTCGAGCGCGGCCACCGCGTGCGCGACGCCGGCCGTCAGCGGCGCCCATGCGGCCGCGTCGGCGGGCGACGCGCCGGCGACGTGCCAGACGTCGATGTCGGCATGCAGGCGCGGCGCGCGGCGCGGCATCGCGAGCAGGCGGCGATGCGTGCGCACGACGGCGTCGAGCGTGTCGAGCGTCGCGCGCTCGTCGGCGTCGATCACGCCGGCCGCCTGCGCGGCGTCGAGCAGCGCGTGCGCGTCGCCCGTGCGCGCGGCAGCGGGCAGCGTGTCGAGCGCGGCCGCCCGCCGGGCGGAACGCGGCGCGAGATAGCCGCGCAACGTGTCGACGTCGAGCACGGCTTCGGCCGGATCGACGGCGGCCGGCGCGGGATGCGCGTCGAGCACGCCGAGCCACGCGACCGTTTCGCCCGCGCGTTCGAGCGCCGCGGCGATCTGCGCGGCGAGCAGCCCGCCGAGCGACCAGCCGAGCAGCCGGTACGGGCCGTGCGGCTGCGCGGCGCGGATCCGCTCGACGTAATCGGCGATCCACGCGTCGAAGTCGGCCGGCTGCCATGCGGAATCCGTGTAGCGCGGCGACTGCACGCCGATCGCGCGCACGTCCTGGCCGAGCGCGGCCGCGAGCGGCGCGTAGCCGTTCACGAGACCGAAGCCGGGATGCACGCAGAACAGCGTGTCGCGCGCGCCGGGCGCGTCGTTCAGGGCGACAAGATTGTCGGGCCAGCTTGCGCCGGCCCCGTCGAGCGCGGCCGCGAGTTCGGCCGGCGTGCGCCGCACGAACAGCAGCTCGAGCGGACACGCGCCGGCGCCGGCCGCGCGCAGTTGCGCCATCACGCGCATCGCCGCGAGCGAATCGCCGCCGATCTGGAAGAAGTCGTCGTCGATGCCGACCGGCACGCCGCCGAGCACGCGTTGCCAGATGTCGACCACGCGCCGCTCGCTCTCGGTGCGCGGCGCGCGCGGCTCGCCGAGCGGCGCCGCATCGGCCGCGCAGCCCTGTGCGAGCGCACGGCGATCGAGTTTGCCGTTCGGCGTCTGCGGCAATGTGTCGAGCACCCGCCAGACGGTGGGCACCATGTGCGCGGGCAGCGCGGCCGCGGCGGCGGCCTGCCAGCCGGATGCGGCGTCGCGCGCATCCGCGGCCGGCACGATGCAGCCCGCCAGACGCGCGACGCGGCCGTCGTCGACCAGCGCAACGGCGGCATCGCGCACGCCGGGCAGCGCGCGCAGCGCGGCCTCGATCTCGCCGATCTCGATCCGGTGGCCGCGCACCTTCACCTGCTGGTCGAGCCGGCCGAGGTAGCGCAGCGCGCCGTCGGCGCCGACGCGGCAGCCGTCGCCCGTGCGATACAGACGCGCGCCGGGCGGCCCGAACGGATCGGGCACGAAGCGTTCGGCCGTCAGCGCCGCACGGCCGAGATAGCCGCGCGCGAGGTTGTCGCCGCCGATGAACAGCTCGCCGGCGCCGCCGGCCGGCACCGGATGGCCGTGCGCGTCGAGCACGCTCAGCGCCGTATGGTCGATCGGTGCGCCCAGCGTGATCGGCGTGGCTGCGTCGACACGCGCGACGCTCGACCACACGGTCGTCTCGGTCGGGCCGTACAGGTTCCACAGCGTCGCGCCGCGTGCGCGCAGCGCGACCGCGAGATCGTCCGCAAGCGCCTCGCCGCCGCACAGCGCGCGGAAGCCCGGCGCCGCGCGCCAGTCGGACGCGAGCAGCAGCTTCCAGCCGCTCGGCGTCGCCTGCATCACCGTCGCGCCCGTCGCGGCCAGCCGCTTCGCGAGCCGTTCGCCGTCGACGACGTCCGCGCGCGCCGCGATCTCGACGCGCGCCCCCACGATCAGCGGCGCATACGCCTCCAGCGCAAAGATGTCAAACGAAGGCGACGTCACCGACAACAGCACGTCGTCGCGCGCGATGCCCGGCGTCGCGAGCATCGAATGCAGGAACCGGTCGAGCGCGCCGTGGCTGATCGCGACGCCCTTCGGGCGGCCGGTCGACCCCGACGTGTAGATCACGTACGCGAGCTGCGCCGCGTGGATCTCGGGCAGCAGGCCGGCGCCGGGCGGCGCCGCGCGCGCGGCGTCGACGTCGATGCATGCGACCCCGTCGGGCAGCGCGCCGCCTTCCGCAAGCCGCGCGCGGCTGTCCGCATCGGTCACGAGGATCGTCACGCCGGCGTCCTCGATCATCAACCGCAGGCGCGCGGCCGGATAGTCGGGATCGAGCGGCACGTAGCAGCCGCCGCTCGCGAGCACGCCGACCAGCGCGACGGGCAGCCGCTCGCTGCGCGCGACGCATACGCCGACGCGCGCCTCGCGCGTGACGCCGGCGTCGAGCAGCCGCTGCGCGATCGCGCGCACCTGCGCGTCGAAGGTCCGGTAGTCGAGTCGCGCGTCGCCGCAGCCGAGCGCGATGCGCGCACCGTCCCGCGCGGCCGTGGCCGCGATCCGCACGGGCAGCGACGCGAATCCGGGCGTCTCGCGCCGGACGGGCGCGGCCGCCGGCGCGTGGCGCACGCCGATCGCGCCGACATGCGCAATTGCGCCGTCGGCCAGTTGCGCGAGCAGGTCGAGGTAGTCGGCCGCGAGCCGCTCGACGGTCGCGCGATCGACGTGCGCGCCATCCCACGCCCATTCGAAGGTCAGCGCGCGGCCGGGCGTCACGCTGAGCGTGAGCGGATAGTGCGTGCGGTTCACCGCCGACGCGGCGCTCACCGCGAGCCCGCTGTCGGGCTGCGCGTCGCGCGGCTCGCCCGTGTCGTAGTTTTCGAAGATGAGCAGCGAATCGAACAGCGCGTCGCCGCTCGCGCCGATCCAGCGCTGCACCTGCGCGAGCGACACGTGCTCGTGCTCGCGCAGCGCCGCGTTCGCGTGCTGGATCTCGCGCAGCCAGTCGGCCGGCGCGGAGGCGGCCGGCACGTCGAGCGTGATCGGCAGGCTGTTGATGAAAAGGCCGAGCATGGTGTCGATGCCGGGCACCTGCGCGTCGCCCGCGCTGCGCCCCGACGTCGTCACGCCGAAGCGGACCGCGTCGCGCCCGCCGCGGCGGGCGAGCAGCAGCGCCCAGCCGGCCTGGATCAGCGTGTTCAGCGTGACCTGCGCCCGTTGCGCGGCCGCGCGCAGTGCGGCTTCCGCGTCGGCCGGCAGCGGCTGTTCGAGATGGAACAGCCCCTGGCGCGGCTGCGCGACGGCGCCCAGCGCGTCCTTCAGCATCACCGGATCGTCAGCCTGCGCGAACCGCGTGAGCCACGCATCGCGCGCGGACGGCTGCGCGGCGAGCCACGCGACGTAGTCGCGATAGCGGCCCGCCGCCGGCAGCCGCGCCGCGCCGTCCGCCCCCGCCGCGTAATGCACGGCGACTTCGTCGAGCAGCCGCGAGCTGCTCCAGCCGTCGGTCAGCGCATGGTGGCTCGTCCAGATCAGGTCGTGCGCACCGTCGGGCCGCTCGAACACGTTGATCCGCATCAGCGGCGCCCGGTCGAGATCGACGCCCTGCGCGAGATCCTGCGCACACCAGGCGTGGATGCGATCCTCGTAGCGCGCGCCGCTGCCGTCATCGCGCGCCGCGTGCCACGTGAACGGCAGGTCGGCCGCGCGATGGACGATCTGCAGCAGCTCGCCGTCGGCGCGATGGCCGAAGGCGGTGCGCAGCACGTCATGGCGGGCGACCGCCGTGCGCCACGCCTGCTCGAGGCGCGTCGCGTCGAGCGCGCCCGTCAGCGTGAGGCGAAGCTGGTTCACGTAGGTGCCGCTGCCCTGGCGCAGTTGCGCGTGGAAGATCAGCCCTTGCTGCAGCGGCGTCGCCGGATAGATGTCGTCGATCTCCGCTAGCGGCAGGCCGAGTGCCGCGAGGCCCGCTTCGTCGAGGCCCGCGAGCGGGAAATCGGCGGCCGTCGCGCCGCGCAGCGCGGCCGCGCAATGCGCGATCAGGCTCGCGAGCCGCGCATCGAACGCCGCCGCGAGTGTGTCGGCGGCCGTCGCGTCGAGCGCGCCCGGCACGTGGCGCCATTCGATCGACAGCGCGCCGTCGACGATCCACGCGTTGAACGACAGCGCGTGCGCGCAGCGGCCGGCCGCGCTGGCCGCGTCGCCGGCATGTTCGCCGGTGGCCAGCCGCATCGGGCCGCGCCGGTCGCCTTCCTGTCCGAACTGGCCCAGGTAGTTGAAGCTCACCTGCGCACGCGGCAAGGCGCGCACCGCCGACCGCTCCGCTTCAGGCGCCAGGTATTCCAGCACCCCGTAGTGCATCCCCTTGTGCGGCACCGCGCGCAACGCCGCCTTCACTCCGGCCAGCGTCCGTGCGCCCTCGCCCTGCGACGCGAACCACACCGGGTAGCGCGTCGTGAACCAGCCCACCGTGCGCGTCAGGTCCGCGCTTTCCACCACGTCCTCGCGGCCGTGCCCTTCCAGTTCCACCAGCACGCCCTGCTCGCCGCTCCACGTCGACAGCGCGTCGACCAGCGCCGCAACCAGCACTTCGTCCACCCGGCTGCGATACGCACCCGGCACGTCCTGGAGCAACGCGCGCGTGCTCGCCGCATCCAGGCTCCGGCGAATCAGCCGGCTCGCGCCCAGCGTCGCGTCCACTTCCGTCAGCGCCGCCGCCAGCGGCAGGCCGCCGCGCGCGCGCCGCGCATCATCCCAACCCGACGTTGGCGACAGTTGCGTGCGCCACGTATCCAGCTCGCCGCGAACCGCGTCGCTCTGTGCGTGCGCCGCCAGCGCGTCGCTCCACTCGCTCCAGCTCATGCTGCGTTCCGGCAGCGCCAGCGGCGCGCCCGACGACACCTGCTCGTAGGCCTGGCCCAGCTCCTCGAGCAGCACCCGCCACGACACCCCGTCCACCGCCAGGTGATGCACGACCAGCAGCAGACGCGACCCGCCTTCCGGCAGGTCGAACAGCGTCGCGCGCCACAGCGGCCCGTGCGCCAGATCCAGCGACGCCTGCACCCGCGCGCCGTGCGACGACAGCGCCGCGCGCCAGTCGCCTTCGCCCGTCAGGTCCACACGTTCCAGCTCGAAACTCTCCTGCGCCGCCACCTGCTGCGTCCAGCGACCCTGCCCGTCGCGCGTGAAGCGCAAACGCAGCGCGTCGTGACGGCTCGTCACCGCGCGCACGGCCGCTGCCACCCGATCGGCAGGCAGGCGCGTATCCGACGCCAGCAGCACCGACTGGTTCCAGTGACGCGGCCCGTCCGGATGCTCGGCGAAGAACCGTTGCTGGATCGGCGTGAGCGGCAGCGTTCGCGCCACGCCGGCCTGGGCCGGCTTGCGCGCGCCGGGCGCCTTCGGCACGACCGGGCGCGCGACGGCCGCGGCCGCCTCGATCGTCGGATGGTCGAACACCTGCTTCGGCGTGAGGCCGAGCCCGGCCTGCCGCGCCTTCGCGATGATCCGCAGGCTCAGGATCGAATCGCCGCCGATCTCGAAAAAGTTGTCGGTCACGCCGATGTCGTCGCGACCCAGCGCCGCCTGCCAGATGCCGAGCAGCGTCGCCTCGGCATCGTTGCGCGGCGCGACCCGCGCGCGGCCGTCGGCCGCGTCGCCCGCCGGCGTCAGCGCGCGACGGTCGATCTTGCCGTTCGGCGTGAGCGGCAGCGCGTCGAGCACCGTGAAGGTGTCCGGCACCAGCGCATCCGGCAGCGTCTGTGCGAGCGCCGCGCGCAGCGTGTCGCCGCGCAGCCCGGCGCCCGTCGCGAACGCATGCAGCTGCACGCGCCCCGTCTCGTCCTCGCGCGCGATCACGACGCCGTCGCGCACGCCCGGCAGCGCGCGCAGGCATGCGCCGACTTCCTCGGGCTCGACGCGGTAGCCGCGAATCTTCACCTGGTCGTCGCGGCGGCCGAGGAACACGAAGCGGCCCTGTGCATCGAGCCGGCCGCGGTCGCCCGTCCGGTAGAGCCGCGCGCCGTTGCCGGCCGGATCGGGCACGAAGCGTTCGGCCGTCAGCGCGGGCCGGCCCTCGTAGCCGCGCGCAACGGCCGCGCCGCCGATGCAGATCTCGCCGCGCGCGCCGTCGCCGGCCGGATTGCCGTGCGCATCGAGCAACGCGACGCGCGCATGCGCGAGCGGCACGCCGAGCGGCCAGCCGGCCGCCGGATCGTCGCTGCGGCGCCAGGTCAGCGCGCCGACCGTCGTCTCGGTCGGGCCGTAATGGTTCAGCACGACGCAGCCGGGCGCGAGCGCCTCGATCCGGTCGAGCAGCGCGGCGCCCGCCGATTCGCCGCCGAGCACGAGGCCGCGCGCCGGCAGCACCTGTTCGGGACGCGCGGCCTGCAGCAGGCCGCTCAGGTGCGACGGCACGATCTTCAGCAGATCGATCCGGTGCCGCGCGAAATACTCGCCGCACGCGTCGGGATCGAAGCTCAGCGCCTCGGGCGGCACGTGCAGCGTCCAGCCGGCCCACAGTGCGCCGAACAACGTCGTGTGACCGAGGTCGGCCGCGGGCGTCGACAGGTACGCCGCGCGCGCGATGCCGTCCGGCAACCGCGCGACGACGCCCTGCAGATACGCCGACAGCGCATCGTGGCTCACCATCACGCCCTTCGGACGGCCGGTCGAGCCCGACGTGTAGATCAGGTAGGCCAGCTGGCCGGGCAGCGGCTGCGCGTCGAGGCCGGCGACGTCGGCCACGTCGGCGGCCGCGCCTTCGGCGTGCGGCGCGACGCGCGCGAGCGACGCGGGACGCCACGCGTCGGCGGCCGCGTCGGCGATCACGCATTGCGCGCCGCTGTCGGTGGCCTGCCAGGCGAGCCGCTCGGCCGGCGCGCCGACATCGAGCGGCACGTATGCGCCGCCCGCGCGCCACACGGCCAGCACGGCCTGCACGAATTCGATGCCGCGCGGCAGCGCGATCGCGACCCGCGATTCACGCCGCACGCCGGCGGCAACGAGCCGCTGCGCGAGTTCGCCCGCGCGCGCCCACAGCGTGCGCCAGTCGAGCGTCGTGACGCCGTCGGACAACGCGTCGCGATCCGGCCATGCGGCGACATGCGACGCGATCCGCGCGACCAGCGCCTGATCCGCGGCCGGCAGCGCGCGTGCGGAACCCGCCGCCGCGGCCGCCAGGCCGAACACGCCGAGCGGTTGCGCCGGATGCGCGACGAACGCGGCGAGCAGCGCGCGAAGCTGCGCGCCGACGCGCTCGATCGTGTCGTGCGAAAAGCGGCGCGTGTCGTAGGCGAGCACGTAGTCGAAGCGCGCGCCCGGCGCGACGATCAGGCTCAGCGGGTACGGGTTGCGCCCGTCAGTGTAGCGCATGCCGGGCTCGGCCGCATCGGCCGCGCCGAGCATGCGCACCTGCAGGTCGCCCGCCCGCGCGCCGCTCGCATCGACCGGATAGTTCTCGACCACGACGATGCTGTCGAACAGCGCACGGCCGCCGTTCGCGACGGCCTGGATGCGCGCGAGCGGCACATGCTCGACCGCGCGCAGCGAAAACGCCTGCGCCTGCAGCGCGCGCAGCCAGTCGCCGAGTGTCTGCGACGCGTTCAGCCGCACGGGCATCGGCACCGTGTTGATGAACACCCCGACCATCGCGTCCATCGCATCGATTTCGGCGGGCCGGCCGGCCGCCGTGACGCCGAATACGGCCTCCTCGCGGTCGGCATGGCGCGCCAGCAGCAGCGCCCACGCGGCCTGCACGACGGTGCCGAGCGTCACGCGCTGCGCCCGCGCGAATTCCGCGAGCGCGGCGGCCTCGTCCGCGTCGAGCCGCACGCGGCGTTCCGCGTAGCGGCGCTCCGCCTGCGGCTCGCCGCTGCTCTCGGGCAGCGGCGTCGGCACCGTCAGGTCGGCGAGCGCGTCGCACCAGCGCGCTTCCGCGGCGCCCGCTTCCTGCGCGCCGAGCCAGCGGCGATAGGCATCGAGGCGCGGCGCGGCCGGCAGCTCACCCACGCCCGCCGTGCGCGCGACGTAGCGCGTCATCGCCTCGCGCAGCACGATCGGCAGGCTCCATCCGTCGAGCTGCACATGGTGCAGGCGCCACACGAACCAGTAGCGCGCGTCGCCGACCCGGATCAGTTGCAGGTCGAGCGATGCCGCGTGCGCGAGGTCGAAGCCCGCGGCGCGGCGCGCCTCCCAGTCGCTCGCGAGCCGCGCACGCTGCTCGTCGCCGGACAGCCCGCGCCAGTCGTGGCACGCGCAGCCGGCGTCCGTCTGCCGGTAGACGATCATCGCGGGCTGCGCCAGCCCTTCCCAGCGGAAATCGGCGCGCAGGATCTCGTGGCGCGCGATCACGTCGCGCCACGCGGCGTCGAACGCCGGTTCGGACACCGTGCCCTCGAATTCGAACACGTACTGCGAGTAATACGGATCGTCAGCGCCGGCCTGCAGCGATTGCGTGATCAGGCCCGGCTGCACGCCGAGCAGCCGGTGCAAGGATTCGATGTTGCTCTTGCGGCGGAAATCCGCTTGCGTCGGGTTGGTTTCGCTCATCGTTAATAAGAATCGTTACCGTTTTGTGTCGGAATGCGCCGCCCGAAGGCGGCGTCGCGTCAGTCGCCGATCTGGTCGAGCAGCGCGTCGAGATCGTCGTCGGCGAGGTCGCTGTCGAAACCGGACGGCGCAGGCTCGTCGGGCAACGGCGCGAGTCCGTCGGGCCGCGCCGCGATCAGCGCGGCGAGCAGCACGTCGAACGCGTCGACGATCGCCGTCGCGTGCGCGGCATCGATCAGCGCCGGCAGGTAGCGCCAGTCGATCGACAGCACGCCGTCGACGACGAGTGCGTTCATTTCCAGTGCGTAATGGCATGCGGCGTCGGCACTCAGCGCGTCGCCGGCATGTTCGCCGGTGGCAAGCCGCATCGGGCCGCGCCGGTCGCCTTCCTGTCCGAACTGGCCCAGGTAGTTGAAGCTCACCTGCGCGCGCGGCATGGCGCGCACCGCCGAACGCTCCGCTTCGGGCGCCAGGTATTCCAGCACCCCGTAGTGCATCCCCTTGTGCGGCACCGCGCGCAGCGCCGCCTTCACTCCGGCCAGCGTCCGTGCGCCCTCGCCCTGCGACGCGAACCACACCGGGTAGCGCGTCGTGAACCAGCCCACCGTGCGCGTCAGGTCCGCGCCTTCCACCACGTCCTCGCGGCCATGGCCTTCCAGTTCCACCAGCACGCCCTGCTCGCCGCTCCACGTCGACAACGCGTCGACCAGCGCCGCAACCAGCACTTCGTCCACCCGGCTGCGATACGCACCCGGCACGTCCTGAAGCAGCGCGCGCGTGCTCGCCGCATCCAGGCTCCGGCGAATCAGCCGGCTCGCGCCCAGCGTCGCGTCCACTTCCGTCAGCGCCGCCGCCAGCGGCAGGCCGCCGCGCGCGCGCCGCGCATCATCCCAACCCGACGTTGGCGACAGTTGCGTGCGCCACGTATCCAGCTCGCCGCGAACCGCGTCGCTCTGTGCGTGCGCCGCCAGCGCGTCGCTCCACTCGCTCCAGCTCATGCTGCGTTCCGGCAGCGCCAGCGGCGCGCCCGACGACACCTGTTCGTAGGCCTGGCCCAGCTCCTCGAGCAGCACCCGCCACGACACCCCGTCCACCGCCAGGTGATGCACGACCAGCAGCAGACGCGACCCGCCTTCCGGCAGGTCGAACAGCGTCGCGCGCCACAGCGGCCCGTGCGCCAGATCCAGCGACGCCTGCACCCGCGCGCCATGCGACGACAGCGCCGCGCGCCAGTCGCCTTCACCCGTCAGGTCCACACGTTCCAGCTCGAAACGCTCCTGCGCCGCCACCTGCTGCGTCCAGCGACCCTGCCCGTCGCGCGTGAAGCGCAAACGCAGCGCGTCGTGACGGCTCGTCACCGCGCGCACGGCCGCTTCCACCCGATCGGCCGGCAGGCGCGTATCCGACGCCAGCAGCACCGACTGGTTCCAGTGACGCGGCCCGTCCGGATGCTCGGCGAAGAACCATTGCTGGATCGGCGCGAGCGGCAGCGGGCCCGCGATCTCGCGATACGCGCGCGCCACGGCCTGCTCCGGCACGCGCTGCGCGAGCGCGGCGATCGTCTGGTGCTCGAACAGCTCGCGCACCGTCAGCATCAGGCCGTCGGCGCGGGCGCGGCTGATCGCCTGGATCGCCTGGATCGAATCGCCGCCCAGCGCGAAAAAGTTGTCGTCGACGCCGATGTCCGCGCGGCCGAGCACGTCGCGCCAGATCGCCAGCAGCCGCGCTTCGCGCGCATCGCGCGCGGCGGCGGGTTCATGCGTCGTCGCGACCGGCTCGATCCGCGGCTGCGGCAGCGCGCGTTTGTCGACCTTGCCGTTCGGCGTGAGCGGCAACGCGTCGAGCACGACGACGGCGGCCGGCATCATGTACGCGGGCAAGCGCAGGGCGAGCGCCGCATGCAGCGCGTCGCCGGCCGCGTCCGCCACCGCGTACGCAAACAGCTTGCGGTCGTCGCCGGTCCCGCCGACGATCGCGACCGCCTCGCGCACGCCCGGCAGCGCACGCAGCGCGCCTTCGACTTCGGGCAGCTCGATCCGGTAACCGCGCAGTTTCACCTGGCGGTCGTCGCGGCCGAGATAATCGACCGCACGCGCCGGATCGCCCGCGCGCACGCGGCACAGGTCGCCGGTCCGGTACAGCCGCGCACCCGGCGCGCCGAACGGATCGGGCCTGAAGCGTTCGGCGGTCGCCGCCGGGCGGCCGAGATAGCCGCGCGCGAGCGCCTCGCCGCCGAGGCACAGCTCGCCCGCCGCGCCGTCCGGCATCGCATTCCCGGCCGCGTCGAGCACATAGGCCGCGCGCCCCGGATACGGCGTGCCGATCGTCACGACCGGCGCATCCGCATCGGCCGCGCCAGTGTGGCGGCTCAGCGCCGAGATCGCGGCTTCGGTCGGGCCATAGGTGTTCTCGAAACGCACGCGCCCCATCGGGCTTGCGAACCAGCGCGCCAGCGCCTCGCCGTTCAGCGCCTCGCCGCCGACCGTGACGAGCCGCATCGCGGCCGGGTCGGCCGGCAGGTCGCGCAGCCATTGCTGCCAGAACGCGGTCGGCAGATCCGCGACCGTGACGGCCTCGTCGCGCAGCACCGCGTTGAATTCCGGCCAGCTCCACAGGTCGGGGCCGCGCAGCACGACGCGCGCGCCGACCGTCAGCGCGGGCAGCAGCTGTTCGAGCGACGCGTCGAAATTGATCGTCGAGAACTGCAGCACGCGGTCGGCCGCGTCGATGCCGAAGCGCACGAGCATGTCGTCGACATGCACCGACAGCGCCGCATGCGTCATCGCGACGCCCTTGGGCTTGCCGGTCGAGCCCGACGTGTACATCACGTAGGCGAGCTGCAGCGGGTGCGGATCGTGCGGCGGCGCGGCCGGCAGCGTGGCGTCGGCGAGATCCTCGACCACGTGCAGCGTGAGCCCCGCGAGCACGTCGCGCAGTTGCGCGGCGCTCGCGCGGTCGACCACGACGTGCGCGATGCCCGCATCCTCGACGATCTGCGCGAGCCGTTCGACCGGATATCCGGGATCGAGCGGCACGAACGCGGCGCCCGCGCGCCAGATGCCGAACAGCGCGGCGACCATCGACGGCGAACGCGCGACGCACAAGCCGACGCACGTATCGACGCCGGCGCCGGCCGCCCGCAACGCGGCGCCGATGCGCGCGGCGCGCGCATCGAGCGTCGCGCGGTCGAATTCAGCCTCGGCCGGCGTGGCCGGCGAACGCAGCGCAATCGCGCCCGGCTGCGCTTGCGCCTGTTCGAGCACGCGCGCGGGCACCGACCGGTACGGACGCGCGGCGGCCGCGCCGGCCGGCACGGCGAGCGGAAGCGCGCCGAGCGCGCACGCGGGCGCGTTCGCGACGAATCGCGCACACGCGACGAAGTGATCGGCGAACGCATCGATCGTCGCCGCATCGAGCACGTCGGTCGCATAACCGAACGACAGCCGCAGCGCATCGCCCTGGTCGGTCACGTCGAGCATCAGGTCGAACTGGGCGGTCTCGCCGCCGAGCACCGGCAGGTCGAGCGCATCGACGGTGATGCCCGACAGCGTCGCGAACTGGCCCGGCGGCACGACCTGCAGGTTGAACATCGCCTGGAACAGCGGCGTGAGCCCGAGATCGCGCTGCGGCTGCAGCGCGTCGACGAGCTGCGCGAACGGCACCGACGCGTGCGCCTGCGCGTCGAGCACGGCGGCGCGCGTCTGCGCGAGCAGCGCGTCGAACGGCTGGTCGGCCGCGACGTCCGCGCGAATCACCAGCGTATTGATGAAGAAGCCGATCAGCGACTCGGTCTCGAGCCGCTCGCGGTTCGCGACCGGAATGCCGATCCGCAGATCGGACTGCCCGCTGTAGCGATGCAGCAGCGCTTCGTAGCACGCCAGCAGCAGCATGAACAGCGTCGTGCCGTGACGTTGCGCGGCATCGCGCAACACGCGCGCGTCGGCGCCGTCGAGCCGGCGAATGCTGCGTGCGCCCGCGCCGGTGCGCTGCGCGGGACGCGGCCGTGCGAGCGGCAGCGCGAGCACGGGCTGTTCGTCGCCCGCGAGACGTTCGAGCCACCACGCGAGATCGGTCTCGCGCACGCCGCTCGAGCGTTCCCAGTACGCGTGATCCGCGCACTGGATCGGCAACGGCGGCAGCACCGGCTCGACGCCGCGCCGCGACGCCTCGTAGCACGTGCACAGCTCGTCGATCAGCAGGTTCATCGACCAGCCGTCGGACACGATGTGATGCATGACGACCGCGAGCACGTGCTCGTCGGGGCCGGTCGACAGCAGCGCCACACGCAGCAGCGGCCCGTGCTCCAGATCGAACGGCTCGCGCACGCAGGCGCGCAGCGTGTCGGCGAGCGCGTCGGGCGCCACCGCCCCGGCGCGCCACGCATAGCGGACGTCGGCGCCGATGCGCTGCACCGGCCGGCCGTCGACCGCGACGAACGTCGCGCGCAGCGCGTCGTGACGCGCGACGATGCGATCGAACGCCGCGCGCAATGCGCCCGCGTCGAGCGCGCCCTTCAGGCGCACCGCGCCCGGCACGTGATAGGCGGGGCTGTCGGGCTCGAGTTGCCACAGCACCCACATCCGTTCCTGCGCGAGCGACAGCGGCGCGTCGTCGGTATCGGGACGCCGCGCGATCGGCGCGGGCGTGTGCATCGAGCGCACCGCGCCGTCCGGGCGGGCCGCCGCGTCGCCGTGCTTCAGCCGCGCGATTTCCGCCGCGCAGTCGCGCAGCACGGGCAGGTTGAATACCTGTTGCAACGGCAGCGCGACGCCGAGCCGTTCGCGCACGCGCGCAACGACCTTGACCGCGCTCAGCGAATGACCGCCCAGTGCGAAGAAATCGTCGGCGGCCCCCGGCGCGGCGCTGCCGAGCACGTCGCGCCAGATCTCGGCGAGCGCGATTTCCGCGGGCGTCGACGGCGCGACATGTTCGCGCGCGCCGGCCGATGCGACCGGCTCGGGCAGCGCGCGCACGTCGAGCTTGCCGTTGAGCGTGAGCGGCAGCGCATCGACCTGCATGAACGCGGCCGGCACCATGTGCGCGGGCAGCCGCTCGGCCGCGAACGCACGCAGCGCGCCCGTGTCGAGCGCCGCGCCGACCCAGTACGCGACGAGCCGCTTGCCGCCCTGCGGATCGGCGCGCGGCACCACGACGACCGAGCGGATGTCCGGATGCGTCGCGAGCACGGCCTGGATTTCGCCCGGCTCGATCCGGAAGCCGCGAATTTTCACCTGCGCGTCGTTGCGGCCGACGTATTCGAGTTCGCCGTCGGCATGGCGCCGCGCGACGTCGCCCGAGCGATACAGGCGCGCACCGGGCGGGCCGAACGGATCGGGCACGAAGCGCTCGGCCGTGAGCGCCGCGCGGCCGAGGTAGCCGCGCGCGAGGCCGGCTCCGCCCACGCACAGTTCGCCGTACACGCCGAACGGCGCGGGGTTCAGGTCGGCGTCGAGCACCTGCAGGCTCAGGTCGGCGATCGGCTCGCCGATGAAGCTCGGCGCGTGCGCACGGGTCGCGTCGGCCAGCGCGATGTCGCGCGCGGTCACGTGCACGGTCGTCTCGGTGATCCCGTACATGTTGACGATGCGCGGCGCGCGCGGGCCGCGCCAGGCGAGCCAGCGCGCGAGCGACGACGGCTCGAGCTTTTCGCCGCCGAAGATCACGCAGCGCAGGTCGGGCAGCGGCGCGTCGAGTTCGAGTTCGGCCTGCGTGAGCGGCAGGAACGCGGACGGCGTCTGGTTCAGCACGGTGACGCGCGCGTCGCGCAGCAGCGCATGGAAATCGCGCGGCGAACGCGCGACCCAGACCGGCACGATCACGGCGACGCCGCCGTACGACAGCGCGCCGAACAGTTCCCAGACCGAGAAATCGAACGCATAGGAATGGAACACGCTCCATGCGTCGTCCGGGCCGAAGCCGAAGTCCGCATGGGTCGCGTCGAGCAGGCGCACGACGTTGCGATGCGTGACGCCGACCCCCTTCGGCCGGCCGGTCGAGCCCGACGTATAGATCACGTAGGCGAGCTGGTCCGGCTGCGGATCGGGCAGCGCGAGCGTCGCGGGCGCCGTGGCGGCGCGCACGTCGTCGTCCGACACGACGATGCAGTCGAGCCCCGCGAGCAGCGCCGCGAGGCGCGCGTGCGATGGCGCATCGACGACGACACGGCGAATGCCCGCATCCTCGACGATGTAGCGCAGCCGTTCCGGCGGATACTCGGGATCGAGCGGCACATAGGCGCCGCCGCTCGCGAGCACGCCGTACAGCGCGACGGGCAGCACCGCCGTGCGCTGCACGCAAACGCCGACGCGCTCCTCCGCACCGACGCCCGCGCGCACGAGCCGCGCGGCAAGTGCGCGCACCGCGCCGGCGAGCTGCCGATAGTCGAGCTGCGCATCGGCCGCATGCACCGCGCGCGCATCGGGCCGTTCGCCGGCCATCGAGAACATCCGTTCGGCGAGCGACACGAACGGCCAGTACAGCGGCGCCCGCGACGGGGCCGCCGCACCGACCTGCAATCTGCCGAGCGCGATTCCGCCCGCCGCGCCGACGATCTGGTCGACGAGGCTCGCGTAGTCGTCCGCGATGCGCGCGACCGTCGCGTCGTCGAACACGTCGGTCGCATAGATGAACGCGCACTCGATACCGCGCGCGTCGTCGCGGATGTCGAGCGTGATGTCGAAACGCGCGACGGGCGCGTCGGCGCGCCACTCCGACGCGCGCAGCCCCGGCAGCGACGGCAGCCCGTCGCCCGCGACCTCGAGCAGGTTGAACATCGCCTGGAACACCGGCGTCGTGCCGGGCACGGGGGCCGGCCGGAGCGCCTCGACGACGCGCGCGAACGGCACCGACTGATGCGCGAGCGCGCCGGCGATGCGCTGCTGGATCTGCGCGAGCAACGCATCGAAGGTCGTCGCGCCGTCGAACGTCGCATCGACGACGATCGTGTTGACGAAGCAGCCGATCAGGTCGGCCGTCTCCGCGCGCTCGCGATTCGCGAGCGGCATGCCGATGCGCAGCGTGCGCTGGCCGCTGTGACGCGCGAGCAGGATCGCATAGATCGCGAGCAGCACCGCCGACACGGTCGCCCGGCGCTCGCGCACGAACGTGCGCAGCGCCTGCGTGCGTGCGGCGTCGAATGCGCGCACGACGCGCGCGCCGCGCGTGTCGCGCACGCCGTCGCGCGTGCGGTCGTACGGCAACGCGAGCGGATCGAGCGGCTCGCCGAGCCGCTCGCGCCAGTAGTCGAGATCCGCCGTTTCGCGCGCGGCGTCGCGCCATTCGCGCTGCCACACGACGCAGTCGCGAAACTGCACGGGCAGCGGCGCATGCGCCGCGGCGCCGTCCGCATAGGCCAGTGCGAAATCGCGCACGAGCACGCTCATCGACCAGCCGTCGGAGATCACGTGGTGCATCGTCAGCAGCAGCAGATGCGCGTGCTCGCCGAGCGCGACGAGTGCAATTCGCCACAACGGGCCTTGCTCGAAGTCGAACGGCCGGGCGGCGAACGTTTGCGCGAACGCGGCGACGCGATCGGCCGGCGCGATACCGTCCGCGCCCCGCAAGTCGTGGTACTCGCAATAAGCCGCCGCAGTGGCGCGATCGAACGCATCGACGACCTGCGCGGCTTCGCCGTCATGCTCGACGATGCGCGTGCGCAGCGTCTCGTGGCGCTCGACGAGCGCCGCCACGGCCGCCGCCGCCCGCGCGACGTCGAGCGGACCGTCGAGGCGGACGCCGCCGCTCATGTGATACGCCGCGCTGTCGGGTTCGAGCCGCGACAGGAACCACAGCTGGGTCTGGCTGTCGGAGAGCGGCGCGTGCGCCGTCGACGAGGCGATCGGCACGATCGGAAGCTGCGCGGGATCGATCCGCAATTCGCCGACGCGGGCGCGCAGCAGCGCCCGCTTGTCTTCGGGCAGCGACGCATAGCGCAGCGAGATCGCGTGACGATCGGGAGCGGCGGCGGCCGCGGATTCCTGGGCGGATGGCTGATTCATGATGGCGTCGTGAAAAGCATCTGTGACATGCCGCGCGAAAGCGACATGGGCGTCTTCCTCAGATGACGAATGACGACGGAAATTATTCAGAAAAATCGCGCGCGAACCGGCAGGAGGCCGGCCCGCTTCGCGCGGCGCGGGTTCGCGGGACCGCGCGGGAATGGCGGGGTCTGAAGAAAAAACGCGGTGTCGACGACAGCCGCGCGCCGGTCGCGTGACGCGACGCGGCGCGGTGAATCGATTCGATCAATCGATTCGGTAGACGAGCGACGAACGGCAGACGACGCACGCGCGCGGCGCGTGCGCTGCCTGCCCCGTCAGCCCGCCGGGCGGCGCGCGATGCCGTTCAGCGCCGCGTCGACGCGCTCGACGAACGCGGTCATCGCGACGGGGCCGCCGAACGTCCACGTGCGGCGCGGCATGAACGCGACGCGTCCGGCCTCCACCGACGGCAACGCGCGCCACAGCGGCTCGCGGTACAACGGCGCGTCGGCGCCGTCGAGCACGAGCAGCATCCAGTCCGGATGCGCGACGAGCGCGTCGAATCCGAGCCGCACGCCCATCCGCCGCTCCGACGTGCCCGACCATGCATTACGCAGGCCGACGTGGTCGAGCAGCGCGCCGACCGAGCTGCGGCGATCGAAGCCCCAGAAGCCGGCTCCGCCCGACAGCGGATTGACGAGCGCGGTCGGCTGGCCGTCGAGCCCCGCCGCATGCACATGCGCACGCGCGGCCGCGATCGCCGCATCGAGACGGTCGCGCACGGGGCGGGCAGCCGCGTCCGCGCCGACCCGCGTGACGAGATCGTCGAACACGCGCGTCAGGCGGACATACGCGTCCTCTTCACCGGGGGCCGGTTCGAGATCGTAGATCACCGTCGGCGCAATCGCGGCCAGCCGATCGGCGATCCGCGCGTGACGCTGCGCGTAGCCGACGATCAGGTCGGGACGCAGCGCGGCGATCGCCTCGAGGTCGGGCTGCTGGCGCGTGCCGACCGAGACGACGCCTTGCAGCTTGTTCGCGTCGATGCCGACCCAGCTACGGTAGACGTCGGGGTCGGCCGCGCCGACGAGCGGCACGTCGACGCTCAGCAGCGCTTCGGTGAACACGAATTCGAGCGACACGATCCGCCGCGCCCGCGCGGGCAGATCGGGCGAGCGCACGCCGAGCGGCGTCGCAACGACGCGTCCGCTGCCGGAGCAGCCGACGAGCGGCAGCGCGAGCGCGGCCGCGATCACGCGACGGCGATGTTCATTCACCATGCGCCCTCCCCGCGTCGGCATGGTCATGGTCATGGTCATGGTCATGCCCGTGCCCGTGCCCGTGGTCGTGGTCGTGGTCGTGGTCGTGGTCGTGGTCGTGGTCGTGGTCGTGATGATCCACGTACTCGGCGAGCCGCGCAAAATGCGCGTCGCGCTCGGCAATCGGCAGCTTCTTCAGCAACGGGCAGGTCGTGCAGTACTTGTAGTGGTCGTCGAACGCGTAGCGCAGGCAGCAGTTGCGCCGCACGCGAAACGGCTCGGGCGCGAGCGGATGCACGTCGTGCTGCATCCGGAACGCATCGCGGTACGGATTCGCCGTATGCGCATCGAACAGGTGCGCGCCATCGAGCAGCGCATCGCGCTCGGCCAGCGCCGCCTCGGCGAACGCCGGCACGTGCTCGGCAAGCGACAGGAACACCGAATCGATCCGCGACGCGAAATTCACCCACAGAATCTCGCGGCTCAACCCGCTCGCGCGATGCAGCGCGTCGACGGCGGCCGGAAACGTTTCCCCGAGCAGCGCGCCGTAACGCGCCGCGCGGCTGCCGTGCGTCGGCCGCAGCGTGCGGGAGATGCGCGCGCGCTTCGGATAGCCGTCCGGCGCGAACGCGAGCGCGTCGAGCGACAGGTCGGGAACGGCGTCGGCGACGAGCGCCGGCACCGCGACGAGATACAGCATCGTGCCTGCGAAGTAGATCGACCATTCCGACGCATACGCGCGCATCAGCGCCGCACGGCGCGCGGGAGTCGTCGCGCTCGCCGCGCACGCGGACCGCTCGCCCGCCTCGCGATCGCGTTCGGCCGCGCGGGCGAGTTCGGCCGCCAGCGCGTCGGGGTCGCGCAGGATCGCGCCCGGCACCGTGCGACGGCCGTCGTCCTCGAACGTGCAATAGTCGCGCAGATCCGCGAGCGCGGGGCGCGCGAGCAGCGCGCCGAAATCCGGAGCGGTGGCCGTCATCATCGCGCCCGCCTCAGATAGCTGCGTGCGAGCAGCCACAGGAAATACGGCGCGCCGAGCGCGGCCGTCAGGATGCCGAGCGGCAGGTCGCGCGGCGCGAACGCGACGCGGCCCACGCAATCTGCGACGCCGAGCAGCAGCGCGCCGATCAGCATCGCGGCGCCAATCTGCGCCCGCTGCCCGCGCAGGCCCGCGAGGCGCGCGGCGTGCGGCGCGATGAGCCCGGCGAACGCGACCGGCCCGGTGCCGGCCACGGCCGTCGCCGTCATCAGGCTCGCGACCGCGAGCAGCGCGAGCCGCGCGCGCGGCACGTCGAGGCCGAGCGCCGATGCCGACGCGTCGCCGAGCGACAGCAGCTCGAGCCAGCGGCCCGCGCGCCACGCGAACGGCAGGCTCGCGAGCGCCCACGGCAGCATCGCGGCGAGCGCGCCCCAGCCTTGCGCATAGGTGCTGCCGACGAGCCAGCTCAGCGCCTGCGTGATGTGCACGTGAAACTGCAGCAGCACGACGTTCAGCACCGCCGCGAGCAGCGCCGCGCAGGCGAGCCCGGTCAGCGTCACCCGCATCGGCTCGAGCCCGGTACGCCAGTTCAGCGCGACGACGAACCCGAGCGCGGCCGCACAACCGGCCCACGCGAGCGGGACGTCCCACCACGCGACCGACGCCGTCGCACCCGGGGCGACCAGCATCACGATCAGCATCACGAGGCTCGCGGCGGCCGTGCCGCCGAACATTTCGGGGCCGGCGAGCGGATTGCGCGTCATGCCCTGCAGCAGCATGCCGCTCGCGCCGAGCAACGCACCGCCCAGCATCGCGATCAGCGTGCGCGGCACGCGCAGCCCGACGATCTCGAGCGCCTCCGGCCGGCCCGCGATGAAGTCGCGCACCAGCACGCCGAACGGCACGCCGCTCGCGCCGTGCGAAGCCGTCAGCAGCGCGACGACGACGAGCGCCAGCGCCCCGGCGATGAAGAAGCCGCGCGGCGCGGCGCGCGTGCGGGCCGTGCGCTCGACCGCGCCCATCATCAGGCGCGCCGGCGTCGGCGCCGCGGTGCGGCGCAGGATCATCAGCAGCACCGGCGTGCCGATCAGCGCGGTCGTCACGCCGAGCGGCATCAGTCCGTCGTCGCCGGCCGCGATCACGACCGCGTCGGCGACGAGCAGCAGCACCGCGCCCCACAGGGCCGACAGCGGCACGAGCCGCGACGGCCGGTGCACGCCCGCGCTGCGCAGCAGGTTCGGCGCGATCAGCCCGACGAAGCCGACCGGGCCCGCACGGCCGATCGCGACCGCCGTCAGCCAGGTCGCGAGCAATACGCACAGCGCGCGCAGCGCCTGCGGCCGCAGCCCGAGCAGGCTGGCCTGATCGTCGCCGAGGCGGATCAGGTCGAGCCCGCGCGCGAGCAGCAGCACGAGCGCGAAGGCCGGCAGCGCCAGCACGCACGCGATCGCGACGCCGTCCGCGCCGATCTGCTGCAGCGAGCCCGTGCTCCACAGCACGACGCTCACCGCCGAATCGTCGCTGAGCGTCAGCACGAGGGTCAGCAATGCATTGAGCGCGAGCGCGACGGCCGCGCCGGCCAGCGTCATCCGCAGCGGCGACGCGCGCCAGCCGCCCGCGACGCCGAACGTCAGCGCGGCGGCCGCGAGCCCGCCCGCGAATATCGCGGGCGACACCGGCAGCGCGGGCCAGATGAAGGTCGCGACGAGGCCGAGTTGCGCCCCCGTCGTCACGCCGAGCAGGTCGCTCGATGCGAGCGGATTGTGCGTGACGGCCTGCAGCATCGCGCCCGCGATGCCGAACGCGGCGCCGGCGAGCGCGCCGGCGAGCACGCGCGGCAACTGCGCGTCGACGAACAGCCGCCACGCCGCGCCGTGCGGATCGGCGAGCGCCGCGAGTCGTTCGACCGGCGCGCCGTATGCGAACAGCGCATTCCACGCGAGCATCGCGACGAGCGCGACGACGCTGGCCGCGACCAGGGCGGCAAAGCCCGCGCCGTCGCGCACGCGCGCGGCGGCGGAAATCGGTGCCGCGCCGCTCATGTACCGAGCCTCGGCAGGCAGACCGGTTCGCCGTCGACCGTGAAGCGCCGCATCGGCGTCTCGAACACGGGTTCGAGCACGTCCGGCTGCATGATCGCGTCGGGCTCGCCGCGCGCACGGATCGCGCCGTCGCGCATCAGCATGATCTCGTCGCTGAATGCGGCGGCCTGGTTCAGGTCGTGCAGCACCCATACGACGGTCAGCCCCATCTCGCGCGCGAGATCGCGGATCAGCTTCAGCACGTCGACCTGGTGGTGAATGTCGAGGAAGGTGGTGGGCTCGTCGAGCAGCAGCACGCGGCCGCCCTGCGCGAGCGCCATCGCGATGAACGCGCGCTGCCGCTCGCCGCCGGACAGTTCGGCGAGATCGCGCTTGCGCAGCGCGTGAAGATGGGTGCGCTCGATCGCGCGCTCGACGGCGTCGCGATCGTCGGCGCCCGGCCGGGCGGCGATCCCGGTGTAGCAATAACGCCCGGTCGCGACGAGTTCCTCGACGAGCATGCCTTCCGGCACGAGCGGATTCTGCGCGAGCATCGCGAGCCGCTGCGCGCGCTCGCGCGGCGCGAACTCGCCGAGCGGCCGGCCGTCCAGCCACACGCGCCCGGCGGATGGCTTGATCAGGCCGCCGAGCGAGCGCAGCAGCGTGCTCTTGCCGCAGCCGTTCGGCCCGCAGAGCGCGGTAATGCGGCCGGCTTCGAAGCCGACCGACAGATTGTCGAGCACGACCCGCGCGCCGAGCCTCACGTGGAGACCTTCGGCGCGCAGGACGGGCGCGACCTGGACATCGTTCATGCGCATGACGGCTCCCTGGCGACGGCTTGCGAGCACAAAATCATGCTGTTTACCACGAATAGCGCGCAGTCAGCAGCACGTTGCGACGCTGACCGTACTGGCAGCGCGTGGTATTGCCGCAGCGGGCGACATAGGTGCGGTCGAACAGGTTGTTCGCCGACAGCACGAAGCGCCAGTGCGGAATGTCGTAGTGAACCGCCGCATCGGCAACCGTGAACGAACCGACGCTCAGCGAGTTGTCGCTCGTCGCATAGCTCGAACCCATGTACTGCACGCCGGCGCCGAAGCCCATGCCGCGCAGCGGGCCGCCCGACAGCGTGTAGTCGAGCCACAGCGACGCGACGTTGCGCGGCGTCGCGGTCGGCGTCTTGCCGACCGTCGGGTCCGCCGAGCTGCCTTGCGTGATCTTCACGTCCTGCAGCGTGTACGCGGCAAGCAGCTTCAGGTTGTCGGTCAGCTCCGCGGTCGCCTCGAGCTCGAGGCCGCGGCTGCGGATCTGGCCGGTCTGGACGTTGCCGGTGGAAGCCGGATCGGGCGAGGCCGTCAGCGCGTTGTTCTGGCGCAGGTCGAACAGCGCGGCGGTCAGCGTCGCGTTCATGAAGGTCGGCTGGTACTTGACGCCGACCTCGACCTGCTTCGAGCGCAGCGGCGTGTACGGGTTGCCGTACGCGTCGTTGCCGATCACCGGCTGGAACGACGTCGAATAGCTGACGTACGGCGCGAAGCCCGAATCGAACAGGTACATCAACCCGGCGCGGCCGCTGAACGCGCTGTTGCGCTGCGACGTGCTCGTGCCGCCGAGATTGTCGTCGGTGCGCGACGACACCCAGTCCTCACGCCCGCTCAGCACCAGCACCCAGCGCTTGTACTTCATCTGGTCCTGCACGTACAGGCCGAACTGGCGCTGCACCTGGCGCATCTGCGTGTCGTTGAACGACGGCGCGATGACCGGATCGTTGAGGGTGGTCGGGTTGTACAGGTTCAGCGCGTAGCCGCGGTACGTGTACCCCTCGTTGTCCATGAAGTTCTGGTTCGTGTAGTTGAACCCGAACAGCAGCGAGTGTTCGACCGGGCCCGTCCGGACCTTGCCGAGCAACTGGTTGTCGATGTCGACGACGTTGAAGCTCGACTGCAGGTTCATCGCCGCGCGCTGGATCGTCTGCTGGTCCGCGCTCAGCGAATAGCCGAACAGCGCCTGGTTGTTGAGGTCCAGGTGCGAGTAGCGGAAGTTCTGCTTGAACGTCCAGTCGGTGCCGAGATGATGCTCGAAGAGGTACGCGAACGAGTACTGCGTCTTGTCGTAGTTCTCGTAGTTCGGGTTGCTGGTCGCGAGGCTCGTCGGGATCCGCTGGCCGAACTTCGTCGGCGCGACCGTGCCGTAGTACGGCAGGAAATTGTTCGAGTCCATCGTGTCGTCGCGCAGATAGCTCGCCATCAGCGTGAGCGACGTGTCGGCGTTCGGCCGGATCGTCACCGACGGCGCCACCAGCGTGCGCGTGCCGTGCACCGAATCGACCTGGTTTTGCGAATAGGTTTCCTGCGCGATGAAGCGGTACAGCACGCGGCCGTCCGCATCGACCGGGCCCGACGTGTCGACGCCGACCCCGTAGTGGTTGTAGCTGCCCGCCAGCAGGTCGACCTGGCCGCGCTGGTAGTCGGTCGGCATCTTCGACACCATGCTGACGACGCCGCCCGGCTCGCCGAGCCCGTACATCACCGACGCCGGCCCCTTCAGCACCTCGATGCGCTCGAGCTGGTACGGGTCGACGCGCCACTGGTCGAGGGCGCGCCCCGCCACCGCGGGCATCCGCGTGCCGTCGAGATAGAAGAAGTCGGAACTGAAGCCGCGAATGTTGAACGCGTCGTTACGCGTGTCGTTGCTGTAGTAGGTCGTCACGCCGGCCGTGTAGTGCAGCGCGTCGTTCAGGTTCGTCACGTTGCGTGCGTCGAGCTGGTCGCGCCCGATCACCGACACCGACTGCGGCGTTTCGTGCAGCGGCGTATCCGTCTTCGTTGCCGACGCGCCCTGGTACGCAACGAAGCCCTGCACCGGCCCGGTCGCGGTTTCCTTGCGATCCTTCACCGCGATCGTCGGCAGCACGCCGTTCGCCGCCGCACCCGACGCCGGCGCTGCCGGCGCGGCGGGTGCCGCATCGGCGCCCGCATCCGCCGCCCACGCCGGCACCATGTTCACCGCCATACCCACCAGCACGGCAATCGTCTTCTTCTGCATCCCTGCTCGCATCGCTTCCCCGTTTATCCATTGCGCGCCGAAACCGCCCTGGCGCCCCCCTGCCCCGACCGGTAACAGACCGGCATCCCAAAAATAACCCCGGAATTGTAAATAATAATCACTCTTATTCGCAACACTAATTCTATTTGCCGGGCCGACTGAGCGGCCCGGCCGCCCCGCTCAGTCGGCGCCGAGCGCATCGAGCAGCGCGTCGAGCTGCCCGAGCCCGGCCAGCGCGACGCCCGCGTCGCCGCGCGCGGCCTCGACGCGCGCGCTGAACGCGCGCAGCGTGGACGCCTCGAACACGGCGCGCAGCGGCACGTCGACCGCGAAACGCCGCGACACCTGCGCGACGAGCCGCGTGGCCAGCAGCGAATGGCCGCCGAGCGCGAAGAAATCGTCGTCCGGCGCGATCGCGTCGACGCCGAGCAGCGGCTCCCAGACCGCCGCCATCTCGTCCTCGAACGCGCTGCGCGGCGCCTGCCCGGCCGGCCCTCGCACGGCGGGCGGCTCGGGCAGCGCGCGCCGGTCGAGCTTGCCGTTCGGCGTGAGCGGCAGCGCGTCGAGCACCGCGATGTGCGCAGGCTGCATGTACGCCGGCAACTGCTGCGCGAGCGCGTCGCGCAGCCGCGCGACATCGGGCGCGACGTCCGGCGCCGCGCACACGTACGCGAGCAGGCGCGGGCCGCCGGGGCCGTCGCGCGCGATCACGACCGCCTGGCGCACGCCCTCGGCCGCGGCGAGCACCGCCTCGATCTCGCCGAGTTCGATCCGGAAGCCGCGCACCTTGACCTGATGGTCGATCCGGCTCAGGTATTCGACGCCGCCGTCCGGGCGCCAGCGCGCGAGGTCGCCCGTGCGGTACATCCGCGTGCCGTCGGCCGCGAACGGATCGGGCACGAAACGCTCGGCCGTGAGCGACGGCCGCCCGTGATAGCCGCGTGCGAGGCCCGCGCCGCCGAGATACACCTCGCCCGCGACGCCGAGCGGCGCCGGCTGCAGCGCGGCATCGAGCACGTACAGCGTCGTGTTCGCGATCGGGCCGCCGATCGACTGGTTGACGGGCTCGACCGTGTCGATCCGCGCGGCGCTCGTCCACACGGTCGCCTCGGTCGGGCCGTACAGGTTCCACAGCTGCGTGCCGGGCGCCGCGAGCGCGCGGGCGAGATCGGCCGGCAGCGCCTCGCCGCCGCAGAACATCCGCAGCCCGGGCGCCGGCCGCCAGCCGGCCTCGACGAGCATGCGCCAGGTCGCGGGCGTCGCCTGCATGACCTGTGCGCCGGCGAGCGCGCGCACGAGGAAGGCCGGATCGCGCGCCTCGTCGTGACGCGCGATGTGCACGCGTGCGCCGACGACGAGCGGCAGGATCAGTTCGAGCACCGCGATGTCGAACGACAGCGACGTGACCGCGACAAGCGTGTCGGTCGCCTCCAGGCCGGGCGCCGCCTGCATCGCGCAGATGAAGTTCGCGAGCGCGTCGTGCGTGACGACGACGCCTTTCGGACGCCCCGTCGAACCCGACGTGTAGATTGCATAGGCGGCCTGCCCCGGCGCGATGCGGGCCGCGGCGAACGGCGCGGCGTCGCCGCCGTCGTCCCGGCCATCCTGCTCCGGCGCGACGATCGGCACGCCCGGCCCGGCCGGCAGGCGCGCGCGGCCCGCGTCGTCCGCGATCGCGGCGCGCACGCCCGCATCCTCGAGCACGTAGGCGATGCGATCGAGCGGATATTCGGGGTCGAGCGGCACATAGGCCGCGCCGACCTTCCACACCGCGAGCATCGCGACCGGCATGTCGACGCCGCGCTGCATCGCGATCGCGACGCGATCCTCGACGCCGACGCCGAGCGCGCGCAGCCGCCGGGCGAGCCGGTCGCTGCGCTGCTCGAGCGTCGCGTAATCGAGCTGCGTATCGCCGCAGACGAGCGCGACCGCGCCGGGCACGCGCCGTGCCGTCGCCGCGATGCGCTCCGGCACCGGCCGCGCGGTATCCGGCAGGCGCGGGCCGCGGCTGAACGCGGCGATCTGCGTGCGCTGCGGCGCGTCGAGCAGCGCGATGTCGCCGAGCGTCGCGGTCGACGGTGCGGCCAGCGCCCGCAGCGCTTCGCGCAGATGCGCGCCGAGCCGGTCGATCGCGTCCGGCGCGAAACGCGTCGCGTCGTAGTTGAAGCGCACGCGCAGCGCGGACTCCACCGTCGCGACGACGCTCAGCGGATAGCCGGTCGTCTCGGCGGTCGCGAGGTCCGTGTAGCGCAGCGCGCGCGGGTCGTCGCCGTGCGCGAGCAGCGACGCGTCGAGCGGATAGTTCTCGAACACGACGAGCGTGTCGAACGCCGCGCCGGCGCCCGCCCGCAGCCGCTGGATCGCCGCGAGCGGCACGTGCTCGTGCTCGCGCAGCGCGAGGTTTTCGTCCTGCAGCGCGTGCAGCCATGCGTCGCGCGCCTGCCCGGGCGACACGTCGCGCACGATCGGCAGCGTGTTGATGAACAGGCCGACCATCTCCTGCGCCCCCGCGACCGCATCGGGGCGGCCCGCGACGGTCGCACCGAATGCAACGGTCGACTGGCCCGTGTAGCGCGCGAGCAGCACGAGCCACGCGCCCTGCAGCAGCGTGTTCAGCGTCAGCCGCCGGGTGCGGGCGAATGCGGCCAGCGCGGCCGTTTCGTCGCTGCTCCACGCGACGTCCGCCTGCGCGTGCCGCACGGCGGGCGCCACGGCGGGCGCGGCCAGCGCGCCCGCGAGCAGCGTCGGCTCATCGGGCGCACCGATGCGCGGCGCCCAGAACGCGGCGCTCGCGGCGCCGAGCGACGCACCGTCGCCGCTGCGTTCCGGGTCCGCGGCCAGCCAGCCGAGATAGTCGCGATAGCGCGGCGGCGCGCCCGCCCAGTCGGGTGTGTCGGGCGCCCGATAGCGGCCGACGACTTCGGCCAGCACGCGTGCGCTGCTCCAGCCGTCGAGCAGCAGGTGATGGCGCGTCCACAGGAAGCGGTAGCGCTCGCCCGGCAACTGCACGAGCGCCGCGCGCATCAGCGGCGCCTGTTCGAGGTCGAACGGCGTCTCGCGCTGGCTCGCCGCGTATTCGTCGAGCGCGCGCGCCGGATCGGCGGCGGCGCGCAGGTCGACGCGTGCGAGCGGCATCCGCGCCGTGCGGTCGACCCACTGCATCGGCGCGGCGCCGTCGTCCGCCAGTTTCGCGAGCGCGGTGCGCAGCACCGGATGGCGCGCCACCGTCGCATCCCACGCGGCCTCGAAGCGCGCGAGGTCGGGCGCGTCGAGCGTCAGCTCGAACTGGTTCAGGTAGCGGGCGTCGTCGGGCGCGTATTGCACTTCGAACAGGATGCCGCGCTGCATCGGCGACAGCGGATAGATATCCTCGACGCGCGCGGGCGGCAGGCCCAGTGCCGCGAGGCCCGCGGCATCGAGCGCCGCGACCGGGAAATCGGCCGGCGCGAGTGTCGCGAAATCGTCGCGTCCGGCCCGCTCGACCAGCGCGGCGAGCGCGTTGGCGAACGCGTCCGCGAGCGCGTCGACCCGTTGCGCGTCGCAGCGCGCCGTGTCGAAGGTCAGGTCGACCCGCAGCCGGTCGCGCTGCACGCGCGCATCGAGCGCGAGCGCGGCCGACGGCGCGGCGCCCGGATCGCGTTCCGCGCCGTGCGGCGCATCGGCCAGCGCGAACAGCCCGTCGTCGTCGCCGTCGAGCCCCGCGTCGACGCGGCCGAGATAGTTGAAGCGCAGGTTCGGCAGCGGCAGCGCGCGCAGCCGTGCGCGCGTCGCGTCGTCGCCGAGTTCGCGCAGCAGGCCGAAGCTCACGCCGTCGTCCGGCGTCGCGCGCAGTTGCTGGCGATTGTGCGTGAGCGCCGCGGCCGGGTCGGCCGACGCGCGCAACGCGACAGGATAGAGGCTCGTGAACCAGCCGACGCTGCGCGCGCAATCCGGCGCGCCGGGCAGCTCGTCGCGGCCGTGGCCCTCGACCTCGACCCACACGTCGGCGTCCGCGACGCCGGCCGTGTGCGCGAGCGCCTGTGCGAACGCGGTCAGCAGCAGATCGTCGACGTGCAGCCGGCGCGCGCTGCCCGGCAGCGCGAGCAATGCGCGCGTCAACGACGCGTCGAGCGCGCGATGCGCGCGGCCCGTGCGGGCGGCGCCCGGCCCGGCCGTGCCCGCGAGGCTGTCGAGCGGCCACGCGCGGGCGCCGTCGCCGGCCCGCAGCCATGCGTCAGCCGACGCGGCCAGCGCGCCGGAGGCGAGCCGTGCGCGCCAGTCGGCCGCCCACGCATGCGCGGCGACGCCGGCATCCGGCAACGCGGCCGTGTCGCCCGCGACGATGCGCCGGTACGCATGCTCGAGTTCGTCGAACAGCACGCGCCACGACACCCCGTCGATCGCCAGATGGTGAATCGCGACGAACAGGTACGCGCCGCCGTCGTCGAGCGTCGCGTGCAGCGCGCGCAGCGTCGTGCCGGCCGCGAGATCGAGGCTGCGCTGCGCGGCATCGCACTGCGCGTCGAGGTCGGCGAGATCGCGCGCGCGGACCTGCGCGACGCAGGACGCGCGGCTCGCGGCCTGCGCGGCGTCGAACGCTTCGCGCATGCGCCAGGCGCCGGCCGCATCGCGCTGCGCGCTCAGGCGCAGCGCCGCGTGACGCGCGACGAGCACCCGGAATGCGGCGTCCAGCGCGGCCGGATCGAGCGACGCGGTCGTGCGCACCAGCACCGACTGGTTCCAGTGCGCGGGATTCGGCAGATCCAGCGCGAAGAAGCGCGCCTGCGCCGGCGTCGGCGTCCAGTCGCCGCCCGCGTTCGCCGCCGGAGCGGCGGCGCGCGGCGCGCCGGCGGCGGGCGCCGCCGCTAGCGGCGTCGCGACCTGCGCGAGCGCCGCGATCGTCTGATGCTCGAACACCTGGCGCGGCGTCAGCTTGATCCCCGCGCGACGCGCGCGGCCGATGATCTGCAGGCTCAGGATCGAGTCGCCGCCGAGATCGAAGAAATTCGCGTGGCGGCCGACCGACGGCACGCGCAGCACCTGCTGCCAGAGCTGCGCGAGCGTCGTTTCCAGTTCGCCCTGGGGCGGTGCGTCGTCCGCGGCCGGTGCGGCGGCCGGCTGCGGCTGCGGCAGCGCGCGCCGGTCGAGCTTGCCGTTCGGCGTGAGCGGCATGCGCTCGATCGCGAGCACGTGCGCGGGCACCATGTAGTCGGGCAGATGCGCGGCGAGATGCGCGCGCCACGCGGCCGGATCGGCGGACACGCCGGCCCGCGGCACGACGTACGCGAGCAGTTGCTGCGCGCCGTCGTCGCGCGCGGCGCCGATCACCTCGGCCTGCGCGACGTCCGGATGGTTGCGCAGCACGTGTGCGACCTCGCGCGGCTCGACCCGGTAGCCGCGAATCTTCAGTTGATCGTCCGCGCGGCCGACGAACAGGATCGACCCGTCGTCGGTCCAGCGCACCCGGTCGCCGCTGCGGTACAGGCGCTCGCCGGTTCCGCGCGGGTCGGGCACGAAGCGCTCGGCGGTCAGCGCCGGGCGGCCGAGATAGCCGCGCGCGACGCCCGGGCCGCCGAGATACAGCTCGCCGTCGACGCCGGCCGGCACCGGTTCGAGCCGCGCGTCGAGGATCTGCGCGTACGCGTTCGGCAGCGGCCGACCGACCGGCACCTCGGCCCCGCCCGCGCGCGGCTCGACCTGCGCGGCGAGCACGCCGACCGTCGTCTCGGTCGGCCCGTAGTGATTGAAGATCCGGCACGCGGGCCGAAGCGCGCGAACCTGCTCGGCGAGCGCCATCGGCAGCGGTTCGCCGCCGAGCACGAGCGCGCGGGCGGGCAACGCGCGCTCGGGGCGGTCGCCCTGCAGCAGCGCGGCCAGGTGGCTCGGCACGATCTTCAGCACGTCGATCGCATGGCGCGCGACGTAGTCCGCGAACCGGCCCGGATCGAACGCGCATTCGGCGTCGGGCAGGTACAGCGCGGAGCCGCTGGCAAGCGCGCCGAACAGCACCGTGTGCCCGAGATCGGCCGCGACCGTCGACACCATCGCCATGCGCAGGTCGTCGCCCCAGCCGAACCGCTCGACGACGCCGAGCGCGTAGTCCGCGAGCGCGCCGTGGCTGACGACGACGCCCTTCGGCTTGCCGGTCGAGCCCGACGTGTAGATCAGGTAGGCGGCCTGGCGCGGCTCGATCGGCGGCGCGACGAAGGCCGGCGCGCCGGCCACTGCCTCCGCGTCGGCCTGCGCGAGCGGCGCGGCCGGATCGTCGGTCAGCAGCACCGGCGTGCAGCCGGCCGCGCGCAGCGCATCGGCGCCCGCGCCGAAGCCCAGCACGGCGACGGCGCCGCTGTCCGCCACCATCTCGGCAAGCCGTGCGGCCGGCAGCGTCGGGTCGAGCGGCACGTACGCGGCGCCCGTCTTCAGGATGCCGATCAGGCCCATCGCGAACGCGGCCGAGCGCGGCGCGCACAATGCCACCCGCGTTTCGGCGCGCGCGCCGCGAGCGGCGAGCACGGCCGCGATCCGGTCGGTCGCGCGGTCGAGCGCCGCACGACTGACTTCGCCGGCGCCTTCCGCATGCAGCGCGAGCGCATCGGGACGCGCGGCGACATGCGCGCGCCATGCGGCCAGCACGTCGCCGTGCGGCCAAGTGCGCGCGGCGCCGTGCGCGCCGTCGCGCGCGCCGGGCAGCGCGAGCTGCCCGACCGGCGTGTCCGGCGCGTCCGCGACCTGCGCGGCGATGCCCGCGAATGCGTCGGCGAAGCGTGCGACGGTCGCCGGGTCGAACAGCGCGCGCGCATAGCTGACGACGCCTTCGACGCCGTCCGGCAGATCGGTCACGTCGAGGCCGAGATCGAAGCGCGTCGCGTCGTCGTCGAGCGCGAGCGGCGTCACGGTCAGGCCGTCGGCCAGCGCATGCGCGACGAGCGGCAGCTGTTGCGTGAACTTCACCTGGAACAGCGGGTTCGCGGCGAGGCTGCGGTCCGGCTGCAACGCCTCGACGATCTGCTCGAACGGCACGTCCTGATGCGCATGCGCGTCGCGCATCGCCTGCCCGGCTTCCGCGAGCAGCGCGTCGAACGGCGTATCGGGCGCGGGCGTCGCGCGGATCACGAGCGTATTGACGAAAAAGCCGACGAGCGGCGCGAGTTCGGCGCGCGCGCGGTTCGCGCTCGGCACGCCGATCCGGATGTCGGTCTCGCCGCTCAGCCGCGCGAGCGTCGCATGCAGCACCGCGAGCAGCACGTTGAAGAGCGTCGTGTCGCGCGCCTGCGCAAGCGCGCGCAGGCGGGCGGACAACGCGGCCGGCAGCGTGAAGCGCAGCCGCGCGCCCTCGAAGCTCTGCACCGCGCCGCGCGGCCGGTCGGTCGCGAGCGGCAGTCGTGCGGCCTGCGCGCCGAGCCGCTCGCGCCAGTACGCGAGCTGCCGTTCGAACACGCCGGTGGACGCGAGGTCGCGCTGCCACAGCGCATAGTCGGCATAGCCGAGCGGCAGCGGCGGCAGCGCCGCCGGGTCGTCGCCGCGCGCGAACGCGGCGTACAGCGCGCCCAGCTCGCGCAGCAGGATGTCGCCCGACCAGCCGTCGGACACGATGTGATGCATCGTCAGCGCGAGCCAGTGGCAATCGTCGGCCAGCACGATCGCGCGGGCGCGCAGCAGCGGCGCGCGGCCGAGATCGAACGGCCGGTTCGCGTCGTCGCGGGCGAGCGCGCGGGCCCGCGCCTCGCGCGTGTCGGCCGGCGTGTCGCGCAGGTCGGTCACGTCGAGCGGCACGCCCGCATGCGCGTCGACCGTCTGCCAGGGCACGCCCGCGTCGTCTTCCGCGAAGCGGGTGCGCAGCGTGTCGTGACGCGCGACCAGCGCATCGAGGCTGCGCTGCAGCGTCGCCCGGTCGAGCGCGCCGTCGAAGCGCAGCAATCCCGGGATGTGCAACGCGGCCTCGGCGCCGCCGACGCGCGACAGGAACCACATCCGCTGCTGCTGGAACGACAGCGGCGCAGCCGCATGGCGCGTCGCGGCCGGCACGATCGGCAGCATCGAGAACGCGATACCCTTCTGCGCGAGCGCGTCGAGCAGGCGTGCGCGCGCGTCGGGCGCGAGGGCGGCGATTCGGCGCGCGAGCGCGTGTTTATCGGGGGACTGCATGGGTGGCGCTCTCCTCTGCATTCAACAACGCGTCGATCTCGGCGAGCGCATCGGCTTCGGCGTCCTGCGCCGCGCCGCGCTCGCGCGCGATGCGCGCGGCAAGGTCCGCGAGCCGCGGCGTGTCGAACAACGCGGCCAGCTCGAATTCGGGGTGCAGGCTTTCGCGGATGCGCGCCTGCAGGCTGGCGGCGCTCAGCGAGTCGCCGCCCAGTTCGAAGAAGTGGTCGTCCGCGCCGACCTGCTCGACGCCGAACAGCGCCTGCCAGAGCGCGGCGAGCGCCCGCTCGACGTCGGTCGACGGCGCGCGGTAGGCGGCGCGCGGCGCGACGGGCGCGGGCAGCGCGAGCCGGTCGAGCTTGCCGTTCGGCAGGCGCGGCAGCGCGGCCAGCGCGACGAGGCTCGACGGCACCATGTGCGGCGGCAGGCTCGCGCGCAATCGTTCGCGCGCCGCGTCGACATCGGGCAGCGCGGCGCGGCCCGACGCGAGATAGCCGACGAGCTGGCGGCCGGCCGGCGTGTCGCGCACCACCACGGCCGCTTCGCGCACGCCGTCGCAGCCGAGCAGGCAGCGCTCGATCTCGCCCGGCTCGATGCGCAGCCCGCGCAGCTTGATCTGGTCGTCGGTGCGGCCGAGATACGCGTAACCGCCGGCCGGCAGTGCTTCGACGAGGTCGCCGCTGCGATAGCGGCGCGCGCCCGGCGCGCCGTCGGGATCCGGCTCGAAGCGCTCGGCCGTGAGCGCCGGGCGCCGGTGATAGCCGCGCGCGACGCCGTAGCCGCCGATCAGCAGTTCGCCGCGCGGCCGATCGGACGGCGTGTCGTCGCCGGCCGCCGGATCGAGCGCGACGTGGCGCGCGCCGACCGGCGTACCGATCGGCAGATACGCGCTGTCCCCGAGGCCCGACGGATCGTGGCTGGTCCACAGCAGCGGCGTGATCACCGTCTCGGTCGGCCCGTAGCCGTTGACGAGCCTCGGCGGCGCGAGCGCGGCGTCGATCACCGCATGCGTTTCGCGCGACATCGCCTCGCCGCCCGTCGTATACGAGCGCACGCTCGGCAGCCGGATGTCGTGCTCCGCGCACCATTCGGCGACCTGGCGCAGGTACGATGGCGGGAACGCCACCGCCGTGATGGCTTCGCGGCGGATCGCGTCGACCGTCTGCGCGGCGTCCCACAGGGCGTCGCCGCTCACGACGATCGCCGCGCCCGCGACCAGCGGCGCGAGCCAGCCCTCGTGCGCGCCGTCGAAGTTCACCGACGCGAAATGCAGCACGACGTCGCGCTCGACGATGCCGTAGCGCTCGACGATCGCGCGGCAGTGCATCGACAGCGGCCCGTGCTCGACCGCGACGCCCTTCGGCGCGCCGGTCGAGCCCGACGTGTAGATCAGGTAGGCGAGCTGCCGTTCGTGGACGGCGGCCGGCAGCCGCGCGGCGGCCGCCGGCGCGCCGTCGTCCGTCGCGTCGAGGCGCACGACGCGCGCGGCGTCGAAGCCCGGCGACACGTCGACGCCGGGCCCGACGAGCCACAGCGCGATCCCCGCGTCGGCGGCGATATAGTCGAGGCGCTCGCGCGGATACGCGGCGTCGAGCGGCACGAACGCGGCGCCGGCCTTCAGCACGGCCAGCAACGCGACGAACAGGCCGGCCGAACGCCGGACCGTCACGCCGACCGGCGTTTCCGGCCCCGCGCCGCGCGCGACGAGGCGCGCCGCGAGCGCATCGGAGGCCGCATCGAGCTCGGCGTAGGTGAGCCGCTGCGCGCCGTCGATGACGGCCGGCGCGTCGGGCCGCTCGCGTACGCGTTCGCGGATCAGGTCGTGGACCGGCGGCGCCGGAACGGGGGTCGGATGAGCGGAAAGTGCGGTCTGGGTGGCCATGTCGATCCGGCGCGAGCCGGCAAGAGAACAAGCGATACCCTGATGACGATTGGCGCACGAAAATGTACAGCCCGCGCGCCGACTTTTTTTTTTGCGGCCTCGTTCGTCTTGTCAGTAGCGAGGCCCGATCCGCGGATCGTCCGCGCCACCGCCGACGCGGCCAGCCGGCCGGTTCGCAGGCCTTTTATCCAGACCGGGAGTTTCATGACATCCACCCCCTCTTCTCCGCCCCGCACGCTTTCGATGCTGATCGGCAAGGTGCGCGGACGGCTCGCGCTCGCAACCCTTGCCAGCACGCTGAGCGGGCTTGCCGGCGTCGCGCTCGTCGCGCTGCTGAACACGGCCATCAACGCGCCGGCCGATGCGCTGCCCGGCCTCGGCTGGCGCTTCCTCGGCCTGTGCGCGGCCGCGCTCGCGATGCGCCTGTTCGCCAGCTCGATTTTCGTGAACCTCACGCAGACGACGCTCGCGACGCTGCGCCACTACCTGTCGACGCACATCCGCAACGCACCGTACCGCAAGCTCGAAACCATCGGCGCGGCGCGGCTGCAGTCGCTCGCGAGCGACGACGCGGCGCTCGTCGCGACCCTGTTCGCCAGCCTGCCGATCATCGTGATGAACGGCGCGATCGTCGCCGGCAGCCTCGTCTATCTCGGGATGCTGTCGTTCCGGACGCTGATCTTCGTCGCGATCGCGATCGCGCTCGGCTCGCTCGCGTTCCACCTGGCGCACGGCCGCGCGATGGTGCACCTGCGCGCCGCCGGCAAGCTGCAGGACGCGTCGCTCGGCTATTTCAGCTCGCTGATCGCGGGCGCGAAGGAACTGAAGCTGAACCGCGCGCGCGGCGACGATTTCCTCGACGGCGTGCTGAGCCCCGCGCTCGACGCGGTGCGCACGACCCGCGTGCGCGGGATGCTGATCTACACGGGCGCGAGCAACTTCGGCCTGTTCCTGCTTTACGTGATCATCGGCGTGACGACCTTCTTCTTCACGCGCTATGCGGGCCTCGACGCCCGCACGAGCTCGGGCTTCGTCGTCGTGTTCCTGTACCTGATGGTGCCGCTCGACAGCCTGCTCAACAACCTGCCGCAGGTCCAGCTCGCGCGCGTCGCGCTCGAGCGGATCGAGCAGACCGTCGGCCAGCTTCACAACGACGAGGCGCCCGCCTCGCGCACCGCACCCGCGCCGTTCTCGCACATCGACGTGCGCGGCCTCCGGCACAGCTACTACCACGAGCGCGCCGACGAGATCTTCCAGCTCGGCCCGATCGACCTGTCGTTCCGGCCCGGCGAGCTCGTGTTCCTGGTCGGCGGCAACGGCAGCGGCAAGACCACGCTCGCCAAGCTGCTGACGGGCCTCTACGTCGCCGAGCACGGCGAGATCCGGATCGACGGTCAACTCGTCGACGGCACCAGCCGCGATACCTACCGCCAGCAGTTCAGCACGATCTTCTCGGATTTCCACCTGTTCGACTCGCTGCTCGGCGTGTCGCGCGACGGCCTCGACCAGCTCGCCAACGCGCTGCTGGAGAAGCTCCATCTCGATCACAAGGTGCAGGTGCGCGACGGCGCATTCTCGACGCGCGACCTGTCGCAAGGGCAGCGCAAGCGGCTCGCGCTCGTCGTCGCGTATCTGGAAGACCGCCCGTTCTACGTATTCGACGAATGGGCCGCCGACCAGGATCCGGTGTTCAAGGACGTGTTCTACAACATGCTGCTGCCCGAACTGCGCACGCGCGGCAAGACGGTGATCGCGATCAGCCACGACGATCGCTACTTCCCGCTCGCCGACCGGCTGATCAAGCTCGAGGACGGGCAGATCGTGATGGATCGCGCCACCTCGCACGCGGCGGAGGAATCCGCCCGCAACGCCGTCGGCGCCTGACGCGGACGCCTCCACCCACCCCGTGCACCCTGACCGTCGATGCCAGCACCGACCATCTCGCTCGTCCGCTCCTTCGCGATCTCGTCATGCCCGCCGGATCTGCCCCGGCCGGGCGATCTGCTGCTCTGGCGGCTGCGCGCCGACTGGCAGCTGATGACGCGCGAGCAGGGGCACGCGCGCCTGTCGTCGATCGAGCTCAGGCGCGCCCGTACGCACCCGAATCGCCTGTCCGGCCGCCGCTACGCCATCGAGCGCTCGGCGTTGCGGACGATCCTGGGGATCATGACGGACCGCGCGCCGCAGACGCTCCCGCTCGTCGACCTCGCCGCGGGCCGGGTCGGGTTTGCCGAATGCGACGCGTTCAACACCACGAGCGCCGCGATCGCGCAGGCCGGCATCTGGATCGTCATCGCGATCACGCACGGGCCGGTCGGGCTCGGCATCCTGCAGCACGGCGCGCCGGGCGACCCGGCCAGCCGGATGCAGGTGCGCCGCGAAAGCGTCGAACACGCGTGCGGCCACGCGCGGCAAGCGGCGATCGACATTCAGCCGGTGCCGCACCAGTCGCTGTTCCGGGCCGAAACGCCGGATGGCGGCAACTGGAACCTGCTCGACGTGCCGATGACGGGCTCCATGTACGCGGCGACCGTCGCCGCGCCGCGCATCGAACGGGTGCACGCGATCGGCTGGCACGGCGAAAGCGACGCCTGGTCGGCCTGACCTGGCACGCGGCCCGTCGCTTCGGGCCGCCGGCCCGGCGGTGCGCGCGCGGCCAGGGTTCGGACGCCCGCGTCGGCCCGACGGACCGCACTCCGGAATCCGGACCGGACACCCGCCCGCATCCCGGCGCCCGCGCCGCCCGTATCTGAACGCATCGACATCATCCGGGCCGCCATCATGCACAGCGGACAACGCGTCAATCGCCGATCGCCCGGCCGGGCGCATCCGGGAGTGCTATATTCGATCCGACATTCACGCCATGGCGATCGCCGCCATTCTCTCCGCATGAACGACACGCCGGATCGTGCCACGCGCTTCGACCAGTCGGCGTCATCGCGCGATGCCGACGCCGAGCGGCGCGCTTACCTGAACCAGGTCATGCTGCGGGTCGCACGAGGCGACCAGGCGGCTTTCGCGGAGCTGTACCGGCTCACCTCGTCGCGCGTGTTCGGCGTCATCGTCCGCATGCTCCACGACCAGGGCGAGGCCGAGGATCTGCTCCAGGAGGTCTACACCACCGTCTGGCGCCGTGTCGAGGCATTCGACCCGGAGCGCGGCGGCGCGATGACCTGGCTGATCACGCTGGCGCGCAACCGGACGATCGACCGGCTGCGGCAGCATCGCGAGGTGCCGCTCGACGACGAGCAGTTGCCCGATCTTCCCGATGAAGGCCCGACCCCTGCCGCGCTGGCGGAAGCCGGCGAGGAGCGGCGGCGTCTCGAACGCTGCCTGGAGCAGCTCGAAGCGCCCCAGCGCCGCGCCGTGCGCGAAGCGTTCTTCAGCGGCGCGACCTACGGCGAGCTGGCCGAGCGACTGCGCGTGCCGCTCGGCACCATGAAAAGCTGGATCCGGCGCAGCCTGATGCAGCTGAAGGTATGTCTCGAGCAATGAATACGCCGGCCGATCACGATTCCGAACTCCGCTGCGCGGAATACGCGCTCGGCGTGCTCGATGCCGGCGAGCGCCGCGCGCTGGAGCAGGCCGTCGCCCATGACCCGGCGTTGCAGGCCACGCTCGATCGCTGGCAGCGACACTTCGCGCCCTTCGGCGAGGACGTCGCCCCCGTCGAGCCGCCCGGCCGCGTGTGGACCCGCATTCAGCGCGATCTCGGCTTCTTCCTCACGCCGCCGGCGCCCGACCCGGCGCCGAAACCGGCCAGCGGCTGGTGGAACAGCCTCGATCTGTGGCGCTGGGTCGGCATGGGCGCGAGCGCCGTCGCGCTCGGGCTGCTCGCGGTCAACCTGGTCCGGGTTCGCGAGGCGCCCGAGCAAGCCGCCGCGGTCGGGCACAACTACCTGGTGGCGACGATTGCCCGGCCGGACGGCGTCGCGCACTGGACCGCCACGGTCGACCTGCGGCACGCCCGGATGGTCGTGGTCCCGGCCGACAAGCCGGCGATCGCCGCGAACCGCTCGACCGAGCTCTGGCTGATTCCGCCGAACGCGAAACCGATTCCGCTCGGCGTCTTCCCGCCCGACGCGCCCGCGTCGATGACGCTGCCGCCCGCGGTCGTCGCGCAACTCGACGCGCGCGCGGTGCTCGCCGTGTCGATCGAGCCGAGCGGCGGCTCGCCGACCGGCCAGCCGACCGGCCCGGTACTCGCCACCGGCGCGATGCACGCCGCGTAACGCGCGCCTTCGCGCTCGCACCCGCCGCCCGCCGCAAGCGCGGCGGCGCGGGGCGCGGCCTTTCACGCGGCCGCATCACATCGCATCGCGCGGCCGGCCGCATCCATCCGGCCTCCGGCTCCGTATATGACGAACAGCCCGTCCACGGAGTCCGCATGCCTGCCGCCGTCGTCGCCCTCCTCGCCTGCGCCGGACTGATACTCGCGTTCACGACCGTGTGGATCGTCCAGTTGCGCACCCGGAATGCCGGGATGATCGACCCGGTCTGGGCCGCGACGCTTGGCGGCGTGGCCGTGTTCGTCGCCGGGCTCGGCACCGGCGCCGGATCGAACCGCATGCTCGTCGCGCTGGGCGGCGGCATCTGGGGCCTGCGGCTGGCGCGGCACCTGTGGCGCCGCAATGCCGGGCAGCCGGAAGATCCGCGTTACCGGCAGTTCCGCGCGCAATGGGGCGCGGCCGCCCCGCGCAACCTGTTCTGGCTGTTCCAGTTGCAGGCGCTGATCTCGATGCTGCTGTCGCTCGCGTTCTTCGTCCCGGCATACAGCCGCGACGCGCCGTCCCGGTTCGCGCTGGCCGCCGCGGTTGCGATCTGGTTCGCCGCCGTGGCCGGCGAGGCGGCCGCCGACCGCCAGCTCAAGCGCTTCCTGGCCGACCCGGGCCGGCGCGGCCAGGTCTGCCGGGCGGGCTGGTGGCGCTATTCGCGGCATCCCAATTATTTCTTCGAATGCCTGCACTGGGTCGCGTACGCGGCCCTGGCGATCGGCATGCGATGGGGCTGGCTGACGCTGCTGCCGCCGTTCCTGATGGCGTGGCTGCTGCTCAGGGTATCCGGCCTGCCGCTGCTCGAAGCGCGTCTCATGCAAACGCGGCCGGGCTACCGCGAATACATCCGGACGACCAGCGCCCTCGTGCCGTGGCCGCCCAGGCGGGCCGCGCACCTGCCCGTCACCCGACCCGACCGACCCGAAGACAGGAGCACGCGATCATGACCGCTACCGCCTCGCAACCGTCGCCCGCCCGGCCGCCCGCACCCACACCCGCGCCCGGCGACGCCTGGCTGATCCGCTGCTGCGAGCGCGGCTGGCTGCCGGACCCGCTGATCCGCGCCGGGATGCGCGCGCTGATGCGGCAGCGCCTGCGCGACGAACACGCCGACGACGGCGAGCGGCGCGCGATCGCCCGCGACACGCTGCTGCGCGAACTGCGGGCGAGCCCGATCGCGATCGACACGCAGGCGGCCAACACGCAGCACTACGAGGTGCCCGGCGCCTTCTTCGAAGCCCATCTCGGCCCCCGGCTGAAATACTCGTGCGGCTATTACCCGTCCGGCGACGAAACGCTTGCGCACGCGGAGGACGCGATGCTCGCGCTGTACGCGCAGCGCGCGGAACTCGCGGACGGCCAGCGCATCCTCGATCTCGGCTGCGGCTGGGGCGCCCTGTCGCTGTGGCTCGCGCAGCGCTATCCGCACGCGGAGATCGTCGGCCTGTCGAATTCGCACGGTCAACGCCATTTCATCGAGCAATGCGCGGCGCGGCGCGGGCTGACCAACCTGCGGATCGTCACCGGCAACGTGGTCGATTTCGATTTCGCGCCCGGCGACGCGGGTTTCGACCGCGTACTGTCGATCGAGATGTTCGAGCACATGAAGAACTACGGGCAACTGCTCGCGAAAATCGCGCGCTGGATGCGCGACGACGGCAAGCTGTTCGTGCACCTGTTCGCGCACAAGCGCCTCGCCTATCACTTCGCGGCGCGCGACGGCAGCGACTGGATGTCCCGCCATTTCTTCACCGGCGGCACGATGCCGTCGGCCGACCTGCTGCCGCAGTTCCAGGACGACGTGCGCATCGCCGGCCAATGGTGGATCGACGGTACCCACTACGCGCGCACGGCCAACCAGTGGCTCGCGTCGCTCGACGCCGCGCGCGGCCGGATCATGCCGATTTTCGAAACCGTCTACGGCGCCGACGCGCGCATCTGGTTTCAGCGCTGGCGGATGTTCTACATGGCGGTCGCCGAACTGTTCGGCTATGCCGGCGGGCAGGAATGGGGCGTCGCCCATTACCTGTTCGACAAGCGGCCGCTACGCGCGTGAAGGCCGTCATGCGCCGCCGCGCCGTCCCGCTCGCGGCGCGTGCCGCGCATCCGCCGCCCGCCCTGCTTCGTATCTCGGGAAAGAGCGATCCCGCGACCGCCCTGCCGCCTGACGGAGACCTTGCGCGATGCATCCGGAACCCCTAGCCCCCATGCCCGGCCAGCGAGTCGCCGTCGTCGGCGCCGGCATCGCGGGCCTCGCCAGCGCCTACCTGCTGGCCCGCCGTCACCGCGTGACGCTGTTCGAGGCCGCCGCCCGTCTCGGCGGCCATGCGCACACCGTCGACGTCGAACTCGACGGCACGAGCCATCCCGTCGACACCGGCTTCCTCGTCTTCAACGACCGGACCTATCCGAACCTGATCGCGCTGCTCGACGAGCTCGGCGTCGCCGCCCACCTGAGCGACATGTCGTTCTCGGTGTCGGTCGACGGCGGCCGGCTCGAATGGGCCGGCAGCAACCTCAACACGGTGTTCGCGCAGCGCCGCAACCTGTGGTCGCCGTCGTTCCTCGGCATGCTGCGCGACATCCTGCGTTTCAACGCCGCCGCGCAGCAGCACCTCGAAGCCGCGAGCCGCCAGCGCCTGTCGGTCGGCGAGCTGCTTGCCGCCGGCGGCTACGGCGCGCCGTTCCAGCATCACTACCTGCTGCCGATGGCGGCCGCGATCTGGTCGAGCGCGGCCGGCGACGTCCTGCGCTTTCCGGCGGCGACGTTCCTGCGCTTCTGCCTGAACCATGCACTGCTGCAGGTCGGCCATCGCCCGCCGTGGCGCACGATCGAGGGCGGGTCGCGACTGTATGTGGAGCGCATCGCCGCGACGCTCGACGACGTGCGCACGAACGCGCCGGTACGCACGATCCGGCGCGACGAAGGCGGCGTCACGGTGACGACCGACGCGGCAGGCCATGAACGCTTCGACGCCGTCGTGCTCGCCTGCCACGCGCCGACGAGCCTGCAGCTCCTCGCGGACGCCGGCGACGCCGAACGCGACGTGCTGGGCGCCGTGCGCTACCAGCGCAACGTCGCGGTGCTGCATACCGATCCGGCGTTGCTGCCGCGCCGCCGGCGCGTGTGGTCCGCGTGGAACTACCTGAGCCGCCGGCCCGCGCTGTCGACCGACCGCGAAGCGCCCGTATGCGTCAGCTACCTGCTCAACCGGTTGCAGCCGCTGCCGTTCCGCACGCCGGTCGTGGTCACGCTGAATCCGGTCGACGCACCCGCGCCCGGCACGCAGCTCGGGCGCTACGACTACGCACACCCGCTGCTCGACCTCGCCGCCATCGACGCCCAGCACCGCCTGCCCGCACTGCAGGGGCAGCGCCGCACGTGGTTCGCGGGCGCGTGGACCGGCTACGGTTTTCACGAGGACGGCCTGAAATCCGCGTTGCGCGTGGCCGGCGACTTCGGCGTCAGGCCGGCCTGGGCCACGCCATGAATGCGCCTTTCGCCCGCGACGGCAGCGCCGCGCGCCTTCTCGTCGGGCGCGTGATGCACGAACGCCTGCGGCCCGTGCGCCATGCGTTCACGTATCCGCTCTTCCAGGTCTGCTGCGACGTCGAGCGGCTCCGCGAGATCGACGGCAACGGGCTCGGGATCGACCGCTGGCGGCCGCTCGCGCTCGCGGTGCGCGACTACGGCCCGCGCGACGGCCAGCCGCTCGCGCCGTGGATGCGCGCCCGCCTGGCCGACGCCGGCATTCCGGCCGACGGCCCGATCTGGCTGCAGACGATCCCGCGCATCTTCGGCCACGCGTTCAATCCGGTGAGCTTCTGGTACTGCTACGACCGCGCGGGCCGGCTGCGCGCGCTGTATGCGGACGTGCGCAACACGTTCGGCGCGCGCCACGGCTACCTGCTGAGCGCGCCGCGCCATGCGCCGATCGGCGGCGACACCGTCCTCGTGTGCCGCAAGACGTTCCACGTCTCGCCGTTTTGCGACGTCGTCGGCGATTACGCGTTTCGCGTGCGGCAGCGCGGCGATCGTCTGACCGTCGCCATCGACTACCGCGATCGCGACGGCCTGCTGCTGCGCACGGCGCTCGACATGCGCGCCGAACCGCTGACCGCCGCGCGCGCGTGGCGCGCGCTCGCGCGGCAACCGCTCAACGCGCTCGGCGTCGTCGTGCGCATCCATTGGCAGGCGCTGCGGCTCTGGCTCAAGCGCGTGCCGTTTCACGGCCGGACGCCGCCGACCCTGCCGCCCCGCGCCGATGCGGGTTTGCCCCCCGCGCCGCCACGCCGTCCGGCGATCTCCGATCACGAGGCCCACCCATGACCCTGCTGCGCGGCTGCTCCTGCGCATCGCAACCGCCGATGCCGCTCTCGTCCCGGCTGTTCGTCGCGCTGCTGCGGCGGCTCCGGGACGGCCACCTGACGCTGGTCACGCCCGAGGGCCGGCAAACCGTGTTCGGCGACCCGCGCAGCCAGCCGGCCGCGACGCTGCAGATCCTCGACTGGCGAGCGTGCCGCGCGATCCTGCGCGCCGGCGACATCGGCTTCGCCGAAGCGTATCGCGCACGCTGGGTCGACACGCCCGACCTCGTCGCGCTGCTGCGCCTCGCGATCCGCAACGAGCCGGCGATCGCGCAGACCGTGACGGGCGGCCGCCTCGCCCGCCTCTGGTACGCGCTGCGCCACCGGATGCGCACGAATACGCGCACCGGCAGCCGCCGCAACATCCACGCGCACTACGACCTCGGCAACCGCTTCTACGGGCTGTGGCTCGACGATACCTGGACGTATTCGAGCGCCTGCTTCGACGGCGACGCGCAGCGCCCGCTCGCCGACGCGCAGGCCGCGAAATATCGGCGCATCGTCGATTCGCTCGGCCTGCGCGCCGGCATGCGCGTGCTCGAGATCGGCTGCGGCTGGGGCGGCTTCGCGATCCATGCGGCGCGCCTGGGCATCCGCGTGCATGCGCTGACGATCTCGCACGCACAGTACGCGGCGGCGGTCGAGCGCATCGCGCGCGAGGGACTGTCGGGCCTCGCGACCGTCGAGCTGCGCGACTACCGCGACATCGACGGGCAATACGATGCGATCGTGTCGATCGAAATGTTCGAGGCCGTGGGCGAAGCGTTCTGGCCGGTGTATTTCGACCTGCTCGGACGGCGCCTGAAGGCGGGTGCGCGGGCGCTGATCCAGTCGATCACGATCGACGACGCGCGGTTCGAGGCCTACCGTGCGTCGAGCGACTTCATCCGCGAGTTCATCTTTCCGGGCGGCATGCTGCCGAGCCCGGAGCGCTTCGTCGACGCCGCGCGCCGCGCCGGCCTCGCGGCCGAACCCGTGTTCGCGTTCGGGCTCGACTACGCGCGCACCCTGCACGCGTGGCGGGCCGCGTTCGAGGCCAGCGTCGACGCCGTGCGCGCGCAAGGGTTCGACGATACGTTCATTCGCACCTGGCGCCTGTACCTCACCTATTGCGAAGCCGCGTTCGCCGAGCGGCGCACGGACGTGATGCACTTCGTCGTGTCGTCGGAAGGGCGGCCCGCATGAAACGAAGGCCGGCGATCCTCGCCGCCGCGGCGGCGGCGTTCGGCGCGGTGCGCGTCGCGAGCCCGGCCGCGTAGCGGCGGCTCGGGTGCGGCCAGGCCGGGCCGCCGTCGTCAGCCCCCAGCCGTCCGTCCGTGCCGCTGCCCGGATGGCGTGCGTAGCGCAGCCCGGCGAAGCACGCACGAGCCGGCGTCGCACCGCCGGCTTCGGGCCCGCGCGATCTGCATTATCATCGGGCATCCCCCGCGCCTGCCCGCCTCCGGCGAACCGGCCCCGCCACCTTTCCCGTCTCGCACCGATGCTCGCTCTCGTCATCCTCGCCGGCCTCTGGGCCGGCCTGCAGAACGCCCTTGCCGGCGGCGGCTCGTTCGTCACGCTGCCCGCGCTGATCGTGTCGGGCCTGTCGCCGCTGTCGGCGAACATCACGTCGACGGTCGCGCTGTTTCCCGCGCAGGTCGCGACGGGCTGGACGAGCCGCAACATGGTGCGCGGCGTGGGCAAGCTGTCGTTTCGCGCGATGTTCGCGATCAGCGTCGTCGGCGGCGCGCTCGGCGGGCTGCTGCTGCTGAAGACCCCTTCGTCGATCTTCTCGCGCCTCGTGCCGTGGCTCGTGCTGTTCGCGACGATCGTGTTCGCGTGGGGCAGCTTCTTGCGCAAGCCGCGCGAGGGCGCGACGCATCTCGGCGCCGTCCCCGCCGCGCTCTCGCAGTTCATGATCGCGATCTACGGCGGCTATTTCGGCGGCGGCCTCGGCTTCCTGATGATGGCGGTGCTGACGATGGCCGGCCTGACGCCGCGTCACGCGATGTCGACCAAGAACGCGCTCGCCGGCGTGATGAACGCGTCGGCCGTCGTGCTGTTCCTGACATCGCCGCAACTGCGCTGGGGTTCCGCGCTCGCGCTCGGCGGCGGCGCGATCGTCGGCGGGCTGTTCGGCTCGTGGGCGCTGCATCGCGTCAACGAACGCATCCTGCGGATCGGGATCGTCTGCATCGGCGCGGTGCTGACCGTCGGGTTGTTCGTCAAGCCCATCTGACGCACGCACGCGCCTGCCGCCGCGGCGGCAATTGATGAGCAAACCGCAAGACGTCTTTCGCATATGTCGTTTGCCGTCGCGGCGGCATCCGCCCACAATCCGGGTTGCCGTCGGCGCCCTCTCGCGGGCGCCGATCGGCACCTCGCGGCCGCCATTGCGTCTGTCCGCCGGCGGCCCGGCACATCGCGTCACACACGCTCCCCCGACATCGGCGCCCGTGCGGCGGCGGCTCGCTGCCGCCACGCGGCCCGATGCGTTCCCGGCCAACAATAACTAGAGGTAGGAGATGCAGGACAACTCGTTGAGGCAAAGCCTCAAGCAACGGCACATCACGATGATCGCGCTTGGCGGCGTGATCGGCGCGGGCCTGTTCGTCGGCTCCGGCGCCATCATCGCGACCGCCGGCCCCGCGGCCATCCTGTCGTACCTGATCGGCGGCGTGATCGTCACGCTGGTCATGTTCATGCTCGGCGAAATGGCGTCGCGCAACCCCGACAGCGGATCGTTCTCCACCTACGCCAGCAACTATCTCGGCGAATGGGCCGGCTTCGCGGTCGGCTGGCTGTACTGGTTCAAGTCGATGATGACGATCACCGTCGAGGCGATCCTGCTCGGCGCGATCCTCCACGATTTCCTGCCGTGGCTGCCCGTCTGGGGCGGCGCGCTGTTCATGCTCGTCACGCTGATCGCGAGCAACGCCTACTCGGTGCGCTCGTTCGGCGAGGCCGAATACTGGCTGTCGTTCGCGAAGGTCGCGACGATCATCGTGTTCATGGCGCTCGGCGCATCGATCCTGCTCGGCTTCCAGCCGCGCATTCCCGCGCCCGGGCTCGTGAACCTGACGGAGCACGGCGGCTTCATGCCGAACGGCATTTCGCCCGTGCTCGCCGGCGTGATGGTCGTGATCTTCTCGCTCGGCGGCAGCGAAATCGCGGCCGTCGCGGCGGGCGAATCCGAGAACCCGGGCAAGAACGTGATCCGCGCGATCAAGAGCGTGATCGTGCGCGTGATGGTGTTCTACGTCGGCTCGGTGTCGATCCTGATCCTGTGCATGCCGTGGACCGACAAGGCCAACCTGAAATCGCCGTACGTGTCGCTGTTCGGCATGGCGGGCTTCGCGGGCGCGGCCGTCGCGATGAAGCTCGTGCTGTTCGTGTCGTTCATGTCGGTGATGAACTCGTTCCTGTTCTCGAACTCGCGCATGCTGTTCTCGCTGAGCCAGCGCGGCCACGCGCCCAGGATGTTCGGCCGCACCAACGCGAAGGGCGTGCCGATGAACGCGCTCGTGCTGTGCCTGGCGATCTGCGTATCGATCCTCGGCATTCACTTCCTGAGCGGCGGCGACCTGTTCCTGATGCTCGCGAAGAGCAGCGGCGCGTTCGTGATGATCGTGTGGATCTTCATCATCCTCGCGCACTTCGCGATGCGCCGGCAGACCCGGCACGAGCAGCACGACCCGTCGGCGTTCCGCGCGTGGTTCTATCCGGTGTCGAACTGGGTCGCGCTGCTGGCGCTGGTCGCCGTGCTCGGTTCGCAGGCGTTCAACCCGGATTCGCGCTTCCAGTTCTGGTTCACCGTCACGACGGCGCTCGCGATCGTCGCGTCGTATTTCCTGCGCCGCAAACCGGCGCAACTGGCGGAGACGGCCGGCGCGAAGCTGCGCTGACCCGTTGCCCCGAACCGGCGGGCGGTGCGCCGGCGTGCCGCCCGCCGCTCAGCCGAACGGCCGCACGCCGATCAGCCAGCCGTGCAGGAACCGCGCGAAGACCGCCCACGCGACGAGCCCGGCCACGATCGCCACCGCGTCGCCCGACAGCCTGCCGGCCGGATAACGGACGCCTTCGCGCCGGTCGCGCGCGCGCCACACGACGAAATCGACGAGCGACCACACGAAGAATGCGCCGAACAGCACGACCGCGTGCAGCGTGGCGTTGGCGAGCAGGTGCGCGATCGCCCAGACCATCACGCCGGCCACCATCGGATGGCCGACCAGCATCCTGATGCGGTTGCCGGGCACGTAGGACGCGGCGATCAGCACGAATGCGATCGCGGTCAGCATGCCGGTGAGGTGGCGCACGCCGACGGGCGACACCCACAGCAGCGTCGCGCCCTCGCGCGCGACGCCGTACCCCCAGACGATCAGCACGAAGCCGGCGATCGACGCGACCGAATACGCACCCTTCCAGCCTTTCTCGCCGATCCGCCCGATCGTCGCCGACCGCCAGCCGTCCGCGACGATCCGGATCGAGTGCACACCGAGGAAGATCGCTAAACCGAGAATCAGGACGAACATCGGCTGTCTCCGTCTGGAATGATGAGTGGGGGATGCCCCCCGCGCGGCGTGCGATGCGCCGTTCGCGGGGCCGGCGGCGGGGCCGGCGCGGGTCGGCCACGCACGGGCGCAACCCGCGCCGATCATAATCGCCGGGGCCGCCGTTGTGAAGCAGGCGGGCGTACGGGGCGGCCCGGGCTTGACGCTTTTCGGGTATCGGGGGGTGCGCGGGTGTGACGGGTGGGCCGGTGCGAGGCATCGTGAGGCATGCGAAGCGCGCCGGACGCCGTCGGACGGAGGCGAACGGCGTCAAAGGAAAGCTGAACGCGCGAGGCTGTCGCTTCGCACGGAATCCCGATTAAGTCTGCTTGCGCTTCGCCGGCGGGCTGGATGCAGGTTTCGAAGGCGGCTGCGGCGCGGCCTTCGCGGCGCTTTTTGTCGCCGGCTTCGGCACCGCCTTTGCGGCTTGCTTCGCAACCGGCTTTGCGCTCGACGCCATTTTCGCCGATGGCTTAGGCGCAGCCTTCGCAGCCCGCTTCGTCATCGGTTTTGCTTCCGGCGCCCGCGCAGGTTTCGATGGTGGCTTCGACACGGCCTTCGCGGCTTGCTTCGTTGCCGATTTCACGTCCGGCGCCCCTTCGGGTTCCGACAGCGGCTTCGCCACCGCCTTTGTCGCCCGTTTCGTCACCGGTTTCACTTCCGGCGCCAGTGCCAGTTTCGACAGTGGCTTCGGCACGACCTTAGCGGCTCGCTTCGTCGCCGGTTTCACGTCCGGCACTCGCGCAGATTCCGACAGCGGCTTCGGCGCAGCCTTCGCAGCCCGCTTCGTCGCCGGTTTCGCATCCAGCGCCCGTGCAGGTTCCGACAGCGGCTTCGCCACCGCCTTCGTCGCCAGTTTTGCTTCCGGCACCAGCGCAGGTTTCGACGGTGGCTTCGACACGGCCTTCGCAGCCCGCTTCGTCACCGGCTTCACGTCCGGCGCCGTTTTCCGCGCCTTGCGCTTCGGCGGCCCGGCCAGCAGCGCCGCACGATACGCGCTGCGGCACCAGTCGAACAGCGCGCCCGCATCCTCGAGCACGTCAGCCGGCGTTTCGTAATACCCCTCCAGCGCGACGGTGCGCGTGGGCCGCACATACGAGAACGACCCCATGCCCGCCGCGACGAACGCCGGGCGGTTCACGTCGTCGACGCGCAGATACAGCGACCCGCGCGACATGAAGCCGAACATCACGCCGTCGAGCCGCATCGCCGCGCCGCTGAAGAACCGCACGACCTCGACCGTGCCGAGCGGCGCCAGCCGCCACGCGATCTCCTCGCCGTTCGCCTTCTCCGACTGCCAGCTCACGGGCGCTCCGTGCAGCGCTGCGTCCACGCATCGAGCGCGGCCTCGTCGAAGCCGACGGCCGCCGCGCTCTCGCGAATCTGCCGCCACGTCGCGCGGTCGACCGGTATGCCGCCGGCGCCGCGCGCGGCGCGGCTGGCCTCCTCCGGCTCGCCGGGCACCTGCACGGGCGCATCGCCCGCCTGCGGCGACGCCTTCGCCCACGCGACGAACGCGTCGGCTTCGCGCCCGGCGTCGGCCGCGTCGAACGCGTTCGGATCGATCAGCACCGACAGCATCCCGTTGACGATCGCGCTCGTCTTCTGCAGCGTATCCGCATGCGTCGTATGCCCGCCGACGAGCGCGCCGCCGAAGATCTCGCACATCGCCGCCAGCGCATACCCCTTGTGCAGCCCGAACGGCAACAGCGCGCCGAACGGCTGCACATGCATCACGGCCGGATCGTCGGTCGGCTGGCCGCGATGGTCGATCAGCGAGCCGGCCGGCACGCGCCTGCCCTGGTTGTACGCGACGCGCGTCTTGCCGTACGCGATCGCGCTCGTCGCGAAATCGAGCAGCAGCGGCGGCTTGCCCGCGCGCGGATACGCGGCGCAGAACGGGTTCGTGCCGAAGCGCGGGTCAGTGCCGTGCAGCGGCGCGACCAGCAGGTCGCCCGGCACGTTGACGAAATGGAACGACACGAGCCCCGCGTGCGCGCACTGCTCGGCCCAGTGCCCGATCCGGCCGAGATGATGAACGTCGCGCAGCCCGATCGCGCAGATGCCCATGCGCCGCGCGCGCTCGATCCCCTCGACCATCGCCTCGAACGCGATCACCTGGCCGAAGCCGCACCCGCCGTCGATCGTCAGCACCGCGCCGCCGTCGCGGACGATCGACGCGTGTCCGTTCAGTCGCAACTGCCCTTCCCGCCACGACGCGACGTAATTCGGGATCATCCCGATCCCGTGCGAATCGTGACCCGCGAGATTGGCGCCGACCAGGTGATCGGCAACGAGCCGCGCCTCGCGCCCGCTGCTGCCGGCCCGTTCCCAGAGGGCCGCGACGAACGCATGCAGCGGTTCGGCGCGCATGCGCAGCGGTTCGGTATCGGGTGTCGGCAGTGCGGTCATCGGCTGGGCTCCGTCAGGTCAGGTCGGGTCGGGGCGAATCGAAGCGGGTCGGGCGGCGGCCTCGCTCAGCGCGCGGTCGCGATCACGTCCGCAACCGCGGCCGTCAGCTTCTTCGCGTACGGCACGTGCAGGAACTCGTTCGGGCCGTGCGCGTTCGACTTCGGCCCGAGCACCCCGCACACCATGAACTGCGCGGACGGGAAGCCTTCCTGCAGCACGTTCATCAGCGGGATCGTGCCGCCGAGGCCCATGTACGCGCAGTCGGCGCCGAAGTGGCGACGCGATGCGGCGTCGAGCGACGACGCGAGCCACGGCGCGAGATCCGGCGCGCTCCAGCCCGTCGCGGCGCCCGCGTCCGGCTTGAACGTGACCTTCGCGTTGTACGGCGGATCGAGTTCGAGCAGTGCCTTCAGCTGCTGCACGGCCTGCGCGGCGTCGACGAGCGGCGGCAGGCGCAGCGACAGCTTGAACGCGGTGCGCGGACGCAGCACGTTGCCCGCATCGGCGAGCGCCGGCATGCCGGCCGCGCCGGTAACCGACAGCGACGGACGCCACGTCGAATTCAGCAGCGCCTCGCGCGGATCGGTCGTGGTGGGCAGCACCGGCTTGCCGTCCGCGCCGCAGGCCCACGGCAGCCCCTTCCACACGGCGTCGCCGAGGATCGAGGCGGCCGCGTCGGCTTCGCGCACACGGCTGTCGGGAATCTCGCAGTGGAACACGCCCGGCAGCAGGTTGCCGTTCTTCGCATCTTCGAGACGCTCGAACAACTGGCGCATCACGCGGAAGCTCGACGGCGCGATGCCGCCGAACACGCCAGAGTGAACGCCTTCTTCCAGCACCTCGACCTGCAGGTCGCCGGACACGAGCCCGCGCAGCGACGTGGTGAGCCACATCTGGTCGTAGTTGCCGGCGCCCGAGTCGAGGCACACGACCAGCGACACCTGGCCGAGCCGGTCGCGTAGCGCGTCGACGTACGGCAGCAGGTCGTAGCTGCCCGATTCCTCGCAGGTCTCGATCAGGCCGACGCAGCGCGGCCGCTCGACGCCCTGCTCGTCGAGCGCGCCGAGCGCCGCGAGGCTCGCGTAGATCGCATAGCCGTCGTCCGCGCCGCCGCGGCCGTACAGCTTGCCGTTCTCGAACTTCGGCGTCCACGGGCCGAGATCCGCGCGCCAGCCGTCGAATTCGGGCTGCTTGTCGAGGTGGCCGTACAGCAGGATCGTGTCGGTGCTGCCCGAACGCGTGGCGGGCGATTCGAAGAAGATCACCGGCGTGCGGCCGGGCAGGCGCACGATTTCGAGCTTCAGGCCCTTGACGGGCTGGCGCTCGGCCCACTGCGCGGCATCGGTGACCACGCGCTCGAGATAGCCGCGCTTCTCCCACTCGGGGTCGAACGCGGGGCTCTTCGCGGGGATCGCGATGTAGTCGGTCAGTGCATGGAGGATTTCATCGTTCCACTTGCGCTCGATGAAGGTAACGAGCTTGTCATGGTCGAGGACGGGGGTGGTGTCGACGGAAGTCATGGTGGGGGCGCCTGGATCGGGCTGACGAAAACCCAGATGATACGCCGATGCTCCCGCACCGGCGCCCCCTTCCCCGGCCGTTCAGCGCGCCTGCGGGAACGCGTCGCGCAGCCCTGCCGCACAGGCCAGCGCGTCGCGCCACAGGCGTTGCGTCAGCTCGCCCGCATCCTCTTCGCGCGCGAGCGCCGCGGCCTCGCCCGACCACAGCAGCGAGAAATCGTCGCGCCCCTGTCGCTCGAATGCACCGCGCAGCGGATCGACCGCGGCCGTCGCGAGCGGGAACGCCGGCGCGAGCGCGCTCATCGGCCCCTGCTCGCGCATGAAGCGCGTCAGCAGCCCGCGCGCGGGGCGGCCCGTGTACAGGTTGGTCAGGCGCGTGCCGTCGTCGCGCGCGGCGTGCACCGCCGCACGATGCAGCGCCGAGCGGCCGGCCTGCGGCGTCAGCAGGTAGCCCGTGCCGATCTGCACCGCGCGCGCGCCGAGCGCGAACGCGGCGGCGATGCCGCGCCCGTCGGCGATCGCGCCGGCCGCGATCACCGGCGCGCGCACCGCGTCGACGATCTGCGGCAGCAACGCGAACAGGCCCGGTTGTGCGTGAATGTCGTCGGTCAGGAACATCCCGCGATGGCCGCCGGCCTCCGCGCCCTGCGCAATGATCGCGTCGACGCCGCGCGCGTCGAGCCAGCGCGCCTCCTCGACCGTCGTCGCGGACGACACGACCTGCGCGCCCGTGCGGCGCACGCGCTCGAGCAGCGCGTCTTCCGGCAGCCCGAAATGGAAGCTCACGACAGCGGGCCGCAACTCCTCGACCACCGCGCACATCGCATCGTCGAACGGCGCGCGGCCGGGGCCGCCCTTCACGCCGGCCGGATCGATCCCGGCCTCCGCGTAATAGCCGGCGAGCGCCGCGCGCCAGCGCGCGTCGACCTCGGCATCGGGCGCCGGCGGCGTATGGCAGAAGAAGTTCACGTTGAACGGCGCGGGCGTACGCGCCCGGATCGCCGCGATCTCGTCGCGCAGCTGCTGCGGGCCGAGCGCCGCGCATGCAAGCGAGCCGAGCCCGCCGGCTTCGCACACCGCGATCGCGAGCGGGCTCAGCGAACCGACCATCGGGGCCTGGATCAGCGGCAAACGGGAGGGCAGCATCGTCATCTGAATCGTCCTTTGGGAAGCAGCGGTGGTTGCACGATCGCACGCGCCGGCGGCGCGCAATTAATGCGCCCGATAATAACCGACAAACCCGAACCCGGAACGACTTCTCATCCGGATCGAAAACCGGATTAACCAATTCGATAATAAGCGGATTATCCGGCGAAAACCCGACAGGGCGACTTCACTGCCGCACCGGCGTCGGCATACCCCTGCCAGCCTTGCCGCGCCGGCCATTCAGCCTGCATTCAAACGCCAATCCTCCGGTTTCAATGACATTCATCAATATTCAAGTTATTAAATACCCGCGTTTACCCTTATTCGAAATCGTCGAAGCGATAACATGAACGCGCTGAATAAAACGACGAGCCGTACCGGCATCGTCGAGCGGCGCCCGGCCGCGCCACCTCGATCGCAACACGTCTTCTCAAGGAGCGTCGCATGTCCGATGCCAGCCCATCCTCCTCCCGCCCGGCCGCCGCGCCGGCAGCGGTTTCCGCGCCGAAAATCGGCGTCATCCCCGCCACGCTGATGGTCGCGGGCAACATGATGGGCTCAGGCGTCTTCATGCTGCCCGCGAACCTCGCCGCCACCGGCGGCATCGCGATCTTCGGCTGGCTGATCACCGTCGTCGGCGCTGTGTCGCTCGCGCTCGTGTTCGCGAAGCTCGCCGCGATCGACCCGGCCGCCGGCGGCCCGTACGCGTATGCGCGCAAGTCGTTCGGCCCGTACATGGGCTACCAGACCAACCTGATCTACTGGCTGGCGAACGTGCTCGGCAACGTCGGGCTCGCGGTCGCCGGCCTCGGCTACCTGACGCACTTCTTCCCGGTGCTGAAGGATCCGCTCGTGTTCGCGCTCGCGCAGATCTTCGTGATCTGGCTGTTCACGTACGCGAACATCCTCGGGCCGAACGTCGTGGGCCGCGTGCAGTCGGTCACGACGATCTTCGCGCTGGTGCCGATCCTCGGGATGGCCGTGTTCGGCTGGTTCTGGTTCAGCAAGGACGTGTATTTCGCCGGCTGGAACGTGTCGGGCACCAACAGCTTCAGCGCGATCGGCGCGACGCTGAACTTCACGCTGTGGGCGTTCATCGGCGTCGAGAGTGCGTCGGTATCGGCCGGCGTCGTCGAGAACCCGTCGCGCAACGTGCCGATCGCGACCGTCGGCGGGGTCGTGCTCGCGGCCGTCTGCTACGTGCTCAGCTCGACCGTGATCATGGGGATGATCCCGAACAAGGCGCTGCTCGCTTCGAGCGCGCCGTTCGCGGATGCCGCGCGCCTCGCGCTCGGCGATACGGCCGCGAACGCGGTCGCGCTGTGCGCGGCGCTCGGCTGCCTCGGCTCGCTCGCGGGCTGGACCCTGCTGGTCGGCCAGACCGCGAAGGCGGCCGCCGACGACGGCCTGTTCGCCGGCGTGTTCGCGCGCGTCAACTCGAAGAACGTGCCGTCGGCCGGCCTCGCGATCGTCGCGCTGATCATGTCGGTGCAGGTGCTCGCGACGATGTCGCCGAGCGCGAGCGAGCAGTTCGGCAAGATCGCGTCGATCGCCGTGATCATGACGCTGCTGCCGTACATCTACTCGTGCATCGCGATCAAGGTGCTCGGCTACGGCAAGATGCCGTCGCACCAGTTCACGTTCTACACGATCGTCGGACTGATCGGCGCCGTCTACGCGCTGTGGGCGATGGTCGGCTCCGACGGCCAGCAGACCCGCTGGTCGCTGATCTTCGTGGTCGCGACCATCGTCTTCTACGAGCTGTCGATCAACCGCCAGCGCGAGATCGAGGAAACCCACATCCATCCGGGCGGCCGCTCGCCGCGCTGGGTGCGCTACCTCGCGCTCGCCGTCACCATCGCCGCGCTTGCCGCGACCTTCTGGATCTCCGTGGGCCGCCATCAGGCCGACGGCCTTCACGCACGCTCGCCGGCCAGCGCGGGCGTCCAAGCAACCCAGCAAACGGGGGAATGACACATGACCGCTTCCTTGACCCAACCGGCGTTCCGCCGCCTCGGCATGAAGGCGCTGCTCGTGCAGCACGACATCGATGAACGCACCGCCACCGGGCGCGCCGCGACGGCGCTCGCCGAGGAGCTGCGCACGCGGCTCGTCGACGTCGTGATCGCGACGTCGGCCGACGACGCATGCGCGGTCGTCGCCGCCGATCCGGCGATCCAGTGCCTGCTGCTCAACTGGGAACTCGACAACGACGCCAGCCACGCGCCCGCGCAGGCCGTGCTCGACGCGATGCGCGCGCGCAACGCGACGGTGCCCGTGTTCCTGCTCGCGAGCCGTGCGAGCGCGTCGGCGATCCCCGTCGACGCGATGCGCAAGGCCGACGACTTCATCTGGATGCTGGAGGACACCACCGCGTTCATCGGCGGCCGGATCGTCGCCGCGATCGAGCGCTACCGCGAAACCGTGCTGCCGCCGATGTTCCGCGCGCTCGCGCAGTTCTCGCGCGTGTACGAATACTCGTGGCATACGCCCGGCCACACCGGCGGCACCGCGTTCCTGAAATCGCCGGTCGGCCGCGCGTACTTCGAATTCTTCGGCGAGGCGCTGTTCCGCTCCGACCTGTCGATCTCGGTCGGCGAGCTCGGCTCGCTGCTCGACCACTCGGGCCCGATCGGCGAGAGCGAACGCTACGCGGCGCGCGTGTTCGGCGCGCATCGCACGTATCACGTGACGAACGGCTCGTCGATGTCGAACCGCGTGATCCTGATGGCGAGCGTCACGCGCAACCAGGTCGCGCTGTGCGACCGCAACTGCCACAAGTCGGCCGAGCACGCGATGACGATGTCCGGCGCGATTCCGACCTACCTGGTTCCGTCGCGCAACCATTACGGGATCATCGGGCCGATCATGCCCGAACGGCTGACGGCCGCCGCCGTGCGCCTCGCGATCGACGCGAACCCGCTCGTGCGCGGCCGCGACGGCATCGACCCGACACCGGTGCACGCGCTGATCACCAATTCGACCTACGACGGCCTCTGCTACAACGTCGCGCGCGTCGAGGCGCTGCTCGGGCAGAGCGTCGACCGGCTGCATTTCGACGAGGCGTGGTACGGCTATGCGCGCTTCAACCCGATCTACCGCGACCGTCACGCGATGCACGGCGACCCGGCGCAGCACGACGCGAGCAAGCCGACCGTGTTCGCGACGCAGTCCACGCACAAGCTGCTCGCCGCACTGTCGCAGGCGTCGTTCATCCACGTCCGCGACGGCCGCAACCCGATCGAGCACGCGCGCTTCAACGAGGCGTACATGATGCATGCGTCGACGTCGCCGAACTACGCGATCATCGCGTCCAACGACGTGAGCGCCGCGATGATGGACGGCCCCGGCGGCGAGGCGCTGACGACCGACGCGATCCGCGAGGCCGTCGCGTTCCGCCAGATGCTCGCGCGCCTGCATACCGAATGCGCGGAGAACAACGACTGGTTCTTCAACGGCTGGCAGCCGGACAGCGTCGTCGACCGCAAGACGGGCCGCCGCGTGCGCTTCCATGAGGCCGACGAGACGCTGCTCGCCACCGATCCGTCGTGCTGGGTGCTGCATCCGGGCGACACGTGGCACGGCTTCGGCGATATCGAGGACGACTATTGCATGCTCGACCCGATCAAGGTGTCGATCGTCACGCCGGGCGTGGCGCACCACGGCGGGCTGATGCCGGTCGGCATCCCGGCGTCGGTCGTCACCGCGTATCTCGACCGGCACGGGATCGTCGTCGAGAAGACGACCGACTTCACGATCCTGTTCCTGTTCTCGCTCGGCGTGACGAAGGGCAAGTGGGGCACGCTCGTCAACACGCTGCTCGACTTCAAGCGCGACTACGACGCGAACGCGCCGCTCGAACAGGCGCTGCCCGAACTCGTCGCGCGCTATCCGGAGCGCTACGGCAAGCTCGGCCTGCGCGACCTGTGCGACCTGATGTTCAGCGCGATGAGCGACCTGAGGACGACCGAGATGATGTCGCGCGGCTTCTCGACGCTGCCGAAGCCCGATTACAGCCCGGCCGAGGCGTTCGAGCATCTCGTGCACAACGACATCGAGATGCTGGAGCTCGCGGAAATGGAAGGCCGCACGGTCGCGACGGGCGTCGTGCCGTATCCGCCGGGCATTCCGCTGCTGATGCCCGGCGAGAACGCGGGGCCGGCCGACGGCCCGCTGCTCGGCTACCTGAAGGCGCTCGAGCAATACGACCTGCGTTTCCCCGGCTTCACGCACGACACGCACGGCGTCGAGGTCGAGGACGGCGTGTACCGCATCGCGTGCATCCGGCAACCCGCGCACGACACCCGCACGCGCTGAGCGTGCACTAGCCGCGGCGCGGCCGGTCGGTCGGCCGGTTGCCGCGGCGGCCGGCCGCCGTGCGCGGCAAGCCGCGTCACGCCCGCCACGCTGGGCATGCCCGCGCGCTCGCCGCATCACGGCGCGATCGCGACGCCGGCACCGCGACTTTCGGCAATGTCGGGCCTGCGTTCCACGCACGACGACACGCCGCGCCGCAACCGCGTCAGCCCGCGTCCGGTTCAGGCAGGCGCGCCTCGGCCTCGATGCGCAACAGCAGCCGGTCGTCGAGCACATCCCAGATATCGACCTCGCCGCGTCCGCCCACGGGCACACCGGCGAACACCGGACGCCCGTCGATCCAGCCGGCCAGGCTCTTGAACCACGTGCGCTCGCACCAACCGCCGCGATGCAACGCGAGCCGCTCGCCGCTGCCGGCATCGAACTCGCGCAATACGCATCCGGCACCGCGCGTCAGCACGCGCGTGCCGTCGTCCGAAAACGCACACGGATGGCCGTTGTCCGCTCCCCGCGATTCGCGATCGACCTCGCCGTCGGTGCGCACCGTCAACGCCGCATTCCGCGCGAACGCATGGCGACGCCCGTCGGCGCTCACCGCGAACGGTGCGTCCTTGTAACGCTGGTCCGCCACGTCGTAGTCGAGCACCTCAAGCGGGCCGCCGGTGGCGAGCGGCACGAGACAGAGCCGGTTGCGGACACGCACCCAGGCTTTGCGCGCGTCAGGCGACAAATACACCCGTTCCGGGCTGTCATACCGGCTTTCGGCTTGCCAGCCCACGTTCACGGCACCGCTCGCGACGTCGATCCGGTAGAGCACCGGGTTGTCCCAGTACACGACGACGAGCGTCGACAGTGCAGCGTCGACCGACGCACTTGCCAGCATGTTGCGCAGCCGGTCTGCGGCAGTCGCAGCGTCGCCCTGCACGAACGGTCGCGGCAGCTCGAACGACGCGGCAACCCGTCGCCGCGCAAGATCCCAGATGTCGCAGAAGCCCTCGCCGGCCACGACGAGGCACAAGCCGCCCGCCTCGTCGCGGGCCCATTCGAGTACGCGCGCATGGCGGGGCGCAGCCGGCCCGTCATGCGGTAACGGCCGGAAGGCATGGGCCGATACCGAGTCTGGCGCCGGCCCGGCAGCAACCCGCGCGCGTGCTTCAGGCGCGTGATGATCCGGCGGCACGTACTCGGGCATCGGCGACCGGTCCCGTTCGCGCCACGCAGCCAGCCACGCCTGATAGACATAGGGGCGGGCGCCGTCCGTGCCCGTCTCGGGCTGCTCGAGACGAAAACCGGCAGGATCGACACCCGGCAGCGGCACGAGTTCGCTGCCGTTGCAATAGACATAGACCCGTGCGCGGTCCCGCGCGAAATACTCGGACAGGAACGTGAGCGTCGCGCCATCGACACCGCGCCGATACGGCTGGTTGCCATGCAGCAACCGCCCCTGCCCGTCGCGCAGAAAGCCGTACCCGATGCAATCGGCGGTCGCGGCATCGAACCTGGCCTTCACTTCCTTGCCGAAATAAAACAACCGGTCGCCGTCGCGCAGATAGTGTTCTCCGACGACTTCGATCCGCGCGGGATCGATGCCGCGTTTGCGCACCAGCATGCACAGCACGCCGTTTCGGTCTTTCGCATAGGTGTCGTTCAGGACTTCGAATGTCTTTCCGTCGACCCTGGCGGATTCCGCATGCCCGTACCACTGCTTCCGGTAACAATGGTCTCCGGCCTGATACCACGGCCCGGCCAGATGCCGCCACCGGGCCGGATCGCCCGGAAGCGGGCCGCCCTTGAGAGAGCCCTGGTGGAACTCCGCGTACGAATACAGTCGCGACCGGTCGGCGATGAACGAATCGCCGAGCCACCGGACCGTCGCGGCATCCGGTTCCAGCAGCGGCAGCTCGTGCAGATACACCTGGCCGCCGGCCACCCGGTATCCGCCACCGAGTTCCCGCGCCGGCGCGCCGGCCTCGTCCTGCCCGGCCAGCGTGTGCCACCAGTAGCCTTGCAGCTCGGGGCGCGCGGCAAAAAACGGCGACCAGTCGCGCTCCCACTTCTCGCGCCGGCCGGGATCGTCCGCTCCACCGTAACTGTACGGCCGCATGCGGTCGGTCGCCACGTCCTGCCCGACTTCTTCCGCGCTGACGAAGCTCGCCGCATCGGCGCCCTCCACCTCGCGCCCGCCGTACCAGACCCGCTGCGCGTCGACCAGATACGCACCGACCCACCGCAGCGTCGCGGGATCCGCACCGCGCATGCGCTTGCCGTAGTGATACAGGTAGCGGTCGTCATGCCCCCACGCGTCGGTCAGCAGCCGGAAGCTCGCGGGCGATGCGCCGGCAAGCCTGCGGTTCTGGAAATAGACATGGTTGGCGTCCACGGCATGCGACTCGTCCAGCAGCCGGAACGATGCGCCGTCGACGTCGAGCACGGTGAACCGCATCCACGTGTACGTGCACGCATACGCGCGCACGCCGTCGGTCGCCAGATACAGGGACAACGGCCGGAAACCGTCGATCACGATGCCTTCGATGACGTTGCCTGCCCGGTCCTGCAACGGATCGCCCTGGAAATACACGCGCTTGTCATCGCGCATGAAGCCGAAGCCGAGGTTCTCTCTGGGTGTCATGTTTATGGTTGTTCCGCTTTCGTCCGGAATGCCCCGGGCGACGATGCGCCGCCGGGTACGAAAGCCACCGCCGCGCACACGCGCGGCGCTCAGGCGTCCTGCGATCTTACGCCGCGATCCATCTCGCGCCGATACGCGGCCGGGCTCGTCGCCGCGACGCGCCGGAAATGCCGGCGCAACGATTCCTCCGAGCCGAACCCCGCGCGCGCCGCGACCTGCGCGAGCGGCAGCGCGGGCTGCGCCTCGAGCATGTCCTTCGCGACGTTCACGCGTTCCCGGATCAGCCACGCGAGCGGCGACATGCCCGTCGCATCCGCGAACTGACGCTGCAGCGTGCGCGGGCTCATCGCGGCCTGCGCGGCGAGCGACGCGAGCGTGTGCGGCTCGGCCGCGTGGGCGCGCATCCAGTCGATCAGCTTCGCGAGCCGGTCGGTGCCGCCCGGCGCGACCGGGCGCGGCACGAACTGCGCCTGGCCGCCGTCGCGATGCGGCGGCAGCACGAGGCGCTGCGCGACACGGTTCGCGATCGCGCCGCCGTGATCGCGGCGCACGAGATGCAGCAGCATGTCGAGCCCCGCCGCCGACCCGGCCGACGTGACGATCTGCCCTTCATCGACGTAAAGCGCATCGGGATTCACGCGCAGCGCCGGGTAGCGCGCCTGCAGCTTCTCCGCATAGCGCCAGTGGGTCGTGACCGTGAGGCCGTCGAGCACGCCGGCCGCCGCCAGCACGAATACGCCCGAGCAGATCGAGCAAAGCCGCGCGCCGCGGCGATGGGCGGCCCGCAGTTTCTTCAGCAACGGCTCCGGCGGCGGCTCGTCGGGATCGCGCCAGCCGGGAATCACGATGGTGTCCGCGCGATCGAGCGTGGCGAGCCGGTACGGCGCGGCGACCGTGATGCCGCCCGCCGCGCGCACGGGCCCCGGCTCGCCCGCGCAGACCGCGAAGCGATACCAGTCGACCCCGAGTTCGGGGCGCTCGAGCGCGAACAGTTCGACCACGCAGCCGAATTCGAAGGTGCAGAGGCGATCGTAGGCGAGCGCGACGACGAGATGATTGTGCATGGCGCGATGTTACCGGAACTTGTCGATCACGCCACTGCCGCGAACCGCGCCGAACCGCGATACTGCCCCTCATTCCACCGCGCATCGCGCCATCCTTCAGGAGAACCTGCCCATGTCCTGCGTCACCGATTTCCCCGCCGCCGACAGCCCCGCCGCCCTCGCGCATTTCGAGGCGTCGCTCCGATTCGAGACCGATTGCTGGGACGTGCACGACGCACTCGCGACCGGGGCGCCCGATTTCGTGCTGCTCGACGTGCGCGGCCCCGACCAGTTCGCCGCCGGCCACGTGCCCGGCGCGCGCAACCTGCCGCGCCGCAAGCTCATCGAGAGCAAGCTTGCCGTCTATCCGGCCGACACGCTGTTCGTCGTCTACTGCGCCGGCCCGCACTGCAACGGCGCCGCGCGGGCGGCGATCCAGCTCGCGCGGCTCGGCCGGCCGGTCAAGCTGATGATCGGCGGCGTGACGGGCTGGCTCGACGAAGGTTTCGCGTTGAGCAACGAAGTGCAGCCGGCGGAAGCCGCGGCCGGCTGATCGTCACCGAAAACGCAACAATCAATTGCCGAGGCTCGGCCTGCACGCAAACGGAAAAAGCGCGACAATCGGCTCCATTGCAGTTCGGATGGAGCAGCAACATGCAGAGCGGAGTCCTGATTCAAGTGGCCGGTTCGGTGGCCGCGACCGCGGTCTATTTTCTGCCGGCGGTCATCGCCGACCGGCGCGGCCGGCACGACAAGCTGATGATCGCGATGTTCAACGCGCTGTTCGCGTGGACCGGCATCGGCTGGCTGATGACGCTGTACTGGGCATGCCAGCCGAACCCGCGCCCCGATGTCGCGCAGACGATCCTCGCCAAGCGCCGCGGCACCAGCATGCGGACCTTCTCGACGGGTCTCGTCGAGCGCGTGCAGCGCCGCATGGTCGCCCAGGAACAATGGGCGGAGAAACAAGGCTGCCGTTAAACCCGGCCCCGCGTTGCCAGGCCCGGATCATCGGGCCGCGTCGAACGTCGGCATCCTGACGTTGGTCGATGCGCGGTAGTGCCACGCCAGCCCTTCGCGCGGCGGCGCGCCGCCCGCACGCCACCACGCCGCGAACGCCCCCGCCGTCACCGCCCGCGCGATCCGCTCGCCCGGGCAGGCATGCGGCCCCGTGCCGAAGCCGAAATTCGGCCCGGCCGCGCGACCGGGCATCAGCCGGTGCGGATCGCGATGCACCGCCGGGTCGCGGTTCGCCGCGGCGAGCACGACCAGGATCGCATCGCCGGCGTCGAGGGTCACGCCCTCGATCGTCGTGCGCGCCGCGACGAAGCGGCGCGTGTTCTGCACCGGCGCATCGAAACGCCCCACTTCGGCAACGAACGCATCGAGCGCGGCATCGTCCGGCGCGCCGCGCGCTTCCCCGCACCACGCCACCAGCACGTTGCCGAGCCATGCGGCCGTCGCTTCGCAGGTCTGCGACAACAGCCCGACCAGGTTCGCCACCTGGTCGCCGCTCGCCTGCCAGCCCAACGCGCGGGCCGCCTGCTGCACGGCCGCGACGAGCGTGCCGTCGCGCGCATGCGTCCGCGCGACGTGCTCCGTCATCCGGTCGAGCAGATACCGCGCGGCGTCGCTCGCGCGGGCCAGCGCCGCCGCGTCCGACAACGGCGACAGCGCGGCGACGAACTCGACGACCCGCGCCGCGATGTCGTCGAGCTGCGTCGCATCGAAGCCGAGCAAATCGGCGACCGCGCAGACCGGCATCGTCATGCACCACGTATTGAGCGCACCGGCATCGCCCGGCGTCGGCAACCGCCGTGCGGCAAGCTGCGCGGCGCGCTCGCGCAGCGCCGCCGCGTCGATCGGCGCGAGCGCCATGCGCAACGCCTGCTTCGGCACGTCGTGTCGCAACGCGCCGTCGTTCATGCGCACCAGTGCGCCGAACAGCGCGCCGGCCGTCGTACCGCGCAGCGCGGGCGGCACGGGCGCGTCGAGCGGGCGCACGCGGCAGGCCGGATGGCCGAGCACGGCCGTCACGGTCGCCGCCCGGCTCGCGACCCACGTACCGAGCGTGGCGTCGAACGCGAGTGGCGGCCCGTCGACGAGCGCCGCATAGTAGGGATAGGGATCGCGGTGCGTGACCGCGGCAATGGGATCGATCGGGTTCATGCGGCCAGTATCGGCGCCGCGCGCCGCCGCATGTTTCGGGCCGGCATGAAATGTCGCTGCGCTTGCGGCGCGCAAGGCCGCTGCGCCGCTACCTCGCCGCAAGCGGCGGGTCAGGCCGCCGAGCGGTAGCGATGCGACTGCATGCGCATCCGGACGCGCCCGGCCGAAATCGCGCGCGGCTCGGGCACCACGGTGTCGTGATGAAACATTTCCTGGCGGAATTCGCCACTTTCGTCGAACCACTGGCAGATCAGCCAGTCGCCGTCGTCGAACACGACCGGCCCGGCATAGGTGACGGTCATGCGCGGACCGCCCGTCTTCAGCGTCACGACGTCGCCTACGCGAAACCCGACACGGTGATTTTCTCGGATCGTCATCGCACTCTCAGCATTTTTATATATCGATATTCCAGGCGGCCCACCGACCGTTCATTCGAACGTGCCGCAGATTATCAATCAAAAAACCGGCCCGCAACTCCTGCGTACAAAACATTCTGGCCGTAAAAATGAAACAATGTGTGTCATCGACACGCGCGGCGGGCCCCCGGCCGCCGGATTCGGGGCGGATTGCCTGCCGGCCCCGGGCGGAATGCGGAGAATAGACGATGTATTTTGCATCGTCACCGATGTTTAATTCGGACGTGATATCGGTTGATTATTGTCAATTAAAGTTTCACGTGGGAACGATCCCACGGTTTATTTACGCTCATTCCCCGAACAAATTCGCCGAATTATCGAATCCGGCCAGCCACCGGTTGATATCCCGCCCCGGCACGGCTGCCTGCGTGAACGTGAACGTGCCGTCCTGCACCATCTCCTTCGCGGCGCGCAGGAACGCGCCGAGCGCGGTCCGCGCCAGCGCGCCGCCGACGCTGACGCGCTTCACGCCGAGCGCCGCCAGCGCATCGAGGCTCAGCAACCCGCCCTGCAGCCCCATCACGACATTGACGGGCGCACCGACCGCCTGCGTCACCGCCGCGATCTCGTCGGGATCGGTGATGCCCGGCGCATACAGCACGTCGGCGCCGGCGTCGCGATAGGCGACGAGCCGGTCGATCGTGTCGGCGAGGTCGTGGCGGCCGTGCAGGTAGTTTTCGCAGCGCGCGGTCAGCGTGAACGGAAACGGCAGCGCGCGCGCCGCGTCGACAGCCGCCGCGATGCGCTCGACCGCCGCTTCGCGCGCGTAGATCGGCGCGGCGGTGCGGCCCGTCGCATCCTCGATCGAGCCGCCGACCGCCCCGGCCTCGGCTGCCAGCCGGATCGTTTCGGCCACCGTGTCGGGCGCGTCGCCGAAGCCGTTCTCGAGATCGGCGCTGACAGGCAGGCCGCCGGCCGACACGACCTCGACGATGTGATCGAGTATCGCGTCGCGGTCGATCGCGTAGTCGGGCTGCCCTTTCGAGAAGGCGTAGCCGGCGCTCGTGGTCGCGAGCGCCTCGAAGCCGGCCATCGCCAGCAGGCGCGCGGTGCCGGCGTCCCACGGATTCGGGATGATGAATGCGCCCGGGCGGGCATGCATGGCGCGGAACGCATGGGCGTGGCTGGACTGCAATTCTGAATAGGTCATGTCGAACTCCCGGAATGGATCAATGAATCAACGCATGAGCTTACGCGCGTGACTGGCGACGACGTTTCAGTCGCGGCCCAAATATCGCCGCCCAACACCGCGCGCGGGCGGCGATGCGGCGGCGGCGCTCCCGCGCCGGATGCGGCCGTGCTCCGCGGCCCGCGTCAGCCCGGGTCCGGATGAAGGCGATCGACCTTCATGATGCCGGGAAACACCGCCATCCAGAGCGCCGCCGCGACGATCGTGCCGATGCCGCCGAGCGCGACCGCGGGCACGCTGCCCAGCAGCGCGGCGGTCAGCCCCGTCTCGAACGCGCCCAGCTCGCTCGACGTGCCGATGAACAACGCGGCGACCGCCGACACCCGCCCGCGCATCGCGTCCGGCGTGGCCAGCTGGATCAGCGACGCGCGGATGTTGACGCTGACCATGTCGCTCGCGCCGGCCGCCGCGAGTGCCGCCAGCGACACGACGAACGACCGCGACAGCGCGAAGATCGCGGTAGCCGCGCCGAAGGCCATCACGGCGGCGAACAGCTTCGGCCCCGCGCCGCGCTCCGGCGGATGACGCGCCAGCACGAGCCCGACCACGCACGCGCCGGCGGCGGGCGCGCTGCGCAGCATGCCGAGGCCGAACGGCCCGACTTTCAGGATGTCCTGCGCATACACCGGCAGCAGCGCCGTCGCGCCGCCGACGAGCACCGCCAGCAGATCCAGCGACATCGCGCCCAGTATGACCGGCTGGCCGCGCACGAACCGGAGCCCTTCCAGCACGCGCTGCACGCCGTCGCCCCACGCGCCCCACGCGCCCTCGGGCGCGGGCAGCGGCCGCCCGCGCAGCGTCATCGCGCCGAGCATCGCGACCAGAAACGCGACCGCGCTGGCGAGATAGGCGGTGGCCGCCCCCGCCGCAAAGGCCAGGCCGCCCAGCGCGGGCCCGAGGATCGCCGCGCTCTGCCAGGCGGTGGAGCCCAGCGCGACAGCGCGCGGCAGTTGCGCCGGCTGCACGAGCAACGGCAGCAGCGCCTGCTCGGCGGGGCCGGCCAGCGCGCGGGCCACCCCGAGCATCAGCAGCACGCCGTAGCGCGCCGCCAGCCCCGTCGACGGAAACCGCGTCATCGCGAGGAATGCAAGCGCGCACGCGCATTGCAGCGCGAGGCTCGCGACGACGAGCGGACGCGGCGACAGGCGATCGCACAGCTCGCCGGCCGGCAGCGTGAGCAACACGATCGGGATGAACTGCACGATGCCGACGATGCCGAGCGACAACGGCGACTTCGAGACGTCATACACCGTCCAGCCGATCGCGACGGACAACGCGAGCGCCGCGGCTTCGGTCAGGAAACGCAGGCCGAGATAAACCGGCAGGTCGCGCCGCCGCGAGGCGTCGCCGGGTTCGCAGTGCTCCATCGCGTGTTTCTCCGGAATGTTTCGGCCACGGCCCGCCACCGGCTGGACGGCCGGCCAAGATGCGAGCATATTGCTCATATTCTCATCGGAGCCGAACCATGGCTACTCGCATTCCCCGAGCATCCGGCGCGATGCGCAAAGCCCCGCAGCAGGCGCGTTCCCGCGCGACGACCGACGCCTTGCTCGACGCGGCGGCTCACATTCTGGGCGAGCGCGGCTGGTCGGGGCTGACGACGAACCGGGTGGCCGAAGCCGCGGGCGTCAGCATCGGCTCGCTGTACCAGTACTTCCCGGACAAGCTCGCGCTGATCGACGCGGTGCGCCAGCGCCACTTCGACGACGTGCTGGCGGTGCTGGACGCCGCATCGAATCCCGACCGGACGCGCATGCAGCGCGTCGCCGACCTCGTGGACGGGATGATCGCGGTGCACAGCCGCTATCCGGCCGCGCACCGGGTGTTGATGGAAGAAAGCCCGCGCGGGGGCGATTCGCAGCCGGCGCGCGACCATTTCGACGTGGCATGCCGGCAGCGCTACGACACGCTGTTTCGCGTGAATGTGCCGGACGCATCCGGGAGTACGAAGCGCATCGGCGGACAGGTGCTCGCCGGCGCGCTGTCCGGCGCGGTTCACGAAGCGGCGCGGCAAAACCAGCTTGCGTCGCCGGTCCTGAGAGCCGAGCTGCTTGCGCTGGTCGACGGCTACCTGTCACAGGCGCGGCCGGCGACGCCGGCGCGGCGACCGCGCGCCGGCAAGACCGGCAACGCCGGCAACGCCGGCAACGCCGACAACGCGGACGGCTGACGACGCGTCGCGCCCGGCACGCCATGCCCGGGCCGCGACGCGCGGGCCGTCGCCGCGGCTAGCCGGCTCAGGGCCGTTCGCCCCCGGCTGTCGACAGCGCCTCGCTGACTGCATCGGAGAACCGCATCGACCGGCCGTCGATCCGCAGCCGCTCCGGGTCCGCCGGATCGCGCACCGCGTCCGGCAGGCCGTGCGCCATCAGCGCTCGCGCACAGGCGACCCAGTCGGGCTGGCCGGCCGTATCCGGTTCGTTGACCGACGCCCATGACAGCGTGCCGAGCACGTCGCTGCCGAAGCCCTGCGTTTCGCGCCAGCTCGCGCCGTGCGCCAGCAGGAACGCCGTCAACGCCGCGTCGCCGCGCATCACCGCGTGATTCAGCGCGCTGGCATCCCAGTCGCCGCCGCGTACCGCGACCGGCCAGCCCAGTTCGACCATGGAGCGCACCGAGTCGGCGGAACCCCACGCGGCGGCGTCCGGCAGCAGCCGCAGCCGATCCGCGGGCAGCGAAGCCGGCAATCCGGGATGCGCGGCCTGGATGCGCCGCGCCTCGATCGCGTCGCCTCGCGCGCAGGCCGCCACGAACGTGTCCTCCGGCCCGAGCGGCTCGTCCGCGCCGGCCGCGCGCAACAATTCGGCAACCTCGGACAGCCCGGCCTGCATCGCCAGGCGGTATGCGCTGACGCCGGCGGCCGTGCGCGCACGCGGGTCGGCGCCGGCCGCGAGCAGCGTGGCGATATGGCGCGCCGAGCGGCGCACCGCGATCGCCCGCAGCAGCGGCGCGCCCCACGTTTCGGTCGGGCCCGGCCCGGCCGGCTCGTCGGGATCGCCGCCATGCGCGAGCAACAGTTCGAGCGCGTCCGCCTCCTGCATGTCGAGCGCGCGCCGCAGCGCGTTGGTTCCGCCGACGCGCGCGCCGTGCTCGAGCAGCAAGCGTGTGCAGGCCGGATTTTCCAGCGAGTGATACAGCGATTCGCCGTCGTTCGGGTCCGCGCCGGCGGCCAGCAGCATGCCGGTGAGGACCGGATCGCGGTTGACGCCGGCGGCGCCGTAGAGCGCCGACAGCGGGCCCGACTCGTCGGGCGCCGCGAGCGACGCGGGCGGGAAGCGGTTGCCGATCCGCTGGTTCGGATCGGCGCCGGCCTCGAGCAGATGCCGCGCGCAGGCGCGCAGCCGCTCGGCAAACCCGGGAAGCTGCCCGAGGCGCGAATGCGTGACGGCGACGAGCGCCGGCAGCTTCAGCGCGCCGCCGGCGCGGGAGACCCATGCCGGATCGGCGGCCGTGACGCGCGACACGGCGTCGAGATCCCCCGCCGCGCACGCCACGTAGGGATCGGCCGCGACGAGTTCGGGGTGCGCCTGCAGCAGTTGCACGGCGACGCGCGGCCGCGCCGGGTCGAAGCGGCCGGTGACGTCGCCGCCGTACGCGAGGCCGAGCCAGCGGCGGATCAATTCGGTGCGTTCGTGTTGCGCGGCGGCGTTCGCCTCGACGAAGGCGCCGAGATCGGCCCACGACGCGAAACCGTACTCGCGCGCCACGCAGGACTGCGCGTCGTGCAGGCGCAGGTCGAGCGCGATCACGTCGTGCGGCGTGCGGTTTGCGGCGGCGGGAAGAAACCGGATGAAGCGCGCGATCGCTTCGGCGTCGCGCTGCCGGTACAGGCGCAATAAATCCTTGGCCTGCTTTTTCAGATGATCGGGATGAGCCCCGGAAGGCAGCTGTTTCATGCGAATCCTCGTGCGTTGATGGCCGAAGGTCCGCAATACCGCCAGCACAAAGGATGGGGAAAACCGGGTTTGCTGCGACAGGTGGGTTCAACCCTTTCCGCGGACCCGGAAGCGACCTGCATCGCTGACCGACATCCTAGGCGACAACCGGCGCCACCGTCAACCGCGCCCTGCCGCCGCTCATCCCGCCAGCTTCTTCGTCAGGAAAATGCGCGCGTGCCCGACCGGATAGTCCGCCAGCTCGCCGAAGCGCACGTAGCCGCGCTTCTCGTAGAACGGCCGTGCCTGGAAATCGAACGTGTCGAGCCACGCGCCGTGACAGCCGCGCGCGACGGCTTCCCGCTCGGCCAGATCCATGATGCGCGTGCCGGCGCCCTGGCCGCGCGCGGCCTCCGGCACCACCAGCAGGTCGACATGCAGCCAGCCGTATGCCGTGCTGCCCCACAGGCCGCCGACCACCGCGCCGGTATCGTCGGTCGCGAGCACGGCCAGCGGGCGGAAATCGTTCGAGCCGGCCCGGCTTTCGTTGAACCGGACGAGCGGCGCGACAATCTGCTTGCGGACGTTCGCGTCGCCCGCGTCGGTCACCTCGTATGTGAACGTCATCGGTAGAGTCTCGTTGAATCGTGAATGAAGGCGGATCGAGGCGCGACGCGCCCCGTCACACGACGTAGGCGCCCTTCGCGTGCAGCTCCGCTTCCGTGCGCTCGAGCGCGGCGATCGCATCGTTGCCCTCGAGTGCCAGCAACTGCGCGACCAGCGCCTCGGCCATCGCATGCGCGGCCACCAGCGACGGGAAGAACGACGGGCTGTCGTGCGTGAAGATCAGTTGCGCATCCGCGTGCAGCGCGATCGGCGCCACCGCGCTGTCGGTGATCGCGACGATCCGGCTGCCCTGCGCCTTCGCGGCCTGCGCGACGCGCGTCGCTTCCGCCGAATACGGCGCGAAGCTGACGACCACGGTCACGCTCTGCTTCGCGATCGTCCGCAGCTCCATTTCGAGCGAGCCGGCAACGCCGTTGAGCAGCGACACGGTCGGACGGAACAGCCGGTAGGCGTACACGAACCCGAAGGCGACCGGATAGCACGAGCGGAACCCCGCGACGTGCACGTGCGACGCCTTGCGGATCAGCTTCGCCGCCTCCGCGAGCGCGTGCCCGTTCTGCGCGGCGGTGGCCGACAGGTTGTGCTGCTGCGCGGCGAGCAGGTCGTGCGCGAGCGTCGCCCGGGCGTCGGGCCGCACGAGCGAGCGCGCCCGCTGCGTGAGCGGCTCGGGGCGCGTGCGCACGCGCGCGACGCACAGGTCGCGCAGCTCGTTCCAGCCGGGGAAACCGAATTGCTGTGCGAGGCGCACGAGCGATGCGGGCTGCACCTGCGCGCGCTGCGCGACCTTGCGCATCGACGATGTGGCGACTTCGTCGGGATGATCGAGCAGGAAGGCCGCGCCCGCCTGGAATTGCGGGCTCAGCGCGGAAAATTGCGTCCGGATCCGGGACGCGAGTTCGTCGAAATTGGCGGCCATCTTGATGAGAACGGGAACCGGTCGCCCATGGTATCACCGGCCCCGCGCGCACCGGTCGGCGCTGCGCCGCGACACGATCGGCATCCCTGTTCACGCTGCCCGGCCATTTGCGCGCGAACTCGGCGGTCGGCTTTGCGTCGTTCCGGTGGTCGGTGGGCGGTCGATTCCGGCGCGGATCATGTCGGCCGCATCGGTGATGCACGTCATCCTCGCCGCCGACGTGCTCGACGATGCGCGCCCGCAAGTGCATGCGCCGGTCGTCCTTGCCGTTCGCGAGCGACGCCCTCACGATCGACGCGGCCAGTGCCGACGGCTTCGTGTCTTGCGCCCGGATATCAGATTGATTCGATATGCAGAGCAGATTGGAGCGATTCGATCACGGCGACGGTGAGCAAGTAACTCCGATGCAACTCGACTCACCCGATCGGCAGACGTGGTCCGTCCGACGACCGGGCAGCGGGCACCGAACCCGAGCCAACGGAAGGCATCCGTTACTCACCCACGTCAACACGTAACGCCTGACGAAGAACATAGCCTTCCGGGGCTTCAACGGCGGCGATCCGCAGATCGGACCTGATTGCCCTTGCACAATGAAAAGTCAAAAAAAGATCAAACTTCTTGATGCCCGTGAAAATGAGGCATGGTCAGTTTTCCTCTTCATCCGCGCGCGCATCGAGCCGCCTCCAACGGCGTAGATTGACAACAAATATCAAGCGGCCATTTTTCGTCAACGACGGATGGCAATGGATCGTTGATCAGTCGGACACGAGTTCGTGTCCGACTGATCAACCTGCCGGAGACCTTTGCCATGAAACTGCTGAAAATGACCGTCGTTGCAGCTATCGCCTTTGCGTTTGCGGGTGCCGCGAGCGCGGCCGATATCCATCATCACCATCGTCACCACCACCATACGACGGATCGCCACTAAGCACGTCGGGAGGGCTGGTCGATGGCGGGCGGCCAGCCAACTGTCACCGCGGGCCCAAAAGACGGACGAAAAAGCACCCTGCCTCAGCCATTGAAGCAGCGGCGCCGCTCGCCTCGGCCGTGTCTCATGCGCATGCCCCGTCGGGCACGCCAGCCGGCACGACCAATCTCCGCAAGGGCGGCACGCATTCGGGCGTATCGAAAAGCCGCGCCTGTTCAGGCCACAAGGGTGTCGAGACGCGGTACGGGAGCGCGTCGGCAGCGGTCAGGGAATCAATGCCGGCGCGCCAGTCGTCGCAGCAGCCACCCAGGCGAAATCGGCAAGTGCGTTGTCGGTGGCTTCAGCCACCGCGGCAGCAAGGGTCGCTGGCGACCGCGCCCAGGTATGGGTGAACACCGGACGAAGGCCCGCCACTGCCCGGGTGACAAGTACTACGGCAAGACGAAGCCGGGGGCCCGTATGCCCGAAGCGGATGCAACGGCGAAGGGTTTCCATCGCGTTCTAGGCAAGTCCTGCCAATAACGATCGAGGCCGGGACACGCACGGGTATTGATCGGCACAGAGCGACAACCATGTTCAGATTTCATCCACGGCGGTACTCCCAGGTCAGGCAATTCTTGAGCGGGATCTCCTTGCGAGGGCCCGGTGCCGCGACTGCCCTCATCAGTTTCGTTGGTGGGGCCGTACTGTCCCTGCCACTGGCAATCCTGCTGGACCAAACTCGTTACTATCCCTTTAGCGACGATGCACTCATCCTGCCCGTGGTGCTCACGCTCGGGCTCGCGCTGATTCTTGGCAAGCGCGGGCAGAGAAAGATCATGATCGACATGCTGGCAGCGCTGGCGGGCCTTTGCGTACTGGCTGGAGTCGTGGCCGGTCTGAATTCCGTGTTTGGCGGATAAGGATTCCTGTCGGTACTCCCCCTGAGTCAACTGTCTTGTCATGCCTTGCGACCTCGCTGCACCCGTGCGGATCGGTCGGTATGCGCTCGACGAGCATCGAACGCCCTCTTCCGGTCCGGCATTGTGCCGCGATATCGGCGAAACGGAAAACGCGGCGACGGCGACGGGTGCGATCGCACCGCCCTCCCAACCAATTTGACAACTAGTTGTCAAATTGGCAGAATGGTCAGCGATTCAACTTGTTGACTTTCCCGCCGATGACGAAGTCCGAGAAATTGACCACGGTCGCACTGTCCGTATTCCGGTTGAACGGGCAGCTGATCGAATGGGGCAATGCCTTTTCCGGGCCGCACGGCCTGACCAGCGCGCGCTGGCAGGTGCTGGGCGCCATCTCGATGGCGCCGGAAGCGCCGACCATCCCGCAGATCGCGGATGCGATGGGCATCACGCGGCAGGCGGTGCTGAAGCAGACCAACGTGCTGACCGACGAAGGGCTGATCCGGTCGCTGCCCAACCCCGCGCACAAGCGCTCCCCGCTGTACGCGCTGACGCCGCGCGGCGACGCGGCCTATCGGGCCGTGGTCGGGCATTGGCAACAGCATGTCCGCGATATCGCCGGCGACTTCACTTCGGCCGACCTGGATGCCGCCATTCGCGTTCTGTCGGCAATGTCCCGCGCTCACGGCGCCGATACGCCGGCGTGAGCGCCCGATTGCCCCGTCACCCACCACAGGAGGTGTTCCCATGCCCCGATTCACGCCGATGGATCCGGCCTTTCCGATCCAGCAACAGCTCGCCCTCGACGCGGAGCCCGTCGTCCTCGTCAACCTGTTCACCCTGGCCCCCGCGGACGAAGCGGACTTCCTCGCCGTGTGGAAGGACGATGCCGAATTCATGAAACGGCAACCAGGATTCATCTCGACGCAACTGCATCGCGCGCTCGGCGACAGCCCGACTTACCTGAACTACGCGATCTGGGAATCGACGGCCGCGTTTCGCGCGGCCTTCACGCACCCGGAATTCGTCGCCAAGCTGTCGGCCTATCCGTCGTCCGCCGTCGCGAGCCCGCACCTGTTCCGGAAAGTCGGCGTAGCCGGGGTTTGCACCGCGTGAGGGCATGTGCGAATCGGGCATCGTGAGGCAATCGCCGAAGTCCGGCACGCCGGTCGCACCCCCGACTTCTCCACAGAAAATGTTGGCAAGCTTGTGGATATCCTGCGCACCGCGACGCTAAGCCCTTGATCCGATGGACTTTGGCACGCGTGATGCAGACAGGGACGGGGCCAGCGCCGCGCCGCGCACTGCTTCGCCGCACTTCGCCTCACGACGCCACGGTGCCGGCCGTCACGCACTTACCCACAGATTGTGTTGGCAAGCTTGTGGATATCCTGAGCATGCCTGCGCTAACCCGTTGATCGGACTACGGTACCTGCGCCGCGCCACCGTTTCGGCACCGCCCGGCGCGTGCGTGCGCGATGACGGACGAACCGGCGCGACCGCCGCCGTATCGCCCGCGCCTTGACGGCCGCACTCGTCGCGCTTCAAGATCATGCGAGCCGCACGCGGCCGCGCCTTCCGGGCCTCGCGCGTCGCCCCGACGGGCCGGCCGTTGCGCCGGCTCCGCACCACCAAACATCACTCCGAGGAAAGCCATGGAACACTTCACCGCGTGGCAGGTGCTCGTCTCGCTCGTGCTCGTCGTTGTCGTCATCTATCCGTACATCCGCATCGTCCGGCGCACCGGGCATTCGGGCTGGTGGATCCTGACGATGTTCGTCCCGGTCCTGAACTTCGTCATGTTGTGGGTGTTCGCCTTCGCGCGCTGGCCCAGGGTCGACGATCGGCAGCCCTGAGCATCGCCATCGCGGCCGCGCGGGCTTGTCCACAGATTGTGTTGGCAAGCATGTGGATAGCCTGCGCATAGCACGACCAAGCACTTGATCCGAAAGACTTTGTCCGCATCGCCTCGAATGCGTCACGCGGCCGGCACGGCGCCGCTCGTGCATCGCGTCGCCGCGAGGCGGGCCGCCTTCCGAGCGGGCGAACCGGCTTGTCCACAGATTCTGTTGGCAAGCATGTGGACAGCCTGCGCATACCGCGGCCAAGCGCTTGATCCGAAAGACTTTGTCCACGCCGCCTCAAACGCGGCACGGCGGCCCGCGCCGCACCGGGCGGGGCCGCACGCGGGCTTGTCCACACATTGTGTTGGCAAGGATGTGGATATCCTGGGCATGTGTGACCTAAGTCGTTGATCGCGCAACGTTTCGACGCGTGGATCACGACTGCGGCACGACCTGCCCGTGCACGACCCCGGGCACGCCGCGCGGTGGCGCGTCGCTCAACCGAACGCCTGGATCACGATGCGCGCGGCCGACGCGATCACGTCCTCCTTCGGCCGCGCATCGGCGCCCGCCTGCGTGTAGTACACGACCAGCACCGCCGGCGCGCGCGACGGCGACCACACGACGCCGACGTCGTTCGTCGTCCCGTAGTCGCCGGTGCCCGTCTTGTCGGCGACCGTCCATCCGGCCGGCACGCCCGCGCGGAACCGCTTGCCGCCGACCTGGTTGCCGCGCATCCACGCGACGAGCTGCGCGCGCTGCGCGGCCGGCAACGCATCGCCGAGCATCAGCGCGCGGACGCTCGCGACCATCGCGGCCGGCGTCGTCGTGTCACGCAGGTCGCCCGGCAGCGCGGTATTCAGTTCGGTTTCCCATCGATCGAGGCGGAACACGTCGTCGCCGATCGAACGCGCGTAGGCGGTCACGGCGGACGGGCCGCCGAGCAGCTTCATCAGCAGGTTCGCGGCCGAGTTGTCGCTGTGCTGGAGCGCGGCTTCGCACAGCGCGGCAACCGTCATGCCCGTGCCGACATGCTGCTCCGTCACCGGCGAATAGTTGACGAGGTCGGCCTTGCCGTAGGTCACGCGCTGCTGCAGCAACGCCGGACGCTCGACGCTCTGCGCAAGCACCGCCCCGCTCAGCAGCGTCTTGAACGTACTGCAGAACGGGAAGCGTTCGTCGGCGCGATACGCCGCCTGCCGGCCGCTCGCGACATCGATCGCGCACACGCCGAGACGGCCGCCCGCGTCGCGTTCGAGGTCGGCAAGCAACTGCGCGGCAGCCGCGGGGGCCACGGCGGCGGCCGCCGCCGCCGCGGCTGCCGTGCGCGCCTCGTCCTGCGTGCCCGGTACGGCGGACTGCCGCGACGCGCACGCGGCGACGGTCAGGACGAACGGCGCCGTCACGGCGGCCAGCAACAGGGTTCGACGTTGCGATGAATGAGTCATGTCGGTTGTCTCGTGGTGGAATGGAGGCGCAGCGGTGTCGAATACACCCGGCCGACGAGACAGCACTATCGGGACTTTACGGTTGCCTGACAAGCAACGATAATTGAGCGCTGACAAAAGAAATTCTTATGACCAAGCTCCGCCCTCATCTTCCGCTCAATGCGTTGCGCGCGTTCGAATCGTCGGCGCGCCACCTGAACTTCACGCGCGCCGGCCTCGAACTGAGCGTGACCCAGGCGGCGGTCAGCCAGCAGGTGCGCTCGCTCGAGGAGCGCCTCGGCTGCACGCTGTTTACGCGGCTGCCGCGCGGCCTCGGGCTCACCGACGAGGGACGCGCGCTGCTGCCGGTGCTGAGCGATGCGTTCAGCCGCATCGAAACGGTGCTCAAGCAGTTCGAAGGCGGGCGTTTCCGTGAAGTGCTGACGCTCGGCGTCGTCGGCACGTTTGCCATAGGCTGGCTAATGCCGCGCTTGAAGCAGTTCGGCGATACCCACCCGTTCGTCGAGCTGCGGCTGCGGACCAACAACAACGTCGTCGACCTTGCCGCCGAAGGCCTCGACTTCGCCATCCGTTTCGGCGAAGGCAACTGGCCGGGCACCCGCAACGAGCGCCTGTTCGATGCGCCGCTCTCCGCGCTGTGCGCGCCGGAAATCGCGCGGCGCCTCGCGCAACCGGCCGATCTCGCCGGGGAAACGCTGCTGCGCTCGTACCGCACCGACGAATGGCTCGGCTGGTTCGACGCCGCGCAGCTCGCCCCCTGGGCGGTCAACGGGCCCGTGTTCGATTCGTCGCGGCTGATGGCCGAGGCCGCGATGCAGGGCACGGGCGTCGCGCTTGCACCGGCCTGCATGTTCGCGCGCGAACTGCAGCTCGGCCTGCTCGCGCGGCCGTTCGACATCGACGTGCACACCGGCGGCTACTGGCTCACCTCGCTGAAGTCGAAACCGCTCACGCCGGCGATGACGCTGTTTCGCGACTGGATCGCGGCCCAGGCGGCCGACTCGGCGCCGGCCGAATGACACCCCCGCCTTGTCCACAGAAAGTGTTGGCAAGGATGTGGATATCCTGGGTACCCGGGGCCTAAGCCATTGATCGCGCACGAATTAACGCGCCGACTCAGACATCGGGCAGCCCCTTCTCACGGGCTTCGCGCGGCCGCCGGCGGCGGCCCGATCCTCAACTGACGCGACGCAATCGATTGAAAGTTGTCCACAGATTTTGTTGGCAAGCCTGTGGATATCCTTCCGGTTCGATGCATAACACGCTGATATAAAAGGGGATTCGATCCGCGGACCTTGCGCGGTCAATGGCGTGGCAGCGCATGCACTTTCGCACGGCCCCCGCCGCACCCGCGGCCGGGGGCCGTCCGGTTCTCCACAGATTGTGTTGGCAAGCTTGTGGATATCCTGCGCATCGCCCGCCTAACCCGTTGATCGCACACGGTTTTGCGCTTCGTCCTCAGGATCGGGCAGCGCCGGTGCGGCCCGTGCGGCAGGCACCGGCGCCCGCCGGGCTTCAATGCCGGTCGAGCCCGCCGCGCAACTCGCTCGCCTTGTCGCGCAGCGCCTCGTAACCCGAGCGTGCGTGCTCGGGCAGGTCGGGATCGCCGATCAGTGCGCCGAGCGTCTCGATCAGGCTGAACAGGATGCCCTTCGCCGCGCCGACCGCAATGCTCTGCGATTCGATCGACTTGTGCAGGTGGTCGACCGCCGCTTCGAGATTCTCGAGCTTGTGCTCGCTGTCGTCGGGCCGGTTGTCGGTCGTCATCGTCTACCTCCGCCATCGTTCAAGGGTCATGTCACGATTCTATGCCGCTGCGCGCGAACGTGGCGCGACATCGCGCAACGTTCGCGCGGCCTCGCGCTACAGCACCGCGACCACCTTCACGCGCCCCGGCTGCTCCGCCGCCGCGACGACCTGGCCGTCGACGCGGCGGAAGGTGAGCGACACGGTCTCGTCGCCCACGCGCAACGCGTCGATCCGCAGCCAGTCGACGCCTTCCGGCAGCGCCGGACGCTCGACGCGCACTTCGTGACGAGTCGCGTCGATGCTCACGCCGAGGCACGCCTGCAGCATCATGAACGGCGCGCCGGCCGCCCACGCCTGCGGCAGACAGGCCACCGGATACGCGGTCGGCGGTTCGCCGCGCCGGCGCGGGAACCCGCAGAACAGCTCCGGCAAACGCATCTCGAAGCTCACCGCCGCCTCGAACAGCGCGCGCAGCAGGTTCACCGCGGCCGTCTTGTCGCCGTAGCGCGCGAGCCCGCGCGCGATGAGCGCATTGTCGTGCGGCCACACCGAGCCGTTGTGATACGCCATCGGGTTGAAGCGCGGCTGCCCCGCCGCAAGCGTGCGGATGCCCCAGCCCGTCTGGAACAGCGTCGAACCGAGCACGCCGGCGACCGCCGCGCCGCGCTCGGCGTCGGGCAACCCGAACGCGAGCAGGTGGCCCGCGTTCGACGCGAACACGCGGCACAGGTCGCCGTGGCCGTCGAGCGCGATGCCGTAGAAATCGCCTTCCGGCATCCAGAACAGCGCGTCGACCTGCTCGCGCAGCGTCTTCGCGCGCAATGCGTAGCGCGTGGCGTCGGCCGCGTGGCCGCGCCGCTGCGAGCACGCCGACATCGCATCGAGCGCCGCGCACGCATACGCCTGCACCTCGACGAGCGCGATCGGCCCGTCCGGGAAGCGGCCGTCCGCGTGGAACACCGAATCGTGGCTGTCCTTCCAGCCCTGGTTCGCGAGGCCGCGCTCCGACGTGCGCTGGTAATCGAGCAGTCCGTAAGGATTGCGGTCGCACTTGTCGATCACCCACTGCGCGGCGCGTTCGAGCGCGGGCCACAGCTCGTCGATCAGCGCATCGTCGCCGGTGCGTTCGACGTAGGCGCCCGCGAGCACGATGAACAGCGGCGTCGTGTCGACCCCGCCGTAGTACAGCGCGAACGGCACCTCGCCCGTCGCGGCCATCTCGCTGCGGCGGAACTCGTGCATGATCTTGCCGGGCTCGGCGTCGCGGAACGCGGACGTCTCGCGCGCCTGGTGCTCGGCCAGGAACCTCAGCACGCCGCGCGCAAGCGACGGCTGCAGCCACAGCATCTGCAGCGACGTGATCACCGCGTCGCGGCCGAACGGCGTCGAGAACCACGGAATGCCCGCGTACGGGTACGGCCCCGTGTCGAGCTGCGTGGTGAGCAGCCCGAGATCCGCGAGCGAGCGGTCGAGCCACGCGTCGAACAGCGGATTGCCGGTGTTCACGCGCGCCATCGATTCGCGCCGCGCGCGCATCTCGCGGTGCACGCCGACGAGCGCGGTGCGCAACGCGACGCGGCCGCATCCCGGATTGTCGGCGTGCGCGGGGCCGAGCGTCGCGTCGACGGTCAGGTAGATCGACACGCAGGCCTGCGCGGCGATCGTCAGCGTGTAGTCGGCGCGATCGACCGACAGCGCGTCGGGCGCCGGCGAGAAATACACGGTCACGTTGCGCTCGACGCTGTCGAGGCCGTCGTAGCGCAACCGCACCGCGCCCGCGTCGACGCGCGGCGCCGCCACGGCGCCGCGCTTGGGGCGCTGCGTGCCGCGCACTTCGAACATGTCCTTGAAATCGGCCGCGAACGACAGCGACAGCGGCACCTCGGCTTCGCTCGCGCCGTAGTTCGTCAGCGTCAGCGCTTCGTAAAGCACGTCGCCCGCGAGCACGCGCATCCGCTCGATATGGATCACGCCCTCGGGCGTCTCGTGGCCGCCGAGCGGCGGCAGCGGGCGGTTCGTCAGGTGCGCGGTGAACGACGCGTTGTCGGCGCTCGTCGCGCCCGACAGCAGCGACGGCGCGCGGCCGCCGAATGTCAGGCGCCACTTCGACAGCACGCGCATGTCGTCGACGAACAGGCCGTCGTCGTGACCGCCGATGTCGCCGAGCGCGTCGCTGACCACGAACGCGTCGCCGGATTTCAATACGTACTGGTTGTTGCGCGCGAGGGCCTGCGGATCGGCTTCGGGCGCGATGAAAGCGGGGCCCGGCGCGGCGGTCGGGGCAGGTTCGACCGGCGGCGCCTGCGTCGTGGCGGCTTCGGCGTGATTCGGCATCGATGCTCCTGGGTCGGACGCGACGCGCGGCGCGCATCGCGTGGTTCGCACAGGATAGGCCAGAACCGCGGACGCGTGCAGCGTCGCTTCGATGACGGATCGATGTCGCTGCGATGTCGCCTCGATGTCCGGCTTCGGTTCGACGCCGTGCTCGATTCGCGGCGCGCAAAGTCCGTGCCGACATCGAACACGGCGCCGGCCGCCCGCCGTGACCGTGCTCACGCTCGCATCCAGGGCACGGCGGTGACACCGACCCGTTTTGCCGCGCTCGCGCCAAAAGCTTCATCCGTCCGCCGCCGCTCACGCAAGCGGTGCCTATCTTCACGTGCGCCGAACGCCCCCCGACCACACGCGCACGGATGCTTCGTCATGTGCCGACCTGATCGCATGGGTGCTTGCCGAAACCGTCGTTCGCCGATCCTCCACATACACAATATTGATAGGATTACATATTTATTCAATGAGAACTTCAATCACCCGGACACCTCGCCTTTCAGGCGGAAACGGCAGTCGCACACGAGTCGTTCATCGCAGGTCTCATACCGGACCGTCGCGCATGCGACAGGCACCGCGCGCGGGTTCCCTGCGCTTTTCGGAACGGAAATTGCCATAACGAGCGAGCCAGTACATGCGCTCGTCAAGGCGTGGCCGTACTCGTTGCAATCAAGAGCAAAGGCCAATGACCTCGCCGACACGGCTCACGTCTCTCTCACGCCCTTAGTAGATTTCTTGTTTCAGGGAGCAAGACGGACACGAAATCATCGTACCCGCGATCGTACTCTTCGTCGTTGGCGAGGTATTCCAGGAATCGGTCAACAGCGATGTCCTGTTTGTCCGTTGTCGGCGGCCGGTATGCCTTCCAGGCCAAGAGGAAGAGCCGCCGCAACGGATGTTTGCCTCCTCGCCCACGATTCAACGCGGCCGCCAGTACGTCATAGGACGAAGGTAACCCGCTGGACACCGGGCGCCGGAGCTTGAACGATAGAAGCACGGGCAATATCCCCTTGGGATTCCAGAAATCCCAAGCCAGCCCGGGAGCAAACTCTTCTCGCCAGAAGCGGTATCGCGTCAAGCGATATGCCGCGGCAAACACATCGTCGCGCAAGTTTTCCGGCGCGCCTGCATCGTAATATTGCACGGCGATATTCACGAATGCGTCGAGTGCGTCGCTCCACGAGGCATCCGAGCCCCATGCGGTTTTCCGGGCTTGAGCTTGCTTGATGCGATCCCATCCGCCTTTTGCTCGTAGATCCGCCTCGGTTCCAGCCTGATCGATTTTGCAGAAGTGCCCGCCCCGCACCCGCTCGATGCCGTGTTCCGACATCAACGCGATGGTAGCCTCGTCCTCCATCGCTTCGGCCCTGTGCGTGTCCTGAGTGCCGGTGTTGATGGCATAAACGCGTCGCAACGGCCTGTATCGCTTGGTCCACTCCGCTCCGACACCGGACTTGTGCTGTTCCCACCGGCGGTCCAGGTCATCACTCAGGCCGACATAGAATCGCCCCTCCTCGAGTTCGAGGACATAGAGATGGATATCCCTCGGCGTGGCGGCGCCACACCAGTTGACCGGCCCGGCGCCGGATTTTTCTTTCTTGCTGCCTGAGCCGGCGAGATCCCTGAATGCCTGCGCAGCCTCCTCGGAAATCTCGGCGCCGATGGCCGCTTTCTTCCATCCAGCGACGGGCTTCACCCCGAGCAACTCCATCTGCCGGCGTGTATACCCGCCTCCCGCGCTCGCTCCGGCTGCCAGCAATTCCTCGGTGATCCGCATAAGGTTTCAATCGCTCGTACTGGAAAACAACCATGGCATCGGGACGCCATCCGCCCGCACAGCGCAGCACAACCCGAAACCGTATTCGTCAACGGCACGATTGCGTTCCGGCAGCCCGGGCGGCGGGATCTACCCGCCGCCGCGGGTCCGTCAGAACTTCCACAGGATGTTGCCGAGCACCGCGTTGTCGCGCACGCCGCTGCCGTACTGGCCGCTGTACGTGAGACCGAGCGTCAGGCGTTTCGTGATGTTCGCGTCGATGCCGGCTTCGAGCACCGCGCTGTCGCGGGCGATCGGCACGCCCGACACCTGGAACGACGTGCCGCCGTTCGCGAACGTGAACGCCGACGACGGTCGCACGTTGCCGAACGCATGCCGCCAGCCGACCGTCCCGCGCGCGGTGAACGTGCCGCTGCCGATCGAGCCGAGCTGCGACGCCGCGCGCAGGCCGAGGGTCGAGAAGCCCACGTGGGTCGTCTCGCCGCCGGTTTGCAGCGCCGCCGCGCCCCCCGTCTCCGTATAGCCGTCGGTGTGCATGTTCACGTACGCGAGGCCCGCGAACGGCTCGATCGCGACGGGCCCGACCGGCAGCGCATAGCCGACTTCGCCGAACACCTGCGCCGAATTCGCGTTGTAGCCGGCCGAATCGTGATCGGTGAAACCCGCGAAGCCCGGATAGCGGTCGCTGTTGATCCGGTACCACGTGTACGACGCGCCGCCGCGCACGCCGAGCGCCCCGTACTGCGCGCCGCCGTACAGCGACAGGTAGTAGCTGTTCACCGCCGCCGACGAGCTCTGGTCGTTGTCGAGCGAGCTGTGCGTGACGCCGGTGGCCAGACCCGCGCGCCACTTGTCGTTGAGCGCCATGTCGGCGCCGGCGATGAAGCCCGTCATGCTGCGGTTGATCGTCGATGCGTTGCCGTCGCCGGTCAGCCGGCTGCGGCCGCCGAACGCCTGCCCCCAGACGACCGGCTGGTACGGCGTGCCGCCGTAGCAGCCCTCGCGCGAGCCGATCCGCTGCTCCGGAGACGTCGCGCCCGCGCTGTTGTCGCCGCACAGCGCCGCCCCGCCCGACGACAGCGCGGCGAGCGGGCCCGATCCGGGCGCAAGACCCTGACGAACGCGATCGGTCACGGCGTCGCGCACGTAGCGGCTGTCGAGCAGCAGCATGCTCTTCAGGCTCGCCTGCAGTTCGCCGTCCAGCAGCCCGTACGCGCGGCGCGCGGTGCCCGCATCGGTCGTCAGCACCGCGTCGTAGAGCGGATTGCCGGCGCCGAGCCCGCCGAGCGCGGTCGCGACCGAGCGCTGGTTGGGCGTCGTCGCGACGTCGGGCAGCGACGTGCCGTTCTCGACCAGCCGCAGGTACACGTGATCCGGATCGTAGCTGAGCGTCGGCATCAGGAACGCATAGTTCGAATTCACCTGGCTGAACGCGCCCTGCACGCCCGACGCCGCGCTCACGATCGTGTAGGTCGTGCTCGGCTGATAGCCGCCCTGGTTCGCGAGCACCTGCACGGTGCCGCCGTTCAGCGTTGCCTTGCCGCTCGCCGCGAGGCTGCCGCTTTGCTGCGGCGTCGCCGCGACCTGGAACGTCGAGCCCGGCTGGAACGTGACGTTGCCGCCCACGTTCAGCGCCGCGCCCGGTTGCGCTGCGGCCGCCATCGCGCCGCCCTGCACCACGAGGCCGCCGATCGTGCCGGTGCCGGTCAGCGTCGCGCCGCTCTGTACGGTCACGATCGACTGGCCGAGCGAACCGTTGACCGCGAGCGTGCCCGCGCTGACGGTGGTCGGGCCGCTCAGCGTGCTCGTGCCCGTCAGCGTGAGTTGCCCGCTGCCGGCCTGCGTCAGCGAACCGGCCCCCGAGATCGCGCCGCCGAACGACGTATTGTCCGAACGGTTGAAGATCAGCGCGCCGGCATCCGCCACGTTGCCCGCGAGGCTGCCCGAGGTGCCGCCGTTGCCGATCTGCAGCGCGCCGGCGTTGATGGTCGTGCCGCCGGCGTAGGTGTTCGCGCCGGACAGGATCAGCGTGCCGCCGCCGCTCTTCGTCAGCGAGCCGTTACCCGCCAGCGTGCCGCCGTACGCGCCGCCGCCCGCGACCGTGAGACCGCCGGTGCCGGTGTCGAGCGTGCCGCCGCTCGCGCCGTTGAGCCCACCGAGCGTAAGCTGGGTGCCGCCGAGCGCGACGTTGCCGCCGTTCAGCGTCAGGCCGCCCGTGCCGAGCGCGCCGCTGTTGCCGATCACGAGCGAGCCGCTGTTCAGCACCGTGCCGCCCTGGAACGTGTTGGCGCTGTTCAGCGTCAGCGTGCTCTGGCCGTTCTTGACGAGGCCGCCCACGCCCGACACCACGCCCGACAGCGTCAGGTTCGCGCTGCCGCCGATCGTCGTGCTGGCGTTCACCGTCACCGGGTTCGCGAGCGTCACCGCGGTCGTCGTGTCGAGCGTGCTCGCCCCGCTGACCGTCAGCCCGCCGGTGCCGAGCGCGCCGTTGCTGCCGAGCACGAGCGTGCCGCCCGTGACCGTGGTGCCGCCGCCGTAGGTGTTGTTGCCCGACAGCGTCTGCGTGCCGGTGCCGCTCTTCACGAGGCCGGCCCCGCCGCCGATCGTGCCGGCGAACACCGTGTTCCCCGAGCCCGCGAGCGTCAGCGGGTTCGCGCCGAGCGACACGGTGCTGCCCGCGACGCCGGCCAGCCCGCCGATGGTCTGCGGGCCAACGCCGCTGCCGATGGTGAAGCCCGTGCCCACCGCGTTGAGATCGACGGTGGTCGCGCTCGACAAGCTGCCGCCCGCGCCGATCACCAGGCCGCCCGCATTGATCGTCGTCGCGCCGGTGTAGGTGTTCGCGCCAGTCAGCGTGGTCACGCCGTTGCCCTGCTTCGTGATCCCGCCCGTGCCGCTCAGCGCGCCGGCAAAGGTCGAGTACGAGCTGTCGCCGAACGTGAGCGTGTTGCCGCCGAGCGCGACGTTCGTGCCGGCGGCGCCCAGCAGCGCGCCGATCGTCTGGTTGCCGTTCGATGCGCTGATGTCGAGCGTCGCACCCGTACCGGTCAGGTTCACCGCGCCCGTCGCCGCCAGGCTGCCGCCCCCGCCGATCACCAGCTTGCCCGCGTTGATCGTGGTGCCCCCCGTGTAGCTGTTCGCGCCCGTCAGCGTCTGCGTGCCCGCGCCGCTCTTCGTCAGCGAGCCCGTGCCCGTCAGCGCGCCGCCGAAGGTCGCGCTGCCGCCGCCGTTGCCGAGCGAGAAGTTGCCCCCACTGAGCACCACCGTCGTGTTGCTCACACCGGACAGCGCGCCGATCGACTGGTTCAGGAGCGCACCGCTGAAATCGAGCTTCGCACCCGCGCCCGCCAGATTGACCCCACCCGTCGATGCGAGGCTGCCCATCCCGCCGATCGCGAGCGTGCCGGCATTGATCGTCGTGCCGCCCGTGTAGGTGTTCGCGCCCGTCAGCGTCTCCGTACCGCCGCCCTGCTTCGTCACGCCGCCCGAGCCCGTGATCGCGCCACCGAAAGTCTGGTTCGTGTTGTCGCCGAACGACAGGCTGTTCCCGCCGAGCGCGAGGGTCGACCCGCCCACGCCGCTCAGCGCGCCGAGCGTCTGCGGCGCAGTCGCCGCGCTGAGATCGAGCGTCGCACTCGTACCCGTCAGGCTCACCGCGCCGCCCGTCGCGAGACTCCCGCCCGCGCCCAGCGCCAGCGTACCGCCCGCCACCGTCGTGCCGCCCGTGTAGGTGTTCGCGCCCGTCAGCGTCTCCGTGCCCGTGCCGGCCTTCGTGATGCCGCCCGCACCCGTGATCGCGCCGCTGAACGTGTGATTGCCGGCATCGCCCAGCGTCAGGCCGCTCGTACCGAGCTTGACCGTCGTGCCGCCCGCGCCCGCGAGACCGCCGATCGCCTGCGGCGTGGTCGCACCGCTCAAGTCGAGCTTCGCGCCCGTGTTCGCCAGGGTTACCGTCCCCGTCGATGCCAGACTGCCGTTCGCGCCGATTGCGAGCGTGCCGGCATTGATCGTCGTGCCGCCCGTGTAGGTGTTCGTGCCCGTCAGCGTTTCCGTGCCGCCGCCCTGCTTCGTCACGCCGCCCGAGCCCGTGATCGCGCCACCGAAAGTCTGGTTCGTGTTGTCGCCGAACGTCAGGCTGTTCCCGCCGAGCGCGAGGGTCGACCCGCCCACGCCGCTCAGCGCGCCGATCGTCTGCGGCGCACCCGCCGCGCTGAGATCGAGCGTCGCACTCGTGCCCGTCAGGCTCACCGCGCCGCCCGTCGCGAGACTGCCGCCCGCGCCCAGCGCCAACGTACCGCCCGCCACCGTCGTGCCGCCCGTGTAGGTATTCGCGCCCGTCAGCGTTTCAGTTCCCGTGCCGGCCTTCGTGAAACCGCCCGTACCCGTAATCGCCCCGGCGAACGTACCGTTGGCGCTGCCGCCCGCCGTCAGCGTGTTGCCGCCCAGTTTCACGGTCGAGCCAGCCGCGCCGGTCAGCGTGCCGATCACCTGCGGCGTGGTCGCGCCGCTCACGTCGAGCGTCGTGCCCGTGTTCGCCAGGTTCACCGCGCCCGTCGCCACCAGGCTCCCGTTCGCGCCGATCGCCAGCGTGCCGGCATTGATCGTCGTGCCGCCCGTGTACGTGTTCGCGCCCGTCAGCGTCTCCGTGCCGCTACCCTGCTTCGTCACGCCCGCCGAGCCCGTGATCGCGCCACCGAAAGTCTGGTTCGTGTTGTCGCCGAACGTCAGGCTGTTCCCGCCGAGCGCGAGGGTCGACCCACCCACGCCGCTCAGCGCGCCGATCGTCGGCG
>NZ_JPGL01000034.1 GCF_000732615.1 Burkholderia paludis
TGTCGCGCACGCAGTACCAGGAAGGCGAGGTCGCGTATCTCGACGTGATCGACAGCGAGCGCTCGGTGCTGCAGTCGCAGTTGCAGGCGAACCAGTTGACCGGCGTGCAGGCCGTGTCGACCGTCAACCTGATTCGCGCGCTCGGCGGCGGATGGAGCGACGCGTAGCGTCGCCCGCCGCATCCCCCTGTCGCGCGGTTACGCCGAGCGAGTCTCCCGGCCCGGGGGGGCGTGAACATGCATTTCACGATTGGCAGGACTCCGTTCGACACAACGTCAAATGGGGAAACCGCACTTTGCTTGCCGGCATCTTCATTGGAAGTGCTGGATCGGCGCGCGGACAAACAATACGAGGAAACTATGGACAAGGGACCGTTTCACCAGCGTTCGAACGATTCATTGTTTATCGTCGGCGACCGTTGGGGCAGCGTCGGGATCGACGAAGGCATGCTCAGCGTTTCGGAATTCGTTTCCGGATTGCGCGCGGGGCGTTATCACGCGCCCCTGCCGACGCTGCGGCCCGGATTCGGGGTGGACGATCGCGAGCTGGAGGTCTTGCGACGCGAACTCGAGCAGCACGGCCTGGATCCGGTCGCGTTGAGCGGGATGCGCGAGCCGGATTGCGTCGAGATCGCGCATACGCACAAAAGGAACCCGCGCAATGTCCTGCTCGCGAAGCTGGTATGTCTCGACGGCGCGCACTACCGCGCGGCACTGCGGCTGGACAGCAATAACGAGCTGCTGCTCGATCACGTCACCGGCTGCCATATCTCGGCCATGGTCATGACGGAAGCAGCCCGGCAGATGTTTCTCGCGGTGACCGAGCAGTACTTCCTCGGCGGGGAGGCCGACGGGCATCACCGATTCGTGATTAACGACTGGCAGGCATCGTTCGAGAATTTCCTGTTTCCGCTGGACGCCGTCATCGATTACCGGATCGAAGAGGTCGATCACGACAAGGCCGATCGATTGCGGTTTCGTGTCGAGGTCCTCGTGAAGCAGGCCGGCACGGTCGCCGCCCGGGTTCGCATTTCGTTCACCGTTTTCGATGCGGCTTACCTGACCCGGTACGAAATGAAGCAGGCCGCCCGCACGATCAGACGGCTGAAGGCCGGCCTCGCCCATCCCGATTCAACCGAATGAGTTCATCGGGCGCCGTGCCCGGGGAGAAACATCGTGCAATGGTTCCTGCGCAAGTATCCGCTGCTTGTCTTCCTGTCGTGCTGCCTGATCCTGTTGATCGCCGCCGGCGACGAGGTGGCCCGCCATGCGTCACCGCTGCATCGGATCGGCATCGCGTTGGTCGCGATGTATCTGATCTGGCTTGCGTGCGAGGCACGGACCGCGATGACCAGTTCGGTCGAAAGCAATCTGTCGAGCGATCGTGGGACGGTGCTGGTCTACGGGGCGGCGAGGGTGCTCACCGTCGCGAGCGCGTGCTTCGTGTCGAGCCGCTGGGTCGAATATCGGCCGTGGATGCCGGTGTTGCCGGCGCTCTTTTGCTTCGGCATTGCATTGCGGATCGTCGCGATTCACACGCTCGGGAAATTCTATTCCCACAAGGTGCGCACGCTCGCGGATCACCGGATCGTGCAAACCGGGCCGTACCGGTGGGTAAGGCATCCGGCCTACGCGGGGATGCTGATCGCGCATGCGTCGTTCGTGGCGTTCTTCCTGAACGGCTACAGCGTCGCGGCCTTCGCGATCATGCTCGTGCCGTCCATCGTCGTACGCATCCGGTGCGAGGAGCGGATCCTGTTCGACGTGGCCGGCTACGCGGACTACTCGCACGGCCGATATCGCCTGATGCCGTTCGTATGGTGACGCCATGACGGCGTCGACGATCCTGGTGACGGGAGCCAGCGGCTTCATCGGCGAGGCGGTGTGTCGCCGGATGACCGAGCTCGGGCACGGGGCGCGCCTGCGCTTGCTGGTGCATCGCCGGGCGCCCGGCCATGCCGGAGCGGGCGGCATGGATTGCGTGCACGGCGACCTGACCCGGCCGGCCGGTTTGCGCGGGCTGTGCGACGGCATCGAGACGGTGATCCACGCGGCTTCCGACGTCGGCGCCGATGCCGACGCGTGCGATGCGGTCAACCGGTCGGGTACGCGGGCGTTGGTCGAGGAAGCGCGGCGGGCCGGCGTGCGGCGAATGATCTACGTCGGCACGGCTGCCGTCTACGGGGCCGGCGTTCATCGCGGCATTCGCGAGAACGAGGTGGCGCCGGTTCCGGTATCGGCGGCCAGCCGCTCCCGGTTGGCCGCCGAGCAGTGCGTGCTGGCGGCGGGCGGGGTCGTGCTCCGGCCGATGTTCATCATGGGCGCCGGCGACCAGTGGTTCTTGCCGACGCTGCTGCGGCTGATCGGCGGGTTGAACGCGTGGATAGAAGAAGGGCGGGCCGTCCTGTCGTGCACCACGGTGGAGACCGTTGCTTCCGCAGTGGCGGCGATAGCGCTCGAACCGGGCACGGTCGCGCGGGGCGCCGTTTACCACTGCACGCATCCCGAACCCGTTCGCGTGCGCGATCTGGTCGAGGCAGCGGCAGCGCACGTCGATTTCACGTTGCCGCGAACGTCGGTCGGTCTCACCGAAGCGCTCCGACGCTTGCCATCCGGAGTAAGCGAGCGGCAGGCGCGCCTGTTCGCGGAGGACCACTGGTACGACGGCGCGCGGTTATGGCAGGCGCTCGGTACGTCGCCCGGCATGAATGTGCTCGCGCACTGCGACGCTTACTGGCAGGGATACCGGCGCTGGCTGGCCGACGGGTAGGCGGCGCGCCCGGCATCGGGGCGCGGAATCCGCCGAATGAAAGCATATCGGACACATGATTCGCATAACGAAGTTATCGGCATGGACGGCGTTCCAGCCAAGGCCCTTCAACTGTCTGGAGAGAAACCGCAATGACTATTCTGTTGTCCGAGACGCAATGTCTCGATCCCCGGGAGGTCGGATTCAAGTTTTCGCGGCAGGCGGAACTGCGGGCAGCGGGATTTCCCGTGCCGCGATTCCGTTGCGTTCCGGTATCGGTGTTCGATTCGACGGTCGGCGCCGTGTTGAACGAGGTGCCGAGACCCTCTTTGGCCGACGGCGATCTGGCGGCGCTGAAGGGATGGTCGCTCGATATCAGGGCCCGGCTTGATGAAACAATGGTCTGCCCGGCCGATCTGGCCGGCGAGCTGGTCTTCGCGTTCGGGCGAATCGCCGCGGACGACCAGCTGGTTGCGGTACGGGCCTGTGCGGTCGCGGATGACGGCGGGCGGGGGGAAGACTCGGCCGACGATCCGTTCGCCGGACTATCCGACAGCTTTCTGTACGTGCCGCTCGGCGCACTCGTGACGTCGGTCTTGAAATGCTGGGCGTCGGCGTTCAACGTCGAGACGATGCTGTACCGTCACCGGCGCGGGCTGGATCCGGCCGGGGCGCGCGTCGCGGTGGGTATCCAGACCATGATTTCCGGATCGCGCTCGTTCGTGGCCTTTACCCGGGACCCGCGTGACGCGTCGGATCGTTGTGTCATCGCCGCGGCATACGGCATCGGCGAAGGCGTGGTTCAGGAGAAGGCGGACATCGATCACTTCTTCGTCGAACCCGATTCCGGGCGGGTGACCTCGCGGCTCGTGTCGAAGCAGCGGCTGGTCGGGCACGATCGTCGATCCGGCGCGATTGCCACGCTCGACGTGCCGCCGGCGCTGGCCGGGCAGCCGGTGCTCGACGACGAGGCCGCCCGTTCGGTGGCCGAGCTGGCAGTTCGTGTCGAGCGGCATTTCGGCGTGCCCCAGGATATCGAGGGCACGATAACCGACGATGGCGCGATGCATCTGCTGCAGGCCCGGCCGATCGCGCTGGCCCGGCAGGAGGGGGGCGGCCACCCGCGACCTGGCCCGTTGCGGCCGGTCGACATGATATGGAGCAACAGCAACATCACGGAGAGTTTCCCCGGCGTCACGTCGGCCCTGACCTTTTCGCTGGCTGCTCACTACTACGATGTGTTCCTGACCGACGGCTACCGGCGTTGGGGCGTCCCGCGCCGGGTGCTCCGGCGCAACGCGGATCACCTGAGCAACATGATCGGGCAATTCGACGGCCGGATTTATTGCTGCATGAGCGTCTGGTACCACCTTCACGGCCATGTGCCGATCTTCTGGATGATGCGCGAGACGTGGGAGCGGTCCTTTTTCGGCGTCGAGCCCGACTCCGTCGCGACTGCCCCGGCCAGGCGGCGCACGTCGTTCCTGTCGCGCGTGGCCGGGGCATGTCGCGACTACCTCGGCATCGCGTCGCGTCTCGTGTCGCACCCGTTGCGGATGGCCCGCTTCCTGAAGCAATGGCGCGCATTCGTGAACGACCACCGCGACCTGGACGGACTCGACGCGTCGGCGTTGATCGCGGTCTATCGGGAGATGTGGGCGATCGTCGCGGCTCAATGGGGCGTGACGCTGGTGAACGGCTTTTTCCTGGTGTCGCTGACCGGCTGGGTGCGTGCGCTGATCGGTCGATGGACGCCGGCGGCCAGCCCCGGGTTGCTGAACGGGCTGCTGTGCGGCGGCACGGAGAATCGCTCGGTCGCGGCGCTGAGATCGACCATTTCATTGTCCGAGCAAGCGCGCGCGCATCCCGGGATGTTGTGCGCGCTGCTCGGCGCCGCATCGGACGTATCGATCTGGCGCGATCTCGAGGCGGGCCGTTACGGCAATGCGTTGGCCGACGCGGCGGCCCGGCATTTGAGCGCGTTCGGCGACCGCAACCTCAGCGACCTGAAGCTCGAGGCGCCGACGCCCCGGCAGCAGCCCTGGCGGCTGATCGGGCAACTGCGTCCGTTCGTCGAGCAGCAACTGACCGTCGAAAGCAGCCGCCAGACCGAGGCGCGCGCGCGCAGCGAGGCCGAATCGGAGTTGCAAGACCAGTGTCGATGGTGGGGCAGGCGTATCGTGTTGCGCAGCCTGGTGAAGGCGATGCGATGGTTCATGCGCATGCGTGAGGACACGCGTTTCTGTCGCAGCGAGCTGTTCGGCATGTCGCGGGAAGTCTTCATCCGGCTCGGGGCGGCGCTGGCCGACGCCGGCTTGCTGGATCGCCCCGACGACGTGTTCGATTTGTCCGTCGACGAAGTGCTCGATGCGTTCAGCGTCGGCGGCACGATTCCCGGCAGTGCGTTGCGTGTGCTTGCGCGGGAGCGGGGTGCGCTTCGGCACGCGCACGCGCAATTGCCGGACCCGCCGAAGACGATCAAGGTATCGAGCGCCGGCCTGCGCACGTCGACGATGCGGTCATGCCGCGAACACGCGCACGGCAACGCAGCGGCTTCGGCATCCGCCGATGTCCGTCTGCAGGGCATCCCTTCGAGCAGCGGTGTCGTGCGCGGCAGGGCGCGCGTCGTGCTCGACCCGGCGAGCGTCGAGCCGAGCTCCGTGCACGATCAGATCCTCATCGCGAAGGAGACGGATCCGGGCTGGCTCTTTCTGATGCTGGCGGCCAAAGGGTTGATCGCGGAGCGGGGAACGTTGCTGTCGCACACGGCCATTACGGGGCGCGTGCTCGGCATCCCGACCGTGGTGTCCGTGGCCGACGCCACCCGATGCATTGCCGACGGCGCATGGATCGAACTCGACGGCGCGGCCGGCACGGTGCGTCTGTTGCAGCAAGAGGAGGCGATATCGTGATCGCGCGTCTGAAATTGTTCGTCGTCGAGTCGTTTCCGTTGAGGTTCTTCATTCCGTATTCGCTCGTCTATGCATTCGGAATGACGGGACTGTTCGCCGCGACCGACGGCAGAATCACGCACTGGACGCCTGGCTTCGGGCTGTTGACCAGCGCCGCGACACTGATGATCGATCAGCTGATCATCCGCGCGCTGGACGACATCCGCGACCTCGATTACGACCGCCGCTACAATCCGGCGCGCCCGCTGGCCCGGGGCGCGGTGCGTCGTTCGGACCTGGTCGCCCTCATCGTCGCGGGCGTGGCCTTCGTGCTGGCGATCAACGCGGGCCGCGGCGCGGCGGACCTGATCCTGGTGGTCCAGCTGATCTACCTGGTCGTGCTCGCGGCGATCGAGAAGCGCTTCGATTGGCCCCGCGACGGACAACTGCTGACGAACCTCGCGGTCAGTTACCCGATCCAGCTGGCGCTGAGCGTCTACCTGTATGCGGACTGGTTGTCCTTGCATGGGCTCGCGCCAGCGTGGCAAGGCGTGCTCGTGATCCTGGCTGCTGCGGTCGGCTTGCTGCACCTGGAACTGGCACGCAAGGTCACGCGCACGCCCAGGGACGGGGAGCGCACCTATGTACGCATTTTCGGCGTGCGGAACACGGTCCGGATCGCGGCGGCCTGTGCCGCGCTCACGAGCCTGATTGTCGTCGCGCTGCTGCAGCCATGGGCGAATCCGCCACGCAGCGCCTGGGGCTGGGCGGCGCTGCTGCCGCTGATGCCGGTCGTCATCGGTCGGCTGAAATTCAACGATCCGGCCTTGCCGCGGTGGCCGTTGCGTTATGCGGCGTGGTACATCCTGGTGATGTATGCGTCGTTCCTGTTCGTGGGCCTCGCGACGCTGGGCAGGCAGGTCGCGTGATCGATCACTGCCGGCGCGCGGCGCGACTTCGAGCGTGCCGATTCGAGACATTTCTGTCGTGGATGAAAATCCCGCCGGGCCGTTTATGGCCTTTTATCGTTCGGATACCATCAACGGCAATCGTGAGCCTGCGTGGAAGGTGAAGGCTCGCTGTCTTCAACGCGTGATTTGCCGGGCCGGCCGATTGCGCCGATTGCGCCGATCCGGCGTGTCACGCGATTCATTCAATCCGCGACGGTGCAAATCCGTCCGGTTGCCCGCATCCTCGATCCCGTCGGTCGCGCGAGCCGTTCGAGCGGACGGTTTTCGACTGTCGCATCGGGAGAAATGATTCGTCTCGGAATATCGAAAAGCGTAACCGTAAAAAGGAAGCTTAAATGACGTCCCCCCGCAACTATCAAACGCCCGGCCTGAATCGTCGAAACATCGGCGGTTTCCAAGTCACGATGATCAGCGACGGTTATCTCGATGCGACGGCCGATTTGCTGAACGGAATCGATCGCGCATCGGCCGACGAGATCTTGCGCAAGCGGGGCGTGGCCGACGTATCGCGGATGAACATCAACGTGTATGTCGTGCAGGACGCGACGCGCACGATCCTGATCGATGGCGGCGGCGGCGGGTATAACGGCTGGGGCGGGAGGCTGCCGGTCGCGCTGGCGGCCGCCGGCATCGATCCGCTCGACATCGACACGATCCTGCTGACCCATGCCCATCCCGATCACGTCGGCGGTCTTGCCGGCCCGCTCGCGACGCCGCTGTTCCGCAATGTCGAGCGGCTGCTGATTCATCGCGCCGAATTCGACTTCTGGAACGATGATGCCAATCGATCCGGGGCGCCGGCGGAAATCCGGCCGTTCTTCGATATCGCGCAAAACGTGTTCCGAGCGTACGCGCCGCAACTGGTGGCGTTTGGTGCCGAGGACGTGCTGGGCGGAATTCAGGCCGTGCCGTTGCCGGGGCATACGCCGGGCCACACCGGGTATCTGATATCGGACAACGGACAGGCGCTCCTGGTGTGGGGGGACCTCGTGCATTTTCCCCACGTGCAGGTCGAGCGTCCGGAAGTGACCATCGCGTTCGATCATGCGCCCGACGAAGCGGCCGTGGCGCGACGCCGGTTGCTCGATCGCGTGAGCTCGGACGACCTGCTCGTCAGCGGCATGCACTTCAACCTGCCCGCGTGCGCCCGCATCGAGCGGCGCGGCGCCAGCTATGCACTGACGTACGAGACCTGGTCGCCGGCACTGGTCTGAGCGGGCGCGCCCGCCCGGACGTCAGGCTCGGGCGGGCCGCTCGAATTCGACCTGCCTTCATCGCGCGGCGTCGATCCGGCGGCGAACCGGTATCCCCGCGCGTGGTCCGCTGCCGAGGACATTGCCCAATGACAAAGCGTTCGATTATCTTAAAATAGACAATGAGAACGCACATTGAATACGCTCAAAATGGGGAGTCGTATTGGACAAGCTAAACGGCGTGACGGTATTCGTCCAGGCAGCGGAGACTCGTAGCTTTGTTGCAACCGGCCGATCTCTTGGAATTTCGGCCTCGGCGGTCGGAAAAAGTATTTCGCGTCTGGAGGAAAGGCTTGGCGTGAGGCTTTTCTATCGCAATACCCGAAGCATTCACCTGACTCCGGAAGGCGCGCTGTTCCTCGGGCACTGTCGGCGCATATTGGGAGAAATCGAATACGCCGAACGGGAATTGTCCAAGGCCAGGACGGCGCCGCGCGGCAAGTTGCGCGTCAGTCTTCCGCTCGTCGAGAGCTTGCTGCTGTCGACGTTGTCGTCGTTCATGGTGCGCTATCCTGAAATCGAGCTGGAACTGGATTTCAGCGACCGGCTGGTCGATATCATCGACGAAGGTTTCGATGCGGTCATCCGGACCGGGGAGTTGCGCGATTCGATGCTGATGTCGCGCAAGCTGTGCCTGTTCCGGATGCTGCTGGTGGCGTCGCCGCGCTATCTCGACGAGCACGGCGTTCCCCAGCATCCGAACGATCTGATTCGCCACGCGTGCCTGCACTACAAGTTCCCGACGTCCGGCAAGCTCGAACAATGGCCGATCGAACGCAGCTCGAGCGCATTCGATTTCCGGCTGCCCGTGACGATGGCCTGCAACAACGTGACGACGCTCGTCTATCTGGCGCGGCAGGGCCACGGCATCGCCTGTCTGCCGGATTTCGCCGTGCGCGACGCGTTGGCCGATGGCTCGCTCAGGACCATGCTGGACGACCATGCGGGGGATCCGAACATCTTCTGGATCCTGTGGCCGTCGAGCCGGCACGAGTCGCCGAAGCTGCGCGCGTTCATCGATCATTTGACGGAGCACCTGTTGGCGCCGGCAAGCGACCTGCGGGCATTGCCGGGCATTCTGAAGACCGTCGGGGAGGACACGCCCGAGCAGGAACGGCTGGCGCCATCGAGGTAGGCGGGCCCGCGCGGCGAGCGGCGAAGCGAATCGCGGGGCGACGGCGGGATACATGAAGGCGTGACGTCATCGCGCGGCGGACAGGGCGCTTTCCCGCGGCGTGTCGCCGTAGTAGAGGACCTTGATGCCGATGAAGGCCAGCGCGACGGCGGAGAACATGAGGCCGCTCCAGATGGTTCCCTGAATCCCGACTCTCGAAAGAAACCATCCGCCGGCGGTCGAGCCGAAGACCACGCCGAGGTTGATGAACGAGATGTACACACCGGTCGCGAACTCCGGCGCTTCCGGGGCTTCCGACGTCAGCCAGATCTGCGTGACGATCAGCCCGCTCGTATGGATGGCGCCCCAGAGCAGCGCGATCACGATCATCGGCGGCAGCGACGGCGTACAGAAGAAGTGCAGCACCAGGTAGGCGGCGCTCAGCGCGACCGGATGCAGCACCGTCGTTCGCACCTTGTCCTTCGCGAGCAGTTTGCCGGCGAGCAGATTGCCGATGACGCCGCCGATCCCGAATATCACCAGTACGACGCCGATGAGTTCGCCGCTCATGCGCGCTTCGAGGCGGAGGTATTCGGCGGAGTAGCTGTACACCGAGAACATCGCGCCGAAGATCGCGGTCGATGCGGCGATGTTGAGCCACAGCGGGACCTTGCGCAGGATCGCGAGCTGCTTGCCGTACGAGATGCGCTCGCTCCTGGCGGCATCGGGAAGCTTCGCAAGAATGCCGAGTGCGGCGACGAAGTTGACCGCCGCGCTGAACAGGAACGATGCCTCGTAGGACACGCGCGCCGCGATCCAGGTCGTGATCGGGATGCCGAGCACCATGCCCATGCTGGTGCCCACGAACGCCCTCGCGGAAGCGTGGGTGGCCATGTTCTTCGGATAAAGCGACGCGGCCGCGACGAAGGCCAGCGAGAAATAGACAGGGTGGAACAGCGCAGGAATGATCCGCGAGATCATCAGCGTCGCGTAGTTGGGCGCATACGCCGACAGCACGCTGCTGGCCGAGAAGATCAGCAGCGACAGCATCAGGACTTTCTTGCGGTTGAAGCGCGACATCAGCAGGACCATGAACGGGCCGCCGGCAGCGACGACGAGCGCGAAAAGACCTACCAGCAAACCGGCTTGCGACGCGCTGATGCCATAGCGTTGCGTAATGACCGGGAGAATGCCGACCACGCCGAATTCGATGGAATAGACGCCGAACAGGCCGAGCGCAATGAAAAATATCGGATGCAGTTTTTTCACACAATCTCCTTCATTCGTTGCCCGTGGGCTTCGAAAACATCAACGACTCGATTCGATGCGTGGATGGTAAGTCGATGCGGAGAAAAGAAAAATAGTATTCAGTTCCGTGGTTTGGCGACTCGCATGTCCGCAATCGGGCGCGAAGCCGCCTGCAGCGGGGCGAAGGCGGGTTCGGCGACGACCGGCAGGCGCGCCGCGGCATGCCCCCCGGCGTCGAATGCATGCACCGGATTGCAGTTCTGAAATGACGGGTTACACGTTATCGGCAGGAAGAAAATATATATATTCGAATTTCAATATAGTGATAGGGATTGTGGATATTTATTCTGTTAACAATGGACTTGAGTGGGCGCAATTTTGATGTTTTCTGTGTATTATGATCGCTGCAGCGCAGCATTGTTAACGGAGCGGGTTCCGGATGTTTCTTTCGCTTTCCTAATGTAATTATGGTGTATCCGTTGCAAGCATGACAGGAATGCGTCGACCGAGGAGATCGGTGATTGCCCGGAATGTTGTCCTGATGTGCGCCGTTTCATGAGAGTGCCTGACTATCCGAACGAATATCAAAGGCGTCGAGCGCCTTGGGGGCATTGATAATGAAGGTTGAGATACTCGATGATCTTCTGTCGAAGATATACGATACGGCCCACGATGCATCGCTCTGGCACATCGCGCTCGCGGCGTTGTGCCGGATGATGGAAGTCGAATCCGGAGCCCTGCTCTACGTCCCGCTTCAGGGAAGCGCCGGTCAGCCGATCGAAATCACGTATGGCACACCCGACGACGCGTTCAGGCGGTTGACGAATACGCTGAGCCGCGGCCGGGGCTGCGGGCCGCTCGAGTACATCGGCCCGCAAGGCGAGGTCGTCAGGTTCGACGTGCAGTCGGGTGGCGACGGGCAGGGCCTGCCGTGGCTCGTCGGCCCGACGAGCGGGCGCGACGTCGGGCAACTGCTGCTTGCGGTGTTTTCCTGGAACGATGCGTTCGTCGGTGCGATCGGTTTCAAGACGCGCGTGCGCGGCGAACCGTTCTCGCACGGCGAGACGCAGCTGCTTTCGCTGCTGTTGCCGCATATCCGTCGTGCGCACGAATTGAAGGCGCGGTTCGAGGACATCGTCGGGGTGAACGAAACCGCGCTGCTCGCGCTTGGCCGGCTGTCCTACGGTGCGGCGCTGCTGGCGTCGAGCGGCGAGGTGATCCGCACGAACAACGAAGCAGACCGGATCTGTACGGCGTCCGACGGCATCTCGATCTCGCAGCGCCGCTTGCGTTGCGTCGACGTGGAGAGCGATCGCAGCCTCGCCGAGACGTTGCGCCGAACCGTGTTCCGGTCCGGCGGCGACAGCGCGAAAGCGGTGCTGATCTCCCGTCCATCCGGCAAGCGTCCGTATATCGCGTGGAGTGTGCCGGTCGAGCACGCGCGGCCCGACGCGTCCCGCAGCCCGGCATACACGATGATCATCATCAACGACCTGGAGCGGCCGAAGAACAACCTGCACGCATTGCACGAGCTTTACGAGCTGACGCCGTGCGAGGCCGACATCGCGATTGCGCTGGGCACGGGGGCGGAAGTGTCGCACGTCGCGCAGAGCCGGCGCGTGTCGGTCAATACGGTCCGGTCCCAGCGGGCCCAGATCTATGCGAAGCTCGGGATCAGCAGCCAGAGCGAATTGATCCGGACGCTGGCCGCACTGCCGCAGCAGGAAATGCAGCGGTGGCAGGCAACATAGTGTGGCCGTGAAGGCAGGCGGCCCGCTTGCGGCGGGCCGCCCGGAACGTACGGCGGGAAACGCGGCCCGGTTATGCGTCGACCGCGGCGCCGGCCGTTTCCGGCGTAATCAGATCGGTTACCTGATAAAGGTGAAATTCCCAGGTTCCGGTTTCCTTCAGCCCGTTGTAGCGCGACAGGAATTCCGGGTCCGTGAAGAGCTGGTCGAATGCGGCCTTGCTCGTCCACTTCGCCTGATTGATGACGGTCTTGCCGTCGACGCTCTTGTACAGGCGGCTCCACAGGAACGCCGGATAGGTGCGCGCAACGTAGTTCACGGTATCGCGCAGTACGTCGAGCGCGGCATCCTGCTTGCCGTCGAAGACGTGCACGACGTTGACGAGCACGATTTCCTCCGCGGTGGCGGAATCGGGCGTCGTCGCAAACGTGTCATTGGCCATGGCAAACCTCGAATCGAGTTGAGATGAGTGGTTGAAGAAAGGGGGGCGGCCCTCGTCGTGTCGACGGCCGCCGGTTCCATCACGCCGGCGTTGCGAGCCCGGCTTCATGGAGGCTGTCGGCCGGCGCGCGGAGCGCCGGCAGCGCGCAGGCGCCGGCGGGCATGCCGTCCTGCCACAACAGCGGCGCAATGGCGTCCGCCGCGGTTGCCGCGCGCACACGGCCGATCACGACTTCATGGCTGCCGTACGCGAGCTGGCCGTCGACGTCGCAGAACAGGTTCGCCTGCGCGCCCGTCAGGAACGGCAGCGCATGGCGTTCGTCCCACGCGCCGTGCGCGAAGCGCTCGCGGCTCGGCACCTTGCCGGAGAACACCGGAATCAGGTGACTCTGGTCGGCGCGCAGCAGGTTCACCGAGAAGCGCCGCCGGCGCAGCAACGGTTCCCAGATGCTCGCCGCGCGGTTGATGCAGACGAGGATCGCGGGCGGGTCCGACGAAACGGAACTGACGGCGGTCGCCACCATTCCGAATCGCTCGGGGCCTTCGTCCGTCGCGATGATGCAGATCGTTGAAGTCAGACGCCGCATCGCTTTCTTGAAGTTCGCGACGACGGCGTCGTCGGACCGGGAATGATCGAGCATGGCTTGACCCTTGATGAGAGTGTCGTAGTGGATGCTGTGCCGCGGCCACGGGAGACCGGCCGCCGTCACGCGATCCGAACGCGCGCGTGCGGATACGTGCCGCGCAGGCCGGCGTCCTCCATCAGCGGCAGCACGCCGTCGACGAAGTCCTGAATGCCGGCGTGGTAGTCGAGCCATGTCAGACAGATGCCGTCGATCCCCCAGTCCGAATACTGCTGGAATTGCGAGACGATCATTTCCGGCGTGCCGACGAGCGGCACGCCGGCGAATCCCGCCTTGATGTGATATCGGAAGCGCTCGGCGTCTTCGGTCGACTTGAACATGCCGCTTTCGATGCCGATTTCCTTCGTGACGTTCGTGCAGGCCACTTCGTCGCCCATCTGGTTCACGTAGTAGTCGAGATCGCGCTCGGCCTGCGCGAGCGTGTCGCGCTGGATCACGTACGCATAGCACCAGATCTGGATGTCGCGGCCGAACTCCTTGCGGGCGAGATCCCGGTAGGACTGGATCTGCGCGCGCGCGACGTCTTCGCCGTCCTGGTACTTGACGATCAGGTAGGCGGCGTCGCAATGCTGCGCGCAGAACCGCTTGCCGCGCGGCGATCCGCCGGCATTCATCAGGAACGGGCGGTTGAGCGGCTTCGGCTCGGAGAAGCCGCGCTCGATGTTGAAGTATTTTCCCTTCAGGTCGAATTCGCCGTGATGGGTCCACGCGCGGCGGGCGACTTCGAGCCATTCGTCCGCATGGTCGTAGCGTTCGTCGTGCTCCCGCATCGTGCCGTCGAACATCTTCATTTCCACGCCGTGCCAGCCGCAGATGATGTTGAGCCCGAAACGGCCGCCGCTGATGTGGTCGATCGTGGCGGCCTGCTTGGCCGCGAACAGCGGATGCACGGTCGATACGTGCGACGTGGTGAGGATGCCGATCTGGTCGGTCACCGATGCGAGCCCCGCGGCCCACGTATAGGTTTCATACGACACGCCCATCGGGTTGCTGTCGCCGCCGAAACCGCGCCAGCGGCCGACCGGCAGCAGCGCTTCGAAGCCGGCGCGGTCGGCGGCCTTCGCGATCTTCATGTTGCCGAGCCAGTCGTCCGCCTTCAGGCGTTCGGGCGCGCGGGTGAACGTGCAGCCGCCTTCGATGTTCAATGCGAATACGCCCAGCTTCATTTGGTTGGTGCTCGACAGCATCGGGTTGGGCTTGCGGGATGCGTAAGTCAGATTGGCCATGAAGTTCTCCTTGGATAGGGCAACACATGCGGGAAGAAAGCGCTGGTACGGTGGAGCGGGCGAGGCGCACGCGCGGCGGAGTGCGGACATTGCGCCTAGGTCAGCAGCGCGAGCGGCTGCACGCGCGTGATGTCGTCGATTCGCTCGCGCGACAACCCGAATTCGCCGAACCACCCGGACGACGCATGCAGCCAGTCCGGGATGTCGGGCTGGCTCGTCTGGCCGAGATCCGAGCTGTAGACGACGCGCGGCACGTCGGCCAGCACCGCACGAAAATCCTCGGCGTCCTGGTAGCCGAGCAGGTACGTGAGCGCGGTCTGCTCGACGTACACCATCGGCGCGCTCGCGATGTCGCGCAACTCGGCCGCGCGCAGGCCGGTGAGCGGATTCGCGGGCTGGTTGAGCATCAGGCGCGGCACGTCGTGGCGGATTGCCGCGTCGACGAGGCGATACACCTCGTCGCGGCTCGCATGGCCGGTCGAGATCACGAGCGGATAGTCGCGCGCCATGCGCAGGATGTCGACGACGCAGTCCTTCAGGCGGCCGTCGGCGTCGGATACGGTGCAGGGCGCGATCGCGCGCCGGTCCAGAATCGGGTGGCTGCGTTCCCGCGCGAGCCGGCTCGCGTGCTTGCGGCCCGTCACGGTAGGGAAGTGGACGATCAGGCGGACCGGGCCCTCGCCATGCTGGCACAGCGCACGCTCGACCGCACGCCGGTCGATGCCGCCGGCAATCTCGTTCAGCACGATCGACGCCGATACGGGAAGGCCCGCCTGGCGCGCTTCCCAGGCCTGCGCGGCCGTGCACCCGAGATGGTTCTTCAGGACGACCCAGCCGCCGGCTTCGCGATAGCATGCGCCCGCATCGAGCACGGAGCGGCGCCGCACGAACGCGTCGGGCCCCGCGTGGTAATGCACGTCGATGAACGTGGCCTGAGAGATGTCGGTCATGGTCGTTTCCGGTCAGGTCGGTTGCGACACGGCGATGCCGAGGTGCGCACGCACCGCCGCGCAGACGCGGGCGAGATCGTCCGTCAGCGGCCGCATGCCGCCGTCCGGGATGCCGAGGGCGGCCTGCGACGGCGTGCCGCGCAGATGGATGTTGCAGCGGCGGACGAGTTGCGAGCGCTCGCCGTAGACATTCAGCAGCCGCCCCGCGTAGCGATCCACGGCGGCCCGGACGTCGATGCCGAGAAGCAGTGCGAAACCGCGGGCAAGGCGCGCCGCTTCCGTCGCGCGGGTGCCGGGGGCGGCCGGCGCGGCGCCCGCGTGCGCCACGGTCGCACCCTCCGGGGCGACGAGGCTGTCGAGTCTCGCCAGCGCGCCGGCGACGTCGCCGCGGCGGCCGAGCGCCGCGAGCGCGCCGAGCCGCGTGTCGAGCGTTTCGTCGGCGAGGTTCGGCGCGGAGATCAGCAGCACCTTCGGCACGCCGGTGGCCCACGGCGCGCCGAGCATCGCCTGCACGACGGCGCCGCCCAGCGCGCCACCCGCGAGCAGGTCGAGTCGTCCGGACGCGGCCAGGCAAGCGGACCAGCGCGCGGCGAATGCGTCGATGCCCTCCGGTTCGTCGGACAGCATCGACAACGTGTCGTAAATCGTCACGCGATAGCCGGCGTCGGCCAACGGCCGCACGAGCGGCTCGAAAAAGCGTCCTTCGTCCCAGGCCGGGAGCACCGGGGACAGGACGGCCGCCCGCAGCGGGCCGTCGCCGTAATGCGCATGGACAGGTTCGATCGGTTTCATCTGGAGGCCGAGGGTCGGGGCCGGCCCGGTCGTGCGAGGGGGCCGGCAGGCATGGACGAGGGCTCAGGCGGTCTCGGGCTGGAACGCTTCGCCGAGTTGCGTGAGGTGGCGGGCCGTGTCGTGCGCGATGCCGTGCACGATGTCGGCCGCCGGGCGAACGTCGCGAACGAGATCCGACACCTCACCCGCCCAGATCGCGCGCGTGCGGACGTCGTCGTCGCGAATCGCCTGCGCGTAGGCTTCGCGCACGGCAGCGGGGGCGGCCGGCAGTTCGCGCTCGCGCCCGACCCATTGCGCGGAAAAGTCGTTTGCGAGCGCCCGGCCCGAATACTCGGCCGGCCATTCGATCCCGCGCACGAGATCGAACGCGCGCGTGCGCACGGTGTCCTTCTCGGTCGAGTCGATGAGGCGCTGCCGCATTTTCGCGGTCGCGAGCGACTCGTCGGTCGCGACGAAGCGCGTGCCGAGCATGACCGCGTTCGCGCCGAGGGCGAGGGCGGCGGCCGCGCCGCGCCCGTCCGCGATGCCGCCCGCGGCGATCAGCGGATACGCATCGCCGACGGCGTCGCGAACCGCGGGAAGCAGCGGAAAGAGTGCGCGGCGCAGGCTGTGCCCGCCCGCTTCGGCACCCTGCACGATGAGCGCGTCCGCGCCCGCGTCGACGGCGAGCAAGGCCTGGTCGACGTCGTGCACCTGGACAATGGCGAGCGCACCCCGATCCTTGATCGTACCGACGAACAGGCCCGGATTGCCGAACGACAGCGCGACGACGTTCGGGCGAAAGGACAGTGCAAGATCGAGCAGCTGCATGTTCTTCTCGACCGTGAACATCACGAGTCCGACGCCCCAGGGCGCACCGAGGTCCGACATCAGCCCGAGTTCGGCGCGCATCCAGTCCGGATCGCCGTAGCTCGCGCCGACGAGGCCGAGACCGCCGGCGCGGGAGACGGCCCCGGCGAGGCGGCCGCCCGACACGCCGCCCATCGGGGCGAGAACGACCGGATGCCGGATGCCGAACAGTTGGGTGACGGGCGAAGTGATGGTGGTCATGAATTGATCCTCGAATGGGCGAATACAGGGAGTGCGAAGTTCATGCGTAGCCGAATCGGGCGGCGGCGCGGGCCGGCGCGCGCGCCAGACGGGTCAGCTCGCGCTCGCGCCGGCGGCCGGCAGCCACGGCTGGTCGTAGCGATGCACGCGGCGGGCGTCGGCGAGGCTCGCGCCGTCGGTGACGGCGGCGATGATGCGCGACTCGGTCTGCTCGATCGCATGCGCGCGCTTGATCACTTCCTCTGCGTGCTGCCTCGGGATCGCGACGCAGCCGTTGTCGTCGCACACGATCAGGTCGCCTGGATGCACGACCACGCCGCTGACGTCGACGGGCACCTGGGTCGCCTGAAGCTGCGCGCGGTTCTTCGCGGTCTGCATGAAGACCGCCCGGCTGAACAGCGGGTAGTTGAACTGCCTGACGGTGCCGATGTCGCGCGCGGCGCCGTCGATGACGGTCCCGCGGATATTCCGGGCGACCGCGACGTGCGTGAGGATGTCGCCCCATACCGTGCAGTCGGTGCGGCCCGCGTTGCTCGAGACGATCACCGAATCGGCGGGCACGTCGTCGATGTAGTTCGCGGCATTCCTGAACCCGGCGGTGTCGCTCACCGGCTCGTAGCGGACCGTATACGCGAAGCCCGCGCAGCGCGCGCCGGGCACGCGGGCCGCGAGGCCGTGAATGCCGCCGGAGAGGCGCAGGCTGTCGAGCGCATCCGACAGGGACGCAGTGTCGAGCTGGCGGCAGGCGGCCAGGAGATCGTGGTCGTACGCGATGGGTTGAGGTTGGGTCATCTTGAAGAGTCTCGTTGGAGGAGGGCATCGCGGGATCGGGGCGACGCCAGCTCGAGCGTGCAGCGCTCGACGATGGCGTCGGCGACTTCGCGCGTGGTCGACGTGCCGCCCAGGTCGTAGGTGCGGCAATCGGTGCGCGCGACGCTGCACACCGCCGAGCGGATCGCGGTTGCTTCGCTCGCGTAGCCGAAGTGATCGAGCAGCAACGCGATCGTGAGGAACATGGCGCTCGGATTGGCCTTGCCGAGGCCGGCATGCGCGGGCGCGCTGCCGTGCACCGGCTCGAAGTACGCGCCGGATTCGCCGATGTTCGCACTGGGGGCGAGCCCCAGGCCGCCCATGACACCCGCGCCGAGATCCGACAGGATGTCGCCGAACATGTTTTCCGCGACGATCACGCCGAATCGCTCCGGACGCCTGACCATCCACAGCGCGACGGCGTCGACGTTGTCGATGGCGACGGCGATCCCCGGATAGTCGGCGGCGACCGCTTCGATGATGTCCCGCGCGAACGCGCCGCTATGGCGCAGCACATTGGGCTTGTCGGCGAGCGTGACCTTGTCGAAGCCATGCCGTCGTGCGTAGTCGAATGCGAAGCGGAACAGCCGGGTGAGCCCGTTGCGGGTCTGCAGCCGTACGGCCATCGACGCGTCTTCCGCGGCGACGTGCTGCCACGGCGCGCCGGCGCGCTGGTGGCGCGACAGTACCGCCTCGAATTCCGCGGGAATACCGGGGAAATCCAGCCCCGCATACAGGCCCTCGGTGTTCTCGCGAATGACCGCGAACCGGTAGCGGTCGGGGCCCAGCACGTCGACGATCGGCCGGACGTTCGCGAAGAGATTGAGCTTTTGACGCAACTGGATGACGGGCGACACGTACTGCAATCCCGTGCCGCGAAGTTCCGCCGCGAGCTCGCTCTCCGCCTCGCGCATCGGCTTGCTGGTAATGGCGCCGAGCAGCGTCGCGTCGCTCGCGGCGATCTGGTCCCACGTGGCGTCGGGAACCGGATCGCCCCCGGTGCGCCAGCACGTCCAGCCGATATTGCCGAAGGTCAGCTCGGTTGAAATGCCGAGCGCGTCGAGCACCGGCAGTGCGGCGTGCGTGACCTCGACGCCGATGCCGTCGCCCGGCAGCACGCAGATGCGTAGCGGCCGCCCCGGCCCGATGTTGGCGCGCGCGTTCATTCAGAGTGCTCCGACGCGCGTTTCGGCGCGGCGCGCGGGTGCCGCGTGCGGTTGCGCCGTGGCGGCCTCGCTGGTCTTGCGCTCGTCGCGCACGCGGCGCAGCGTGCGGAACCACTCGGCTTCGGAGCCGTCGGCGAGGGTTGCCGCGATCTTCTGCTTCGCGTCGAACGAGATGTTGTATGCGCCGAGCATGATGTCGACGAGCGGTGCGGGCTGGCTGCTTTCGGTGACATGCTGCGCGGCGTACGACGACAGCTCGAGCACCTTGACCAGGTCGTAACGGGTGGGCTGGTCCAGGCGGTCGAGGTACGCGACGATCATGCTCAGGTGCAGGTTGCCGGCGCCCTTGCCCATGCCGCACAGCGACGCGTCGATGTATTCGGCGCCGGCATCGAGTGCGGCGAGCGTATTCGACAACGCGAGCGACAGGTTGTTGTGCGCGTGGAAGCCGAGCGGTACCGCCACGCGGCTCGCGAGCTTGCTGATCAGGCGCTGCGTGTCGGACGGGATCATGTTGCCGTTGGAGTCGGCGTAGACGACGAGATCCGCGCCCGCATCCTCGGCGCGTACCGACATTTCGGTGATGGCGTTCAGCGACATCGTCGTCACGTGCGTGACGTTCGCGCTGACCTTCAGGCCGCGCCGCTTCGCGCTCGCGATCGTGCCGAGACCGTCGTCGAGCTGGTCGGGGCGCAGGCAGACGCGGACCATCGCGACGCCGCGCTCGGTGAGCATGTCCAGGTCGCTGTCGTCGATGTTGCGCGGGTGCACCATCACGCAGAGATTCGTCTTTCCGTCGGCGGCGTGGACGAGCGCGTCGATATAGCTTTCGTCCACGGCGCTGGTGAGCCCGTGTTCGTTCTTGCGTACGAACGACCCTTTCCGGTAACCGATCTCGACGTACGGGATGCCCGCGTGCGCGAGCCGGCGCGTCGTCTCGACGGCGAATTCGGCCGTGAAATTGAAGTTGTTCCGATAGCCGCCATCCCGCAGGGTTACGTCGGTGATGATGATGTCGTTCATTTCTATGCCTCGTTTGAAGAGTTGGGAAAACGAAACGAAATTCAAGCCTTGAACATGGCGCAGCCGCTTTTGTTATCGATCTGTTCTTTTCTGTTGTTGTTGGACGGAATTTAAGCGATGAGGAAATGAGCGTCATCATCCTTGAGGATGATTGGCGGTGGCGGATTTCGGCAGGCCGGAATCGCGGGGCGGTCGCTGCGCGTGCACGTTCGTCGGGCGGCGGCACCATGCCTGAGCCGGCGTGCTCCGAAAACGTCCCCGCTCGCCCGACGATGGTGCGAGGCGGTTCGCGCACTACGATTCTTGAGTGAACGCTGGATGACGCAGCGGCGAATATCCGTTCAATCCACGCCGATGCGCGCCGGTCGTGGACGACTGATCGACAGTATGAGAATCGAATAAGGTTATGACGGGGCGACGTGGGTGTTGGGGGGCGGGGCGGCAGCCGGTGCGATCCCCGCCGTCGTTACTCGGCGGCGGGTGGGCATCGTCGGTTCCTTATGCGGATCGCGGCTCGCGGATCAGGCGCCTCACCGGGGCCAGCCAACACAATTGAACGCGATGTTCGCCAGCCCGTTTCGACGCCAGCGAACGGCAGGGATTGAACGAGCTATGAACTGAAATCACATCAACACCTTCACCTATGCACTAGCTTGGCATCTGTCGACGCGGCACCATTGCTGCATGAACGCGCTCGCGACAGCTTTTCAACAAGGTAGAGAGACGATGGCAAAGGTCGGACTGGTAGGTTGGCGTGGCATGGTCGGTTCCGTGCTGCTGAAACGGATGCGCGACGAGGGCGACTTCGCGAAAATCTCGCCGGCGTATTTCAGCACGTCGGCGGCGGGGCGCACGTATCGCGATCCGCGCGGTGTCGAGCATCGTCTGCTCGATGCGAACTCGATCAAGCAACTCGGCGAGATGGACATCGTCATCACCTGCCAGGGCGGCGACTACACGAAGGCCGTCTATCCGGCGCTTCGCGCATCGGGCTGGAATGGTTTCTGGATCGATGCCGCGTCCGCGAAGCGGATGGACGACGATTCGATCATCGTGCTCGATCCGGTCAACCGCGCGCAGATCGAGGCCGGTATCGCGGCTGGCGTGCGCAACTACATCGGCGGCAATTGCTCGATCACGCTCTCGCTGATCGGTCTGGCGGGACTGTTCCGCTCCGGTCTGGTCGAGTGGATGAGCATGATGACCTACCAGGCGGCGTCGGGCGCCGGCGCACGGCACGTGAAGGAATTGCTCGGTCAGATGTCGGCCGTCGCGAAGAGTGTCGACGGCAGCCTCGCCGATCCGGATACGCCGGTGCTCGACGTGCTGGCGAAGGCGCACGCCGCCGCGCACGCGAGCGACTACCCGACCGAGGCGTTTGGCGTGCCGCTCGCAGGCAGCATCGTTCCGTGGATCGACAGCGACCTCGGCAACGGCGTGAGCCGTGAGGAATGGAAGGGCGAGGTCGAGACAAACAAGATCCTCGGGCTGCCGCCGGGCACGATCCGTGTCGACGGACTCTGCGTGCGCGTTGCCGCGCTGCGAAGCCACTCGGCCGCGATCACGCTGAAGCTGAAGGAGGATTGCGAGCCCGACCAACTCGAAACGCTGATTCGCGATGCGCACGAGTGGGTCGACTTCGTGCCGAACAACAAGCAGGAGACGATCCACCGACTGTCGCCGGCCGCCGTCAGCGGGTCGCTGAAGATCGGCGTGGGCCGACTGCGCCGCCTCAACGTCGGGCCGCACATGTACAGCGTGCTGACCACGGGCGATCAACTGCTGTGGGGAGCGGCCGAACCGCTGCGGCGCGTGCTGAACATCATTCTCGACGCACGGTAGGGCGCATGACCGGGAGCGGCCGTTCCGGCATCGCCGGATTCGGCCGCCTTGGTGTGACGCGGTGTCCGGAATGACAGGGGGAGCGCGATTTCCCGCGTAATGATCCGGCCGCCTGACAGGCACAAGGCAATCCGTTGTTCCGGGAGTGTCCTTGTGTCTGCAGCGACGTGGAGCCGCTTCGCATGACGGTGCAATCGTTGCGGAGTCGCAGTCACGGCAGGCGACAGCGCGAGCGGTATCCCGTTTCCGCGAGCGCGCTGACGCCGGTGACGAAGCGGCCCGTCATTGCCGTCGCAGCCGCGTTTTCATTCGGCTTCGGGAAAGGGCAGCACGGTCCCGTAATTCACGCCGAGTCCGATTCGCGCATAGCCTTCCCGTTCGCACCAGCCGCGGAAGATGACGGTGTCTCCGTCCTCGAGGTAGCCCCGTTGCTCGCCATTGCCGATGTCGACGCGCTGCGTTCCCGCGACCGTCAGCTCCAGCAACGCGCCGGCTTCGCCTGCCGACGGCCCTGAAATGGTGCCGCTTCCCAGCAGGTCGCCACTCTGCAGATTGCACCCGCCGACCGTATGGTGGGCGATCATCTGGCCCAGCGTCCAGTGCTGGTGCCGGAAGCTGGTTCGGGTCAGCGTGCGAGGCGCGATGCCGTTCGCGAACTGGCGCGCGCTGAGGATCGACGCCTCGAGCTGGATGTCGAATGCGCCGCTGTCGGCATTGTCTTGCGCACTCAGGTAACCCAGCGGCTGAGGGCGCCCGGGCGCGCGCGACCAGGTCGTACGGTACGGCAGCAGTGCTTCGAGGGTGACCAGCCACGGCGAAATCGTGGTGGCGAAGTTCTTCGCGAGGAACGGCCCGAGCGGCTGCATCTCCCACGCCTGGATGTCGCGGGCCGACCAGTCGTTGAGCAGGCACAGGCCGAAGATGTGCTGCTGCGCTTGCGCCAGCGGGATCGGCCGGCCTCGCAGGTTGCCGGTGCCGATCACCGCGCCGATCTCGAGTTCGTAGTCCAGCTTGCGACAGGGGCCGTAGACCGGCGTCGGAGACGCTGTGTCGCGAAACTGCCCCATCGGACGATAGACGTGCTGGCCACTGACGCCGATCGACGAGGCCCGGCCGTGGTACGCAATGGGTAGCCAGTCGAAATTCTCGCTGACGGCCATGCCGAGCGGGCGGCTGGCATTCAGCGCATGATCGAGCGAGGTATAGAAATCCGTATAGTCGCCGACGCGCACGGGCACCGCATACTCGGCTTCGTGCTGCGGGACCAGTGTCTTTCGCACGATCGCCTCGGCGCTGCTGCCTGTCTCCAGCAATGCAAACAGTGCGTGGCGCAACGCTTGCCATGCGCTCGGGCCCAGGTCCAGGAGCAGGTTGAGTGTCGGCCCGGATGCGGCGCGTATCGCGTCCGCCGCCAGGCCGTCGAGCCCGATCGATCGCGCCAGTGCGGCGAGGTCGACGATCTGATCGCCGATGCCGATGCCGCCGCGCCAGGGTTGGTCGCTGGCGGCGCGTCGGAAGACGCACAGCGGCAGGTTTTGCAAAGGAAAGTCGGTGTCGGGCGCGTTTGCCTGCTCGAGCCAGCTTGTGCGGGACACGTCGTGAGTGTGATTCAGTTCCATGGAAACCTTCGGGAAAGGCGTGGCGCGGATCAACCCGCGAACGAGGGCGGGTCTTCGAAGATTGCGACGGCCCGGGTCCATCCGGCCGACGCGCCGCGGATCTTGTGCGGGAAGCACGAAATGAAGAAGCCGTGCGGAGGCAGGACTTCCAGGTTGTGCAATTTCTCCAGATGGCAGTAGCCGATGTTGCGGCCTGCCTTGTGCCCTTCCCAGATCAGGGCCGGGTCGTGCGTACCGGCATATTTCCTCGCCGTATGCACGAACGGCGCATCCCAGCTCCATCCGTCCGTTCCCGTGAGGCGCACACCGCGCTCGAGAAGGTACATCGTCGCTTCCAGACCCATCCCGCACCCGGAAGAAACGTAATCGGGCTGCCCGTAACGCTTGCCTGCCCGCGTATTGATCACGACGATCTCGAGCGGCTCGAGCGTGTGGTCGATGCGGCGCAGTTCTGCCTCGACATCGTCGGCCGTGACGACGTAACCGTCGTCGAAACCGGTGAAATCAAGTTTGACTCCTGGCTGGAAACACCATTCCAGCGGCACTTCGTCGATGGTGATCGAGGGCTCCTGCTTGCCGGTCGATCGGTTCATCGTGCTGTGGAAGTGATAAGGCGCGTCGAGATGGGTGCCGTTGTGCGTGCTGAGCTGGATGTATTCGATCGCCCACCCTTCGCTATCGGGCAGGTCGGAAGTCTGCATCCCGGGGAAGAACGCGGTCACGTCCTTCGCCGTTGCCTGGTGGGCCAGATACTGAATCTTCGGGCCATACCCGGGCGGATCGGAAATGACGTCGTTTTCCAGGTAGATCGAGAGATCGACGAAGCGTCGGGTCATGTTCGGTTACCTCGTAATGGTGGGGCGGCAATGGTGCGAATCGGCTCGGTCGGTTGCGCCGCAGGCGATCGGGACGCCGGGAACGAATGCCGCAACCCGTCGATGCGAATCGGCCGGAATGAAAGCAGTGGACGCCGGACACGGGCTCGCGACGCTGCGTTTCATCGTGCAACCGGGGGCGGCGGGGTTCGGTTCCGGCAGTCAATGCTACATACTGACTGTACGATCGTACAGTCTCATTTGGGCAGGGTAAACGAGGATGATCTGTCGCGAACCTGATACTCGACGTTGCGTGTTGCGCCGGGTGTCATGTCGGCCGACTGACCGGCGGGTGAGTGAATCCGCGGGAATGTCCCGGCCCGGTCAATGATTCAGCGACGGATTTTCGGTCGTGAGCCGGCCTGGTTGGCAGCGTGCGGCTGACTGTACGAACGGTCGGGAAAATGCGCGTGGGATAGAATCGGGTTCGTGCTGAACGAGGACATGGTTCATGAGCAAGGCGGTGGCGAACGACGGAAAGGGACCGGGCAGGAAATCGGCAGCGAAGCCGGAGATCGAAAAGCGGGAACGGATTCTCCTGACCGCGGAGCGACTGTTCGCGGCCGACGGCTATCACGGCGTGTCGATGCGGGATATCGCCAAAGAGGCCGACGTCGGACTCCCGTTGATCGTGTACCACTTCGAAACCAAACTGGGCCTGTACAGGTCGATATTCGAATATCGAAGGTCGCTGTTCGACGAGCGGCGGATCCTGCTCGAAAAGATCGCCGATTTCGAAGGCCCCGACGCGCTGCTGAAAATTGCAACGGCTTTCGTGCTGCCTATCGTGAAGAGTTATGCGACGCCGGACGGCAGCAACTATGCGATGCTGGTTGTGCGAGAGGCGTCCGATCCCCAGGAAGAGGCCCGCGGCATCATCGAGGCGTATTACGACCCGGTCGCGCGAGCGTTCATGGCGGCGGTGAAACGGGCGTTGCCCGGCGTGACGGACGAGTACTTGCACTGGAGCTATCACTTCGCTGTCGGCGCGCTCGTCATGAGCGTATTCGACCGACGCATCGAGCGTCTCTCCGGCGGGAAGTTTCGAAACGTCGACGTGACCAGAAAAGCAAAAATGCTCGCGGCATTCATCGCGGACGGGATGCAGGGCGGCGCGCGTCGATTCAAGCGGCGATAGCCTCGGGGGGCTGGATATCGATGTACCCGCCCGGCAGAACCCGGCAGCGTTCGTCGAGTACCGTGATCCATGCACGGCCCGGTTCGAGCCAGGAAATCGAAATGACCGCGTATCGAATCCGCGCCCGCCGCCGTTCATTCGCGGCCATGCGAATGGCGAACGACATGCCGGCCGGCGAGCGGCGCTTGCCCTCCCGCCCAAGGCCAACGACCCGCAGTCTTTTCAAGCCCGACGGATCACGCCCTCGATTCGAGTGCCTGCCATGCACGTCCGACATCCGCGACATGCATGGGAGCGGAAGCGGCTAGCGGCCGAACACCCGCTCGGCCAGCCGGACGTTGTCGTCGCATATTGAATGAACGTCAAGAGTCGTCATTCGCGGCCTCGTTTTGCGAACACGCGTCGTTTCCGGCACGACACTCACCGTGTGCTTCCGGTTGTCCGGTCCCGCAGCGCTCGATATCCCGAAGCACGAAGAGAAGCTCGCCCTGGGCGCGCAGCCTGATCGCGGTGCGCATCCAGGAACGAAGCGAGTGAAGCAGGGCGTCAATCCTGCTCTTCAGGCGTGGGCGACTTTGCACGGAAGTGTCTTCCTGGCGCAGTGGGCGCGTGTGAGCCGATTCACCAAGGCAAGGCGATCTCGAGCGTCTCCCGGTTGTCGCCGAGGAACAGCGACGGAAGGAATCGCGCCAGAAACGTGAACTCGTTATAGCAGTGCATGAGCAATGCGCGGCCGAACTCGTCGGGAAAAATCTCGGCGACTTCTGCCGGACGCTTGCCCAGCATGGGCAGATCCTGTCCCAGGTAGAAGTGGCTGCGCAGGGCGAGGCCCCACGCGGTGTCACGTCCGATATGGAGCAGGCGTCCACCGAGTACCCGTCCGTCCGGCGTTCTCTCGGGAGCGTCGCCCAGCCCGATGCAGCCGCACACCGCCGCGGTCACGCGCCCTTCCTGCCGGGCGCTGTCATACGCCCCCTTTTCAAAGAACTCGGTGGCCGCTCTGAACTGGATCGCGAGCCGCTGCGAGGGCAATCCGGTGAAATATTCCTCGACCAGGTGGATGGAGCCGACATGGGTGTGGGTTTCGCCCTCCGCCCAGGCACTGCTGACATGATCCACCGGGTGCCACCAGCGATAGTGGCGGGTGTCCGGCCTCGAGCGAAACCACCATTCGAACATCTCGCCCGTGCAGTTGTGCAGATCCGTGCGGCAGGCGACGTGCAGGACCCCGTCGTCCAGTCTTTCGTAGCCCGTTTCAAGGCGCAACGGCGCGGGATTCAGCAGCGAGCCAACCTCTTCGAGTTTCATGTTTCTCTCCAGTAGTGTCGGTGCCCCGGCCGATGTGCCGGGCCAGTGTTCGATTCCACACCAACGATGTGCAACATGAGAATGGGGAAAAGCACGGGCGACGGTACGCTTTCCGTCGGCCGCATATGCAGCGTGCGACACGCTCCGTGGGTGCGGGCCGCCGGCGTCAGAACGTCGTCGTCATGCCGAGCCGGCCGATTGCCTGGGAATGGCTGCTCGATCCCGCGTTCGATCCGAACAGCCCGTTGATCCATGCGCCCGTTGCCGGATCGTCGCCGGAGGCATACTGGTAGACCCCCTCCACATACACGGCCGTGCGCTTCGAGAACCAGTACATCAGCGAGCTCGTCAGCTGGTGTGCCTTGTTGTTCTGCAGGATCGCATTGCCTTTCATGTACTCGTAGTTGGCGCCGAGCGTCCACGCGTTCGAGATGAACCAGTTTGCGCCGATCTGGCCGACGTCGATACGCGCCCCCGTCAGCGTATTTTTCGTATACGTATAGAGAACGTTCGCGAGGACGATCCCGCTGAAGTCGTAGTGCATGCCGGCGCCATAATTCCGGATGCCGTCGTGACCGTTGTTCATCTGCGGGTACTTGACCTCGGTGTACGCGGCGCCGACGGCGAACGGACCGTGGGAGTAGTTGACGCCGAAGCTGACCGTATCGGCGGACGAGAAATCCCCGGCGACCTGGCCGAATCCGTACAGTGCGCCGAACGTAAAGCCGGAAAAATCGGGCGATTTGTATTTGACGGAGTTCGCGACGCGCGACGAGCCGGCAACGCGGTCGAAATCGGACGAGCCTGTCGGATTGTTCGGGATCCCCAGTGCGGAAAACGGCCCCTGCCTGAAGTTGTAGAAGCCGCCGTACGACAAGGCGCCGTCGAAACCCGCGTTCCGGTCGTGGAAGCCCCCGAACAACAGCGACTCCCACATGAAATCGTACTGGTTGCCCGCGGTAATGTCGCCGAGAGTCGGGTCGGACAGGCCTACCCAGGCCTGCCGGGAAAACATCGATCCCGCGCCGGGGATCGACGAGCCGTCCGCGAGTTCGAACTGGCTCTCCAGCAAGAATACCGCCTTGGTTCCTCCGCCGAGATCCTCGGTCCCCTTCAGGCCGATCAGGTTCGGTGCCCAGATGCCGGTATCCAGCCGACCGTTGCCATGACCGCCCTGATTGCTCACGTAGGTGACGCCCGCATCCAGAAATCCGAACAGCGCGATCGAGCTTTGTGCATGGGCGCTTGCCGCAACCAATGACAGCGCCGCCAGCGATACGGTAGTTGTCCTCATGTCTCCTCCATTTTTTTTGACGTCTTTCCTGCTGCGGTGATCCGGTCGATGCCGCCTTCAATCGGCAGTGCCGAGATAGAGATGCCGTAACCGGGGATCCTTGCGTATCGAATCGACCGTCCCGGAGAGTGCGAAGCGGCCATGCTCCATCACGTGGACGTAGTCGGCCAGATCGAGCGCGCGTTCCACGTCCTGTTCGACGATCAACATCGTCATGCCCGACGCTTTCAGTTCGCGCAGGGCGAGATACAGGCGATCCATCATGACGGGGGCGAGGCCGAGACTGATCTCGTCGAACACGATGAGGCGGGGGCGCGCCATCAGCGCGCGGCCGATGGCGAGCATCTGCTGCTGTCCGCCCGACATGGACGTGCCCGCGTTCTTACGCCTCTCGCGCAAGTCCGTGAACATGTCGTACACGTGTTCCAGCCGCTCGCGGATTTCCTTCGGGGGCGCGCGCCGGGCGGCCAGCACGAGGTTCTCTTCCACCGTCAGCGAACTGAATATCCGTCTGCCTTCCATGCACTGGGCGAAGCCCATGGCCGCAATGCGATGAGGCGCCGGATCGAGCAGGCGTTTGCCGTCGATCCTCATTTCGCCCGCGGTCGGGTGTACCGTGCCGGCCAGGACGTTCGCAAGCGTCGTTTTTCCCGCGCCGTTCGTACCCAGGATGGCGATCACGTCACCCGTGCCCACGGTGAGGTCGATCCCGTTCAGGACGCGCGCCTGACTGTATCCGGCATGGATTCCGTGAAGTTCCAGCAGCGGCGGCGACGCCGGCTTCTCATGCGCGACCCCGTCCGCCGTGTTTCCGGCGCCGGCCAGAACCGCCGTTTCCGGCGCGGCCCGGCTGTCGGGCCGATCGTTACCGTGTGCGGTGCCGAGATACACGGCGGCGACTTCGTCGCTGGAAAGAACCGCGTTGGTCGGCCCCTCGGCAAACTTTCGCCCGAAGTTCAGGACGATCAGCCGCTGGCAGCATTCGCGCACGACACGCAGCACGTGTTCGATGATGATGATGCCCGCGACCTCGCCCTTGAGCGAATGAACGAGGTCGATGAGCTCGGTAATTTCGCTGTCGACGAGCCCCGCACCGACTTCGTCCAGCAACAGGATTCGAGGTTCGAGCGCGAGCGCCCTCGCAACCTCCAGGCGTTTCCTGCGCAGTAGCGGCAACTGTCTGGCCGGCAGGTTCGCGGAATCCAGCAAGCCGGTACGCTCGAGAATCCGGTCGCACGCATCGATCGCGTCGCGCTTCGACGTGAACGGATGAAGGCTGTACCGTGCGGCGAGCAGGTTTTCGCGTACCGTCATGTTCAGGAACGGCCGGGGTATCTGGTAGGTGCGACCGATCCCGGACCGTGCGCGCGCGGCCGCCCCCAGCCGGGTGATGTCCTCGCCCCGGAAGTAGACGTTCCCGCTGTCGGCCTTGACGGCGCCGCCGAGCAATCCGATCAGCGTCGATTTGCCCGCGCCGTTGGGCCCGACGATGCCCAGTATTTCGCCGTCCGCGACGGAGAGCGACACGGTGTCGGTCGCCACGAGGCCGCCGTACCGTTTGACCAGATCGGTGGCGAACAGCAGCGGAAGGGAATGTTCGGTGTTCACGGCTGCTCCTTTCGACCGAGCGTGCTTTCAATCAATCCGGCGATGCCTTGCGGCGCGAAACGGATGACCGCCATCAGGATGACGCCGGTCACGGCCAGGTGAAGGGCGGGCCAGTCGGCGAGGGCCTCGCCGAGCGCAACGACGAAAATGGTGCCGAGCACGGGGCCGGCGCGCAGCCCCTGTCCGCCGATGATCACGATGGATAGCGCGCTGATGGTCCACTGGAGGCCGAACGTTCCATAGGGCTCCACCGTGCCGAGCTTCAGGGCCTGGAGTGCGCCCGCGATACTGGTCAGGGCGCTTGCCAGCACGAAGGTGGCGAGCTTGACCCGGAAGGTGCGCACGCCGAGTTGCGACGCCGAATCCTCGTCGTCGCGTACCGCGCGAAGCAGGACGGAGAACCGCGAGCGCGTGACGGCGCTCATGACGACCATGGTGACCGTCACCAGGGCGATCGCCATGAGGAACAGCGTGCGCAAGCCGGGCGGATCCTGGGAGAGCACGATGCCGGATGCGCCGCCGAACCCGCCGTAGTTGACCATGAACAGCCGCAGGGCCTCGGCGAGCGCGAGTGTGCCGACCGTGAAATACAGACCGCGAAGCCTGAAGACGCCTTTCGAGACGACGAGGCAAAGCCCCGCGCCGGCAAGCCCGGAAAGCGGGATTGCGGCCCAGGGTGGTACGCCCAGCACGTTGACGAGACCCGTCATCGAATAGGCGCCTGCGCCGAAGAAAGCAGCGGTGCCGAGGGAGACCATTCCGCCGTAGCCCGCCATCAGGTTCCATGCCTCGGCAACCGTCAGCAGCAGCAGGAGCCGGAAGCCGACTTCAAGTGCGTAGTCGCCCATCTGCGGGACGACGATCCCGGCGAGCAGAAGAAGGGCGCCGGTGACGATCGCAGGCGTCAGGACGCTCGCTGAAGAACGGGCGACGGCGATTCGGACCTGCTCCCTCGCCACCCGCGTAAGTGGATTGTTCGTGAGATGGGGCATTAGCGTACTCCGGACACCATGCCCTGAGGGCGCAGTGCGAGGGCGAAGAGGAAGATGACGAGGCCGACCAGATCGCGATATCCGTCGCCGAGAACGAGTGCGCCGATACTCTGGAGCACGCCGAGCGTGATGCCCGCCGCGAGCGTTCCGGAGATGTTCCCGATGCCGCCCATGACGACGACCGCGAAGCACATCAGCAGGTAGGTCGAGCCGGTGGCGGGCGTGAACGAAAACGCGGTTGCGATCAGCACGCCGCCCATCGCCGCGCAAGCCGCGCCCAGTGCGAAAGTGAGCGCATGGACCTTGGCGACGTCGACGCCCATGACCGCGGCGGCGGCCGGATCGACTGCCGCGGCGCGCAATGCGCGGCCGAATCCGGTGCGCGTGACCAGCCCGTGTACGCCCAGCGTCAGCGCCACGGATACGGCAAACCCGATGACGTAGATCTCCGCGACCGTGACCGGGCCGGCCGTGAGCGGGCGCGCGGCGTAGCTCGTGTTGATCGCCCGGGTGTCCGCGCTGAAGCACAGCAGGTACACGTTCTGGAGGATGATCGAAACGCCGAACATCGTCATCATCGGCGCTTCGGTGCCTTTGTTTGCCAGTGGCCGGATGAGGATTCCGTGAAACGGAAGCGCGATCGCCCCCGTCACGACGGCGACGAGCGGCAGACAGAGGAGCGGGTCGAGGCCGGTGTATTGGGCCAGGAAGAAGCCGAGGTAGGCGCCGCCCACCAGCAGTTCCCCGTGGGCCAGATTGACCAGGCGCATGACGCCGAGCGCGATGGACAGGCCCAGCGCCGTCAGGGCCAGCATGCCTCCGAGCAGCAGGCCGGATACCAGACCGCTCAGGACTACAGAGAGATCAGGGAGCGAGTATTCGAGCATGATCGTGTCTCCGGTCCGGCGTCAGTGAACGGCGGGCAGCGGAAAGAGCAGTTTTCCGTTGGCCTTGTCTTGCGGCCATACCGTCACTGCCTTGCCGTTCTGCCATTGCATGACCGCCACGGGAATCCGGGACGTGTGATCGGCGTCGAACTTCACGTTCCCGACGACGTAGGCCTTGTCCGTCTTTCCCACCGCCTGATTGATCCTGTCGCGGTCGAGGCTTCCCGCATGGGCGATCGCGTCCAGCAGCACCTGGGCCGCCGCGTACGAATCCGCAATGTGCTGGCTCTGGGTTTGACGGGTTTCGGACTCGAAGCGCCTGCCGAGATCCGCCGCGCCGGGATAGGGAAAGCTCGGGTCCCAGTAGCCGCCGACCAGCACGCCGTCAGCCAGCTTCCCGAGCGCCCTGGCGAATTGTTCCGGTTCCGCGCCTTTCTCCATGACCAGGATCCTGGGATGAAAGTCGGCCGATTCCATCTGCTTGCGCATCGCGATCGCCTGCGGCGGAATCGCATCGACCAGCACGATGTCGGCGCCGTCCGCCTTGGCCTGATTGATCATCGTCGTGAATTGGGTCGCGTCGACGGGAAACGCGTTCTGGCGCACGAGCGTGTAGCCGCCCCGGGTGGTCGCGTTCGGCCAGACCTCGCCGCCGACGACCCGGCCGTCTGGCCCGTTGTCGGACAGGATCGCCACCTTCCGGTTGGTCGGCAGCCGGAAGTCCGCGAGCATGCGCAACGGCGCGGTGCCGAGGTCGGTTTCGTCGAAGAAGAGCGTCCACGCGTATTTCCACTGCCGGACAGCCCGGAATGCGCCGAGCGGATCGCATCCCGATACGATCGGAACCCGGCGTCGCTCCGCAACAAGCGCCCCGGCATTCACCAGCGCGGGCGTGCACGAGCCGAGCATGCCGACGACGCCGTCCCGGGAGATCAGCGTTTCCGTGTTGCTCGCGGTGACGTTCGGGTCGGTCTTGTCGTCCCGGATGATCAGCTTCACCTTGTATTGGGCGTTGCCGATCCTGATTCCGCCGGTCTTGTTGATGTCGTTCACGGCGGTTTCGTAGCCCCATTTCTGATAGGCCCCAAAACCGGCGAGCGGGCCGGACAGCGGCAGGGAGGCGCCGATCGTGACCTCGTCGGCCCGGGTCGCCGTCGCGGCAAGACAAAGCGATGCGATTGCGACGGTTTTCGCCAGAATATTGGGATGCCTGATCATCTTGTCTCCAGATATGCTCGTTTTATGGTTGCGACCGGTCCACCTAGAATGCCGTCTGATCGGCTCCCTTGAGTTCCAGCATCTGGCGCGCCTCGTCCGGCGTTGCGATCTCGAGGCCGAGTTCGTCGAGAATCCGGCGGATTTTATGAACCTGCTGCGCGTTGCTCTGCGCCATCTGGCCGCGACCGAGATAAAGGCTGTCCTCGAGGCCGACGCGCACGTTCGCACCGGCGACGGCGGCGTGCGTCAGCAAGGGCATCTGATGCCTGCCGGCAGCCAGCACCGACCACCGGTAGCTGTCTCCGAACAGCCGGTTCGCGGTATCCCGCATGAACGTGACGCATTGCGGGTCGGGCCCGATGCCGCCGAGAATGCCGAAGATCGTCTGGATGAAGAAGGGCGGCTTGACCAGCCCGGCGTCGACGAAGTGCGCGAGGTTGTACAGGTGGCCCACGTCGTAGCACTCGAACTCGAAACGCGTACCGCAGCCCTCGCCGAGGTGCTGGAGGATGTACCGGATATCCCGGAACGTGTTTCGAAAGATGATGTCCTCGGTGCCTTCGACATAGCCTTGCTCCCACGGATATTTCCATTCCTTGATCCTGTTCGCGGCAGGGTGAATGGAGAAATTCATCGAGCCCATGTTCAGCGACGCCATCTCGGGCCGAAAGCGCAGGGGAGGCGCAAGCCTTTCCTCGAGCGTCATCTTCGTCGAGCCGCCGGACGTGATGTTGATCACGGCATTCGTTCGTGCCTTGATCGCGCCGAGGAACTGCCCGAATATCGCGGGGTCCGCAGTAGGGCGCCCGTCGCCGGGGTCGCGCGCATGCAGGTGAAGGATGGCGGCGCCGGCTTGCGCAGCCTCGACGGCCTGCGTGGTGATTTCCTCCGGCGTCAGCGGCAGGTACGGCGACATGGAGGGCGTGTGGATCGCCCCGGTCACCGCGCACGTGACGATGATCTTGCTCTGGTTTTTGGCCATTTGATTAGTTATCCTCGCGGCGATCTGCCGCATCCATTGCCTTCAGATGCCGAAACACCGACGATCGGAGTTCCGCCTGCTGTTGTTCGCTCCATCGACGAAAGCCGTGACCGGTCTTCATGCCCAGGCGTCCGCTGCTCACGAGTGCGCTCAGGTACGGCGAAGGGGCCGGCAGACATTCGATTTCAGGCAGCAGGACCTGGTGGATCGCGAGCGTCAGGTCGGTGCCGACGAGGTCGGCATTTTCTAGCGGCCCCAGCACGGGCAGGCGGCGACCGAAACTCGCCTTGACCACCGTGTCGACGGTTTCGGCGTCGCAGACGCCGTTCGCCACCAGCGCGATCGCTTCCCGCCAAAGGGCGTGCTGAAGCCGGTTGCCGATGAAACCCGGAATGTCTTTCTCGACCATCGCCGGGGTTTTTCCTGCACGCTTGAGCAGATCGAACATCCGTCGCGCAATGGCGGGATCGGTGTCGGGCGTTCGGATGACCTCCACCAGCGGCACGAGGAAGGGCGGGTTCCACCAGTGCGTGCCCATGGCCCGGTGCCCCGACCGGAGCCGCTCCGTGATGCGGGTGATCGGAATGGCCGACGTGTTGCTGGCGAGGATCGTGTCCGCCGGTACGAGGTTTTCGAGTTGCTCGAACAGCGACTGCTTCCACGAAAGGTTTTCGGGGCCGGCTTCAAATACGATGTCGGCGTCGTCGACCGCCTCTCCGAGCTCGACGGCCGGCGCGATATTCAAGGATGCGGTGCTGTCGAGCCCGAGCTCGAGCAGGTTGTGCTCCGTGCGCGCGACGAGCGATGCAAGCGCCGCACGGTCGATGTCGAACACCTTGACCGGATGGCCCGCGAGTGCGAAAACCTGCGCGATGCCCTGACCCATCAGGCCCGCGCCGACAATGGCTATTTTTTCCATGATGTTCGGTCAACCTGCGGTGTAGCCGCCGTCGGCGTAAAGGGTGTGGCCCGTGTGGAAATCGGACGCTCTCGAGCAGAGGAAGAGCAGCGGGCCGGCCAGGTCCTCGGGTTCGCCGAGGCGACCCAGGGGCACGCGGGCGAGGAAGTCGGCGCGAACCCGGCGCGCCTTCTCTGTATCCTCGAACATCCACGCGGTCAGCGGCGAGCGGAAGACGGTCGGGGCGATCGCATTGACGGTGATGCCGTATTTGCCCCATTCGCATCCCAACGCGCGCGTCAGGCCATCCGTGGCCGCCTTCGACGCGCAGTACGCGGAATATCCGGCAGGGTGTCCGAGCTTTCCTCTTGCGGACGAGACGAGCACGACCTTGCCCGGCGTTCCCTGCCGGATCACCCGCTGCCCGAACGCCCTGGACAGGAGCCAGGCGCCCGTGATGTTGCCGTGCATCACCGCGTCGAAGCGGTCGGGCGACATCTCGATGATCGGGCAGGGGTCGTTCAGCCCCGATCCGACCACAAGGATATCCAGGGCGCCGAAAGCGGTTTGCCCGGCGTCCATGATGGCGTCGCAATCGTCTTCCGTCGCCGGCCTGCGCGCGACGGTCGTCACTTCCGCGCCGAGTTCCCGGCATTCCCGGGCCACGGCGTCGAGGGCCTTTTCGTTGCCGGCGGCGAGGACGAGCCTGGCTCCCGCCGCCGCGAGCACCTGCGCGGCAAGCTTGCCGAACGCGCCGGACGCCCCTGTTATCACTGCAACCTTGTCGCGCACCTCGAACAGCGACCCGGGCGATTTCAGCCATTCCATATTCATGCTGCGGTCTCCGCGTATGGCATCACGACCAGCATCGTGGCCACTTCGTTACTGTTGTTCCTGACCTCGCGTACCTCGTTCGAGGGAATTGCACAGCTATCGAGCGGGCCGAGGACGACCTCTTGCGAGCCGATGCGGATAGTCACCTCGCCGGCGAGGACGACGTAGACGCGTTCCATCGGGATGCTGTCCGGGCCGGCGCCGCCCGCCGGCAGAAAGTGCGAGAGGCCGACCCAGAACGACTCCGGTCCGCCGGGCGCGAAGCCTTGCAGGCGCAGGGAGCGCATGTCGTGATGGTTGGGCGCCTCGTAACGCCGGGCCTCGCCGTAGCGGGTGACTTTCATGGTCAGCCCTCGCCGTTCTCGATACGGTAGGAGCCGCGCTTGTCGACGATCGCGACGAGCCGGACGATACAGCCGTCGCCTTGCGTCCAGCGCCACGGGAACGCCGCAAACGTGACGCGCTTGCCGGTCACCTTGTCGATTTCACCGCCGACGTTCTCGATGCCGCAAATGCCTGCGCTCAGGATCGCCTGGTGGCACGGCTCCCATTCGGGGAAATCCTCGATGACCTTGCGACCGGTCTCGCGCTCGTACTCCATGTTGACCTGGGGAAGCAGCCCGTTCGGCCAGCCGGGACCATGCGGCCCGATGGCGGTGCCGAGCGGATGATCGAGCGCCTGCGTATCCGTGCCGATCATCTTGACCTTCTTCTTGGCGAACCACTCGCCGGCATCCTTGTAGAAGCCGGGCGAATACGCGTAGTACATGCGGCTGTCGCTGTAATGCTTGTGCCAGCCGGTGTTGACGATGACGATGTCGCCTTCGCGGATTTCCGGGCTGGCCTTCTCGAGATCCTCCGCGGTGATGACTTCCCACTTGCCTTTCGGGATCGACACGACGACGCCCGTGCCGAAGAAGTACGGAAGCGGCACCTCGTCCATGAACGGCGTGCCTTCGACCACGTGCGCGGGCGCATCGATGTGCGTTCCCGAGTGCATCACGGTGGTGATGCGTTGCGTGAGCACGCCGGACTTGGCCATGTTGTGGAGGCGTTCGATCTTGACGTCTTCGAAGTAAGGCCAGCAGGGCTGACCGAGACCCCACGGGTGGCTGAGGTCGTAGAACTCCAGCCCCATGTCGTTATTTAAGTTCTCCTGATAGTTGATGCCTCGGACTGTTACGGTCATTTGCATTGCTCCGGTTTCTGGATGTCGTTTGGTGTATGTACCGCAATTCAGTACAGAAGTACCGCATGTCGGTGAAATGAATACTAGTCCGACAGGCGCTCGAAACCATTGGGGGGAACCCGAATCGCGCGGCCCGATGTGGCGATATTCAAGTGGCTAAAACAGATCGCATGTCGCCACTCTGGCAAACTACCGACCTCTATTCATGGAACGGAATGCAAAATGGTTAGGTCAAGATCCGACGAAATCGAGCACCTCGAGGCTGGAGAGGCGCCGGCGGAAAGACCTGCGGTCCAGGTGATCGCGAGAGCGGCCGCGGTGCTTCGGGCGCTCAAGGAGCATCCGGACGGCCTGTCGCTCGGTGAACTCGCAAAGCTGCTCGGCCTGCCGAGGTCCACGGTGCAACGGATCGTCGACGCGCTTCATGCGGAGAACCTGGTCATTGCTGCGTCACAGGCCCGGGGCGTGCGTCTCGGGCCGGCGCTGCTGCCTCTGGCGGCCGCCGCGAAATTCGCGATCGTCGACATCGCGCGCCCGACCCTCCAGCAGATTTCGCGCGAGTGCGGGGAGACCGTCGATCTGTCGTTGCTCGATGCGGACAAGGTGGTCTTTGTGGACCAGGTCCGCGGCATCCACCGGTTGCGCGCCGAATCCGACATAGGCGTGTCGTTTCCGCTGCACTCGAGCGCGCCCGGAAAGGCGATGCTGGCCGCGATGGATGAGGATGAACGCGACCGTCTCAAGGCCGCATTGCGGCTTGGCAGGCTGACGAGCCGGACGATCGTGTCCTGGGAGGCGCTCGAGGATTCACTGGCCGAAATTCGCCGTACGGGCCTGAGTAGCGATCTCGAGGAGAATGCCGACGGCGTTTGCGCGATCGCGGCGTCGCTTCGCCTGCCCACCGGCGAGCTGGCGGCGATCTCGATTCCGGTGCCGACCCAGCGCTTCGCGGATCTTCGGGAACAACTCGAGGCGCTGTTGCTGGAGCAGTGCGAGAAATTGCAGCAACGGTTGCGCGGGAGCCGGTTCGGTTAGGACGTGACGAAACGGGTCGCCGTCGTCGATGCGGACGTCACGGATGGCTCGAGCAGAAGAACCACGAGCGCGACGCGCGACGGTCGAGCAAGCGGCTGAAGGAATCGGGCACCCGCTGCAGCCGGATCGCCCCGTCGCGCTGCCAATCGCCAATCGTCAGGCGACCGCGACGATGGCCTGCCGATGTTCACGCGCGGCGAATCCCTTTCGAACGTGCTCGGGCAACCGTCCGGCCTCGGGCCTCACACGCTGAAGCGGTGGCCCGGCAGCCATGCGGTCGCAGGTCCCGACCGTTCACGCGGCGGTGCCGGGCGTCCCGGAATGGCCGGTCCGAGCCGGCCATGGATTATCCGCGGCCGCCTGGCCCGCGACACCCACGGCCGTCCTGCCCGTTTCCCGCCGCGGCACATCGCGCTTTCACTGCGACTCGGCTTGCACGCGAAGACGGTAGTGTGCGATCGAGACGGCGGCGATGGCGATGCAGCCCAGGATGAAGGCCGCCGTAAAGACGCGTTGCGTGTTGGCCGCGACGATATCCATGAACGAGGACAGGAACTGGCCGAGAAAGATCGACATCGACAGATAGGCCAGATGCCGTCCTCTTTGCGCGACGGGGCTTTGTTCGACGGTCATGTGATTGACCAGCGGCACGGAGAAGCCGAATCCGCAACCCATCGCGATCCCGCCGAATACGGCTGCCGCGATCGAGTGGGACAACGCGAACGTGGCGTGCGCCGCGATGTAGCAGGCGAATGCCAGAACGAGGGTTTGACGTTCGCCGATGGACGACGCCACGCGCGGCATCTGCGAGGCCGCGACGACGGCGACCAGCGATATGAAGGACAGGAAATAGCCCGTCTGCGATTCGCTCAGGCTCAGCGACCCGAGCAAGAGCGGCAGCGCGATGATCCCCGTGAAGAACAGGACCATCGAGGCGCTGGCCGAGAAGAAGACGAGCTTCAGGCTTGCCGAAATCGGGGCCGGCTCGGCCTGCGTTTCGGAGCCGTCCTGCCCGATCACGTTGGGAACGAATGCCCACATCATCGCGAGCAGCACCCAGGCGACCAGGTAGAGCAGGAACGGGAATTGCCAGCCGTAAGCGGCAAGCACGCCGCCGATCGAGAGGAAAATGACGCCCCCCAGTTCGATCGACATGCCTTGCCTCGCGATCATGGCCAGGCGCTCCTGGCCCTCATAGAGGGCCGAAATCATCCCGGTGCCGGCGGACATGACGAGGGCGGTTGCGCCGCCGAGCAGCAGCCGGTCCGCGAGCACCACGTACTCGCCCCGCAGGAAGATGCCGGCGACACCGAGCAATCCGTACAGGAAAAGCCCGATGCACAGCGCGCGGTAGAGCCCGGTGCGCTCGATGAACCGGCCGACGATGGGGCCGAAGAGCACGACGCCCAGCGACGGCGTCGTGACGAGCCAGCTTGCCGACGACGGCAAGCCCAGCGCGGTTGCGATGGAGGGCAGGCCGGGCACGATGACGCAGCCGACCATGATCGTGAGACAGGCGACGCTCAACAAGGTGAAGGCGGCGGCTTTCGATGTGGAACGCGAGTTCATGTTTGCTTCCGATTCCGTGTTGTACTATAGTGTCCGCTCAGTGGAACACCAATATCCTCTGTATGGAACAAGGGTAGGGTGTGCTTGCCGATTGGTCAAGCGTTCTTTCCGTATAAACCCTAAGGATGTGAAGCGTGGACGAGATACAGGAACCGGAAGCCGACGGTGCGTCGGGCAAGCAGGTCATCGCGCGGGCGGTGGCGGTGCTGCGTGCTTTGGAAGGGCAATCGGCCGGGCTGAGCCTTTCGCAGATCGCGCGGGCCGCGGCGCTGCCGCGCACGACCGTGCACCGTCTTGTCAATGCGCTGGAGGCGCAAGGTTTCGTGGCGACCGGCTCGGCCGGGATCCGCCTGGGGCCGGCGTTGATCCGGCTCGCGGCATCGGCGCACATGGACGTGGTGGCCGTGGCCAAGCCCTTTGCGGATGCGTTGAGCCGGCGCACGCGCGAGACCGTCGATATCTGCGTGATACGCGGCGCGCATGCGATCTCGGTCGACCAATACCTTTCCGACCAGGAGCTTCGCGTCGGTTCGAGCATCGGCACCGCTTTCCCGCTTCATTGCACCGCCCACGGAAAGGTCTTGCTGTCGTTGCTGAAGGACGACGAAGTCGCGTCGCTTCTCGAGCATCCGCTTCAACGGCGCACGCCGGCTACCGTCGTCGAGCAAGAGACGCTGCTCCGGAGCCTGGCGGAGATCCGCGATCTCGGATACGCCGTTGATCGGGAGGAGCACGCGTCGGGGGTGTGCGGGTTGGGGGTGGCGATCGAAACGGCTTCGCCGCAGAGCTACGCGATGGCGCTCGCCGTGCCCGCGCTGCGATTCGAGGCGCGATTCGAGGATTTGCTCGCGGCACTTCGACAGACCAAGTCGGAAATTGAATCGGCGCTGGGCGCTACCCGTGCGGCGAAGGCGGTCGTCGCGCCGTCTTGATCTGCCACGCCGGAATCGTGGAGGCCGGTTGGCTTCCGTCGATACGGCGGGTGGATCTTCATGATTCGCATTCCTGAGTTTAAAGGCGCGACAGGTTGTCGGGCGACCTGGCAGATCCGGCTGGTGCAGACATCCGGAGCGGGCAACCGGCGGTGGTCGACCGGTTTCGCGTGCAGGTGTTCGCGATCGGTCCGGCGTTCCGCCATCGGTTCCGCGGGATCGGCGCGGCGGCCGCGTTCTGAAGGTGTCGTTCGTGCGCAGCCGGTCGGCCGGAACGGCCCGGTGGGTGAAGGTCAGCGTTCCGTTTCGACGGCGCGGCGCCGACAGCCGCCGCGCCGGTTGCCCATGTGACGCCGCCGTCGCGGGGCGTCACGTTGCGCACGGTCGCGTTATCGCGCGAGTGCGGCGAGACGCGGGAACAGCGGCAGTGCGTTCGCACGATTGATCGCGGCGTGCCGATCGGCATCCAGCGCGGCGTACCCGTCCTGCGAATGGGTGAACGACGTGCTGACGGACGGCGGCGCGTACGGGAAGTCGCTGCCGTACAGCACGCGCTCGGGTTGCGCGAACGCGACGAGGCTCGGCAGTGCCGACGGCGACGACAGTGCGGTATCGAAGTAGAACCTGCGCAGCAGGTCGAGCAGCCCGTCGCGATCCGGAACGTCGTTGCGCACGCCTGGTGCAAGTTCGGCGAAGCGGTACGCGGTGTACGGCAGGAAACCGCCGGCATGCGACAGGATGATGCGCACGTTCGGGTAGCGCGCGATCACGCCGTTGAGCACGAGTTGCAGGGCCGTGCGGGTCGTGTCGAACGGATAGTCGAGCAGCGGGCCGGGCATGCCGGTCAGCACGTCGATCGCGGGCTTCGCCGGGTGGATGAACACCACCGCATGACGGCGGTCGAGCGCGGCCCACACCGGGTCGAACGCCGCATCGCCGAGATATTTGCCGCCGTAGTTGCTGAGCAGCACGACGCCGTCGGCCTCCAGCGTGTCGAACGCGAAGTCGATTTCGGCGAGCGTGCCGTCGACGTCCGGCAGCGGCAGCGTGGCGAAGTTGCCGAAGCGCGACGGCCATTTCGCGACGAGGCCGGCCACGTATTCGTTGACCTGACGCGCCATGTCGAGCTTGGCCTGGCCGGCCCAGCCCTGTACGCCGGGCGCCGTCAGCGACAGCACGCCGGTCTGGATCTCCAGCGAATCCATGAAGGCCAGTGCGCTTTCCGGGCTCCAGGCGGGGCTGCTCCAGCCCGACGGATCGCCGCCGTGGGCGGGCAGTGCGTCGGCCCAGAACGGCGGGACGACATGCTGGTGAACATCGATGCGGGTGCGGTTGGACATGATTCGGCTCCTGTGAAAGTACGCTGCGTCGCAACGCCTGACCGTCAGAATGCGCGCCGTTGATTTTTCTATCCAATATATTAAAGTTAACGATTGATTATTCTGGATGATCAATCGACTTCATGGACCTTCGACATTTCCGCTACTTCCTCGCGGTGGCCGAGGAGGGGCATTTCGGTCGCGCGGCGGAGCGGCTGCATATCGTGCAGCCTGCGCTGAGCGTGCAGATTCGCGCGCTCGAGGAGGAACTGGGCACGCCGCTGTTCGAGCGCAGTACGCGCAAGGTCGCGTTGACCGACGCCGGCCGGCTGCTGCTGCTCGAGGCGCGGCGCACGCTCGAGCAGGCCGAGCGCGCGAAGACGCTGATCCAGCGTGCGGCGCGCGGCGAGACGGGCATCGTGCGGATCGGCTTCGTCGGGAACGCGGTCGCGACCGGACGGCTGTCCGAGGACCTGACCGAGTTTCATGCGAGGTGGCCGGGCGTGGAACTCGACCTGTCCGAAATGGCGCCGGCCGCCCAGCAGGAGGCGATTCTCGCGGGCCGGCTCGACATCGGCTATTGCCCGGCGCTCGGCGTGGCCTTCGACGAGAAGCTGGCCGTGCAGACGGTCGGCAACTGGTCGTGGGAAGTCGTGATGAGCGTTCGTCATCCGCTCGCGAAGCGGCGCGTCGTGAACGTTGCCGCAATCGCGGACGAGCCATTCATCCTGTACGGGGCCGACGGCGACGACGAAGGGCATCTGGCGACGCTGCGGCAGATGCTCGGCAGGGAACCCCGCATCGCGCACAAGGTGAACAGCACGCTTTCCGTGCTCGCCCTCGCGGCCGCGGGTCTGGGGCTGGCGCTGACCCCCGAGCCGCTGAACCGCATTGCGGCGCCGAACGTGGTTCACCGGAAGCTGGCGGGAAGCGTGCCGAAATCGAAGCTGGTGGTGATCAGCCGGATCGCCGGGGAGTGGGGGGCCGTCCGGCAATACCTGGGGATGCTGGGCGAGCACCGCGCGTGAGCGCCGCAACGCACCGCGACCCGGCCCACGGCGGGACAACTTCCCGTCGTGCAACCGGATCCTGCCCGTGAGCCCGCGATCGTCCGTGTCTTGCGCGAGTGCGATACGTCGCGCGCGGCGTATCGACCGGATCGGGAAAATACGGAGAAGGTGTCGCGCGACACGCAATCGAAGTATGCTGTAGCGCCGTCGTTTCACGCGCGCCGCCGGCCCTGCCCGAAGGGCCGCGGCCCGGTCCGTCGGGCGGCCAGAACAAACAATTTTCGCCCGGGAGTGGGGGCAATCATGACCATGCTGCGTTCGTGGGGTGCGATTCTGTCGTTGCTGGCGCTCGTGGCATGTGCAAGCCTGCCGCCGCAGGCCGATCGCGCGCCGACGCATGCGTACACCGATACGGACAACACGCGGCTCGGCGTCGCGTTCCGGCAGCAGGCCGGCACGCATCCGGGGCAGGACGCATTTCATCTGCTGACCGATCCGGTCGACGCGCTGGATGCGCGCGTGCTGCTCGCCGACCGCGCGGATCGGTCGCTCGACCTTCAGTACTACATCTGGCACGACGACCTGACCGGGCACGAACTGGCCGACGCGATCATTCGCGCGGCCGATCGCGGCGTGCGCGTGCGTGCGCTGCTCGACGATCTCGGCACGAACGCGGACGACCGCAAGCTGCTCGAGATCAGCTCGCATCCGAACATCGAGATCCGGCTGTTCAACCCGGTGGCCACGCGCAACTTCAAGAAGATCGGCACGGTATTCGAGTTCTCGCGCGTCAACCGGCGCATGCATAACAAGGCGATGATCGCGGACAACCAGGCGGCGATCGTCGGCGGCCGCAATATCGGCGACGAGTACTTCGGCGCATCGTCGATGCTGGAGTTCGGCGATCTCGACGTGGTCGTCCACGGCCCGGTCGTAAAGGATATCTCCACCGAATTCGACACGTTCTGGAATTCCCCGTACGCGTATCCGATCGATGCGCTGGTCGGACACGACGCCGCGCCGGGCGGGCTGGACCGGGAGCGCGAACGCTTGCGCGACTACCTGAGGGCGATGGAGGACAATCCTTACGTGCTGGAGGCGAGGCAACGGCTCGACCAGATCGTGCACGGGCAGGGCACGGAACTGTCGTGGGGCCGCGCGACGGTGCTGTACGACGACCCCGCGAAGATCGCCCGCGCGCCGAAGGACAGCGACGGGCACCTGATGCCGCAGTTGCGGGCGCTCGCGCTGCAGCCCGAGCATGACCTGCTGATCGTGTCGCCGTACTTCGTGCCGGGCAAGGACGTCGTCGAGCGGCTGCGTGCGCTCACGGCGCGCGGCGTGCGCGTGACGGTGCTGACCAACTCGCTCGCGTCGACCGACGTGGCGGCCGTGCATGCCGGCTACCGGCGTTACCGGGGCGATCTGGTGAATGCCGGCGTGCGGCTGTACGAGCGACGGCCGTCGGGCGACAAGAGCATTTCGAAGCAGGTCATCATCGGGTCGTCACGTGCATCGCTGCATGCGAAGACCTACGTGTTCGATCACAAGAGCATCTTCATCGGCTCGATGAATCTCGATCCGCGTTCGCTGAATCTCAACACGGAAATCGGCGTCTACTGCGAGTCTCCGGCGATTGCCTCGCAGGTGGCCGACAATCTGGAGTCGCGACTCGACCGGATCGCGTGGCGGGTCGAGCCGGGTGCCGATGCGGCGGGAACGGGGCGGCTCAAGTGGATTCAGACCGATTCGGACGGCACGGTCACCGAGTTCGATCACGAACCGGAAGTGTCGGCCCCGCGGCGGATGGAAGTCTGGTTCCTCGGGCTGTTTCCGATCGAATCGCAACTGTGAGCGACGAGGCGACGCACGGCGCTCAGCCGTGCGTGCGGTCGAGCTGTTCGATAACGGCGGCGAGCTGCGTCGTCGCGGCTTCGATCGTCGTGCCGGTCAGCCCGGAATATCCGAGCACGAAGCCGTTGTACGGGCGGCCGTCGCCGACGCGGTAGCTGCTCAGCGGCTGAAGCAGCAGGCCATGCGCGGCCGCGGCGCGGGCGACGTCGGTGTCGTGCAGCGGCAGGGCGAGATCGGCCGACAGATGCATGCCGCCCGGGCTCTCCCGAACGTTCAACACGCCGCCGAGGTGGCGCGCGAGCGCTGCCTCGAGGCTGCCGCGCCGCTCGGCGTACAGCGCCCGCATCCCGCGCAGGTGCCGCGCAAAGAGCCCGGTGTCGATGAATTCGGCCATCGCCAGTTGATCGGCCGAATGACCGCGATGGACGAGTTCGCGCAGCGTTCGGGCGAAGCGATCGACCAGCGCCGGCGGCACCACCATGAACCCGAGCCGAAGGGCGGGAAACATCGTCTTGCTGAAGGTGCCGAGGTAGCAGACAGGAGCGTCGGCGTGCAAGCCCTGGATCGCCGGCAGCGGCTGGCTGCCGTGGCGGAACTCGCTGTCGTAATCGTCCTCGATGATCCACGCGCCGCAGGCGCGCGCACGCTCGACGAGCGCCGCTCGCCGCCGGGGGCTCATCAGCGCGCCGAGCGGGTATTGATGCGACGGCGTCGCATAGATCAGCCGGGGCGGCCGGGTGCGCCATTGTTCGTCGGTCGGCGCCATCCCCTCGCGGTCGACCTCGATCGGCACGATATCCAGGCCGGTCGACCGGAACGCGGTCCGCGCGCCGTTGTAGCAGGGGTTTTCGAGCCAGCCGGATTCACCGGGATTCGCCAGCATGCGCGCGCACAGCTCGAGGCTGCTTTGCGTGCCGTCGGTGATGAACACCTGATCGGTGTCGCAGCGCACGCCGCGCGAGACGCGAATGTAGGCGGCCACGGCGCGGCGCAATTCGGGCAATCCTTCGACCGGGCCGTATGCGAGCTGTGCGGGCGTGATGATCTTCCATGCGCGCTCGATGCAGCGGCGCCATTGGGCAACGGGGAATTCGTCGAGCGACGGGAGGCCGGGCACGAACGGCAGCATGCGTTCGGGCTCGGGGTCCGCGTGCTCCAGCCCGCGCACGCGCTCGGACAGCCGAACCGGGGCCGGGCCGCTGTCAGGGGCGGCGCTCGCACGGCCGCGTCCGTCCCAGCGCGTGATCGTGCCGTTGCGCGTGGCCGTCACGAAACCCTCTTCGGCAAGGCGCTCGTACGCGTAGACCGCCGAATTGCGCGCGATGCCCAGCTCCGCCGCGAGTACGCGCGTCGGCACGAGCCGCGTGCCCGGCGGAATGCGGCCGTCCAGCAGCATGGCGCGCAGGCTCCGGTAGAGGGCTTCCTGCCGGCTGTGCCGTGTCGTGCCGTCCTGTCCGGGAAGCGATGAGATGAGCAGCGCGAGATCCATGGGCTGGTTCCAGATATTTTCCTTGGGCTGGTTCTTTCGAAGATCCGATGTGCGCCGTATCGTTCAGGCTCTCGCGGCGGCGGCCGGCGCGCGGGCCTTTCCGGCGCTCGTCGCGGATCGTGGCGCGTGCGTATTCTGATCGATCCGGCGAGCGGCTGTCGATGGGCCGGTCGAGCGATCGGGCGGACATGGCGGGCGCACGTCCGATCCGTTTCCGGACGCGGGGCAAACATAACGACGAACGGATGACCGCATGCTGCCGGCATGCGGACGATTCGACCCGCCAGGGCGCGCAAACAGGAAACGAAACATGAAAGACCAGACCGTCATCTCTCCCACATCCCGCACCACCATTCACCGCCTGCCGGAACTGGCGAATCGGGATCGCACGATGCTCTACCGTATCGTGGACGAGGCCTATGTCTGCCACATCGGGTTCGGCGCGGGCGCGGACACGCATTGCATTCCGACCGCGCACTGGAGGCGGGACGACGACCTCTACATACACGGGTCCAACGGCAGCCGGATGATCAAGGCGCTGTCGGCGGGCGCGCAGGCCGCCGTGGCGATTACGCTGCTGGACGGCCTCGTGCTGGCCAGGTCGGCCTTCAACCATTCGATGAATTATCGATCCGCCGTGATCTACGGGCGGTTCGACATGGTGGAGGGCAGTGCGGAAAAGCGCGTGGCGCTGGACGCATTGATGGACAAGATCGCACCGGGGCGCAGGCATGACGCGCGGCCCGGCAACGAGAAGGAGCTCAACGCGACCAGCGTGCTGCGGATTTCCCTTGCGGAAGCGGCCGTGAAAGTCAGCGATTCGATGCCGTCCGACAAGGACGAAGACCTCGCGCTCGCCGTCTGGACCGGGATCCTGCCGCTGACGACGACGCGCGGTGCGCCGGTGCACGCCGACGCCGACATGCCCGTGCCGGACTACGTCCGGAACTGGGGCGGTTGAGTCGCGCGGCGAGGCCGCGCGGCTTCGCGCAAGGCGGCGGCGCACGTCGCTGCCGGCCGTGCGGCCGCCGCGTGCGCCCGGAGCGCGGGTTTCGCCGGTCGGCCGTGCGAATGCCGCACTGCCGCGACGGCGCGCCTGTCACTCCGCGTGGTTTTCATGCGGCTCGTGCTGAGCCTCATGCTCCGGATGCGGCTCGGCAGGGCGCGGATGCGGCGCAGGCTCGTGCTCGGAGGCCGGTTGCCGCGGCGGCTGCGCGTGCTCCTGCGGTTGCGCTTCGTTGCGCGGCGGCGTCTCCTTGTGCATCGGCGGCTGGGCCTCGTTGCGTTGCTGCATGGCTTCGTGCTGTTGCTGCTGGGCCGCATTGCGCTGCTGCACCTCCTCGCGCTGCTGCTGGGCCACATTGCGCTGCTGCACCTCCTCGCGCTGCTGCTGGGCCGCATTGCGCTGCTGCGCCTCCTCGCGTTGTTGCTGCTCGTTGCGCTGTTGCGCGGCCTCGCGTTGCTGCATGGCCTCGTTGCGCTGCTGTTGCTGCTGCTGTTCCTGTTGCGCAATCGCGCGGTTTTCCTGCGCGGCGCGTTCCTGCTGCATCGCCTGCTGCCGCGCCTCTTGCGTCGCACCGGGCGCGTGCTGCGCCGGCGCCTCGGCACGCGGCTCGTTCGCGCGGTTCTGCGCGAATGCGTCAGGCGTTGGGCGGGCGCCGGGGCGTGTGTCGTTCGCGGTGAAGTGCGGCATGCTCATCGGCGCGGCGCCCGGGCGTTGTTCCGCGGCCTGTCCGCGCATTGCTTCCGCACCCGGCTGCACCGTATTGCGTTCGATCGTCGTGTTCGTCGTGTTGTTGGTGACGTTGCCGCCGTAGTTGTTCGTGATGCGCGTGTTGCGGATGTTGGTGATGTTGTTGATCACGGTGGTCGACTTCGTGACATACGTGGTGTGGTTGTACACCACGGCCGGGCGTTGCCAGCCGCCGTTCCAGCCGGGGCCTTCCGGACGCGGCGCGCCCCAGTTCATGCCCCATGCATGCCAGCCCCAGTCGTGATGCCCGAAGATCGCGGCGCCGACGGCAATGCCCACGCCGAACGTGATCACGCCGGCGGCAACGACTTCCCCGGTGCTGTATGCGGGCGCCCGATACACATAGCCGGGGTAGGCCGAAACCGGTTCGCCATAGACGACGGTCGGGTTGTACGACGGGACATAGACCAGGTCGGGCTGCGCCGATTCGATCTCGATTGCCTGCACGGGCGGCGGCACGATCGCCGGCCCGGTGTAGAGCACCGGCGCATCGGCGGCCGGCGTGTAGCCGGACGGCGCGGCCTGCGCGACTTGCGTGACCCGCAACTGGCCGCCCGAGCGGAGGTGGCCGGAGGTCTGCGCGCGCTGGCGCATCACCTGGATCGCGTTCATCACGTCGGTCGGATCGTTGTAGTAGGCCTGGCCGAGCGACGTGGTCCAGGCCGGGTTCGACGCCATCTGCGACAGTACCGCGGGGAACGCGGTCAACGCCTTGATGGACGGGTCCCACGGTTGCGTGTCGGCGGCCGTGGCGAGTGCCTGCCCCTTCAGCGACGGGTTCTGCGTCACCCAGTTGTTGGCGGCTGTGACCTGGTCCGGATAGGTTGCGCCCGCGAGTACCAGTGCGACGAGCTTGTCGGGGAACAACGCGATCGGCGCGACCATCTGGTAGAGCTGGTCGGCGGTCGGCGGCGTGTAGGCGACGGGCGTCGACGCCGGTTGCGCCGCCGCGGCCACGCTCGCGTCGCTGGCTGCGGCGGCCGCGCTGCTGTCGCCGCTCTTGTTGCAGGCGGAGAGGCCGAGCAGGGACACGATGAGGGACGATGCGATCAGGGTGCGGACAGGGCGGTGTGCGTTCTTCATGTGGTGGGTTCGATGGTGTGTCGGCGTTGGCAGGCGCGGGGCGATGCGTTCGGCCCGGGCACTGTGCCACGACCGTCCGCGCGTCGAGGATGCTTCGGCTGGAGCGGTCGTGTTCGTGGGGTGGCCGTCCCGCGACGAATCGATATATCCAGTAAAACGCACGACACGCGCGGAGGTTGTCGGGTGTTATGTAACAGTGTGTACCTTGCAGTCCGTAAGCGGCAGGGCGCCGCCTGGACAAGCCACATGAAAGTTGTTTGTGCAACGATTGCAAGGCCGGGGCGCTGCACCGGATGCCGCGCGGTAGGGCGGCGCCATGCAGAAAACCCGCGATGGCGGGGCAGCCATCGCGGGTCGGTTACGCGGTTGCGTGCGGTTCCGGGCGTGCGCAACCGCGCATGCCCGGAACCGGGGCGGTCATCGGCTCGTCAGCGCGCGAAATCCGACGTGCCCTGGATGAACGCGTTCAGCCTGGAGATGTTGACGCTGCCGAAGCCCGTCGTCGCGTCCCAGCCGGCCTTCGCCTTGTAGCCGTAGGTGCCGCTGCCGTTGTTGCCGGACGTGACGTCGTGCACCAGTGCCGCGTTGGACGGGAAGTACTTGTAGATGCTCGACGCGGGGAAGCCGAGCGCGTTGTTGTTCGCCGACTGCAGCCGCGCCCAGATACCCGTGAAGATCGGCGCGGCGAGGCTCGTGCCGCCTTCGTTGTTCAGGTAGCCCGAACCCCACAGCGTGTCGGACGTCTGGCCGTTCACGACGAGGATGGCGCCGGTGCGCAGGTCGGCGTCGAAGCCGACGTCCGGCAGCGCGCGCTTGGTCGACCCGGTGAGGCTCGACGATTGCCACGACGGCGCGGCTTCGTACTTGCTGTAGCCGCCGCCCGTCGACCACACGGTGCCCGACTGCCAGCTCGGATCGTTCCACACGATCTCGCTGTTGTACGCGTTGGTCGACGTGTTCGTGAACAGCGTCGTGCCGCCGACGGCGATGACGTACGGCGACGTTGCCGGCTCGCTCACCGTGTAGGTCGAGCGCGACGGCGCGCCGCCCGCGCATTCGTACGCGCCATGGTCGCCGGCGGATACCGAGAAGGTCTGCCCCTGCGCGACCGCCTGCTTGAAGATGGTGTCGTCGGTTGCCTGCGAGCCGGTGCTGTTCGCGGACGATTCGCACACGCCGAGCGACACGTTGATCACCTTCGCGACGTTGTCGGTCACGGCCTTGTTGTACGCGGCGGTGATCGCCGTGAGCGTCATCGACGGCGCGACGTAGAACACGACCTGCTTCACGCTGCCGCCGGCCGAGCCGACGATCGACTGGCTGTCGAGGTTCCACTCGACGGTCCCGTCGGTGTCGGTGTACGAGCTGCCGGACGGGCCCGTCTTCACGATGCTGCTGTTGATCGTGCCGAGGCCGTTGTTCGCGGCGAACGTGTTGAGGTCGCTCACCGTCTGCGACAGGTCGCCTTCGGAGATGATGCCGACGGTGGTCTGCGAGGCGGTCGGCGTGCCGTCGCCGCCGTAGATCGACGAGAACTCGGTCGGGTTGTGCGGCACCGCCGAGGCGCCCGCCGGAATCGTCAGGTTGCTGGTGTTGCCTTGCGGCTTGCTGCCCGCACCGGTATGCATCAGCTCGACGTTCTGCAGGCCCAGCACCGCGCCCACGATGCCGCCGATCGCATTCGGCACTTGCGCGGCGTCGGCGTTCGCATAGACGCTGCGGCCGTTGTGCGTGAAGCGCTTGAGTGTCGTGCGGAAGGCCGACTTGATGGTGGCCGCGGTACCGGACGCGGATACCAGCAGGCGGTTCGGCGCGACCACGATGTTCACGAAGCCTGCCTTGCGCAGATGCGCGACGACCGAGGCGACCTGCTGGTCGGTCGGCGCATATTGCGCGGCGAACTGCGACGGCGTGAGGAACTGCCGGTAGTGCGGCGAGCCGGGCGTGCGCAGATCGTGCAGATACTGGTCGAGTTGCGTTTCGTTGCGCAGGTTCAGCCCGAGCACGATGTCCACCGATTCGCCGGGCGCCAGTTCGACTGCCGCGGCGGCGGCCGCCGCCGTGCTCGCGGCAGGCGCGCCGGCGGCGCCGGCTTCGTTCTGCTGCACGAGCGGCAGGAACCCCTTGGTGCGGGTTTCAGTCCAGCCGGCCGCCGGGGCGGCATGGACGGTCGCCATGCCGAACGATGCAGCCGCGGCGGCGGCGAAAGCGAGTCTGACGATGCGAATGTGCTTGTGTTTCTTGTATGCAACCTGATTCATTTGGATTACCCCTCCGGTTGAACATCGAACGGCACGAACAACAACGGTCGACAGCGGTGCGGATCGTGCACCGCCGCTTTCTGTCGCACGCGTGCGGATGGCACGGATGCGACAGGGCCTTCCGCCCGATCGGGAAAGCGGTTTTTTCCCCGGGGCGAAATACGGAAAACACGGTAACGGGAGAGCTGCGCCGCGATGCGGGGCAGTCGCGCCGGACATGACGCGGGCGGAAGTGCTAGAGCAAAAGCTTCGTTGTCCTGCTCATATTGTTCGGTCCTTCGGCCCGCTGCCGGATGGCAGCCGTCCAATGTGATGCATCGGGATGTTGCATGCGCCGGCGCGCGAGCAATACGGCCGGCGGCGAGGACTTCGGTGCGGCGGAAGCGAAAAAACGTGGAGCGCGAAATCGATTGCGTAGCAGGCAATTCGTCTGATTGCGTGCATTGGACGGTATCAAGAACGAAAGCAGAGTGTCAAACTTTTTTTGATTATATGAAATTAAATTAAATCGAATAAGTGAAATGTTTTTGAAAAGATTGGATGTAATTTGTAATGTTCGGAACCGAAAAGGAAAGTAATGCCGGATTCGAAAGCCCGATCATTTCCGCAGCGCTCCGGAATGGGCCGGTGGCGTTCGAATGGACACTCGGATCGTCGGCGCGCGCCGGAGCGTCAAGATCGGGCCCGGCATGTCGATCCGGCGCCGTGCGCCAGCGGGTTCGTTTCCGATGCGCGGGGCCCGTCAGCGCCGGGTTGGCGCGACGGCCGCCGGCGCATGCGTCGGCGGCCGGGCGCCGTCAACTCGCGCCGGCCTGCCACCCGAGCCCGAGGCTCTTTTGCAGCGACACGTAATCCTTGATCAGTTCGGCTTGCCCGGCGATCACGTTCTGTTGCGCGGACAGCGCTTCGCGCTGCGTATCGAGCAGGTCGATCATCGACGCGACGCCGGCGCGATAGCGCTCGTCCATCAGCGAACGGGAGTGCACGGCCGACGTGCTGACCCTAGTGAGCGCCACGACGTGCTCGCGCTGGTGCCCGTAGCGCTGCAATGCCGTATTGGCGTCCTGCAATGCGCCGAGCACCGCCTTCCGGTAGTTCGCTTCCGCCTCGTCGCGCGACGCCTCGGCCGCACGCACGGCGCCGCGCGTCCGCCCGAAGTCGAGGAGGTTCCATTGCAGATACGGCGCGCCGACCCAGGTGAAGTTCTGCTTGCGGAGCAGATGGCCGGGGTCCGTCGCGCTGAAGCCGAGATCGCCGAGCAGCGTCACTTTCGGGAAGTAGTCGGCGACGTGCTCGCCGATCTGCGCATTGCTCGACGCGAGCCGGCGCTCGGCGGCGCGAACGTCGGGACGCTGCTTGAGCAGCGTGGCCGGATCGCCGACCGCGATGCTGGCGGGCAGCGTCGGCAGCGGCACGTCCGGCGTCGACAGCGCCGCGTCGAGCGCGCCCGGAGCCTGGCCCGTCAGGATCGCGAGCCGGTCGAGCGATTCCGTCACCTGCGCGTCGAGCGGGATCAGCGACGCGCGCGTGTTCTCGACCTGTGTCGTCAGGCGTTCGATGTCCGCATCGGCCGCGACGCCGCGCGCTTGGCGCTGCCGGGTGAGTTCGAGCATCTTCTGCTGCAGTTCGGCCGTGCGTTGCGACAGCGCAAGCCGCTGCTGCTGGTCGCGCAGGTCGACATACGCATTCGCGACCTCGGCCGCGATCGACACCTGCGTATCGGCGAGATCGGCGTCGACGGCCTCGGCCTGCGCGGACGCGGCCTCGACCGCACGGCGCGTGCCGCCGAACAGGTCGATTTCCCAGGTCGCGTCGAATCCGGCCGAATAGAGCTGCAGCGGGCCCGAGCCGCCGAGCGACGGCGACGTGCCGCCCGACGCGTTCGAGCTGTCCGACGGCAGCAGCGAGCCGAGCGCGCTGAGGTCCGGTTCGCGCATGCGGACGGCCGCGACGGTGGCCGACGATTTCGGCAACTGCGCCGCGCGCTGTTGCGAGAGCTGCGCGCGGGATGCGCGCAGGCGCGCCTGCGCGGCGTGCAGATCGGGGTTGTAGACGAGCGCTGCGGCGATCAGCTCGTCGAGCCGGCGATCGTTCAGCGCATGCCACCACGCGCTCGGCGCGGGCGCGGCGGTATCGACGCCGGCGGCCGGCGCGCGCACGAACGTCGGCGCATCCGGCGCCGCCGGCGCACCGCGGTAGTCGGGGCCGACCGTGCAGCCGGCGAGCAGGCAGGCGGCTGCGCACAGCGTGAGCGCAGGGCGGCGGGGCAGGGCAAAGGGTTTCATCGGGGCAGACGGTTCAGTGGCCGGACGACATCGGCTGCGGTGCGCGCGGCGTTTTCAGCAGCAACGCGAGCGGCACGCAGGCGAGCAGTGCGAGGCCCAGCAGGTAAAAGGTTTCGGAGTAGGTCATCACGACGGCCTGGACCTGGATCTGCTGCGCCAGTTGCCCGAGCGCGCGCAGGTTCGAATACGCGAGGTCGCCGGTGTGCGTGAACCAGTTGGCCGCATAGGCCGACAGCCGGTCCTGCCCGATCAGCGAGTTGGCGGTGACCGATTCGCGGAGCGCGGCCGTATGGAAGGTCGTGCGCCGGTCGATCACGGTGCCGATGATCGCGAGCCCGATCGAGCCGCCGAGGTTGCGCGCCATGTTGTAGAGCCCGGCCGCATCGCCCGAGTCCTCGCGCGCGACGGCCGCCATCGAGGCCTGGTTGAGCGGCATCATCGCGAGCATCTGCGCGACGCCGCGGATCAGTTGCGACCACACGAAGTCATGGCCCACGCTCTGCGCGGTCAGGCCGATGTCCAGCATGCAGCTCAGGCAGAACAGCAGCAGCCCCGAGATCACGAGAATGCGGAAATCGACCTTGCCGAGCAGGCGCGGCAGGATCGGCATCACGAGAAAGGCCGGCAGCCCCGACAGCAGCATGATCCCGCCGGCCTGTTCCGCGTTGTAGCCGGCGACGATCGCGAGAAACTGCGGCAGCAGGTAGGACACGCCATACAGCCCGGCGCCGACCGCGGACACGATCACGATCACGCTCGCATAGCGCGGGTTGCGCATCAGCGACAGGCGCATGATCGGCCGCTTCGCGAAGCGTTGCGACAGCGCGATCAGGATCATCCCGGCGAGCGACACGAGACTCAGCGTGACGATCATCTGCGATTCGAACCAGCGTTCGCGCTGGCCTTCCTCGAGCACGACGGTGAGCGAACTCAGCCCGATCGCAAGGCCGGCGATCCCGAGCCAGTCCGCGTTGAAGAACGTGCTCCATTGCGGGCGGTCCGACGGCAGCCCGAACCACAGCAGCCCCATCAGCAGCAGGCACACGGGCAGGTTCAGGAAGAAGCACCAGCTCCAGTTCACGTTCTCCGCGAGCCAGCCGCCGAGCACGGGGCCGAACAGCGGGCCGAGCAGCACGATCAGGCCGAACAGCGTCATGCCGACCGGCAACTGCGACAGCGGCAGCCGCGTGCGGATGATGGTCTGCGCGGTCGGGATCAGCGCGCCGCCGGTGAAGCCCTGGCCGATCCGGCCGGCGATCATCATCGGCAGCGAATGCGACCAGCCGCACATCATCGAGAACGCGATGAACAGCGCCGAGTTCGTCAGCAGGAAATTGCGCAGCCCGAACACGCGCGTGAGCCACGCGGCGAGCGGGATCATCACGATTTCGGACATCAGGTAGCCGGTCGAGATCCACGTGCCTTCGGTGCCCGTCGCGCCGATCTCGCCCTGGATCTGCGGCAGCGCCGAATTCGTGATCGAGATGTCGAGCGTCGCCATCAGTGCGCCGAGCGCGCCGGCCGCGACCGCGATCCAGTCGGTCACGCTTGCGCGGCCTTCGTGCGGCGGCGCGGGGGTGGTGGCGGGCGTGTCAGCCATGATGCTGCCCGTCGCCGGCCGGGTGAGTGTCGACGTCGACCGTGACCGACAACCCCGGCAGCAGCATGTGCTGCGCACGGGCGTTCGCGGCGAGGCGGATGCGCACCGGCACGCGCTGGACGATCTTCGTGAAGTTGCCGGTTGCGTTCTCGGGCGGCAGGAGTGCGAACTGCGCGCCGGTGCCGGGCGCGAAGCTGTCGACGACGCCCGACAGCGCGCCGTCCGGCAGCGCGTCGACATGCAGCGCGACGGGCTGGCCGATGCGCATGTTGGCGATCTGCGTTTCCTTGAAGTTCGCGACGAGATAGATCGAGTCGACGGGCACGACGGTCAGCAGGCGCGTGCCGGGCTGCACGTACTGGCCGACGCGCACGGTGCGATCGCCGACGCGGCCGGCGAGCGTGCTGCGCACGGTCGTGTTGTCGAGGTCGAGCTGCGCCTGCGCGGCGCTGGCCTGGGCGGCCTCCAGCTGCGCGCGCGCCTGCTGGAGCTGGGCGGTGAACGACGCGATCTGCGTGCGTGCGGCGGCCACCGACGCGTTGTTCGCCGCGAGCGTCGCTTGCGCCTGGTCGCGCGTGCTCTTCAGGTCGGCCACGCGTTCGTGGGTTTCGGCGCCGGTCGCCGCGAGCGGCGCATAGCGTGCGTATTCGTCGCTCGCGTGCCGCGCGTTGATCTGCGACACCTTCGACTGGGCGTCGGCCTGTTCGAGATTCGCGTGCTGCTGGTGGATGTCCGCTTCGGCGCGCGCGATGTCCGCGCGGCGCGCATCGACGGTCGCGAGCGATTGGGCGAGCGCGACCTGGTACTGGCGGACGTCGAGCCGCACCAGCGGGTCGCCGGCCTTCACGGGCTGGTTGTCGCGGACGTAGACGTCGGTGACGTAGCCGGCCACCTTCGGCGCGGCGGTCATGCTGTCCGCCTGCAGGTATGCATCGTTGGTGCTTTCGATGAAGCGGCCGACCGTCCACCAGCGGCCGAGCCAGACGGCGCCGCCGATCGCCGCGAGCACCGCCGCGACGAGCAGGATGCGCCGCTTCGAGCCGTTGCCGTTGCGCGGCGTTGTTCCGTTTTCCTGACGATCTGCTTTCTGTGGCGGGTCTTGTGGCGTCGACATTCGGGCATCCAAATTATTCCAAGTGGAAGAATTATTCCACTTGATAGAATTGTGTCAAGTAGAATGTCTGTCGATCGAATGACGAGGAAGGCATGAACGAAGCGAAGAAGCTGCGCCGCACGTCGGCGGGCGGCTACGCGCGCGGGGACGAAACGCGCCAGCGGATCATCGAGGCGGCGATCGAGCTGTTCGGCGAGCGCGGGTTCGCGGGTGCGTCGACGCGCGAGATCGCCGCGATGGCCGGCGTGAACGCCCCGGCGCTCCAGTACTACTTCGAGAACAAGGAAGGCGTCTACCGCGCGTGCGTGGAGACGATCGCCGAGAACGGCTGGGAGGTGTTCGCGCCGGCGGTCGCCCACGCGTGGGCGGTGCTCGATGCGCACGCCGAGGTCGACGAGCTGATCGACGCGTTCATCGGGCTGCTGCGCGCGCTGTCGGACCGGATGTTCACGTCGCCGAAGACGATGAACCAGCGGATGTTCTTCGCGCGCGAGCAGGGCGGCCAGGAGCCGGCGAACGCGAGCGAGATCCTGATGCAGCGCATGCGCAAGCCGCTCAACGACGTGAGCGCCGAACTGATCGGCCGGATCTCGGGGCGGGCCGCCGACGATCCCGTCACGCGGTTGCGTGCGCTGAGCCTGTTCGGGCAGATCACGGTGTTCCATATCGCGCAGCGTTCGGCGCTGCAACTGCTCGAATGGGACGCATTCGACGGCGAGCGCGCGGCCTTGCTGAGCGAGACGATCGCCGACCAGACGCGCCTGCTGCTCGAGCAATGGCACGCGCGGCGCGGCGCGCCGGAGGCCGGCCCCGGGCGGGGGGCGAGCGCCGTGGCGAAACGCACGGCGAAGGGGGGCGCGGCGAAGCCCGCCGCCAAAGGCGCGCGGCGCGCGAACAAGCCTGCCCAGGGTTGAGCGCGGCGGGCCGCCGGTTCCGGCCGGTCAGCCGGGCTTGCGTTCCGGTTCGGCGCTCGGCGATGGCCGGGATGCCGTCGCGGCAGCCGGGCCGTTGACGTCGTTGCCGCCGCTGTCGCGGTTGCCGGCGGGCTGCGATCCGCCCGCGTACGTGACGGCGCTGCGCTGCGGATCGGCGATCCGGATGCCGCGCTCGCGGAACGTCTCCGCGATCCGTCGGTTGAATTCGCGCTGCACGCTCCAGCGCGTCGAGTCGGTGCACTGCATCTGTCCGGCCAGCGCGAGCGCCGCGCCGTCGACCTGGTCGATGCCCCAGTAGCTGAAGTCCGACAGGATGCCGTCGCGGTAGGCCGGATCGTCGCGCAATGCGGCCCCGATCTCCTTCAGCGTCGCGATCGCGCGATCGATGTCCTCGCCGTAAGCGATGCTGACCTTGACGGCCGCATTGCCGAGCCCGCGATTCGTGTTGTTGACGGTCGTCACCGAGCTGAACGGGATCGTGTACAGCGACCCGTCCCCCGCGCGCAGCCGCACGGTACGGATCGACAGGTACTCGACCGTGCCCGACACGCCGGCGAGCGTGACCCAGTCGCCCACCTGCATCGCGTTTTCCATCAGCAGGAAGATCCCGGTGATGAAATCCTGCACGAGCTTCTGCGAGCCGAAGCCGAGCGCGACGCCGAAGATGCTCGCGCCGGCAAGCAGCGGGCCGACGTTCACGCCAAGCTGGCTGAGGCCCGTCAGCACGACGACGAGCGCGATCATCACGAACAGCAGCGAGCGCAGCATCGGCAGCAGCGTGCGCAGCCGCGCCGCGCGCACGAGATTGCCTTCGCGGGTCCAGCGCTGCAGGCGGCGCTCGATCGCGATGTTCGCCGCTTCCCATACGACGAGCGCGACGACGGCCGCGATCGCGATCGTCACGAGCGCCGACGCGAGCCGGTGGCCGATCGTGCCGGTTTCGAACGCGCGGAAGATCGGCACGCCCCAGATCTGCAGCAGCAGCACGACGGTCACGACGCCGAGCGCGCCCGACACGATCTGGCGCAGCAGCGGGTAGTAGCGGGATGCGTGCAGATGGACGAGCGTGCGATCCTCGTCGCTGCCCTGGAACAGCCGCGCGAGCGCGCCGAACACCACGATCGACACGATCCGCATGGCGATCATCACGGCGATCGAGCGGCCGCCGAGCGTGATCAGCACGCGGTAGCCGTTGTGGACGTCGAGCGCCCACACGAACCAGAGCGCCATCACGACGAATACCGATACGGGCGCCCATGCGTCCGCGAGTGCGTTGCCGAGCATCGCGAAGGCCGGACGTTGCGCGCCGGCCGCGCGGATGCGCTCGGCGACCGGCCGGCGGCATGTCAGGATCAACGCGGAGACCATCAGGTGCGCGGCGAGCGCGACGGCTTTCAGCAGCGCGACGTGACCGGCCTCGCTGAGGCCGAAGTTCGCGGCGATCTCGACGGCGGCCGTGCAGGCGCCGACCACGATCACGATCCGGGCGATCGAGCGCTGCGCGAAGCCGGCCCCTGCGTCGCTGACATGCAGCAAGCGCAATTGCCGCGCATCGGGCTGGAAGAACAGCCGGCTGACGATCGTGACGAGCCGGCAGATCACGTAGATGTCGATCAGCGCTTCAAGCGCGGATTCGACCGGGGTGCCCGCGTCGCCGATCGCCGACATCGTCAGGCTCGCGACGCCGACGAACACCAGCAGCGGCACCGTGCGCAGCGCGAGGCTGACGAGCGCGCGCGGCATCCGGTGCAGCAGCGTGGTGTGGCGTCGTGCGTGGCCGCGGCCTTGCGACGACGCGGGCGCGGCGTTCGACGCGCCGGGTGCGGCCGGTGCGTCCGGCGGCGCTGCGTTGCCGTTGCCGGCCGGGCCGGAACGGGGCGCGGCGCGGCGCGACGTGTCGGCGCGCCGCGCGGCCACCGTGGCCAGCGCGCGTCGCAACAGCCGCTTCGCGAACCATTCGACGAGGAGCGCGGGCGCGAGCACGACGACGATGAGCCAGAGCGCGTGCGCGAGATCCGCGCGCGCGTCGGCGCGCACCAGCTTGTCGTGCCACCAGTTTCCGACCGAACCGACGTCGAGCAGCGAGTGCAGCGATTCCTTCAGCGCGCTGCCGATTTCGGTGGCCCACCGCGAGCCCTGGCGGACGAGCATCGATGCGAGCCCGTTCGACGTGAGCGCGGCAGGGGCCGCCGCCGGTGCGCCGCTGGCGGCGGCCGGCCCGCTCGCCGCCAGCGCGGGCGCGCTCAACGCGCCGACGGCCGCGATCGCGCGCAGCGTCGTTTCGACCTGCGCGCGATCGCGGGGATTCTCGAGCACATCCAGTGCCTGCCGGGCCTGTTGCGGCGTCAGTGCGGGCGCGGCGCCGGAGGCGGCCGGCGTGGGGGCGGGGGCGGCCGCGTGGGCGGCCGAGACGACGGCGGCAAGCAGCCAGCCGAGAAGGAAATGTCGCATGGAGTGGGCATGCGGGCGCGCATCGGGGCGCGGCCCGCCGGGCTGAACGATGGACGGAAGTTAACATGATCGCGGCGGGAACCGAATAGTTCCGCAGACGAATCGTCGGATCGGGCGTGCGCGAGGCGGTGCGGGCGCATGCCGCCGGCTCGCGCGTCGCATCGCCGGTTGTGCGTTCGGGCACGCATGCGTCGGGCGCAAACGGTGGTCGGTCCGGCTGGCGAGCACGTCACGTCTGCCTGATCGCGGGACCGGAAGCGCGTGTTTGCCGGTCACGGCCGGCGCTGCGCGTATCGCACCGTATTAATCAGGAATGCTTCTCGATCGTGCTTCCCTTCGCGAAGGACCGGACGCGCGCATGCTTCGGTTGCTTCCGCGATGTCACGCAGGGGCCGTGTCGATCCCGGCTTCGACGCGACCTGACAGGCGCCCGCCACGTGCATGTCCGGTGAATACTGGCGACGTTGCACGGCGGCTGCGAAGCACGGCATGCGCGAATGCCGCCGAGGCTGGGCAGGTCGCTTCGACGCAGCGGGGCTGAAGGCGGCGGGGCGTGCATAATCGGTGCCCTCTGTCATTGAGCGGCGAATCCGGATGAATGCACGGCGGCAAGTAACGATGGGTCTGGTGGCGGGCGCGGCGCTCGCCGTGGCGATATCCGGTGCGCGCGCGGACGAAGCGCAGCGTGACGGGATCTGCAGGACGGCCGAGGAAACGGGCTACACGGCCGATATCCGCAATTGCCTCCGGCTGAAATACGACGCGGCCGACCAGCGGTTGAACGCCGTCTACCAGGCGAAGATGGCGAGCCTCGATGCCCAGGACAAGTTGCGGTTGCGTAACGACGAGCGCCGCTGGCTCGCGGCGAGGGACGCGACATGCGCGGAGTCGCGGCAGCCCGATGCCGGCGGCACGCTCGGGCTCGTGGAGCACGACGGTTGCCTCGTCGACGAAACCGAACGTCGCATCAAGGTCATCGCCGCCTTTCGTTGAGGTGCGGCGCCGCGCCTTGCGCCGCGTGATCCGCAGTGTCGTGCCCGCGCAGCGCGCGACCAGAACGTGGCGCTACGCGTCACGACGGGTGGTCGTGCCGTACCGGCTTCGAATGCGGGCGTCCGGACGGACGAGGGCGGGCCGCGCACGGGCCGCAAGTGCGTGCGGCCGGCGTGAAGCGTTTGCAAGCCGATCGACGTCGACGCACGGACGCAACGGCGCAACGCCGTGAAGCCGTGACGGCGGCGCGGCAGGCGCGGTCGACCGTCATCGAACCAGCGGGTGTTTCAGTTTCGAAACGTTCGTGCATCCGGCCGGTGCGCGAGTCGCGCCGATCGCAGGGATTCGGCCCGCGCGGCCTTGCGGCACGAAGCATGGTGCGCTCCTTGCATGTGTGTACGCGCCGTGAGCGCGGTCGAGGACGCAGTCGGTCCGGCGATCGCTTCAGTGGGTCGGACGCACCGGAGACGGGGACAAGAGAATGAAAAGAGACCGAATCGCAACGTATCGTGTCGCAAACATGAATCGCCGACCTGCCAGGATATTCGCCTCGCCGTTGATTGCGGCGACGTGAGTGCGGCTTTCCGTTCCATCCGAGCAATCGGGTTCGTTCTGAACGACGACGTGCAGGCATGACGCACGAGGCCGACTGGTGCCGGTCGGCCGTCGGGGATGAACCACGAGCGCCCGCGGATGGCCCGGTTTCGATTCCGGATCGTCATTCCGCCGCGCGCAACGCGAGTCGCCGCGCGACGCATGCGTTCGCTTGCCGTGCCCGGCAGCGGCGCGACGGGCACGGACCGGATCGCACCGGGGAGCCGGCGGCGCAGCGATGCGCGCGGCATCCCGGGACCCGCGCAGTTCAGGGGGAGCGTTCGCCGGCCGTGGCGAGGCGGACGCAGCGGAATCGTGCTGTCAGTTGATCCACTACCCCGATGGATCAATTGTTGAAGCGCCCATCGCCCGGTGGCGGATGGGCGTCTTTTTTTGTGCGCCGGCGCGTGTCGCGGGCTCCGGCCCGATCGTGCGGCGTTCTGTATGATGTGCTGGCGTGCCTGGCCGCCCGTGCGGGCGCACGGCTTGCCGGCGCGCCCGATTACGCGTTGCCGACATGAACGATACAACCCTGCACGACCCTTCGACCGCCAGCATCGATCCCGCCGCGCTCGATGCGCTCCATACGTTCGTCGAACGTCATCCACGCCTGCTCGTGCTCACCGGCGCGGGCATCAGCACCGATTCCGGCATTCCCGGCTATCGCGACCGCAACGGGCAATGGATGCGCTCGCCGCCGATCCAGCTCCAGGAATTCCTCGGCTCCGATGCCGCGCGGCGGCGCTACTGGGCGCGCAGCATGATCGGCTGGCCCGTCGTCGGCCGCGCCCGGCCGAACGGGTCGCACGTCGCGCTGGCGCGGCTCGGCGGCGCGGGTCGGATCGAGCGCCTCGTCACCCAGAACGTCGACGGCTTGCACCAGCGCGCGGGCAGCGGCGACGTGATCGAACTGCACGGCGGGATCGACGGCGTCACGTGCCTCGGCTGCGGCGCGCATCATGCGCGCGCGACGATCCAGGTCATGCTCGAAGCCGACAACCCCGACCTGCTGGGCGCGCAGGCCGAACCGGCGGCGGACGGCGACGCGCATCTCGAATGGGCCGCGCTCGACACGTTCCGGATCCCGGCGTGTCCCGCGTGCGGCGGCCTGCTGAAGCCGGCGGTCGTGTTTTTCGGCGAAAACGTGCCGCGCGAGCGCGTGGCGCTCGCGTCGCAGGCGCTCGATGCGGCCGATGCGCTGCTGGTCGTCGGCTCGTCGCTGATGGTGTATTCGGGCTACCGCTTCTGCGTGTGGGCGCAGGCGCAGCACAAGCCGGTCGCCGCGCTCAATCTCGGCCGTACCCGCGCCGACCCGATGCTGGCGCTGAAGGTCGAGGCGCGCTGCGCCCCCGCGCTCGACGCACTGGCGGCGCGGCTGGGGCTTGCGGGCCACGCGGCGGGGCAGCCGTCATGACCGGCGCGACACCTTCGCACGACGATCCGTCCGCGCGGCTGTCGGCGCCGGCGGCCGAGCGCAATCGCGGGCCGATCCTCGACGTGTTGCGCCGCGTCCTGCCGGCGAGCGGCGCCGTGCTCGAGATCGCGAGCGGCACGGGCCAGCACGTGGTCCACTTCGCGCAGGCGCTGCCGGGCCTCCACTGGCAGCCGAGCGATCCGGACGCGCAGGCGCGGCGCTCGATCGCCGCGTGGGTGGCGCACGCGGGCCTCGGGAACGTCGCCGGGCCGCTCGCCTTCGACGTGCGCGATGCGACGTGGCCGGTCGCGGCGCTTGACGCAATCGTCTGCATCAACATGATTCACATCTCGCCGTGGGCCTGCACCGATGCGCTGTTCGCGGGCGCCGCGCGCCTGCTGCGGCCGGGCGGCGTGCTGTTCCTGTACGGGCCGTACCGCCGCGAGGGGCGGCACACGGCGCCGTCGAACGCGGCCTTCGACCTGCAGTTGCGCAGCCGCGACCCGTCGTGGGGCGTGCGCGATCTCGAGACCGTCGTCGCGCTGGGCCTCGATCGCGGGCTCGACTGCGTGGAGGTGGTCGAAATGCCGGCGAACAACCTGAGCGTCGTGTTCCGGCGGCTGCCGCACGCGGAGCAATGACACGCAAACGCGCATCGCAGCCGGGTTTCCACTATCCTTTCGCCTGTGCGCGCGGCCCGGTTCGGGTTGCGCCCCGTTTTTTCCGGAGAATTGACTAATGGGCAAACAAGCAATCGGTGTGATCGGGCTGGCGGTGATGGGCCGCAATCTCGCACTCAATATCGAGAGCCGCGGTTACGCGGTGTCGGTGTACAACCGCAGCCGCGAGAAAACCGACGAACTGATCGCCGAATTCCCCGGCCGCAATCTGGTGCCGACCTACACGCTCGAGTCGTTCGTCGAATCGCTCGAGACGCCGCGCCGGATCCTGATGATGGTGAAGGCCGGCGAGGCGACCGACGCGACGATCGCGTCGCTCAAGCCGCTGCTCGAGAAGGGCGACGTGCTGATCGACGGCGGCAATACGCACTTTACCGACACGATCCGCCGCAACCAGGAGCTCGCGCAGTCGGGCCTGCATTTCATCGGCACCGGCGTGTCGGGCGGCGAAGAGGGCGCGCTGCGCGGCCCGTCGATCATGCCGGGCGGCCAGCGCGACGCGTATGACCTCGTCGAGCCGATCCTCAAGGAGATCGCAGCGAAGGCGCCGTCGGACGGCGAGCCGTGCGTCGCCTACATGGGGCCGGACGGTGCGGGCCACTACGTGAAGATGGTCCACAACGGCATCGAATACGGCGACATGCAGCTGATCGCCGAGAGCTATGCGGTGCTGAAGGACGTCGCGGGCCTGACCAACGACGAGCTCGGCGCGGTGTACACCGAATGGAACCAGGGCGAACTCGACAGCTACCTGATCGAGATCACGTCGAAGATCTTCGGCAAGAAGGACGAAGAGACCGGCAAGCACCTCGTCGACGTGATCCTCGATCGCGCCGCGCAGAAGGGCACCGGCAAGTGGACGAGCCAGAACGCGCTGGATCTCGGCGTGCCGCTGCCGCTCATCACCGAGTCGGTGTTCGCGCGCGTGCTGTCGTCGCTGAAGACCGAGCGCGTCGCGGCCAGCAAGATCCTGTCGGGCCCGGCCGCCGCGCCGTTCGACGGCGATCGCGCCGCGTTCGTCGAAGCGGTGCGCCGCGCGCTGTACCTGAGCAAGGTGATCTCGTACGCGCAAGGCTTCGCGCAACTGCGCACGGCGTCCGGCGAGTACGGCTGGAACCTCGATCTCGGGACGATCGCGAAGATCTTCCGCGCGGGCTGCATCATCCGCGCGCGTTTCCTGCAGAAGATCACGGATGCGTACGCAACGGATCCGGCGCTCGCGAACCTGCTGCTCGATCCGTACTTCAAGGACATCGCCGCGAATTACCAGGCGTCGCTGCGCGACGTCGTGGTCGCGGCGGTGAAGGCCGGCGTGCCGGTGCCGGCGTTCGCGTCGGCGGTCGCGTACTTCGACAGCTACCGTTCCGAGCGGCTGCCGGCGAACCTCGTGCAGGCGCAGCGCGACTTCTTCGGCGCGCACACGTTCGAGCGCACCGACAAGCCCGGCAGCTTCCACGCGAACTGGTCGTAACTGCCGGCGAGCGAAGCATTGTTGCGAAAATCTATTCTTTGAATAGGGTTTTTCTATCCCGGATGCCGACATTGTTGGCTCCGGGGAAACAGTGTTTTCGTTCTTTCATGGTTTTCCCTAGGGGACGCCGGGACTAAACTCTGTTCCATCGCTGCAGACATGGTGTGTGCGGCGGAGCAAAAAAATCCCGGAGGTAATCATGAAATCGCTGATCGCAACGTTCGCCGCAGCTGCCGTCCTCGCCGTTCCCGCCGTCTCGTTCGCCCAACAGAACGTACCCGTCACCCGTGCTCAGGTGAAGGCCGATCTGGTGGCCGTCCAGCAGGCAGGCTACAAGCTGGGCAGCGACCGCACGAACTACCCGGCAAGCATCCAGGCCGCTGAAGCCCGCGTGAACCCGCAACAGAACGTCGCCGCGGCCGACACGACCGGCTATGGCGCGCAACCGGCCGCCGCGCAGGAATCCGGCTCGCCGGCCAAGGCGAAGACCGGCTGGCAAGTCAAGCGCATCGCTGACGACGCCCCGATCTACAAGGGTCGTTAATGGTGCGGCCGCTGCGGCGGCCTGATCCGACCCCTGAAGTACAGGCAGCCCGCCGTTCCGTCATCCGGAACGGCGGGCTGTTTCATTTGGGGGGCGCGTCGCGCGCCGGGGTCAGTGCAGCGGGCGCTTGCCGCGCCCGATATCCCGGAACAGTGCTTCGGCCGGCTCCAGCACCTGCAGCCACGTTTCGTCGTAGCCGCTCAGCGTGTCGAGCGCATCGCGCAGCCGCTCGATCGCGAGGACCGGCAGTTCGACGCTGTGGCGCGTGGCGCCGGTCAGGTGCGCGACGCTCGCCAGCTGCACGAGCGCATCGGCCGCCTCGGCGACGTCGTTCGCGAACAGCAGGTGCCGGTTGAGCAATTCGACCAGGCCGCTGGAACCGGCGAAATCGTCCGCGTTGAGCTGCACGGAAAGAAACGTCGCGTTGTTCATCGTCATGCTCCTCGTTGTCGTTGGGTCGCGTTGCGCACCACCGAGTATAGGCGTCCATCGAAGGGGAGAATGTGACGCGGCCGGGGCGGCGGGCAACGGCGGCGCGGCATGGGTCGGACCCGCGCCGGGCCGGCCCGGCGGCCCGCGCGGCGGGCCTGGCGGGCGTCCGGCGCGCCGGTTCGGCGCCGGAAGATTGTTGCCGGAACAGCCAACTGTCGCGGTCATGACCGCCACAAATGGTATCTTTGCCGGTCGGGACGACGCGAACAAGGGGCCGATGAGCCCATTCGCGCCGACGTTCCGCAGTGGAAACTGACGGCCGCGCGAGCGGTCGGAAACTGGTTGACCCGGCCGTTCGGCCGGACATCGTGCGTCGTGCGCCGGGGGGCGGCGGGCGGCGCGACGACGCAAATCCGGGAGGACCCTTGAGAGAAACTTTTCCCATCCACGATGCGCTGACGCGCTGGTTGCCGCCGGCGGCGCTCGTCGCCGCGGCCATCGCGCTGACAGGCTGCACACTGACGCCGTGGACCGACACCTGGCAGCCGGCTCGCCAGCCGGCACCCTCGTCGGCGGCGACGCCGGGCGTGATCGCCGGTTATTACCGCGTGAACCCGGGCGACACGCTGGCGAGCATCGCGAATGCCTACGGGCAGCGCGTGCAGGACGTGGCCGGCTGGAACCACATGGCGCCTGCCGATGCCGTGTATCCCGGCCAGGTGCTGCGCGTCGCGCCGCCGGCCGTCGCGGCCGCCCCGCCCGGGCAGCCGCCCGCCGCGGCCGCGCAGCCGGGCTCGCTCGCCTGGCCGGCCACGGGTGTCGTGGCGGCGCCGTTCTCGGCCGGCAAGACGCGCGGCATCGTGATCGCGGCATCCGGGCCCGACCACTCGGTCCGGGCCGCGGCCGCCGGGCGCGTGGTGTACGCCGGGTCCGGCGTGAAGGCCTACGGCCCGCTCGTGATCCTGAAGCACGAAAACGGGCTCATCACGGCCTACGGCCACAACGACAAACTGCTCGTCAATGAAGGCGACGCGGTGCGTCAGGGCCAGCCGGTCGCCGAAATGGGCATCGACGCGAGCGGCCGGTCGACGTTCGAGTTCGAGGTTCGCCAGAACGGCAAGGTCGTCGATCCGATGAACTTCCTGCCGCGCAACGGCGGCTGACGGCGCCTGGCGCCACGTGTGCGCCGGGCGGCGCACACGCTCCCGCCGCTTCTCCCTTTCAACCTTCCCTGAGCGTCGCGGCGCCGGGTCGTCGCACGTGATTGCCGAGCCAGCGGATGCCCAGTGCGAGCGCGGCCGCGCCGAGCGCGATCAGCGAGCACTGGATCGCGACCGGCAGATAGCCGTGCGGCCGCGGATCGACGAACGGGTAGGGATACCAGTTCTCCAGCGCGCCGCGCACGAGCGTGTAGCCGAGGTAGACGACCGGAAAGGCGAGCCACGCGAACGCGCTGCGCCGCGGAATCGGCAGGCGCGGCTCCACGTACAGCCAGTCGCACAGCATGACGAACGGCACGATCCGGTGCAGCACCCAGTTGTTGAACGCCGGCGTGATGTGGCGCAGCGCGTCGAGCCGCGCGAGCAGGAGTTCGTAGACGATCGCGGTGATCAGCACGTACAGCACGGCGGCGCCGCGCATCGACTCGTAGCGGGCGGAGCCGGGGCGCGCGATGCGCCAGAGCCCGGCGGCGAGCATCGCGGCCGCGTAGAGGCTGCTCAGTTGCGTGAAGTAGCTGAGGTAGTTGCCGAGACGGAAATCCGGCAGGTGCCAGTAGTTGGCGACGCTGTGCAGCGTGGTGGACACCGCGAGCAACGCGGCGGTCAGCCGATAGGCCGCTACGAAGAACGCCTTGCTCATGATGCCCGCGCGCCGTCGCACCAAAGCTCCATCGTGCCACAGCGGCCCCGGCGCGCGATGCGTACTTTCCATATGAGCACCGGGCCCGCCGCGCCCCGGCGATTCGTCGGATATTTGCGCGCGTCGGGCAAAACCGGGCGCGCGTGCGGCTACAATCGGGGCAGCCTTGCCGGCCTGCCCGGGCCGGTTGCGCCATGCGCCCATTCCCCGCACACAACACGAGACGAAGCATGAGAAACATCCTCGCGAAACAGACGCGCTACAGCTCGCCCGCGATCTTCTTTCATTGGGCCGTATTCCTGCTGGTGGCGCTGGCCTATCTGGCCATCGAGATCCGCGGGCCGAAAGGCAGCGACAGCCGTGTGTTCTGGATGAACGTGCACCTCACCGCGGGCACGCTCGTGCTCGTGCTGTCGGTGCTGCGCGTGCTGTGGCGGGCCGTCAGCCGCGCGCCGCAAGCCATCCCGCAAGCGGCGCTGCTGCGCTGGCTGTCGAAGCTCGCGCATGTCGCGCTCTACGTGTTCATCATCGCGCAGCCGCTGCTCGGCATCATGATGATCAACCTGGGCGGCAAGCCGGTGTCGCTCGACTGGCTCGGCGTGTCGTTCACGCTGTTCGGCCCCGACAAGGCGCTGCGGCCGACGATCAAGGAAGCCCACGAACTGATCGGCAACGCGTTCTACTTCGTGATCGGCCTGCACGCGCTGGCCGCGCTCTACCATCACTTCATCCGGCGCGACGACGTGCTGCGGCGCATGGCGCCCTGAACGCCGCTGTCCGGCAGCTCGCGGCAAGCGGGGGCGCATGGTTGCGTTGACAACCATGCGCCCCCGCTTCGTTTACCGCTTTCCGCACTGGCCTTCGCGGTAAACATTCTGTAACATCTCGGCTGTTTTTACATTCCGCTTACTCGCCGCCGCGCATGCTGCACCGACATCGTCACCTGACCGCCTGGCTTGGCGTGCTCGCGATCTGGTTCGCGATCGCGGCGCCGCTGGTGTCGCAGTGGCGCGTCGCGCAGGCGGCCGCGCCCGACGCGATCGTCTGCAGTACGGAGCATGGCGCGCATCCGTCGAGCGATGCGGGCCGCATGCACGATCATGCGCCGCATCTCGATGCATGCGGCTACTGCGGCTTCTTCGCACACAGCCCCGCGATCGGCGCGCCCGCCGTCGCGCCGGTCGCCACCGTTCCCGCCTTTGCCGTTTCCGCCGCCGCGCCGCCTGCCGTCGCGGCGCGCGCCGACCGCTATCCGCGCGCGTACCCGCGCGCCCCGCCCGAGCGCGCCTGACGCGCTGTTTCCGTTCTTTTCACCGCCACTATCCGTGCGGCCCGTCGAGGCCGCGTGGAGGGCGTCACTCGGGCTTTTTGATCATGACCATTTTCCAGTTGCGCGCGCCGCGGGCGTCACGCAATACCTGTGCGCGGCGCTTGCCGCGGATGCTGAAACTGACCGTTCCCGCGCTGGCCGTCGGCGCGCTGGCCGCGAGCGCTGCCGCCGCCGAGACGGCGCACGCGGCGGGCACGTCCGCGGACGATACGGCCGCGCCGCTGCCGGCCATCGAAGTCGTCGCAACGCCGCTGAAGACGCCGCTCGTCGTCGTCACCGATCCGAAGACCCCGCGCCAGCCGTTGCCGGCCAGCGATGGCGCCGACTACCTGAAGACGATTCCCGGTTTCACGTCGATCCGCAGCGGCGGCACCAACGGCGACCCGGTGCTGCGCGGGATGTTCGGCTCGCGGCTGAACATCCTCGCGAACGGGATGTCGACGCTCGGCGCATGCCCGGGCCGGATGGACGCGCCGACGTCGTACATCGCGCCGGAGAGCTACGACAAGGTCACCGTCGTCAAGGGGCCGCAGACCGTGCTGTACGGCCCGGGCGCATCGGCCGGCACCGTGCTGTTCGAGCGCGTGACGCCGCGCTTCGACAAGCCCGGCATGCGCTTCGAGGGCAGCCTGGTCGGCGGATCGTTCGGCCGCAACGACCAGAACGTCGACGTGACGGCCGGCACGCCGGACGTCTATGGCCGCGTGACCGCGAACCACGCGCATTCGCAGGACTACAAGGACGGCAACGGCAACACCGTGCCGTCGCAGTGGGACAAGTGGAACGCCGACGCGGCGCTCGGCTGGACGCCGGACGACCGCACGCGCGTCGAACTGACCGCCGGCACCGGCGACGGCTACGCCCGCTATGCGGGGCGCGGCATGGACGGCGCGCATTTCCGTCGCGAGACGTTCGGCCTGTCGTTCGACAGGAAGCATCTCGGCGACGTGCTCGACCGGATCGAGGCGCGCGTGTACTACAACGAAGCCGATCACGTGATGGACAACTACACGTTGCGGCAACCGGACCCGACCAGCAGCATGCCGATGCGGATGGCGTCGGAAGTGCGTCGCCGCACGATCGGCGCGCGCGCGGCGGCGACCTTCCGTTTCGGCGACGCGTTCAAGCTCGTGACGGGCGTGGACGCGCAGTCGAACCGGCTCGACTCGCGCTCGGCGATGGGGCGGCAAAACTACGGCGACATGCCGTGGGATGCGCAGGCGACGATGTGGAACGCGGGGACGTTCGGCGAGCTGACGTGGTACGCGAGCGACGTGTCGCGCGTGATCGGCGGCGCGCGCGTCGACTATGCGAGCGCGCGGGACAAGCGCGCGACGACGAGCGGCATGATGATGACCATGCCGAATCCGACCTTCGACGACGATCGCTCGCGCGTGCTGCCGAGCGGCTTCGTGCGCTACGAGCGCGATCTCGCGTCGCTGCCCGTCACGTGGTACGCGGGGCTCGGCCATACGGAGCGCTACCCCGACTACTGGGAGCTGTTCTCCGCGACGCGCGGGCCGGCCGGCGCGGTCAACGCATTCTCGGCGGTCCAGCCGGAGAAGACCACGCAGCTCGACATCGGCGCGCAGTACAGGAGCGACCGGTTCGATGCGTGGGTGTCGGCCTATGCGGGCTACGTGCAGGACTTCATCCTGTTCAACTACGCGGCCGGCATGATGGGGCCGACCACGCAGGCGACCAACGTCAACGCGCAGATCATGGGCGGCGAGGCGGGCCTGTCGTGGCGGCCGGTCGCGCCGCTGCGCGTCGAGACGTCGCTCGCGTATGCGTGGGGGCGCAACGTCGCAAGCGGCGATCCGTTGCCGCAGATCCCGCCGCTCGAGGCGCGCTTCGGGCTCGAATACACGCGCGGCGCATGGTCGGCCGGCGGCCTGTGGCGCATCGTTGCGCCGCAGCATCGTTATGCGCTGAACGAGGGCAACGTGGTCGGCAAGGACTTCGGGCCGAGCGCCGGATTCGGCGTGCTGTCGCTGCATACGCAATACAACGTCAGCAAGACCGTGCAGATCTCGGTCGGCGTCGACAACGTGCTGAACAAGGCCTACACCGAGCATCTGAACCTGGCCGGCAACGCGGGCTTCGGCTATCCGGCGAATTCGCCGGTGATGGAGCCGGGCCGGACCGCGTGGGTGCGCGTGAGTGCGAAGCTGTAACGCATCGCGCGTGTGCGTTGCAGCATGCGCATGCACTGGCGCGGCCCCGCCCGAACGGGCGGGGCGCGTCAACCGATTAGAGAACCGTATCTAGTCGGGGCGCAAACGTTCGCGACTCGTGATTCACTCCCGCATTCGACGCACACGGCGTTCGCGAGGCTGGCGACGCATGATGGGCGTCGATCCGGCTGCATTCGCACCGGCAGCACAATAATCAGGAGAACATGCATGGCCAGATCGATGCGTTCCAGGGTGGTGGCAGGGGCAGTGGCATGCGCGATGAGCGTCGCGCCGTTCGCGGGGGCGACCGCCGTGATGACGCTCGCGACGACACACGCGGCGATGGCGGCGACCGCCGCCGACAACTACGCGGCGACGCGCTATCCGATCATCCTCGTGCACGGGCTGTCGGGCACCGACAAGTACGCGGGCGTGCTCGAGTACTGGTACGGCATCCAGGAGGATCTGCAGCAGCATGGCGCGACCGTCTACGTCGCGAACCTGTCGGGCTTCCAGAGCGACGACGGCCCGAACGGGCGCGGCGAACAGCTGCTCGCCTACGTGAAGACGGTGCTCGCCGCGACGGGCGCCACCAAGGTCAATCTCGTCGGTCACAGCCAGGGCGGGATGACGTCGCGCTATGTCGCGGCCGTCGCTCCCGATCTTGTCGCGTCGGTGACGACGATCGGCACGCCGCATCGCGGCTCGGAATTCGCCGACTTCGTGCAGGGCGTGCTCGCGTACGATCCGACCGGCCTGTCGTCGACGGTCATCGCCGCGTTCGTCAATGTGTTCGGCATCCTGACGAGCAGCAGCCACAACACGAACCAGGACGCGCTCGCCGCGCTGAAGACGCTGACGACCGCGCAGGCCGCCGCATACAACCAGAACTATCCGAGTGCGGGCCTCGGTGCGCCCGGCAGTTGCCAGACAGGCGCGCCGACGGAAACCGTCGGCGGCAGCACGCATCTGCTGTATTCGTGGGCCGGCACGGCGATCCAGCCGACGCTGTCCCTGTTCGGCGTCACCGGCGCGACGGATACGAGCACCGTGCCGGTCGTCGATCCGGCCAATGCGCTCGACCCGTCGACGCTCGCGCTGTACGGCACCGGCACCGTGATGATCAACCGCGGCTCGGGTCAGAACGACGGGCTCGTATCGAAGTGCAGCGCGCTGTACGGCAAGGTGCTGAGCACGAGCTACAAGTGGAACCACCTCGACGAGATCAACCAGTTGCTGGGCGTGCGCGGCGCGTACGCGGAAGATCCGGTCGCGGTGATCCGCACGCATGCGAACCGGCTGAAGCTGGCGGGCGTGTAACCGATGACGGCACGAGGAGGACGCGCGCCGCTCACGCGGCGCGCCGTGGTGTACGGCGTGGTGGGGCTGGCGGCGATCGCCGGCGTCGCGTTGTGGAGCGGCGCCGGGCGGCATCGCGCGACGGGCGCCGCCGGCGATTCCCCGGAGGCGGCGGCGGTGGGCGGCGTGGCTGCCGCCGCGCCGCAGGCCGCCACGCCGGCGAGCGACGGCCTGCCGCCGTCGCTCGCCGGTTCCAGCGCGCCGCGGCTGCCGCTCGATGCCGGCGGCCATCTGGCGAAATCGCGCGCGGTGCGCGATTTCTTCGACTACTGCCTGACCGCGCAGAGCGACCTGGGCGCGGCCGCGCTCGATGCGTTCGTCGCGCGCGAGATCGCCGCGCAGCTCGATGGCACGCCTGCGCAGGTCGAGGCGCTCGACGTGTGGCACCGGTATCGCGCGTATCTCGATGCGCTCGCGAAACTGCGCGATGCCGGCGCGGTCGACAAGTCCGACCTGGGCGCGCTGCAGCTCGCGCTCGACCAGCGCGCGTCGATCGCGGCCCGCGCGCTCGGCGACTGGAGCCAGCCGTTCTTCGGCGCGGAGCAGTGGCGGCAGCGCTACGATCTCGCGCGCCTGAAGATCGCGCAGGATCCCGCGCTGACGGACGCGCAGAAGGCCGAGCGCCTCGCGGCGCTCGAGCAGCAGATGCCGGCGGAGGAACGCGCCGCACAGCAGCGGGTCGACCGGCAGCGCGCCGCGATCGACCAGATCGCGAACCTGCAGAAGAGCGGCGCGACGCCCGACGCGATGCGTGCGCAACTGGCGCAGACGCTCGGCCCCGAAGCCGCCGCGCGTGTCGCGCAGATGCAGCAGGACGACGCCTCGTGGCAGGGCCGCTATGCGGACTATGCGGCGCAGCGCGCGCAGATCGAGGCGGCGGGCCTGTCGCAGCAGGATCGCGATGCGCAGATCGCGGCACTGCGGCAGCGCGTGTTCACGAAACCCGGCGAGGCCGTGCGCGCGGCCTCGCTCGATCGCGGGGCGGGCGGTGCGCCGTGACGCCGGCGCGCCGCGGGCGATCGCCGGCTATGCCGCGCGCGTGACGTGCCGCGGCAGATGCTGCTCGATGGTGTCCGCGAGCGTGTCGAATGCCGGGCCGATGTTTTCGTGCGGGACGCACGCGTAGCCGAGCAGCAGGCCGCGCTGCGCGGTGTCGAGCTTGCTGTAGTAGCTGGTGAGCGGGCGCACGATCACGCCCGCATCGAACGCGCTCTGCGTGACCGCGCGATCGTCGCAGGCGTCGGGCAGGCCGAGCACGAGATGCAGGCCGGCCTCGTCGCCCATCACCGGCAGCGCGTCGCCGAAGCGTGCGCGGATCGCGTCGATCATCAGTTGCCGGCGCTCGCCGTACAGCGTGCGCATCCGCCTGACGTGCGAAGTCAGGTGGCCGTCCATGATGAATTCGGCGAGCACGGCCTGCTGCATCAGCTGGCCCTCGCGATACAACTCCGACAGCCCGGTGCGGAAGGTGTCGACCAGATGCTCGGGCACGACCATGTAGCCCATCCGCAGCCCCGGGAACAGCATCTTGCCGAGGCTGCCCACGTAGATCACGCGGCCGCTGTCGTCGAGCCCCTGTAGCGACGCGAGCGGGCGGCTGCCGTAGCGGAATTCGCTGTCGTAGTCGTCCTCGATGATCCAGCAGCGGTGCTGGCGCGCATATTCGAGCAGCATGCGCCGGCGGGCGAGGCTCATCACCATCCCGAGCGGATACTGGTGCGACGGCGTGACCAGCACGAGCCGCGGCGGATGCTGCATGTCGCCGGCGCGCGGGGCCAGCCCCTCGTGGTCGACCGGCACCGGCGCGAGCGTGAGGCCGGCCGCCTGCAAGACACTTCGCACCCCCCAGTAACAGGGCTCCTCGACCCACGCGGGATCGCCGATGTCGGACAGCAGCCGCACCGCGAGATCGATCGACTGGTGGATGCCCGTCGTGATGACGACCTGGTCGGGCGAGCACTTGACCGAGCGCGCGACGCGCAGGTAATCGGCGAGCGCGCGCCGCAGCGGCCGGTAACCGCCGCCCGGCGCATAGGTCAGCAGCTCGGGATTCGCCTCCTTCCACAGCCGCGCCTGCAGGCGGCTCCACGTGCGGCTCGGGAATTCCGACACGTCCGGCACGCCCGGCATGAATGCCCCCCACTGGCGCCGCGACACGCCCGCATGCTCGATCAGCCGCCGGCCGCGCATCGACAGCCCGCCCTGCGCGTCCGGCTGCGGCGGCGCATCGGCGCTCGACGGCGCCGGCGCCCCGCCCGGCGCGGGGATCGCGGCGGCGTCCGGCCGCGTGTCCGCCACGTACGTGCCGCTGCCGGTGGTCGTCAGCACGTAGCCCTCGGCGGTGAGCTGGTCGTACACGTGCAGCACGGTATTGCGCGCGATCGACAGGTCGGCCGCGAGCGTGCGCGAGCTCGGCAGTTTTGTTCCTGGCCCCAATTCCCCGGTCAGGATGGCCTGCTGCATCAGCTGCAGCAACTGGCGATACATCGGCTCGGGCGAGCCACGGTCGAGGCGGGCGGAGAGCCAGTCGGCGACGATCACGGTGTCCAAAGTGGTCCCATGCGGAATATTGAAATGGTTCCCTATTGTAGAACCGTACGCGCCGTATAGTGGCTCGCATCTTGAAAACGTATGTCGCGGAGCAAGGGGACAGCCACGATGAAGTCAGATGATGTGATCGTCAGTTTTCGCGGCGTGCGGAAGACTTACGACGGCGAGACGCTGGTCGTCAAGTCGCTCGATCTCGATATCCACCGGGGGGAATTCCTGACGCTGCTCGGGCCGTCGGGCTCGGGCAAGACGACCTGCCTGATGATGCTGGCCGGCTTCGAATTCCCGACCGGCGGGGAGATCCGCCTCGACGGCGAGCTGCTGAACAACGTGCCGCCGCACAAGCGCAACATCGGCATGGTGTTCCAGAACTACGCGCTGTTTCCGCACCTGACGGTCGAGCAGAACGTCGCGTATCCGCTGACCGTGCGCAAGCTGCCGGCCGCCGAGCGCGCGGAGCGCGTCGCGCACGCGCTGAAGATGGTGCAGATGGAGCGCTTCGCGAAGCGATATCCGGCGCAGTTGTCGGGCGGCCAGCAGCAGCGCATCGCGCTGGCGCGCGCGCTGGTGTTCGAGCCGAAGCTCGTGCTGATGGACGAGCCGCTCGGCGCGCTCGACAAGCAGCTGCGCGAACACATGCAGTACGAACTGAAGGCGCTGCACGAAAAGCTCGGCGTGACCTTCGTGTACGTGACGCACGACCAGGGCGAGGCGCTGACGATGTCCGATCGCGTCGCGGTGTTCGACAAGGGCATCGTGCAGCAGCTCGACACCGTCGACCGCCTGTACGAATCGCCGTGCAACGAATTCGTCGCGAACTTCATCGGCGACAGCAACCGGCTGCGCGGCACCATCGCGCGCGTCGACGGCGATTTCTGCGAATTCCGGCTCGACGACGGCACCCGGCTCGTCGGCCGCCGCATCGGCGAGGCCGCCGAAGGTGCGCCGGCCGTCGCGTGCATCCGCCCCGAGCGCATGAGCCTCGCCGCGCACGGCGGGGCCTGTCCGGCCGCGAACCGGCTGAGCGGCGAGGCGCGCAGCCTCATCTATTTCGGCGATCACGTGCGCATGCGCTGCGCGCTGCCGGGCCAGGACGAATGCTTCGTGAAGGTGCCGCTCGGCACCGGCGCGCTCGACAGCTTCGCTCCCGGCGCACCGGTCGCGCTCGCGTTCGCGCCCGAACACCTGCGCGTATTCGCGTAAGCCGGCTTTCCCGATTTTCCGCAGCACGTCGTCCACAACAACTGCCCACTTCCACTACAAGAGGAGAGGAACCACCATGAACCGAGCAAGCTTTACCGCGCGTCGCACCGCGCTGGCACTGGCGCTCGCCGTCGTCGGCGCATCGGCTTCGGCCGCCGAGCTCACGGTCGTCAACTTCGGCGGCGCGAACGGCGACGCGCAGAAGGCCGCGTTCAACCAGCCGTTCGAGAAGACCACCGGCAACAAGGTCACGGCCGTCGAATACAACGGCGAGCAGGCCAAGGTGAAGGCGATGGTCGAGGCGAAGCACGTCAACTGGGACGTGGTCGAAGTCGAGTCGGGCGACCTGAACCGCGGCTGCGACGAAGGGCTGTACGAGAAGCTCGACTGGTCGAAGATCGCGAAGAAGTCCGACCTGATCCCGGAAGCGCCGCAGGTGTGCGGCGTGGGGTTCTTCGTGTGGTCGACGGCGCTGTCGTACAACGCGGACAAGCTGAAGACGGCGCCGACCGGCTGGGCGGATTTCTGGAACGTGAAGAAATTCCCGGGCAAGCGCGGGATGCGCAAGGGCGCGCGCTATAACCTCGAATTCGCGCTGATGGCCGACGGCGTCGCGCCGAAGGACGTCTACAAGGTGCTCGGCACGAAGGCCGGCCAGGACCGCGCGTTCAAGAAGCTCGACGAGCTGAAGCCGAACATCCAGTGGTGGGAGGCGGGCGCACAGCCGCCGCAGTTCCTCGTCGCCGGCGACGTCGTGATGTCGACCGCGTACAACGGCCGCATCGACGCCGCGCAGAAGGAAGGCAAGAACCTGAAGGTCGTGTGGACCGGCAGCATCTACGACCTCGACTACTGGGCGATTCCGAAGGGCACGCCGAACAAGGCGCTGGCCGAGCAGTACATCGCGTACTCGCTGACGCCGAAGCCGCAGCAGGCGTATGCGCAGCACATCGCGTACGGCCCCACGAACCTCGCGGCGATCAAGTCGCTCGACGCGAAGACGCTCTCGAACCTGCCGAACTCGCCGGCCAACGGCAAGAACGCGGTGCTGGAGGACATCGGCTTCTGGACCGACCACAGCGACGAGCTCGAACAGCGTTTCGCCGCGTGGGCGACGAAGTAAGCGCCGTTCAGGTGTCCTGATGCAACCGGCCGCGCGACGCGTCGATCGCGTCGTGCGGCCTTCCGCCGAAACCTGTCCGGCCGGAGAGAACCGTTGAATACGATGACGATCGCGCCTGCCCAGCCGTCGACCGCCGCGCTCAAGCGCGAGCTGAAGGCCGCCGAAGCCCGCAAGCGCTCGATGGCGCTGCTGCTGGTCGCGCCGCTTGCGATTTTCCTGCTGCTGATCTTCGTCGTGCCGATCGGCGCGCTGCTCACGCGCGCCGTGCAGAATCCCGAGATCGCCACCGCGTTGCCGGACACGATCGCCGCGCTGTCGGGCTGGGACCGCAAGGCGTTGCCGGCCGATGCCGCGTACGTCGCGCTCGCGGCCGACATGACGAAGGTGGCCGACAGCGAGGCGATGGGCGCGCTCGCACGGCGCCTGAACACCGAGATTCCCGGCTATCGCTCGCTCGTCGCGAAGACGGCGCGCGCGATGCCGTTCAAGGGCGACAGCGACGCGGCGCTGACGCCTGCGCAGACGCGCGCGAAATTCATCGAACTCGATGCGCGCTGGGGCGACGTCGCGTACTGGCAGTCGATCGCGAAGAACGGCAGCCAGGTGTCGCCGTTCTACCTGCTCGCCGCGCTCGATCACAAGCAGGACGGTTTCGGCCACGTCGTGCAGGCCGATCCCGACCAGTCGATCTATCTCGCGATCTTCGGCCGCACGTTCGTGATCGGCGTGGCCGTCACGCTGTTCGCGCTGCTGCTCGGCTATCCGCTCGCATACTGGATCTCGACGCTGTCGGAGCGGCGCGCGAACCTCGTGATGATTCTCGTGCTGATCCCGTTCTGGACCTCGGTGCTCGTGCGCGTCGCCGCGTGGATCGTGCTGCTGCAGAGCGAAGGGCTCGTCAACAAGGCGCTGATCGGCAGCGGGCTGATCTCGCAGCCGCTGGCGCTGCTGTTCAACCGCGTCGGCGTATACATCTCGATGACGCACATCCTGCTGCCGTTCATGATCCTGCCGCTGTACAGCGTGATGAAGTCGATCCCGCCGACCTACCAGCGCGCGGCCGTGTCGCTCGGCAGCCATCCGTTCGCGGCGTTCTGGCGCGTGTACGTGCCGCAGACCTATCCGGGCGTCGGCGCGGGCGCGCTGCTCGTGTTCATCCTCGCGATCGGCTACTACATCACGCCCGCGCTGCTCGGCGGGCCGAACGACCAGATGGTCAGCTACTACGTCGCGTACTTCACGAACGTGACGATCAACTGGGGCATGGCGTGCGCGCTCGGCGGTCTGCTGCTCGCGGCGACGCTCGTGCTGTACGCGGTATACGGGCGCTTCACGCGCACCAGCGTGAGCCTCGGCTGAACGCCGGACCCGGCAAAAACGCACGGAAACGGGAAGGGGAATCCGACCATGAAACTCGCCAGGCCGCTGTTCGCGCCGCACATGTCGTTCGTCGAGCGCGCGTGGTACGTCGCGCTGCGCGTGCTCGTCGTACTCACGCTGCTGTACCTGATCCTGCCGGTGCTCGCGATCGTGCCGCTGTCGTTCTCGTCGAGCACGTTCCTCGTCTATCCGATTCCGGGCTTCTCGCTGCGCTGGTACGAGAACCTGATCGCGTCGGACGAGTGGCGGATGGCCGCGAAGAACAGCTTCATCGTCGCGCCGTCGGCGACCGTCGTCGCGACCGTGCTCGGCACGCTGGCCGCGATCGGCCTCACGAAGGCCGATTTCCGCGGCAAGGGGGTGCTGATGGCCGTGCTGCTGTCGCCGATGATCGTGCCGGTGGTCGTGGTCGGCGTCGGCATGTACCTGTTCTTCGCGCCGCTCGGGCTCGCCAATACCTACACGGGGCTGATCGCCGCGCACGCGGCGCTCGGCGTGCCGTTCGTCGTGACGACGGTCGCCGCGACGCTGCAGGGCTTCAACCAGAACCTGGTGCGCGCGAGCCTGTCGCTCGGCGCGAATCCCGTGTCGACCTTTTTCCGCGTGACGCTGCCGGTGATCGCGCCGGGCGTGATGTCGGGCGCGCTGTTTGCGTTCGCGACGTCGTTCGACGAAGTCGTCGTCACGCTGTTTCTCGCCGGCGCGGACCAGACGACGCTGCCGCGCCAGATGTTCACGGGCATCCGCGAGAACATCAGCCCGACGATCGCTGCGCTCGCGACGATCCTGATCATTTTCTCGACGAGCCTGCTGCTTGCGCTCGAATGGCTGCGCGGGCGCAATGCGCGGCGCGCGATCACCTGACGGCGCCGGCACGCGCGGCCTGCATCGCCGTGCGCGAGGCTGGGCGCCGCCGCCGCTTTCATTTCGCTGACTGACGAGGCGGCCGCCTGCACGTTCGATGCGGCTCTGCAACAATACGGGGGCGCGGCGGCGGCATGCGGTGCGGTTCGACCGGAATGCCGCCGCGACTCCAATCCGCGACGCGGCGTCATGCGTCGCTTGTCAGCCGAGCCTCATCTTGTCCGAATTCGCTTCCCCTGCCGGCGCGCCTGAGCCGGCCGTCAACTGGCGCGCGCTGTCCGCCGTGCTGCTGGCCGTGGCGCTCGCGACGCTCGACACCGCGATCGCGAACACCGCGCTGCCCGCGATCGCGGCCGACCTGCATGCCACGCCGGCCGCGTCGGTGTGGATCATCAATGCGTACCAGCTCGCGATGGTGGCGACCTTGCTGCCGTTCGCGTCGCTCGGCGACATCGTCGGCCACAAGCGCGTCTATATCGCCGGGCTCGCGGTGTTCACGCTGGCGTCGCTCGGCTGTTCGCTCGCCGCGACGCTGCCGATGCTGACGGCCGCGCGGATCGTGCAGGGCTTCGGCGCGAGCGCGATCATGAGCGTCAACGTCGCGCTGATCCGCGGCCTGTTTCCCGCGCACCGGCTCGGGCGCGGCGTGGGCTTCAACGCGCTCGTCGTCGGCGTGTCGTTCGCGGTGGGGCCGACGATCGCGTCGCTGATCCTGTCGGTCGCCGCATGGCCGTGGCTGTTCGCGGTGAACGTGCCGCTCGGCGTGTTCGCGCTCGCGGTGGCGATTCCGTCGCTGCCGCAGACGGCGCGCGGCAAGCATGCGTTCGATCCGGTCGCCGCGCTGTTCAACGTGATCACGTTCGCGTCGCTGATCTTCGCGCTCGGCGAATTCGCGCAGCGCGGCCCGCTGCACGTCGTGCTGGCGGCGGCGGGCGTCGCGCTCGCGTTCGGCTGGCTGCTGATCCGCCGCCAGGCCGGGCACCCGGCGCCGATGCTGCCGGTCGACCTGTTTCGCCGGCCCGTGTTCACGCTGTCCGCGCTGACGGCCGTGTGCGCGTTCGCCGCGCAGGGGCTCGCGTTCGTGTCGCTGCCGTTCTATTTCGAGACCGTCCTGCATCGCGACGCGGTCGAGACGGGATTCCTGATGACGCCGTGGTCGGCGATCGTCGCGCTCGCCGCGCCGATCGCGGGGCGCTTGTCGGATCGTTATCCGCCCGGTCTGCTCGGGGCGATCGGCCTGGCGTTGCTGAGCGCGGGCATGGTGTCGCTCGCCGCGTTGCCGGGCGCGCCCGGCGTCGTCGACATCGGCTGGCGGATGATGCTGTGCGGCGCGGGCTTCGGCTTCTTCCAGTCGCCGAACCTGAAGGCGCTGATGTCGAGTGCGCCGCCCGAGCGCAGCGGCGGCGCGAGCGGGATCATCGCGACCGCGCGGCTGATCGGGCAGGCGACGGGCGCCGCGCTCGTCGCGCTGTCGTTCGGGATCGCGGGTCGCCACGGGCCGACGCTCGCGCTGATGCTCGGCGCGGGCTTTGCCGGGGCCGCGAGCGTCGCGAGCGGGTTGCGGCTCTTTGCGCCGTCGCATCGGGCCGGCGTGCCGGCCGCGCCGGAGCGCGCGGGCGAGGGCGCGGCGAAGTAGGTGGAGCAGGCGGCGCGCGCGGATGCGCGCAAGCCGGTAACCGGCGACCGTCGCGGGACGGTCGCGGCCGGCGCGCGGCGACCCTCCGCCGCGCGCCGGTTTTCACGCATCGCTCAGAACCCGCCCGACTTGATCAGCTGGTTGAGGTTCGAGATGTTCAGGCTGCCGAAGCCGGTCGTGTAATCCCAGCCGGTGCCTGCGTTGTAGCCATACCCCTGATAGCCGTTGTTCCCCGAGACGACGTCGTAACGCACGAGCGACGGGTTCGACGGAATGTCGGCGTAGAAATTGCCGGCCGGGAAGCCGAGGCCCGTGCCGTTTGCCGCGAGCAGGCGCGCCCACAAGCCGGTGAAGATCGGCGCGGCGAGGCTCGTGCCGCCGATCTGCTGCAACTGGCCGTAGTTGTAGATGTACGCCCCCGTGCTTTGCGCGGCGTCGAACGCGACGTCCGGCAACTGGCGGTTGCTGCCCGACTGCCACGACGGTGCGGGCAGGATCGTGCTGACGCCGCCGCCCGTCGCCCACAGCTTGCCGTTGCCGTCGAGCCCTTCGTTCCACACCGTTTCGCTCGAGAACGCACCGGCCGACGTGGTGTAGAGCGTCGTGCCGCCGATCGCGAGCACGTGCGGCGACGAAGCCGGCCACGACACCGTGTAGTTCGAGCCGTCCGGATAGCCGCGGTTGTTGCACTCGTACACGCCTTCGTCGCCCGACGACACCGAGAACGTCTGGCCCTGCGCGACGCCGGTCGTGAAGATCTGCTCCTCGGCGTTGAGCGTGCCGTCCGCGTTCGCGTCGGTCTCGCACCAGCCGAGCGACACGTTGATCACCTTCGCCGTGTTGTCCGACACCGCGCGGTTGAACGCCTGCGTGAGGCCCGTGTTGCCGGATGCATTCAGGTCGGCCATGTAGAACACCAGCTTGCCGACCTGGCCGCCGGCCGAGCCCACGATCGACTGGCTGTCGAGATCCCATTCGCCCTGGCCGTCCTGGTCGTCGCTGTAGCTGCCGCTCGTGCCGGCGCCATTGGTCTTGACGGTCTGCGTCGAGACCGTGCCGTAACCGTTGCTCGACGTGAACTGCTTCAGGTCGGTGAGGGTCTGCGAGACGCCGCCGATCGTGATGATGCCGACGGTGACGCCGGCCGCGGTCGGCACGCCGGTCGCGTTGTAGAGGCCCGGGAATTCCTTCGGATAGTGGCCGGTCGCCGTGCCGGCTGCGAGCGCCTGCGGCTTCGACACGTTGCCGATGCGCAGCAGCGGCCGTGCGCGTGCGACGTTCTGCAGCCCGAGCACCGAGCCGACGACGTCGCCGAGTGCGCGCGGCACCTGGGCGGTCGACGCGTTCGCGAAGCCCGAGCGGCCCGCATAATCGAAGTGCACGAGCGACGTGTTGAAGGCCGCCTTCACCGTGCCGGCCGTGCCGCGTGCGGACACGAGCAGCCGGTTCGGCGCGACCTCGATGTCGACGAAGCCGCTCTTGCGCAGATAGTCGACGACCGACTTGACCTGTGCTTCGGTCGGCGCGTAGTTCGCCAGGAACTGCTCGTGCGTGAGGAATCGGCGATAGTGTGCGTTGCCGGGGCGATTCACGTCGCGTGCGAGCTGCTTGAGCTGCGCGGCGTTGCGCAGGTTCAGGCTGACGACGACGTTGGTGGTTTCACCGGCCGCGAGTTCGAGCGACGGTGCCGCGCTGCGCGCCATCAACTGCGGGCCGGTCAGAAAGGCCTTCGTGTGAGTATCGACCCAATCCGTTGTCGCATGCGCCGCCGCGGCGGCGAACACGAGCGGTGCCACACACGCGAGGCGGCGGGGCGACGGAAGGGGAAGGGCAAACCAGGTGTTCCTTTTCATCGGGAGTCCTTTTTAGGAGAAGCGACGCTACTGGAACCCCCGGCCCTTGTGGGGCCGCGAGCGGAGACGAGCGTAGGGCGTCGGTGCCGTTCGGGTAGCTGCCATTTTCCATAGCTGTCAGTTCTGACATCGGCGCACGCGCACGCACGCGTTGCATCGCATGCGCAAGCGACCGCGGCCGCGCGCGTGGAACCGGTCCGGGGTACGCCGGCGCGGCAAGGCGTGACGTTCGCGCGCACGAGTCGCTCGTCGCCGCATCGGAACGTGCGCGATCGCGGAGCGGGGCGCCGCGCGGATGCATCGCGCGTGTCCGGCAGGCCGCGGCGTGCTGCGTCGCACTATGTGGTCAAACGAAGCGGCGCGGCCGAAACGGATTCGCACGTGCACAAAAACGGGGCCGGTCGGGAGCCGGCGTTTCCCGAACTGTGGAACGGCGCATCGGGCAGTCTTGCAGACGCCTTTCGGATTGCGCGCCGCGATGTCCGATTAGAGGGAATACTCGAATTCGAAGGCGGGCATACGCCGATGCGATTGGGCGCGCGCCCGCCGTGCAGGATCGCGCGATGCGGCTCGCCCGGGCCTCGTAGCGGGGAGCCCGCGCAGGCGCGAGCGGCGATGCCGGAGACGGGGTGTGCGGCGCTTGCGTGAGCCCGCGATCCGATGCCTCGTTCGGCGCATTCATCTGCGTGACGTGTTCAGCGATGGCCATGCGCGATCGCTGCGCGCGGCGCCTGACCGCCATCGCCCGGCATGCGGGCAGCGGCGGCTTGGCGAAGGCAGGGGCGGAAGCGAACGCGAACGCCGTGCCCGGAGCGGTCGCCGGGCCGTGGCGGGCCTACTGGTTCGTCGACGACGGCCGCTCGAGGACGATTTCCCAGGCCGCCTTGGGCTGGCGATATTTGTCGGTCATGACGTGCTCGAGCGCGAGCGTATTCCAGCCGTCGGCGAACAGCCGGCGCACCGCGTTTTCGTCGAAGAACCGTTTCGGCTGCCCGTCCACCAGAAAATAGCCGGGCTCGATTTCCTCGTGTCCCTCTGCACCGAAGTTGCTGTCCAGCGTGGAATTCAGTCGGCAAAGCAGCACGCCGCCCGGGCGTATCGCCGACCTGACTCGATCCACGATCGACACGGTTTCGTCCCAGGAGAAGTAGTGAAGCGACAGGCTCGCCAACGCCACGCCTACGTCCGTCGCGTCGTCGGGCAGCGGATCCCGAATGTCGCGTCGTGCGATCTTCGCGGAAGGCACCCTGATTTTCGTCGCCGCCACTGCCGCGAGGGAGAGATCGAAGCCGATCACGTGCAGGCCGGCGCTGGCCAGGGTCGCGGTGTCGTCGCCGTAGCCGCAGCCGATCTCGAGCACGGGCCGGTCGGCGGCGCGTGCGTTGATCAAGGGTAACCATCGGTCCAGCCAGGGATCGGGAAACATGCGTACGTATTCCGGAGTAGGTTGTTTGAACGATTTCGGTTGCGGGCCCGACGTCGCGTCGAAGCCGGTGAAGCGGATTTCGAGCATACCCGATGTGCGTGTGAAATTCGGGTCAGTTGGCCGCCTGCGGCAAAATGCTCGGAGCGGCCGACGCCGTCGGCATCCGGCCGGACGCGAGCCCGCTATCGCGCGGCCCGGAATGCCGCGACGAAAAAAAAAGCCCGACACGAGGTCGGGCATCCAAATCGGCCGCAACCGCCGCGAGGCGGCTGCGGCACCTGCAAAAGCAGGCCGCTTACGCTGCGAGCAGCGAGCGCAGCACGAACGGCAGGATACCGCCGTGCTTGTAGTAGTCGACCTCGATCGGCGTGTCGATGCGCAGCAGCACCTGCACGCGCTGCGTGTCGCCGTTCTTGCGGTTGATCACCAGCGTGACGTCCTGCTGCGGCTTGAAATCGTCGCCGAGGCCTTCGATGTCGAACGTCTCGTCGCCGGTGATGCCGAGCGACTGGACGCTGTCCGCGCCCTTGAACTGCAGCGGCAGCACGCCCATGCCGACCAGGTTCGAGCGATGGATGCGCTCGAAGCTGCGTGCGATCACGGCCTTCACGCCGAGCAGCTGCGTGCCCTTCGCGGCCCAGTCGCGCGACGAGCCCGTGCCGTACTCTTCGCCCGCGAACACGACGGTCGGCGTATCGGCGGCGACGTACTGCATGGCCGCGTCGTAGATCGACTGCTGTTCGCCGCTCGGCTGGTGAATCGTCAGGCCGCCTTCGACGCGCGTGCCATCCGCCTTCACCGGGATCATCAGGTTCTTGATCCGGACGTTCGCGAACGTGCCGCGCATCATCACGTCATGGTTGCCGCGGCGCGAGCCGTAGCTGTTGAAGTCGGCCTTCTGCACGCCGTTTTCCTTCAGCCACTTGCCGGCCGGCGAGTCTTCCTTGATCGAGCCTGCCGGGCTGATGTGGTCGGTCGTGACGGAGTCGCCGAAGATGCCCAGCGCGCGGGCGCCCTTGACCGTCGGGATCGACGCGGCCGGCTCCATCGAGAAGTCGCTGCCGAAGAACGGCGGCTCCGCGATGTAGGTCGACTTCGGCCAGTCGTAGACCTGGCCCGATTCGCCCTCGATCTTGCTCCAGAGGTCGCCCTTCTTGGTCAGGTGCGCATAGTTCTTCTCGAACTTTTCCGGATCGAGCGCGAACTTGAGCAGCGCGTGGATTTCCTCGCTCGACGGCCAGATGTCGCCGAGGTAGATGTCGTGGCCGCCCTTGCCCTTGCCGACCGGTTCGGTCATCAGGTCGCGCGTGATGTTGCCGGCGATCGCGTACGCGACGACCAGCGGCGGCGACGCGAGGAAGTTCGCGCGGATGTTCGGGTGAATGCGCGCTTCGAAGTTACGGTTGCCCGACAGCACGGCCGCCGCGACGATGTCGTTCTTCGTGATCGCGTCGTTCAGTTCCGGCGTCAGGTCGCCCGCGTTGCCGATACAGGTCGTGCAGCCGTAGGCGGCGACTTCGAAGCCGAGCTTCGACAGGTAGGGCAGCAGGCCCGTCTTCGTCAGGTACTCGGTGACGATGCGCGATCCCGGCGCGAGCGAGGTCTTGATCTTCGGGTCGACCGTGAGGCCGGCCTCGACCGCCTTCTTCGCGAGCAGGCCGGCTGCCAGCAGCACGCTCGGGTTCGACGTGTTGGTGCACGACGTGATCGCGGCGATCAGCACGTCGCCGTTCTTCACGTCGACGCCGTTGCTCGTCGTGTACTGCGTGTCCAGGTCTTCCGCCTTCTTCGCGAAGCCGTTCTCCGCGACCGGCTTCGAGAACAGGTCGGTGAACGTCGACTTGACGTGGCCGATCTCGATGCGGTCCTGCGGACGCTTCGGGCCCGCCAGCGACGGTGCGACCGTCGCGAGATCCAGCGTCACCGTCTTCGTGTAGTCGATCTCGCCGGCCTTCGGAATGCCGAACAGCTTCTGCGCCTTGAAGTAGTTCTCGAACGCGGCGATTTCCGCCTTCGTGCGGCCCGTGCCTTCGAAGTAGTCGATCGTCTTTTCGTCGACCGGGAAGAAGCCCATCGTCGCGCCGTATTCCGGCGCCATGTTGCCGATCGTTGCGCGGTCCGGCAGCGACAGCGACTTCGTGCCTTCGCCGAAGAACTCGACGAACTTGCCGACGACCTTCTCCTTGCGCAGCATTTCGGTGATCGTCAGCACCAGGTCGGTGGCCGTCACGCCTTCGCGCAGCTTGCCCTTCAGTTCGACGCCGACGACGTCCGGCGTCAGGAAGTACACCGGCTGGCCGAGCATGCCGGCTTCCGCCTCGATGCCGCCCACGCCCCAGCCGACCACGCCGATGCCGTTGATCATCGTCGTATGGCTGTCGGTGCCGACGAGGGTGTCCGGGTAGTACACGGTGTCGCCGCCGTCCGCCTTCTTGTGGACGCCGCGCGCGAGGTATTCGAGGTTCACCTGGTGGACGATGCCGACGCCCGGCGGCACGACCTTGAACGTGTCGAACGCCTGCATGCCCCACTTCATGAACTGGTAGCGCTCGTTGTTGCGCTGGAATTCCAGCTTCATGTTCAGGTCGAGCGCGTCCTTCTGGCGGAAGTAGTCGATCTGGACCGAGTGATCGACGACGAGATCGACCGGGACCAGCGGTTCGATCTTCTTCGGGTTCTTGCCCGTGCGCTCCGCGACGCCGCGCATGGCCGCGATGTCGGCGAGCAGCGGCACGCCCGTGAAGTCCTGCAGCACGACGCGCGACACTACGAACGGAATCTCGTCGACGCGCTTCGCGGCCGGCTTCCAGTTCGCGAGCTGCTCGATGTGCTCTTCGGTGATTTTCTTGCCGTCGTAGTTGCGCAGCACGGACTCGAGCACGATGCGGATCGACACCGGCAGGCGTTCGATCTTCGTCTTCAGCTCCTTGCCGAGTTGCGGCAGCGAGTAGAACTTGCCTTTGCCGGAACCGCTGTCGAATTCCTTGAGGGTCTTGTGGAGATTGTGGGCCATGGTGATTTTCCTGGGTTTAAGGCTAGGAAACAACGTGTCCTGTATCTGACGGCTATATCACATACAAGTCGACGTACTCATCGACCGGCATCGCTTCGAGCTTTGCCTGGTCCAGCGACACGTCGAGAATCGCTTGTTGCTGCTTTGCCGGAAAACGACGGGCAAGGTTGGTCCTGAACTTCTCGACCAGGAGCGGGATGCCTTCCGTGCGCCGCCGCCGATGGCCGAGCGGATACTCGACCGCCACTTCGGCGAGCGTCGAGCCGTCCGTGAACTCGATCGTCAGCGCATTCGCGATCGAGCGCTTGTCCGGATCGTGGTAATCCTTCGTGAACTGCGGATCCTCGACGCAGACGGTTTTCGCGCGCAGCGCGTCGATGCGGGGATCGGCGGCGGCCGAATCTTCGTAGTCGGCCGCGGTCAGCCGGCCGGACAGCAGCGGCACGGCGACCATGTACTGGATGCAGTGGTCGCGGTCGGCCGGATTGGCGAGCGGGCCCTGCTTGTCGATGATGCGGATCGCGGCCGCGTGCGTGCGGATCGTGATCCGGCCGATGTCGTCGGTCGTGCGGCCGGCGGCGGCGAGCTGCGCGTGCAGCTGCAGCGCGGCCTCGACGGCCGTTTGCGCGTGGAATTCGGCGGGGAACGCGATCTTGAACAGCACGTTTTCCATCACGTACGTGCCGTAGGGGCGCTGGAAGCGGAACGGCCGCCCGTCGAACAGCACGTCGTAGAAGCCCCAGGTTTTCGCGGTGAGCGCCGACGGGTAGCCCATTTCACCCGTTTTCGCGATCAGCGCGAGGCGCACCGCGCGGGCGGTCGCGTCGCCGGCCGCCCATGACTTGCGCGAGCCCGTGTTCGGCGCGTGGCGGTAGGTGCGCAGCGCCTGGCCGTCGACGAAGGCGTTGGACACGGCGTTGATCAGCTCGTCGCGGGTGAGCCCGAGCAGCCGGCCGACGACGGCCGTCGACGCGACCTTCACGAGCAGCACGTGGTCGAGCCCGACCGCGTTGAACGAATTCTCGAGCGCGAGGCAGCCCTGGATTTCGTGGGCCTGGATCATCGCGACCAGCACGTCGCGCATCGTGAGCGGCTTCCGGCCGGCCGCGACGGCCGTGCGGGAAAGCCAGTCGGCCGTCGCCAGGATGCCGCCGAGATTGTCGGACGGATGCCCCCATTCGGCGGCGAGCCAGGTGTCGTTGAAGTCCAGCCAGCGGATCATTGCGCCGATGCCGAAGGCGGCCTGGACAGGATCGAGCTGGAAGGACGTGCCGGGCACCTTCGCGCCGTTCGGCACGATCGTGCCGGGCACGACGGGGCCGAGCAGCTTGGTGCAGGCAGGGTAGGAGAGCGCCTCGAGTCCGCAGCCGAGCGTGTCGATCAGGCAATGGCGCGCCGTCTCCAGCGCGGGCGCGCTGTCGATGCCGGCATTCAGCACGTAGTCGACGATGTCGACGAGTACCGTATCCGGAGCAGGGCGGGCGTTGGAGACCGGGGCGGACATCGAGGGGCCGATGGAAACGCGCTTAGTTCGTGGCCGGCTTCAGTTCGTTCGACTGGGTCGGTGCCGGCGTGCCTTGCGCCATTTCCGGCGTCACGCATTCGTCCGCGAGGCGTTCGCCGCCGTTCGCGTCGGAGAACAGCATTGCCTTGGTCGGGATCACGACCAGCTTGAAGCCGGCTGCCGGATCGTAGAACGTGTCCGCGCCCGTGGTCGTGGCCTGACGCGGCAGCTTGTAGTTCTTCTTCGCCCAGTGAACCGTGACGACCTGGTCGCGCTTCATGTCGCCGGCGAGGTCGAACGACAGGCCTTCCTTGCAGGACCACTTGACCGCGCCGTCCGGTACCGGATCGACCTTGGCCGCGGCACGCGCCTGCGCCTTCTTGCTGCGCGGGATGATGCGCTTGGCCGGCGCCGGGCGCTTGGCCGTGGCCTTTTTCGCGGCCGGAGCCGAAGCCTGGGCGAACGCGCTCGGAGCCGAGACCAGCATCGTGGCGGACAAGGCGCCGATGGCGGTGGCGATCAGGAGTTTCTTCATGGATTCAGAACCTTTCGATAATCAGTTGACAAGGGCCGGCAATCCACGCTGCCGGCCGGTTTGAAACTGCACGCGCCCCGAAAGCGCGCAGCGGCCGCTATTTTCACCTATTTGGCCGTGCATTCATCAGGTTTTCGGGCTCCGTTACGTTTTTTGTCGTTTCTCCGGCCACGCCGCGGTTCGCGCCTCGTCGAATGCGCGAAGCTCAGGCGGCGGCCGGCGGCGCGCCGTCCGTCGCGGCCGGGCCGAACAGCGGCGCGGTTTCGGCCGGTACCGGCTGGCCGGCGGCCCGCGCGCGGCGCAGCACCGACCAGTAATAGCGATAGCTCGCGCGATCGTGCAGCGTATCACCGTGGCGTGTCGGGCCCCAGTCGGCGGCCTGCGCGGCCAGCAGGATCTCGGCGGCCAGCGCGACCTCGTCGGCGCGCGGCGCGAATGCGTCGACGATCGGACGGATCTGCGCGGGGTGGATGCTCCACATCCGCGTGAACGCGAATTCGTCGCGCGCGCGGCGCGCATCGCCGGCGGCGACGCTCATGTCGCGCACTTCGGTGGTGACGTTGTGCGACGGCGTCTTGCCGTGCGCATGGCAGGCCGCGGCGATTTCCAGCTTCGCGCGGCGCACGAGCGGGTGGTCGAACTGGCCGGGCGAGCGCATCGCGGAATCGGGAATCGCGCCGTGGTGCGCGGAGACGAAATCCATCAGCCCGAAGCTCAGCGTGCCGACCGTCGGCAGCGCGGCGAGCGCGGCCGCCTGCGCGAGCGCGCCGTGGGTCTCGACCAGCACGTCGACCGGGATCGGCTGCGCGATGCCGAGCTCGCGGCGCGTGCCTTCGATGAAGGCGGTCATTTCGGCCGCGTCGGCTGCGCTGGCGATCTTCGGGAGCGTGACGTAGGCGGGCGCGCGCGCGGCGCGCAGCACGATGCGCACGTCGTCGCGCCAGTGCGGGTGGGAAAAGTCGTGGATCCGGACGCCGACGCGGCCGAAGCGGTTCTCGGCGCTGCCGAGCAGGTCGGCGACGAGCGCCGCGTGCGCGGCTTCCTGGCCGACGGACGCGCCGTCCTCGCAGTCGAGCGTGATGTCGAATACGGGGCCCGTTTCGGCCTGCAGCGCGAGCGACTTGCGCATCAGCTTTTCGCTGCCCGCGTAGTGATCGCAGCAGGGCAGGATCGCGGGCGGGGACGCCCCGTCGTACAGCACTTGTGCAGGAGTGAGCGCGGCCATCTCTTCGACGTCAGGGAAGCGGGTCAACGTGGAGCAAATCGGATTCGGGCGCGTTCTGGGCCGGTGCGCGGCGGGCGCGAGGCGGCAAAACGTGCACGGATCGGATCGGTCGGCAGGGCCGGCGAGGCCGGCCCGGGCCGAAACCGTACGGCCCGCGGGCCGCACGGCAACGTGCAGGATGCTTAGTTCTTCAGCAGGTGGGCGACGCCATCGCGCTCTTCGAGCAGCTCGGCCAGCGTGCCGTCCATCTTCTCGCGCGAGAACGCGTCGATTTCCAGGCCTTCGATGCGCTTGTATTCGCCGTTTTCGCACACGACCGGCACGCCGTAGATGATGTCTTCGGGGATGCCGTACGAGCCGTCCGACGGGATGCCCATCGTGACCCACTTGCCGTTCGTGCCGAGCACCCAGTCACGCACGTGGTCGATCGCCGCGTTGGCCGCCGACGCTGCCGACGACAGGCCGCGCGCTTCGATGATCGCCGCGCCGCGCTTGCCGACGGTCGGGATGAACGTGTCGCGGTTCCACACGTCGTCGTTGATCAGCTTCAGCAGCGATTCGCCTTCGACGGTCGCGAAGCGGAAGTCGGGGTACATCGTCGGCGAGTGGTTGCCCCACACGGCGAGCTTCTCGATCGATGCGACCGGCTTGCCCGACTTGGCCGCGAGCTGCGACAGCGCGCGGTTGTGGTCGAGGCGCAGCATGGCCGTGAAGTTCTTCTTCGGCAGGTCCGGCGCCGACTTCATGGCGATGTACGCGTTCGTGTTGGCCGGGTTGCCGACGACCAGCACTTTCACGTCGCGGCTCGCGACTTCGTTCAGCGCAGCGCCCTGAACCGTGAAGATCTCGGCGTTCGCCGACAGCAGGTCCTTGCGCTCCATGCCCTTCGAGCGCGGACGTGCGCCGACCAGCAGGGCGACGTCGGCATCCTTGAATGCAACCTTCGGATCGTCGGTGATCACGACGCCCGCGAGCAGCGGGAACGCGCAATCGTCGAGTTCCATCACGACGCCTTTGACGGCGGCTTGGGCTTGCGGGAGGTCGAGCAGTTGCAGGATGACCGGCTGGTCCTTGCCGAGCAGGTCGCCGTTCGCGATGCGGAACAGCAGGGAGTAAGCGATTTGACCTGCGGCGCCGGTGACGGCAACACGCTTTGCGGGCTTAGCCATTGAAAATCTCCAGGACGGGTGAAGCGTTGGACGCTAGCGAAAACGCCATTCTATGCGCGTTGTGCGTAACGTTGCATTGAAGCAGGGCGGAGGACTCGCGATGGCAGACGCGGTGAACCTGGAGACGGCCGTGGCACGTAGCCGGGGACGCGCTTTTGCACCCGCGAACCCTTGCTCGACCGGGAGTGTAGGAGCCGTCACGCGCAAAGTCAAACGGTATCATATGTCTTATATAAGACAGATGTTTTGCGGAAATTGAGTGGACGAAAAAGAGCGGTTTGTGATGAAATGCGCGCCATGACATCGAACCAGGCGAATACCGCGAATCAGACCGGCGCAGGCGGCCCAGGGCAGCCGGGCGCGAGCGATCCCGCGCCGTCGCCTGCGGCCGCGCCGTCGCCGACGTTCAGCCCGTTATACCAGCAGATTAAGTCATTGATCACGCAAAGTCTCGAATCCGGTGAATGGAAGCCGGGCGAGATCATCCCGAGCGAGGTGGAGCTCGCGGCCCGCTACAAGGTCAGCCAGGGCACCGTCCGCAAGGCGATCGACGAGCTGGCCGCCGAAAACCTCGTGGTCCGGCGCCAGGGCAAGGGCACTTTTGTTGCAACGCACAATGAGGATCGCGCGCAGTTCCGCTTCCTGCGTCTGCTGGCCGACGACGGTGCCGAGCACCCGCACGTGAGCCGGCTGCTCGAGTGCCGGCGCCTGCGCGCGCCGGCCGAGATCGCGCGGCAGCTCGACCTGAAGCCGGCCGATCCCGTCGTGCAGGTGCGCCGCCTGCTGGAGTTCGAGCGCGAGGCCACGGTGCTCGACGAGATCTGGCTGCCGGGCGCGATGTTCCGCGGGCTCACGTTCGAGCGGCTGAGCGAGTACAAGGGGCCGCTCTACGCGATGTTCGAGACGGAGTTCGGCACGCGGATGATCCGCGCGACGGAGAAGATCCGGGCGGTGGCGGCGGAGCCGGCGGTGGCCGACCTGCTGCACGTGCCGGCGGGTTTCCCGTTGCTGTCGGTGGAGCGTGTGTCCTATACATACGGAGACCGGCCGGTGGAAGTGCGTCGCGGCTGGTATGTCACAACCGGGTATTACTATCAAAACGACTTGAGCTGACGACGTATCGGTGCAAGCCGTGTGCATTCGCGTTCCCCACGCTCGCGAAGCACGTTTTGGGCCGCCTTTGTTCTTGTTCGCGCAATTATCCAGAGCAGACTTTCGCTGCAGCGCGATATAAAAAGGCGCTAAAATCGCGGATTAGTGTGACAACATAGTAGGGGTCTAGCATGACTGACGCTGTAAGAAAACCGAGACCGGAATATCGGAACATCGGAATCGTCGACATCACGATGAATTACCGCCTCCCGCCGGCGGCGATATTGTCGATTCTCCATCGAGTCAGCGGCGCGCTGCTGTTCCTGTTCCTGCCGTTCCTGCTGTTCCTCTTCGACCAGAGCCTCACCTCCGAGCTCAGCTTCGAAGTCTTCAAGGCATTCCTCTCCAACATCGTCGTCAAGTTGGTCGTCCTCGCGCTGTCCTGGGCCTTCCTCCACCATTTCTGCGCCGGCATTCGCCACCTGCTGATGGACGTCAATCACGACGCCGTCACCAAGGAAGGCGGCAAGCGCACGGCCGTCGTCGTGTTTGCCATCTCGATCGCGCTGACGATCGTCGTTGCGCTCAAACTGTTCGGAGCATTCTAAGAAAATGGCCACCAACAACCGAATCGGCTCGAAGCGCCTCGTCGTCGGCGCACACTACGGCCTGCGCGACTGGCTCGCGCAACGCGTCACCGGCACGATCATGGCCGTCTACACGATCATCCTGCTTGCCCTGTTCTTCGGCGCACGCGACTTCTCCTACGAAGGCTGGGCATCGATCTTCGCGGCGCAATGGATGAAGCTTGCAACCTTCGTGACGCTGCTTTCCCTCTTCTACCACGCATGGGTCGGCGTGCGCGACATCTGGATGGACTACGTGAAGCCCGTCGGTGTGCGCCTGCTGCTGCAATCGCTGACCATCGTCTGGCTGCTCGCATGTGCGGGCTACGCTGCGCAGATTCTCTGGAGAGTGTAAAGAATGGCTGCAATCAAAACTTCCCTTCCGCGTCGCAAGTTTGACGTGGTGATCGTCGGCGCGGGCGGCTCCGGCTTGCGCGCAGCGCTGCAACTGTCGCGCGCGGGCCTGTCGGTCGGCGTGCTGTCGAAGGTGTTCCCGACCCGCTCGCATACGGTGGCCGCGCAGGGCGGCATCGGTGCGTCGCTCGGCAACATGAGCGAAGACAACTGGCACTTCCACTTCTACGACACGATCAAGGGTTCCGACTGGCTCGGCGACCAGGACGCGATCGAGTTCATGTGCCGTGAAGCGCCGAACGTCGTGTACGAACTCGAGCACTTCGGCATGCCGTTCGACCGCAACGCGGACGGCACGATCTACCAGCGCCCGTTCGGCGGCCACACCGCGAACTACGGCGAGAAGCCGGTGCAACGCGCCTGCGCGGCCGCCGACCGTACCGGTCACGCGCTGCTGCACACGCTGTACCAGCAGAACGTCGAGGCGAAGACGCAATTCTTCGTCGAATGGATGGCGCTCGACCTGATCCGCGACGCGGAAGGCGACGTGCTCGGCGTGACGGCCCTCGAGATGGAGACGGGCGACGTCTACATCATGGAAGGCAAGACGACGCTGTTCGCGACGGGCGGCGCAGGCCGGATCTTCGCGGCATCGACCAACGCGTTCATCAACACCGGCGACGGCCTCGGCATGGCCGCCCGCTCGGGTATCGCGCTGCAGGACATGGAGTTCTGGCAGTTCCACCCGACCGGCGTGGCCGGCGCGGGCGTGCTGATCACCGAAGGCGTGCGCGGCGAAGGCGGCATCCTGCGCAACTCGAACGGCGAGCGCTTCATGGAGCGCTATGCGCCGACGCTGAAGGATCTGGCGCCGCGCGACTTCGTGTCCCGTTCGATGGACCAGGAAATCAAGGAAGGCCGCGGCGTCGGTCCGAACAAGGACCACGTGCTGCTGGACCTGTCGCACATCGGCGCCGAGACGATCATGAAGCGTCTGCCGTCGATCCGCGAAATCGCGCTGAAGTTCGCGAACGTCGACGCGATCAAGGAACCGATTCCGGTCGTCCCGACGATCCACTACCAGATGGGCGGCATCCCGACCAACATCCACGGTCAGGTCGTCGGCACGTCGCGCGGCCACAAGGATCCGGTCAACGGCTTCTACGCAGTGGGCGAGTGCTCGTGCGTGTCCGTGCACGGCGCGAACCGCCTCGGCACGAACTCGCTGCTGGACCTCGTGGTGTTCGGCCGTGCGGCCGGCAACCACATCGTCGAGCACGTGAAGAACCAGAAGGATCACAAGCCGCTGCCGGCCGACGCGGGCGAATTCTCGCTGGCGCGCCTGGCGAAGCTCGACAAGTCGACGTCGGGTGAATACACGCAGGACGTCGCGAACGACATCCGCTCGACGATGCAGAAGCACGCGGGCGTGTTCCGCACGTCGGAACTGCTGAAGGAAGGCGTCGACCAGATGGCCGGCCTGAAGGCGCGCGTGGAAAACATCCACCTGAAGGACAAGTCGAAGGTGTTCAACACCGCGCGCGTCGAAGCGCTCGAGCTGGAGAACCTGATCGAAGTCGCCCGCGCGACGATGGTGTCGGCGGAAGCGCGCAAGGAAAGCCGCGGCGCGCACGCGCACAGCGACTACGAACACCGCGACGACGACAACTGGCTGCGCCACACGCTGTGGTACAGCGAAGGCGATCGCCTCGACTACAAGCCGGTTCAAATGAAGCCGCTGACGGTCGAATCCGTGCCGCCGAAGCCGCGCACGTTCTAAGCCGAGTCCAAAGGAATCCGAAATGGCAAAACGCATTTTTGAAGTCTACCGCTACGATCCGGACAAGGACGCAGCGCCGCGCATGCAGACGTACGAACTCGAGATCCAGCATGAACGCATGCTGCTCGACGCACTGGTCAAGCTGAAGGCCCTGGACGAGACGCTGTCGTTCCGTCGTTCGTGCCGTGAAGGCGTGTGCGGCTCGGACGCGATGAACATCAACGGCAAGAACGGTCTGGCCTGCCTGACCAACCTGAACGACCTGCCGCAGAAGATCGTGCTGCGTCCGCTGCCGGGCCTGCCCGTCGTGCGCGACCTGATCGTCGACATGACGCACTTCTTCAACCAGTATCACTCGATCAAGCCGTACCTGATCAACGACGCGCCGCCGCCGGAGAAGGAACGCCTCCAGTCGCCGGAAGAACGCGACGAGCTCGACGGCGTGTACGAGTGCATTCTGTGCGCGAGCTGCTCGACGTCGTGCCCGAGCTTCTGGTGGAACCCGGACAAGTTCGTCGGCCCGGCCGGCCTGCTGCAGGCTTACCGCTTCATCGCGGACAGCCGCGACACGGCGACCGGCGAGCGTCTCGACAACCTGGAAGATCCGTACCGTCTGTTCCGTTGCCACACGATCATGAACTGCGTCGACGTTTGCCCGAAGGGCCTGAACCCGACGAAGGCGATCGGCAAGATCAAGGAACTGATGGTTCGCCGCGCGGTTTAAGGTCGAGATGAGCGACGATTCGCATCAATCCGACCCGCACCGTCGCGCGCGCCTTCGCTGGCGCGCGCGGCGGGGTCTGCTGGAGAACGACATCATTTTCGAGCGTTTCTTCGGCAGATACGAGCATGACCTCACCGATGCAGACGTAGGCGCGTTGTCGCGCCTGCTCGATCTGAGCGACAACGACCTGATGGACTTGCTCCTCGCGCGCAAGGAACCAGAAGGCGACCTAGACAGCCCGGATATTCACCGGCTGTTGGAGATGCTGCGCAACGTGTAACGCGTTACGCCCGTTATCGAATCCCGTTTCTTTATTTCGATTGAGGATGTGCCATGACTCCGTCTGATGTTAAAGCCACGCTATCGTTCAGCGACAACTCGCCGAGCGTCGAACTGCCGATCTACAAGGGCACGATGGGCCCGGACGTAATCGACATCCGCAAGCTGTACGGTCAGACCGGCAAGTTCACGTACGACCCGGGCTTCATGTCGACGGCAGCTTGCAATTCGGCGATCACGTACATCGACGGCGACAAGGGCGAGCTGCTGTACCGCGGCTACCCGATCGACAACCTCGCGCAGAACGCGGACTTCCTCGAAAGCTGCTACCTGCTGCTGAAGGGCGAGCTGCCGAACGCGGCGCAGAAGAAGGAATTCGTCGACACCGTCACGAAGCACACGATGGTGCACGAGCAGATGCACTTCTTCTTCCGTGGCTTCCGCCGCGACGCACACCCGATGGCGATCCTGGTCGCCGCAGTCGGCGCGCTGTCGGCGTTCTACCACGACTCGCTCGACATCAACGATCCGCGTCACCGTGAAGTGTCGGCGATCCGCATGATCGCGAAGCTGCCGACGCTCGTCGCGATGGCGTACAAGTACAGCATCGGCCAGCCGTTCGTGTATCCGAAGAACTCGCTGTCGTACAGCGCGAACTTCATGCACATGATGTTCTCGAACCCGTGCGAAGAGTACAAGGTCAACGACGTGCTGGTTCGCGCACTCGACCGCATCCTGATCCTGCACGCCGACCACGAGCAGAACGCATCGACGTCGACCGTCCGTCTGGCCGGCTCGTCGGGCGCGAACCCGTTCGCATGTATCGCGGCCGGTATCGCCTGTCTGTGGGGCCCGGCGCACGGCGGTGCGAACGAAGCCGCGCTGAACATGCTCGAGCAGATCGGTTCGCCGGACAACATCCCCGAATTCATCAAGCAGGTGAAGGACAAGAATTCGGGCGTGAAGCTGATGGGCTTCGGCCACCGCGTGTACAAGAACTACGACCCGCGTGCGAAGCTGATGCGCGAGACGTGCTACGAAGTGCTGAACGAACTGGGCCTGCACGACGACCCGCTGTTCAAGCTCGCGATGCAGCTCGAGAAGATCGCGCTGGAAGACGAATACTTCGTGTCGCGCAAGCTGTACCCGAACGTCGATTTCTACTCGGGCATCGTCCAGCGCGCGCTGGGCATCCCGACGTCGATGTTCACGTGTATCTTCGCGATGGCACGTACGGTCGGCTGGATCGCACAGTGGAACGAAATGATCGGCGATCCGGAACAGAAGATCGGCCGTCCGCGTCAGCTGTTCATCGGCGATACGCCGCGCGAAGCGAAGCCGCTCAACGCACGTTAAGCCGTGCGCGGCGCGAACGGCCGGCAGGCCGCTCGCGCCGGGTGGAACGCAACGCCACGACACCCCGGCGGGTCACCCCGTCGGGGTGTTTTCATTTGCGCGCCGGATCGGCGCGGCGCTCCAGCGACGGCGGGCGGGTGTCGAGCGCCGGCGCATCGTCGTCGGGCGCGCGGCCGTGCCGCGCGAAAAACTGCCGGTATGCGCGAGGCGTCATCCCGCGCGCGGCGAGGAACTGGCGGTTGAAGTTCGCGGGATTCGGGATGCCGCAGCGCGCGGCCACCGTCGCGATCGGCCAGTCGGTGCCGACGAGGTGACGGCACGCGTGCGCGAGCCGCAGCCGCTGCACGTAGCGGCCGACGCTTTCGCCGAGATGCCGGACGAACAGGCGCTGCAGCGTGCGTTCGGACAGGTGCGCGGCAGCGGCGAGCGCGTCGATGCGCAGCGGCTCGTGGAAGTGCCGGTCGATCGCGTCGAGCACGCGGTCCAGGCGTTCGGCTTCGGGCGCCGTCGCGTCGGCGTGCGGCGGCGCGCCGTCGGCGCTCTCTCGGGCGTACGCGGTGGCGAGCGGCTCGCCGCCGGCTTCCGCGAGACCGGCGAGCGTGTCGAGCGCGGCCGCGAGCCGCGCGCGCGGCGACGGATCGAGCAGTCGCGGCAGCGCCGCGCGCATCGCGCGGGCGGCATCCGCGTCGAAGCGCAGGCCGGGCGCGGCCCGGCGCAATAGCGAGCGCAACGGCGCGTATTCGGGGCAGCAATCGGCGAGCCGGCGCACCCAGTCGCCGTCGAACCAGATGACGACCGCGACTTCGGGTGCGTCGCGATCGATGCGCGCGTTCGACGACCAGGTATGCGGCAGGTTGGGCGGCACCAGCACCAGGTCGTCGTCCGCGTAGCGCGCGACATGATCGCCGATGAAGCGCCGGCCGCGGCTGTTGAGCGTCAGCGTCAGTTCGTACTCGGGGTGGCGATGCCATTCGAACGGAATGCGCGCGAGCTGCCGGTGATACACGCGGATCGAACAGCCGGGGGCGAACGTCACGTGCTCGTACTGCGGTTTCATCGCGGCCTCCGGGCAAGGTCGGGCATCGAGCCGTGGCATGATCGTGAGCACTCTTCACGACGGAGCGATGCGATGTTTTCACATGTCTGCGTGGGCGTGAGCGATACGGCGCGCGCCTACGATTTCTACGCGCCGCTGTTCACCGAACTCGGGCTGCGCCTGAAGTTTCGCGAGCCGGACGGCTGGTCGGGCTGGATGCCGGCCGACGCGGATCGCCCGCTGTTCTTCTTCGGCCTGCCGCTCGACGGCCGCGCACCCGAACCGGGCAATGGCCACACGATCGCGTTCGTCGCGCCGACACGCGCGCACGTCGATCGCTGCCATGCGCTCGCGCTGCGCCACGGCGGCGCCTGCGAAGGGCCGCCCGGCCTGCGGCCGGACTATCACCGCGACTACTACGGCGCGTATTTCCGCGACCCGGACGGCAACAAGCTCTGCGTGGTCTGCCATCGTCCCGAGTGACGCACGGTTGTCAGGATTGTATCGATAGTTGGCGGGATAGAGGTGATCGCCGCGAAGCGCCGGCCGTACGCTGGCTGCACGTCGCGACCCATGCCGGCGAGGAGACCCCGATGCAACTGACGATTGACGATCTGCCTGCCGCGATCCGCGCGGCGAAACGGGCGCTGCGCGCCGGCCTGCCGGGTTACGCGGCCACGTTCCGCGAACTGGAGGGCGACATCGCGCGGCAGGTCGACGCGATCCGCCGCGCGCATGCGCATGGCCATGACGCGATTCCGGTGGTGCCGTTCGCGGATCTCGCCGGCGGCGCCGTCGCGCCGCACGCGATCGATGCGATCCGCACCCGGGGCGCGGTCGTGATCCGCGGCGTGTTCGATGCGCGGCAGGCGCGCGACTGGAACGACGAGATCGGCGCCTATCTGGACGCGAACCGCTTTGCCGAGCGGTTGCATGCACGCGCGGAGGATCGCTATTTCGGCAACCTCGCGTCGGGCAAGCCGCAGATCTACGGCGTCTACTGGTCGCGGCCGCAGGTGGCCGCACGCCAGTCGCCGGCCCTGACGCAGGCGCGCGTGTTCCTGAACCGGCTGTGGCGGCACGCGGACGGCGCGCGCACGCACTTCGATCCCGAGCGGGTGCCCGCCTATGCGGACCGGATTCGCCGCCGGCCGCCCGGTTCGGCGTCGCTCGGGCTGTCGCCGCATGTCGACGGCGGGTCGGTCGAACGCTGGCTCGGCGCGAACTTCCGGCAGGTCTACCGTCACGTGCTGGCGGGCCGCTGGCGCGACTACGATCCGTTTGACGCCGCGTTCCGTCCGGAGGCCGAGGAGATCCCGTCGCCGGCCGTGTGTTCGATGTTCCGCACGTTCCAGGGCTGGACCGCGCTGACGCCGCAGGGGCCCGGCGACGGCACGCTGCAGTTGATTCCGGTCGCGAACGCGATGGCCTATGTCGTGCTGCGCGCGTTGCAGGACGATGTCGCGGACGACGATCTGTGCGGCGCGCGCCCGGGCCGCGCGCTGTCGATCCGGCCCGAATGGCACGCGCTGCTGCTCGACGCGCTGGTGCCGATCCCGCACATGGAGCCGGGCGACGCGGTGTTCTGGCACGGCGACGTCGTGCACGCGGTGGAGGACGCGCACGGCGGCACGCACGACAGCAACGTGATGTACATCGCCGCCGCGCCCGGATGCGCGAAGAACGACGCGTACCTGCGACGCCAGCGGGACGCGTTCCTGCGCGGCGAGAGCCCGCCGGATTTCCCGGCCGATCATTTCGAGGCCGGATTCGACGGGCGGGGCGGGGAGGCGCGCCCGGGGGCCCGCCAATGGACGAGATCGGCGTCCGCCC
>NZ_JPGL01000035.1 GCF_000732615.1 Burkholderia paludis
GACCTCTGTAATGCGGTAGCCAATCCGCGGATATCAGCGTGATCCACCGTCGAGACGTACTGCTACGCCGCCCTCAGGAAATTCGAATGGAACCTCTCAGAGAGAACTGAAAACCGATCCCAATTGACAGCGGGAGTCATATCAGCCGTGAAGCGTCGAGAGGTTGTTTCTCGGCGCGGGAAGTCTGGCCATCGGCGCGACACCGTCGGTGGCGCCATGAGCGCGATGCCGGTTGCAGTGATGCTGCCAACTCGCCAAGGCTTCAATACGATGGGCCGAGCTTGGGTACGTCCATGCGTAGGCCCGCTCACGTAGCGCCGACTGGACGAAGCGTTCAGCCTTGCCATGGGTCGACGCCATCCCCCCGATTCGCGGCACGCGCGGCAGACCACTTCGCGAGCCCACGGTCATCCACGGCGATCGCGGCTACGACCCGGACACCTATCGCCAGCGCTTGCGTGATCGTGGCATCAGGCCGGTGATCGCGCGACGCAGGACTGAACATGGCTGCGATCCGGCCGAATTCCGCAGGCTAGTCGAACGGGCACACTCGCGGCTCCACAAATTCCGGCGTCTTCGTATCCGATTCGATCGCCGAGCCGACATTCACGAAGCGTTCTTGAAACTTGGCTGCGCTCTCGTCTGCTGGAACATTTTGAGGCGTACGACGCAGCATTCTTGATCTGAGCTATTGCGGCAAAAGCGGTATGTGTCACAGGTGCTTGAACATGCAAACGGCGCCAGCATATTCATCTTCACGTCCTTGTCGATTCAGGCAACCAGGAGTAACGGCCTGCCGGGAACGTAAGTGGCTTCCCCACCGGGTTTTTGAACTAGTGATATGAACGCGTCCCGCTCGCGAATGCAGATCAAAGGGCAGTGGATCCCCGCGGGCCAACGGCATCGATGTGCCCAGGTGGAAAATGCACGCATTTCCCGACAACCGGACGATCCGGAGTGAATGCTACGCGTGCTGGAATCGACATTGCAAAAAGTGTCTTTCAACTGCACTACGTCGCCTCGGAAACCGGCCGGATTGGTGCCGAAGCATCGAGGCCAGCGCGTACCTGGTTCAGGGCACGGAATTGCGATTCGCTCAAATGGACGAGCATCCACCCCGGTGTTGCAGTGTCGGTCAACTCGCGCATGTCTGGTCAACAACAGGCTGATTGCGATTGGAAACGCGCCATCGACACGGGACAAGAGTCAGCGCGGCCCCGCCCAGGTTCATGCTCCGTTGGAAAGCGATACAAGCAGTGGCCTGAACTTTCTTGACAGTCGGGATAGTAGCGCGCTGGTAGGATCGTTCGCCAATCTGTCCGGACTGTTACGTTCAGTCATGAGATCGCCAGCGTCCGCAGTCCTTGCTCCCCAAACGAGCTCGCGAGCGTGAACGCGCCGAAGTGGAAAGAAGGCAGGATTTACCCAAGCGTATTTCTTCATACGAGTCACACAAGCCTGATCAGGACGTCGAAGATTTCGATGCTTGCCGGCGTCGGGACAGAATTGCGCGCCAAGGGTAGTGCCACGCAGTCGCGCTCGGGCGAGACGCTGTCCGGGCGCGTGTCGGCCAAAACCGGTCAAGCTTGACAATACGGCGTCGCTGGCTCCCGACTCGTTGAACTGGTTCTATTAGAGAGATTTTGGCGGTGCCCGATACACCCGGAATCGAGTATCTTTCGCAATCGCTTCGGTGGTTGCGTTTTTTATGAAGAATGCCTGCCGAATGACCGCCCCGCGCCAAGTGAAAGACTGCATTGATGATTAAAAAAACCAAGCATGAAGTGCTGACAAAGGAGATTGCCGGTCTCATGTTGCTTAAGGTGCCGGGATGATCCGCGTGGAGACGGATGTAATTGCACGCTGGCGTAATACATTCATAAAATTTCTGGCTCAATTGGAGCCAGGCAGCGGGTTGTCGGCGCGTATTCGACTCGCGAAGGCTCGTGTCGATCGATCACATTGCCCGTTGGGTGGAAGCCGCGCGATGAAGCGTTCCGACGGACGGAGATGGTCGGGTTCGGGTTGCGCCTCGCGGTTTTCAATACGTCGCCGGGTGATCGGACGAGGTGGACGCATCGAGCTGGTTGGCGGGAACGCATGATGAACAAACGTATGGCGCACGAAGCGAGTGCAAAGACAATGCTTTTGCCGTTGCCCTTGGCGCTGGTGCGAAGTATATCGCTTGAAAACCACATGTCGCTTGCCGCGATGCGTAGCGGATATGGTAGCGCCGAAACGTTGTGCGTACTATTGCGCGTGCTGTACATGCTTTTCTTCATGCTTGACGGAAGCTATGGCGATGGAGATATTCCACGACTGTTGGAGACGGAATCGGCGCTTGAGAAATCCGTTCATGCGGTAGCCTCTGGAAAGGACTGGCACCTCGACGAAGCGAGCTTGCTGGCGATGGAAGAGGTTATGTCGCGCTTCGATGAGGTCGTCGCGAACGTGTCGGTGTCTCTTTACCAGGAGTCTTGGGAGAAGACGGCCGAGTTTGCTCGATCTGCGTTGCAGTCGCCGATACCAGGTAGCCAGGTTGGAGAGGTATGGCTGCTCGCCGAGTGAATCGCGCGGAAACCGAGCGCATGCAATTCCAGCGTGGGGGGCGTTTGGCCGCACGCTTCTCGACGTGACGTGAATTCACCGAATTTCCCCGGAATCCGCCCGCAGCATGAAATCGCGGGCCGCGCTCGCGCACCTTCTGGACATGCTCACGCTACCGTGACAACGCTATTCGAAGTGATGCGCGAAATCTCGAAGGAAGACATCACGGTGCTGCTCGTCGAGCCGAACGCGCGCCTCGCGCTGCAGGCGGCCGACCGTGGCTACGTGATGGATTCGGGCATGGTCGCGATGGAAAGCGATGCGATGCAGGTGGCTGACGATCCGAAGGGACGGGGTGCGTATCCGGGCGAGTAACGCTATGCTGTCACGCTGCCCGCGCCTGCCGGCGCGGGCTGTGTCAACGGACCGCTTCGGTCCTGCTGTACCTGTAGTGCCAGTCAATTCTGACCCAACAAGGGATATCGATAATGTACAAATCGCTTCTTACGGGCTGTGCCGCAGCCGCAGCGCTCTCTTTTGCACTTTGCAATACGGCTTCGGCCGATACGATTGTCAAGATCGGACACGTCGCTCCGCTAACGGGTGGCTCGGCTCACCAGGGCAAGGACAACGAAAACGGTGCTCGCCTTGCGATCGAGGAGATCAATGCGAAGGGTCTCGTGATCGCCGGCAACAAGGTCACGCTGCAACTCGATCCGCAAGACGACGCAGGCGATCCGCGGCAGGCGACGCAAGTAGCGCAGAAGCTCGTCGACGACAAGGTCATTGGTGTGGTGGGTCACGAAACATCGGGCACGTCGATTCCGGCGTCGAAAATCTACAGCGATGCCGGAATCGTGCAGATTTCGCCGTCGGCGACGAATCCGACCTACACGCAGCAAGGCTTCAAGACGGCCTATCGCGTCGTTGCGACCGATGCACAGCAGGGGCCGGCGCTCGCGAGCTATGCCGCCAAGTCGATGGGAGTCAAGAAGGTGGCCATCGTCGACGATTCGACCGCATACGGTCAGGGCCTGGCTCAGGAGTTCGAAAAGGCGGCGAAGGCCGACGGACTGAACGTTGTGTCGCATGATGCGACGAACGACAAGGCGATTGACTTCCGTGCGATCCTCACAAAGATCAAGGGCGAGAATCCCGACGCCATCATGATCGGCTCGATGGACGCGACGGGTGGTGCGTTTGCAAAGCAGGCCAAGCAACTCGGCCTGCGGGCAAAGATCCTCGCCGGCGATGGCGTCTGCACGGCCAGTATCGCCGATCTGGCAGGCGCGGCGGCGGCCGACAACATCGTCTGCTCGCAGGCCGGGGTCGGCCTCGATCAGATGGCGGGCGGTGCGGCGTTCGCGGCGAAGTACAAGAAGCGTTTCGGCCAGGACGTTGTGCTGTATTCGCCGTATACGTACGACTCCGTCTACATCATCGTCGATGCAATGAAGCGTGCAAACTCGACCGACCCGGCCAAGGTTCTCGCGGCCATGCCGAAGAGCGACTACAAGGGCGTGATCGGTGAAACGACTTTCGATGCAAAGGGCGACCTGAAGCACGGTGTTATTTCGATCTACACCTACAAGGATGGCAAGAGGACATTCATCAACAAGGTGTCGATGTAACGAAGCGTTGGTTCATGTCTTGACATAAAACCACGTTTTAATCACGCTCCAAAGGTCGAAGGTTTATTCGACCTTTGGAGTGTCTTTGAATTGTCTGGAGGTCGGTAAACCACCCGTTTCGAGAGGCGTACATCTTGTACGGCGACAACCGATTGTCCCTTCATGGTCGGAAACTCCCGATCGCATCGAACGAACCATTCGATACGTTCGATGGTAAGGCAGGGATCGATGACAATTGCGGTGCGTTCCAACGGACTATGCGCCCAAGCGGCGTGAGTGTCGATGACACGAAGCTTGAACGCCCCGACGCCGGGTCAACGTAAGGATTGCGTTGGATTTCAAGTTCGATAAATTCAATCTCCTGAACTCAAGGCAACGCGCGTTTGATGAGCCTGCGCGAGATGCTGACGGCGTATTTCCCGCATCTACGAATCGTGAGCAGATGACGGCGCAAGCCGATGCGAGCAACGCGACATGAGTATCGAACTCCCGTTCGAAGCGGATACGCAACTTGCCGAAGCCGGCCAGCCACGCATGGGTACGTTCGACAACCCAGCGGTGACGACCGAGCTTTTTGCTGCTCTCGATACGACGACGAGCGATGCGTGTCGTGATGCGCGTCGCTTCAACGATTCCCGGCAATGCGCATAGTCGTATTCCTTGTCCACATGGACTTTGTCCGGGCGTTGCCGCGGTCGCCGGGGTATCCCTCTCACCGGTCGAATCCGGTACTGCCTCAAACACTTCCGTGTCAGGCCCCCCCAACCGGCAACCCGCTATCCCCGATCTGGATCGGCGCCGCCTTGTCGTCCTGCCCGATCAAACTGTTCCATAGCGCACGGAGTTCGGTTTCTCCGGGCGATCCCATGGCCTCCGTGCGAACCGCGGTATGAACGAGGACAAAACCGGACACCGGATCGACAAACATCCGTTGTCCGTGGATGCCTTCCAGCGCGAACGCCCCGTGCGACCCGGGCAACAGCCAAACCTGGTATCCATAGCCTCCCGGAAGATCGCCACGGCCCAACGCGAGATACGAGCCCGGCGCGACGGGCCGGGTGGCATCCAGCACCCACTGTCGCGGAACGATCTGCCGGCCGTTGAACCGGCCGGCGTGCGCAAGCAGCAGCCCGAACCGGGCGTAGTCCCTCAGCGTGGCATTGAGACAGCAGTTGGCGATTTCCTGCCCCGTGTCGTCGGTGATCCAGCTCGCGTTGCCTTCCGCCCCCATCGGCTGCCAGATGCGCGTCTGCAAATAGTCGGAAAGGGTCATGCCGGTGGCGCGGGTCAGCACGACACCCAGCACTTCGGTGTCGAGGCTGGCGTAGTTGAACACGCTGTCCGGTTCCGCAACCCGCGTGTTGAACTGCTTGATCGCGGCAACGGGACCGGGGCCGGCGGGCGAGAACAGCAGCCGATGCAGCTTCGTATCGTCGTCGGATCCGGAATACTTTTGCGTAAAGGCAATGCCGGACGCCATGTGGAGCAGCGCGCGAATCGGTACCGCGCCCATCCCGGTGTTCCGAAGCTCCGGCACATATGCCTGCACCTTGTCGTCGACGGACGCAATCCTGTGTTCCGCGACGGCGATGCCCACAAGCATCGCGACGAAGGTCTTTGCCATCGAGTCCGACTGCAGGCGATCCCGATCCGTGCGCCCGTACTGGTAATGCTCGAACAGGATCGTGTCGTCTCTTGCAATCAGCAGGCCCGTTGTGGGGTTGCGCGCCAGATAGTCGTCGATGGTCAGCGAACGCCGGTCATATCGATAGGTCACGCCCAGTTCGGCCGGCGCGCGCTCGAGTGTCGAAGGCGTTGCGGCTTTTCCAACGACATGCGACGGATGCAGGCTGTCGAAGTGAGCGTAATTTCCGACCATGTTCTGTTGGCGTAACAGGGGCGATCCCACCGGATAGTTGAGGTTCTCGCCGTAGGCCGCTGCGTCCGGGCCCGTCGGCGAGAAGACAGGATTCGCACCGTGTCCGTTTCCGGCACTGGCCGGCACGGGCGGGGCGGCCACGACGAGGGAAAGCGCGCAAGCAAGGCAGCGAACGGTATTCACGGCAGGACTTCTCCGGGGTCATGAACGGGGCGCGGATTGCTTGCTCGGGGCAGGCCCGAACGCAATGCCGGCTTGCAAAAAACGATGTGCGGCGCCGCGGCGTTGACACGTGTAGCGAGGCAGCGATTGCGGGGTGTTTCAGATACGGATGGCGCGGTGCAGATGGCGGCGCGCGATCACGGCACGCACGTCATGCCTGCAAATCGCCGCGACGGCACGACACGCGGACTTGTGTCGCCCGACACCCCGGCATCGACGATCCGCGCGGGCCGCCCCGGCGCTCATCCCCGCTTGACGACCGTGTCCTGCGCGCCGAGCAGGCGGCCGTCTTGCGAGCGCAGTTCCAGACGCTTCACGGGCTTCCCGTGTCGGCGATCCACCAATTGCACGTGCGTCTCTTCAGGATCGAAGAAATACGTTTCGCCCCATTGACGGAGCGCCACCAGCAGCGGAAACAGTCCGCGGCCTTTGTCCGTCAGGACGTACTCGTGGTAAGCGCTGCCGTCGGACGCCGGCACGGTTTCCAGAATGCCGTGTTCCACCAGGTTGCGCAGTCGTGTCGACAGAATGTTCTTGGCCAGCCCCAGGCTTTTCTGAAACTCGCCGAAACGGGTCAGGCCGTCGAAGGCATCCCGGACGATCAGCAGCGACCACCAGTCGCCGATGGCGTCGAGGGGGCGCGCCACCGGGCAACTGGCGTCTTTGTGGCTGGTGCGCTTGACCATCGGCTTCTCCTGCTCGCGCCGCTTCCGATCCCGGAACGTCCCCGGAATATCGTCCGCCGCGCTTCGATTGCCTCCGGCCGGACGTCTTCGCATCCCGCCTTCGGCACATCCTGGTTGCTCATGAAAATTCGGTTGCATAGTAAAACCAAGTCTGCTACAAAGCAAATGGTTTCAAGATGCAACCGCATCCCGGCGTACCTGGAACATTGCGCTGGCGCCCGCTGCCGATCGACCCGCAATCCCGCCTGTTTCCCGACCTGCTGCCCTGGACGAGTCTGCTCATGACCTATTACCGCACCGCAATCGTCGACGATCTCAAGATTTTCTACCGCGAGGCCGGCGATCCGTCGCATCCGACGCTGCTCCTGCTGCACGGATTTCCCGCCTCTTCGTTCATGTATCGCGATCTCATCGCGAGGCTGTCGCATCGTTTCCATCTCGTTGCGCCGGATTACCCCGGCTTCGGCCACAGCGACGCGCCGTCGACGGATGCGTTTTCCTATACGTTCGACCGGCTGTCCGAGGTGATCGAGCGGTTTGCCGAGCAACTGGGCCTTGACCGGTACGGCCTGTACATGCAGGATTTCGGCGGCCCGGTGGGCTTGCGCATCGCGAGCCGGCGACCGGAGCGGGTGTCGTTCCTGGTGGTGCAGAACGCCAACGCGTATGAGGAAGGCTTGCCCGACAGTTTCTGGGGGCCGGTGCGCGAACTGTGGCGGGACCCGTCCCCGGCCCGCTACGAGAAGATCCGGGAAGCCGGCATGTCCGCGGCGGCGCTGGAGTGGAACTACACCCACGGCGTCCGCGACGTGGAGCGGATCGACCCCGACAGCTGGCTGCTGCAGCGTGCGCTGCTGGAGCGGCCCGGCAACAAGGACGCGATGCTGGCGCTGCTGTACGACTATGGCAGCAATCCGGGGCGTTACCCGGCATGGCAGGCGTATTTCCGCGCGCATCAACCGCCGACGCTCGTCGTCTGGGGCAAGAACGACGCCATCTTCCCGCCATCCGGCGCGTATCCGTATCAGCGGGACCTGAAGCTGGTCGATTTCAATGTGCTGGAAACGGGGCATTTCGCGCTGGAAGACCACGGTGAAGTCATCGCCGCGCACATCGAGCGGTTCCACGGCACCCTGTCGGCCTGACGCCACCGCTCCTCGCGGAGCACGCCATGCGTCGAAACGTCGACGCCCTCGCCGTCGCGCCGTCTGCCGCGCGGCGGCGAGCCACGGGAAGGTCCACGGACGTGACAGGCGCCGCATGCCACCTTGGGCGCCTCCCGTGGGCGTATGTCAGCGCGCTCGTGCGGTCATCCGCAGCGTTCCGGCTCCGGACGGGAGGCCATCACGGAGAGTGCGGCCAGGTCACGCCGATCGCGCGTCGCCGACACGAGCTGCCGGGTGCAGGCATGTCGAGGGGAATGCAGCGTCTGAAGCGTCTCGCCGGTTTCGACGATGCGCCCGTTCTGCATGACCGCGATTCGATGTGCGGTTGCGTGCAGCACGTCGATGTCATGGCTGATGAGAACGTAGCTGAGCCCGTGGCGGCGCTGCAGGTCGACCAGGAGCGCGAGGATGGTGCGCTGGACCGATACGTCGAGGGCGCTGGTGGGCTCGTCGAGCACGAGAATGCGTGCGTCGACGGCGAGCGCGCGCGCGATGGCGATACGCTGACGCTGCCCGCCGGAGAACTGGTGCGGATAGCGCGCGGCGGCGTCGGCCGGCAGGCCGGTCTCGGCAAGCAGTGCGGCGACGCGCGCGCGACGCGCATCGGGCGTCAGGTGCGGGTGATGCAGCGTCAACCCTTCGCCGACGATCTCGCCGACCGTCAAGCGCGGCGGCAGCGAGCCGAACGGATCCTGAAACACCATCTGCACGTGGGCCGCACGCGCCATCCGCGACGACATCCGCGACGACGCCTGCGCGCGGTCGAGCCCGGCAAAGCCGATGGTGCCGCCGAGCGGCCGTAACAGGCCGAGGATGGTCGATGCGAGCGTCGACTTTCCGCAACCCGACTCGCCGAGCACGCCGAGCGTTTCTCCCTCGCGCAGATGGAGATCGATGCCGTCGAGCACCGGCGACACATCGCTGCGAAACACGCCGCGCCAGCCGCGTGCCCGCTGACGATAGCCCGCGCGGAGCCCGTCGATTTCCAGCACGCGCGGCGCGTCGGCCGCGAGCGGCGCGAGCGTGCGCGCCGGCACGCTGCCGAACAACATCCGCGTGTACGGATGCCGCTGCGCGGCGAACAGCGCGCCGGTTTCGCCGCTTTCGACGATCTCGCCGTCACGCATGACGGCAACGCGGTGCGCGAAGCGGCGCACGAGATGCAGGTCGTGGGTGATCAGCAGCACCGCGAGCCCGGATTCGTCCTCCTGCAATCCGATCAGCAGGTCGACGATTTGCTGGCGGGTCGTGGCATCGAGGGCGGTGGTGGGCTCGTCGGCGATCAGCAGGCGCGGCCGGCAGGCGAGCGCCATCGCGATCATCGCGCGCTGGCGTTGCCCGCCGGACAACTGATGCGGATGGCAATCGAGCTTGCGCTCGGGTTGGGGAATGCCGGTGCGGCGCAGCAGCGCGATGGCGCGGTCCCGCGCGGCCGCGCCGCGCAGGCCCGCGTGCAGAAGGAGGCTTTCGCGGATCTGCCGGCCGATGCTCCACACCGGATTCAGCGCGGTCATCGGTTCCTGGAACACCATGGCGATGTCGCGCCCGCGCACGCCGCACCAGTCTGCCTCGGTATTGCCGAGCAGTTCCTTCCCGTCGAGGCGCACGCTGCCGCTGACCGCGGCGCCGTCGGCGAGGCCGAGCATCGCGAGCGCAGTGAGGCTCTTGCCCGACCCCGATTCGCCGACGAGCGCGACCCGTTCGCCGCGCCCGATCGACAGGTCGAGACCCTTGACCACCGGGTGCGTGCCGAAGCGGATCCGCAGGTTTTCCACTGCCAGTACGGGCGTATTCATGTGCGTGACGAACCCTGGGCGCCCGGCTTCCGGACGGCGAGCGCATCGCGCAGCGCGTCGCCGATGAAGGTGAGCAGGAGCAGTGTGATGACGAGTGCCGCGATCGCCGTGGCCGAGATCCACCATGCGTCGAGATGGTTCTTGCCTTCGGCGAGCAGCTCGCCGAGGCTCGGTGCGGGCGGCGGCACCCCCAGGCCGAGGAAGTCGAGGCTCGTGAGCGCGACGATGGCGGTGCTCATCCGGAACGGCAGGTATGTGATGACGGGCGTGAGGCTGTTGGGCAGGATGTGCCGCCATATGATCTGCCGGTCGGAGAGGCCGAGCGTGCGCGCGGCGCGCACGTAATCGAGCGAGCGCTTTTGCAGGAATTCGCCGCGCACGTAGTCGGACAGCGTGATCCAGCCGAACGCGGCGAGCAGCACGAAGAGGAGCGGCAGGCTCGGTTCGAAGATCGACGAGAGGATGATGAGCAGATAGAGGTCGGGCAGCGCATTCCAGATCTCGATGAAGCGCTGCCCGACGAGATCGACGCGTCCCGCGTGATAGCCCTGCAGCGCGCCGGCGAGCACGCCGAGCAGCGCGCCGGAGAGCGTGAGCGCGAGCGCGAACAGGATCGAACTGCGAAAGCCGTAGAGCACGCGCGAGAAAACGTCGCGGCCGAACGCATCGGTGCCCAGCCAGTTTTCCCGGGAGGGCGGCGCGGGAAACGGCGTGGCCGCGTGATAGTTCACGGTGTCGTAGCGATAGTGATCGGGCGCGTAGAGCGCGAGATTGCCGTCGCGGCCGAACTGCTCGCGGATGAACGGGTCGAGATAGTCGGCTTCGGTCGGCAACGTACCGCCGAATCGGGTATCGGGGTACGTGCGCACCGCGGGAAACAGCCACTCGCCGTCGTATCGCACGAGAAGCGGGCGGTCGTTGGCGATGAAGCCCGCGAACAGGCTCGCGACGAACAGCGTGGCGAACACGACGAGGCTGGCGAAGCCGGCACGGTGCGCGCGAAAGCGCCGCCAGAAGCTCGCCGTGCGGGCGGTCGGCGCGAAACGGGCCACGGCAAGGCGCGGCGCCGGCGGTCGAAGAGGGGTGATGGCAGCCATGAGGGACGAAGGGGTCAGGGGGCGTTGCCGCCGAAATGAATGCGTGGATCGATCAGCGCATAGGCGATGTCGCCGACGAGCTTCGCGACGAGGCTCACCACGGTGAACACGAACAACGCGCCGAGCACGACCGGATAGTCGCGGCCGATGATGGCGTCGTACGAGAGCCGGCCGACGCCGTCGAGCGAGAACAGCGTTTCGATGAGCAGGCTGCCGCTCACGAATGCCGCGACGAACGCGGCCGGAAAGCCGGTGACGAGCGGGATCAGCGCGTTGCGCAGCACATGTCGCCACACCACGCGCTGGCGCGACGCGCCTTTCGCGCGGGCGGTCAGCACGTATTGACGCGTGAGCTCGTCCAGGAACGCGTTGCGCGTGAGCAGCGAGACGACCGCGAGATTGCCCGCGACCGCCGCCGTGACGGGCAGGACCAGATGCCACAGACGGTCGACGATGCGGGCGCCGAAGGCGAGCTGGTCGTAGCCGTCCGACGCCAGGCCGCCCAGCGGAAACACGTGCAGGAACAGGTTGCCGCTGAAGAGCATCAGCAGCAGCACGCCGAGCACGAAGCCGGGAATGGCGTATCCCGCGAGCAGCGCGATGCTCGTCGCGACGTCGAACGGCGTGCCGTGGCGCAGGGCCTTCGCGATGCCGAGCGGCACCGAAATCAGGTAGGTGAGCGCGAGCGACCAGCCGCCGAGCGCGACCGTGACGGGCAGCTTGCTGACGATCAGGTCCCGTACCGACCGATGCTGGAAGAACGACTGGCCGAGATCGAGGCGCGCGTAGCGACCGAGCATCCGCACGTAGCGCGTGAGCGGCGGCGCGTCGAAACCGAATTCGTGGCTGATCGCCGCGATCTGCGCGGGATCGACGCCTTCATTGCCGTGATAGCCGCCGCCTCCGCTCGTGCTTTCGCCGTGCAGCGACGTCCCCTGGAGGCGCGCCATGACCTGTTCGACGGGGCCGCCGGGCACGAACTGCATGATGATGAAGGTGAGGGTCAGCACGCCGAGCAGCGTCGGCACCATGAGCAGCAGCCTGCGGCCGATGTACGCGATCATGAGCGGCCTCCGTCGTTGCGCAGCGGCGCGCCCGCTTGCGGATGCCACCAGCCGATGACCCAGTCGGCCCAGCCGTACTGCCGCGGCACGCTCGACGGCGGCGCGATGCGCGCATTCCACGCGATGCGCGCATGCGTGATGTGCCATTCCGGCACCATGATGTGTTCGCCGAGCAGCACCCGGTCGAGCGCACGCGTTGCCGCGACCAGCGCGCTTTCGGACGGCGCGCGCTGGACGGCGTCGATGAGCGTGTCGATCGCGGGCGACGCCACGCCCGCATAGTTTTCCGAGCCGGGCGTGCGTGCCGCCGCGCTGCCGAAGCGGCGCGCAAGCTCCGCGCCCGGAATGCTGGCCGGGCGATAGCCCATGGTGGTCATGTCGAAGTCGAAATGCTTGAGCCGTTCGTTGATGACGGCCTGGTCCATGATGCGCACGCGCGCGTCGATGCCGAGCCGCCGCAGGTTGCGCACCACGATCATCAGGATGCGCTCCATCCCGCTGCCGTCGTCGAGCAACTCGACGGCGAGCGGCGCGCCGGCCGCGTTGCGCAGCACGCCGTCGCGGTACTGCCAGCCCGCGCTCGCGAGCAGGGCTTCGGCCCTGGCGAGGTTGCGCCGCAGGCCGTTGGGGGCCGATGTGTCGGGTTGCGGCGGCAACGGCCCGAACACGACGGGCGGCACCGCGTCGCGCAGCGGCTCGAGCAGCGCCAGCTCGGCATTGCCCGGTGCGCCCGTGGCCGCAAACTCGCTGCCGTCGAAATAACTGCGGCTGCGCGTGTATTGCCCGTAGAACATGTTGCGGTTGATCCATTCGTAATCGAGCGCGAGCCCGATCGCCTCGCGCACGCGCACGTCCTGGAACTTCGCGCGGCGAAGGTTGAAGATGAGGCCTTGCGCACTGTTGATGCCGTATTCGGGAAATTCGCGTTTGCGGAGCGTGCCGTTCGCGAAACCCGGGCCATCGTAGTTGTGCGCCCATTGTTCGGCGCTGCCTTCGAAGAGCGCGTCGATTTCGCCCGCGCGGAACGCCTGCAGCGGCGCGTACGGATCGCTGTAGAGCCGGAAGCGTATCGTCGAGAAATTGAACATGCCGCGCCGCACCGGCAAATTCGCGCCCCAGTAGCGGGGGTTTCGCCGATAGACGATCTCGCGGTTGCCTGCACGCGACGCGATCACGTAGGGGCCGCTCGCGAGCGGCTCGACCGTCGCGAGCTGATCGAAGCGCGGCGTGCCGCCGTCCGGCGTACGCCCCCAGTTTCGTGAAAATACGTAGAGATCGCCCGCCGTGAGCGCCGCGCGACGGTCGGCGCGGCGGAACTCGAAGCGAACGGTGTGTGCGTCCACCACGACGGCGTCGCGGATCAGCGCATAGCGGCTGCTGTAGACGGGCGATGTCGCCGGGTTCGTCAGGCATTCGAACGAGTAGCGCACGTCGTCGGCGGTGACGGGGTCGCCGTTCGAGAAGCGGGCGGCCGGGTCGAGATGAAACGTGGCCGAGAGACCGTCCGGCGCCACCGCGACCCGGTCGGCAAGCAGTGGGTACTGGACGCCGACCTCGTCGAGACTGCGCTGCATCAGCGTCTCGAATGCAAGATTGAGCAGGTCGGGCGCCGCGTTGCCGCGCAGCAGGAACGGGTTCAACGAATCGTAGGACGAGACTTCCCCGTAGTTGGACAGCGTGAGCGTGCCGTCGCGAGGCGGCGCGGGATCGGCGTAGGCAAAGCGCGTCAACGCGGAGCCGGGCCGGGCGTCGCCGAATTCGGAGAGCGTGGTCCGCCAGCCGGGCGCCGGCGCGGGAGGCGCGGCGGGCGCGATCGCGGCCCGGGCCGGCGCGACGACGCATAGCGCAATGCACGCCGCGATCCGCCACGCTGCACGGCGGCCGGCACGACGTGGATGACGCGGAAACGAGCGGCCGGGGCGTGTCATGGATGCCCCGGCTGCGTGACCAGCGACAGCTTCGCGATGCCCGCATGCTGGATCGCCCCCATCACTTTCGCGACGGGCCCGTACGGCACGGTTTCGTCGGCCTGCAGCGAGACCGCGAAATCGGCGTCCTGCCGCTTGCGCGCTTCGAGCTGACTTTCCACCTGCGCAAGCGGCACCTGCTGCTTGTCGAACCATACGGCGCCGGCGGCATCGACGCTCACCGCGAGCGGCTTCCTGGGATCGGCGGAGGCCGTGGCTTCGGTCTTCGGCAGATTGACGTGAATCGCCTTGTTGAGCAGCGGCGCGGTGACGATGAACGCGACGAGCAGCACGAGCATCACGTCGACGAGCGGCGTGATGTTGATTTCGCTGAGGACGTCGTCGTCCTGGCTGGAAGAGGAAAAGGCCATTATGCGGTGGCCTCCTGCGCGCGAACGAACGACGCCGCGCCGCGTTCCGCGCGTGACGGGGCCGTGCCGGCGGCGTCCGCGCCGTCGCGCGCGAGACGGAAATGATCGCGCTGCGCGAGCGCGTAGAGATCGCCTGCGTGGTCGTCGAGGCGCGCCACGACCACCTTCACGCGCCGCACGAACACGTTGTACGCAAGCACGGCAGGCACGGCCACCGCAATGCCGATGCCGGTGGCGACGAGCGCCTCGCCGATCGGGCCGGCCACGACGTCGATGCTGGCCGACGCCGCGTTCGAGATCGCGCCGAGCGCGTGGATGATGCCGAACACGGTGCCGAACAGGCCGACGAACGGCGCGACGCTGCCCACCGATGCAAGCCATGCGAGCGAATGTTCGAGACGGCGGCGTTCGTGGCCGATCTGCCGTGCGAGCTGGCGCTCGAGCGTGTCCTGGCGGCTCCACAGATCTTCCGGCGTTTCGCCGGGGAAGGCGTGCGCGTCGGCGAGCGCATCGAGGGCGGCTTGCGTGACTCGCGCCTTGGGGCCGGCCGGCAGCGGCCGCGCGGCGATCTCGCGCAGGCCGTTCGCGTCGGCGAGCGATGCGCTGGCGCGGCCGTCGGCCAGCGCCGCGCGGACATGCTGGACGGTCTTGATGACGATGATCGTCCAGGTGGCGACGGAAAAGAGGCCGAGCGACCACAGCGCGCCCTGCACGATGACGGTAAGCGTGAGCGAATTCATGTTCGAGCTCCTGATGTGTCAGTCAAGTTGGAAATTCAGGGGAACGTCGACCCAGCCGTCGACGGGTGTCGTCCCGCGCCTGGCCGGCACGAAGCTCCAGCGGCGCACGGCCGTGACGGCGGCGTCGTCGAGCACGCGATGTCCGCTGGAGCTGCGCAACTCGACCTGATCGGGCGTGCCGTTCGCGAGAACGTGCACGTGCAGGACGACCTTGCCCTGCCAGCCGTAGTCCTGCGCGATGGCCGGATAGGCGGGCGCGGGATTGCGGAGGTAGTCGGCGTTGCCGTCCGGCAGCGTGGTTTTCTCGGCGGCCGGCGTCGCGATTGCGCGCGGCGCCGCCGGCGGCGCCGCCACGGCCGTGTCCGCCGGAGCGGGCGAGGGCGCCGCCGCCGGGGGCGGCGGCGTGCTGGAGAGCGGCGTGGGTGCGGGCGCGGGACGCGGGCGGGGCGGATGGGCGTTGCGCGCCTGCGGCAGCGGCTTCGGCGGCGTGACGCTGGCGGCCTTCGGCGCCTGCGGCAACGGCTCGGGCGGCGCCGTCATCTCGAGTGCGATGGGGGGCGTGACGAGCGGCTTGCTCGCCGGTGCCGGCGCGTGCAGCCACGTCCAGACCAGTGCGGCATGCAGCGCCGCCGCGCCCAGCGCGCATGCGAGCGCGGTGCGCGGCGAAACGGCGGCGGCGTCGCGCGGGCCGCGCGCCTCCGGTGTGCGTGCTCGATGGTCCCGCGAGCGAGCCGCATCGTGGGCGTGCGTTTCCCGGCGCGGCGTCGTGAGCGCGAGATACGTCGCCCGGCGGCGCTCGCCCGGCATCGGGCCGTTCCATGACAGGTGCACGGCGCTCACAGGTCGAACCTCGCGTTCAGCGCGACCGTGCGCGGTTGACCGACGAAGATGTAGTCGGACTGCAGGAAGCCCCAGTAGTGGCGGTTGAAGAGGTTGTCGACTTCGGCCCGCAGCGTGACCCCATGCCCGCCGATCGTCGTGCGGTAGCTCAGGCCGGCGTTGAAGAGCGTGTAGCTCGGCAGCACATACTGGTTGAGCGCATCGGCCTTCATGTTGCCGAAATAGTGCGCCTCGGCGCTCGCGGTCACGCCGGGCAGGCCCGGGATGCGATCGCTGACCTGCAGCACGCCTTGCCAGCGCGGGATGCCCTCGATGCGCTTGCCGACGAGATCGGCCTCGGTTTCGGTATAGGTGCCCGACAGCCACGATGCGCTCGCCGAGATGCGGAACCCCGCAGGCAGGTCGACGCGGCCATTCAGCTCGAGGCCCTCGATACGCTCGGAGCCGTTCGACACATAGACGTTTTGCGCGTTGCCGTATTCCGCGCCACGCTCGATCCGGAAGAGCGCCGCCGAGGCGCCGGCCCTGCTGCCGTCGTATTTCACGCCCACCTCGTACTGCTTGCTCTTGAGCGGCGACAGCACATCGTATGCGTTGGCATAGGTCGGGCCCGCGGTTCCGCCGTCCTCGAGCGCCTCGACATAGCTTGCGTAGAACAGCAGGTCGTTGCGCGGCCTGAACATCAGCGCGAGCGTGGGCGTGGTGGGCGTGAGGGTATAGACGCTGGCCGTGGCGCCGGGCTTGGTCAGCGACGACTGGTGATAGCTGGTGTAGCGGATGCCGGCAAGGATCGACCAGTACTTCAGGAAACTCAGCGTGTCGCTTGCGAACACCGACTTCTGCTGCGAGCTGAAGTTGTCGAACTGGAGGCCGTAGTCATACGTGCCGTTCCACGTGTGCGTGACGATCGGCTGGTAGAGGTTGTTCGCGCCGATGTCGGTGTAGAGCGCCGCGGGCACGGTCTTCTTGCTGAGCCATTGCTCGGACGCACCGACCACGACCTGATGATCGACCGGGCCGGTCGAGAACTTGCCTTCCAGCGTGGCCTGCACCTGATCGTAGATCGACGAGCCGCGCGCGCGATTCAGGAACGTATCGAAGTCGCCCTGTTCATTGAGCAACCCGAGCCATTGCCCGGAGTAACTGCGTTCGTCCTTGCTGTGGCTGTAGTCGACTTTCGCCTGCCAGACGGGATTGATTTGCCAGTGCAGGCCGGTCGTCGCGAAGTAGACGTTCGAATTGAACCACGTGTCGTTGTATGCGGACAGGTTCGTACGGCCGCTCAGCGCATTCGGCAGCGCCTTGCTCGTATACGAATCGAGCGTGAGATCCTGGATGCCGCCTTCGACCTTGCGCGACTGGTAGATCCCGTCGAACGTCCAGGTCAGGCCGTTTGCCAGGCGCGCGTCGAGCGACAGCGATTCCGAATTGCGCAGCACATGCGATCCGTTGTAGGTATCGCCCTGCTCGTGCGTGATGTTGAAGCGATAGCCGAACATGTGTTCCGGGCCGAAGCGGCCGCCGGTATCGATATGCTCGCTGAACACGCTGTCCGAACTGTAGCCGACGTCCGCGCTGAACGTGAAGGTTTCGGTGGGCTTCTTCGTGACGAAATTGATGATGCCGCCCGGGGCGCCGAAGCCGTACATGAAGCCGGACGAGCCCTTGAGCAACTGGATCGAGTCGAACGATTCGACCGGCAGTTCCACCGTCGTCATGTAGAACGGCAGCCCGTTGATCTTGTAGCCGTTGTAATCGTCGAGGGCGATGCCGCGCACGTTGATCGAGTAGGCATTGAACGAGTAGGTGTCGCCGAGCGACATGACCGCTGCATCTTCCGAGAAGACCTTGCCAAGCGCCTTGACCTGGCGATCCTCCAGGTCCTGCTGCTTCACGACACGCGTGGAGAACGGCGTTTCGAGGTCGGAGCGCGTACCCAGCGCGCCGCTCGACACCTGCGGCGCCTGGCGACGCGCGCCGTTCACGGTCACGGTGGGGAGGCTCCTGGCCTTGTCGGCATCCTGGCGAGTGCCCTTGCCGGACGGGTCGCGCGTATCGGGGGTCGAGGCGGCGGCCGGAGCGGGGTCGGTCTCGGCGTGCGCAAGCGACAGCGATCCGGCGCCCAGCATCAGCGCGGACAACACGTGGATCCTGAATTTCCTGTCTTTTATATTCAGGAGTGCGATATATTGAAATTTCATTTTTCGATTTGAATCCAGATCGGATCAGCCGATGTTGAACATCACGTTTGAGAAGTGGGGTGCCGCTCCACGAAGGCGCTCAGCATCTCGACGAAATGGTCGAATGCCTGATCCGGAATGGATCGGTCCCGTACGAACAGTTCCTGAAAGCACAAGCCGCGAATGAAGCAGGCGATCACGTAGCGGGTGAGCATGGGCGTTGCGGCGTTGTCGATCGACGTGCCCGGCAGGTGCGTGCTCACGTCCGCGCCGATCGAATGCGTGAGCAGCGCGACGTTGAAGCGTTCCCGAAGATCCTCGTCGTTGCGCAGCGCCCAATAGAACTCCTGCGTCATCGAAAACGTCTCCTGCATCTGGATGCGCCAGGCGGCGACTTCCTCGCGCACGGAGGCTGCGCTGTGAATCCGCTGCTGGAGCGAGGTCAGCTTGCCCTCCAGCCACTCGACGTACGATGCGACGAGCAGGTCGTTCTTGTGCGGAAAGTGATGCAGCAGCGCGCCGCGGGAGAACCCGGCCTGGTTGCAGATCTCGGTGATCGATGTCCTGGCGAGCCCGATTTCGTTCATGCATCGCAGCGTCGCATCGATCAGTGCCTGACGGGTCGTGGCGCGACGTTCGCTTTGCGGGCGTCGCTGGCGGCCCGTGGCGGGGGACGTGAGTAGGGTCATAGGGCTGAGGCGTACCGGTGCCGGAGCTTGCCCGACGCGGCACGTCGATTCGAACGAAAATAAAACAGTACGCTCGGCATCTTAGTGACCCTGCCAAAGCCAGTCCAAGGATATATCGTCACATACTAAGATCCGGATTTCGGACGAGCGTACTGTTTTTGAATCCGGTCGTCCGGTTGACGCGATTGCGCGGCGGCGTGGAGTCGCCCCTCTCGCGGAGGCGGTGGAACGCGCGCAAGGCGGGAGGAGAGAGCGGGTTCGGTGCCGCAAATGAGGGGGCGGAAGGAGCCCCGATGAACATCGTCGGCGCATCCGGGCACCGTCTCTCGCCGGCCTCCGCGCATGCCACCCGCGTCGGGTTGCCGGGGCGCGCGGCCGGACGAAGGTGCCGCCGTCGCATGACGGCGGGCGCCGGGGCGGCCCGCCTTGCGCGTGCCGCCCTTACTTCACGCCGATGAAGCGGCGCGTCGCGCCGCTTCGTTCACGCCGGTCGTCAGAAATCCGACCGCAACGTGAGCATCACGTTGCGCTTGTCGCCGAACACGCTGTAGAAGCGGCTCGGCGGCCGGATGTAGTAGTCGCGGTTGAACACGTTGTTCAGTTGCAGCGACGCCTCGAGATGCTTGTTGATGCGGTAGCCGAGCTGCGCATTGAAAATCGCGTACGCACCTTGTTCGACGCCGCGCGTGATGCGCGTCTGCGCGAGCATGCCGCCGCCGACCGACACCCCGCGCAGCAGGCCGCGCGAGAACGTGTACTTCGTCGACAGCTTGAACAGGTGCTTCGGATCGGTGCCGTCCGTGAGGTAGGCGTCGCTGCCGCTGTCGTATTGCGCATCCAGATACGTGTAGCCCGCATAGACGTTCCAGTCCGGCGCCGGCTGCCCCGTCACCTCGAGTTCGACGCCCTGGTCGCGCACGTGGCCTTCCGCCAGGGAGAAGTTCGGGTGCCACGGGTCGCTCACCGCGCGGTTGTTGTCGTTGATCCGGAACAGCGCGGCCGTCGCGTCGAGCCGGCCGTCGAGGAAGCTGCCCTTCACGCCCACTTCGTATTGCTCGCCGGTGCGCGGCGGCAGGCCGCCGCCGCCGTAGAACGTCTCCGACTGCGGCGTCACGAAGCGCGAGTAGCTCGCATACGCGGCCAGCCACGGCGCGACGTCCCACACGAGGCCCGCCGACGGCAGGAAGCGGTGGTCGATCTGCGCGCCGGTCGTCCAGTCCTGCACGGTCGGCAGCAGCGTCTGCGAACGCGTCTGCACGAACGCCTCGCGACCGCCGAGCACGAGCGTCAGCGGATCCGCCAGACGGATGCGCGCCTGCGCATAGAAGCCGTACTGCACGGTGCGGTCGTTCTCGCCGTACGTGTAGGGCACGTCGACCGCCGGCACCGCGTTCGGGTCGAACAGGTTGTAAAGCCCGCCGTACGGCCCCTTGAGCGCGACATAGCCGGAATGGGCCGTGGTCGACATCACCGTGTAGTTCGCGCCGAACGTCAGCGTATGCGTCTGCCCGAACAGCCTGACCGGTCCCGACACGTTGGTGTCCGCGCCGAACCAGTCGAACGTGTTGCGCTGCCGCTGATCGCCGAACCGCGCGAGCCCGTTGGGCAGCGAACCGGGGCCCGCATACGCGTAATAGCCTTTCGTCAGTTCGTGTCGGTAGAACAGCGTGGTCGACGACGTCCAGTCGTTCGCGAAGCGGTGCACGAGATTGCCGCTGACCTCCTGCATCGACGTATACGAGTAGTTCCAGCTCGGGCTGAAGTTCTGCGTATAGGCGCCCGGCACGCGCCCGGTGAGCGCGGTCATCGACGCGTTGACGACGCCGCTCGCGCCGTAGTCGAGGCCCGACACCGGCGACACCTGATAGGCGGCCGACAGCGACAGCGTCGTGCGCGGCGAGACGTCGTAGTCGAGCGCGCCGTACGCCAGCACGTTCTTGTTGCGGGTCCGGTCGACCGACGCGAGCCCGTCGCTGCCGACCAGCACCGCGCGGCCGCGCAGCGAACCGTCCTTGTTCAACGGGCCCGTCACGTCGACCATCTGGCGCACGCTGCCGAACGAGCCGACCTGCGTCTCGGTCGACAGGTGGAACTGGTCCTGCGGCCGCTTGCGCACGAGATTGACCGTGCCGCCCGGTTCGCCCGCGCCGTCGATCACGCCGGCCGGGCCGCGCTGCACCTCGACGCGGTCGTACATCGCGAGGTCGAACTGCTGCTTGTACTGCAGCCCGCTCGCGATCGGCACGCCGTCGAACTCGACGCCGAGCTGGGTGCCGCGCGCGCGGAAATACGCGGTGCCGTCGCCGTAGGCGACCGACGTCACGCCCGTCATGTAGCGCAACGCGTCCTCGAGCCTCGTCAGGTTCTGGTCGTCCATCTGCTGGCGCGTCATCACCGACACCGAGCGCGGGATCTCCTTCAGCCGTTCCGCCGTCCTGCCCGCGATCGTCGCGCGCTTCGCCGCATACGAACCCGAGCCTTCGGTGGTCGCGTCGGCCTGCGCGGTCGCGGTGACGCTCACCGCCGGCAGCGCTTCGCCGTTCGCGCCCGGGGCGGTCTGCGCCCGCACGCACGGCGACGCGATGCCCAGCATCGCCAGCGCCAGCGGCGTCACGCACGGCGCCCGCAGTCGCCATCCGGTCATCGGTGCGCGCAGCGCCCCCGAGCGGTCCGTTGTTGTTCTCATTGCACTCATCCCACTGTTGAAAAGACGCACGACGTCCTCCCGCCGATGGCGGGCACGACAGGTTTCCGGGGGACGTTGTTGTAGACGGGTTTCGACGGGCCCCGTTGCCCTCGGCCGCGCATCGCGCGCCGCGGCATGCGTGTCGGGCCGCTCGCTCCCGCCGCGCGACGGCCGACCGGCCGTGCGACAATGGCGTAAACGAGAATCATTACCGACGTTTCAGGGTATGCGCCCTGAAGCCTTGCCAGGTAAGGAGCTTATCGGGTCGCTGAAAAGAAAGGCTGACAATCGATAGCGAATTTTTGACAAAATGAGGTGAATTCGCGATAGGCCTGCCGGCCGGTTTCGCGACAACGATCGATGAAGACGTTCCTGCTCAAACGCTATCCGCTCGCGCGCGTGCCGCTGGCGCACGACATCGTCGCGTCCGTCAGGCCTTACCGGAATGGCGATCGCGTGATCTGGCACCAGCATCGCCACGGCCAGCTCGTGTTCGCGGCGCAAGGCGTGGTGCGCGTGCTGACGCCGTCGCGCACCTGGACGCTGCCGCAGTCCCGCGCGGTGTGGCTGCCGTCCGACATCGACCATGAACTGCACGCGGTCGGCGACGGGCAGCTGTGCAGTGTCTATGTGGAGCCCGACGCGTTTCCGTGGCCGTGGCGCGAGCCGGCCGTGATCGCCGTGTCGCCGCTGATGCGCGAACTGGCCGTCACGCTTGCCGAGGACGGCGAGAAATACGCGCGCGGCAGCCGCGCCGCGCTGTCGGCGCCGTTGCTGCTGAAGGTGATGGCCGAGACGCCGGCGCTGCCCGAACCGGGCGTGCCGCTGCCGCGCGATCCGCGCCTGCTGGCGATCTGCGAACACATGATGAACGACCCCGCGAGCGATCTCACGCTCGACTTCTGGGGCGAGCAGTTCGGCGCGAGCGGCCGCACGCTGGCCCGGCGGCTGCATGCCGAGACGGGGCTGACGTTCGTCGCGTGGCGTCAGCAGATGCGCGTGGCCGAGGCGATCACGCGCCTCACGCTGGGCCAGACGGTCGCGCAGGTGTCGCGGGATCTCGGCTACAGCACGCCGAGCGCGTTCATCGCGATGTTCCGGCAGGTCGCCGGCGATGCGCCGCAGCGCTATCTCGCGCTGTAGCGACGGTTAGCCTCGTCCGGCGTCAGCGCCCTTCGGACAGGTATTGATGGGGGGCCTGGCCGAACAGCCGCCGGAACATCACGGTAAACGCACTGGGCGTGCTGTAGCCGAGCTCGAGCGCGACGGACGCGACGCTCGCGCCGTGCGCGAGCCGCGTCATCGCCTCGGCCGCGCGCATGTGCTGGCGCCAGTGGCCGAAGCTCATGCCCGTCTCGTCGCGGAAATGCCGCGCGAGCGTGCGGCTGCTCGTGCCGATCTCGTCGGCCCAGCGGTCCAGCGTGTAGTCATTCGCCGGGTCCGTCATCATGTGCTCGCAGATCGCCAGCAGGCGCGGGTCGCGCGGCAGCGGCAAGCCGCCTTCGCCGAGCGGCGGCGCTTCCTCCAGCAGCTTCAGCAGCAATGGGACCGACAGCGCGGTGCTGCCGTCGGGCGGGTAGTCGTAGCCGTCGCGCTGCATGTTCGTGACGAGCTCGCGGATCAGCGAGTCGATCGCCATCACGCGGCCGGTCGGCCAGTGCCACGGCGTGGCGTCCGGCTCGACGCTCACCGTGCACAGCGTGAGGCGCCCGACCGCATGCAGCTCGTGGTCGATGCTCGGCGGCAGCCAGACGCCGCGCGACGGCGGCAGCGTCCAGCTGCGCGACGGCGTCAGCACGCGCACGACCCCCCGCAGCGCGAGGATCACGTGGCCGAACTCGTGCTGGTGCCGCGGCTCGTGCTGGCCGTTTTCGTAGGCGAGGGTGCGCACGATCACGGGGCGCGGCAGGCGCCGCCGTTCATGCGGATAGCGATTGAGCAGGAATTCCTTCATCCGGGATCAGAGGCGTGAGTACGGACTGTTCAGTAACGGACAAAATTTGGCTGAAACTGAACATTTTTTGTCTACCTGCGAAATAAGGTAGCCGGTATTCTTGCCGGGTGTCAATTGAACGAAAACGATAGTGCGACTGAAAATAATAATGAGTTGCATTACATGTGAACAAAATCGGCGACAGCCACACGCAAGGGCGACTGGAATGAGGTTTGGGGAAATGGGTGGGCCGCTGAAGCTGGGCATCGCGGCGACGCTGCTTGGCGGCACGGTGCTGCGGGCGAGCGCGGCGGACGACGGGACGGCGGCGGCGCCGGGCGGCACGCTGCCGGCGCTCGAGGTACGGGCGGCGTCGGCGCAGGAACCGGCGGGGCCGGGTGTCGGGTACGTCGCGACCCGTTCGACGACGGCCACGAAGACGGATTCGGCACGGCTCACGCAGCCGCAGAGCGTGTCGGTCGTGACGCGCGAGCAGATGGACGATCTCGGCGTACAGACGGTCGACCAGGCGCTGCGTTACACGCCGGGCGTCTATTCGCAGGACGGCACCGATATCCGCTTCGACCAGTTGTCGGGGCGCGGCTTCTCGCTCGATTCGTATCTCGACGGCCTGCATCTGTACCAGTCGCCGCGTTTCGCGACGCCGCGCATCGATCCGTATTTTCTCGAGCGGATGGAAGTGCTGCACGGGCCCGCGTCGGTGCTGTACGGGCAGGGCAGCCCGGGCGGCCTCGTCAATTACGTGAGCAAGCTGCCGACCGCCGAGCCGTATCACGAGGTGATGCTGCAGGTCGGCAACCACGACAACTACCAGCTCGGCTTCGACTTCAGCGGCCCGGTCGACAAGGCGGGCACCGTGTCGTACCGCGTGGTCGGCCTCGGCCGCACGGCCGACACGCAGGTCAGCCAGATCAAGGACCAGCGGATCGCGATCGCGCCGTCGGTGACGCTGCGCCCGGATCGCGACACGACGTTCACGCTGCAGGGCAGTTTCCAGCGCGATCCGAACGGCGGCCTGTTCAATCCGGTGCCCGCGAGCGGCACGCTGTACGCGAACCCGAACGGGCGGCTCGGCCCGGACCGCTATTTCGGCGATCCCGACCGGGACGGCATGCACCGCACGCAGTACTGGTTCGGCTATCAGTTCGAGCATGCGTTCAACGACAGCATCAGCGTGTCGCAGACGCTGCGCTATCTGCATATCGACCAGCACTACTACCAGACGTCGGTCACGAGCCCGTTCGCGGCCAACGGCAAGACGGTCGCGATGTGGGGCAACGTCGACAACGAGCATTACTCGCAGTTCGAGGTCGACACGCATGCGCAGGCGCGCTTCTCGACCGGGCCGGTCGAGCACACGGCGCTGTTCGGCATCGACTACCAGCGTTCGATGCTCGGCGACAACGAGGGCAACGCGGTGGTCGGCACGGTCAACCTGTTCCAGCCGAACTATGCGGCGCTGCCGACCCAGCCCGTCAACACGCGGCTCGACTATGCGCTCAGCACGTTCGGGGTCTACGCGCAGGACGAGGCGCGCTTCCGGAACTGGGTGCTCACGCTCGGCATGCGCCAGGACTGGGCCGGCGGCAACCAGCAGACGACGTCGATCGCGACCGGGGCCGGCACGCTCTATCACTCGAACGATCACGCATTCACGTGGCGCGCGGGCCTCGCGTACCGCTTCGACAACGGGATCGCACCGTACGTCAGCTACGCGCGTTCGTTCCAGCCGCTGCTCGGCTCGGCCTACGGCGGCCAGCCGTTCTCGCCGACGAAGGGCAAGCAGATCGAGGCCGGCGTGCGTTACCAGCCGAAGGGCTTCGACGGTTTCTTCTCGGTGGCGGCGTTCACGCTCACGCAGGACAACGTGCAGGTGACCGATCCCGTCCACCCGCAGTTCGCGATCCAGACCGGACAGGTACGCTCGCGCGGCATCGAGGCCGAGGCGCACGCGAACGTCACGCCGAACCTGAAGCTGATCGCGTCGTATTCGTACCTGAACCAGTCGGTGACGGAGAGCACGATGGCGAACCTCGGCAAGCGGCCGACGATCGCGCCGCGCCACACGGCGTCGGCATGGGCCGACTACACGTTCCCGAGCGGGCCGCTGCGTCACTTCGGCATCGGTTCGGGCGTGCGCTACACGAGCAGCTCGGCGGGCGACACCGCGAACACCTTCGAGGTGCCGGCGCGCGTGCTGGTCGACCTGGGCGTGCACTACGACCTGAAGAACTGGCGGCTCGCGCTGAACGTGAACAACCTGTTCGACCGCGAATACATCTCGTACTGCTCGTCGTCGTCGCTGTGCTACTGGGGCGCGACGCGGACGGTGCTCGGCACGGCGCGCTATCAATGGTGAGCCCGGTGTCGAGAAACCCGAACGACGGCGATGCACCGGCCGGTGCCGGCGCGGGGCCGGCCTGCGCGACGCGCCGCCGCGCGCTCGCGTGGTGCGCGGCGGCGGCGCTCGGCGGTCTGGGCTGCGCGAGCGGCGCGGCGCGGGCGGCCGTCGCGGCGCACGCGGCGCCGTTGCCCGTGACGCCGGCTGCCGTGCCGGAGGCGCCGAGAATCGTCGTGCTCGACTGGCCGCTGACCGAGATCGTGCTGTCGCTGGGCGTCGTGCCGGTCGGCGTCGCGCGCCCGCCGTGGTACAAGCGCGTCGACGGGGTTCCGCCGTTGCCGCCCGACGTGGCCGATACGGGGCTGCTGTTCCAGCCGAACTTCGAGGTGCTCGGCGCGCTGAAGCCGGATTTCGTCCTGATCACGCCGCTGCATGCGCCACTGCGCCCGATGCTCGAACGGGTCGCGCCGACCGTGACCGTCGGGCTGTTCGGGCACGGGCTCGACGTCTACACGGCCGTGCGCGACGCCACCCGCCAGCTCGCGCGGCGCCTCGACCGCCCGGCGGCGGCCGATGCGCTGCTCGCGCGGGCCGACGCCCAGCTCGACGATGTGACGCGCCGGCTGGCCGGTTTCCGGGCGACGCAGCGGCCGGTTTATCTGCTGTATCCGATCGACGACCGGCACATGTCGGTGCTCGGCGAGAACAGCCTGTACGGCGGCGTGCTGTCGCGGGCCGGGATCGCGAACGCGTGGCGCGGCGATACCGATCCGCAGGGCGCGACGCAAACCGAACTCGCGGCGCTCGCGCAGCAGCCCGATGCGCAGGCGCTGGTGCTCGACATGCCGGCCGGCGTCGGCGCGCAACTGGCGCGCGGCCCGCTGTGGAACGCGCTGCCGTTCGTGAAGGCGGGCCGCGTGCGCACACTCGGCGCGCTGCCGTCGCTCGGCGGCGTCGTCGCGTCGATGCGCTTCGCGCAGGGCCTCGCGCTCGCGTTGCAGGAGGGCGCGCGATGAAGGCGCGCACGATGGTGGTCGATGCCGGTTCGCGCGCGTGGGCGCTGCCGGCGCTGCTCGCGGCGGCGACGCTGTGGGCCGTCGTCCATACGCTGTCCACGCAGCTTCCCGCCGCGCAATGGGCCGGCGTGCTGACGGGCGGCGCGGACGTGTCGCTGGCGCAGCTCGTCGTGCGCTACGCGTGGCTGCCGCGCGTCGTCGTGTCGATCACGACGGGCGCGGCACTCGCGCTCGCCGGCGTCGTGTTCCAGCAGGTGCTGCGCAATCCGCTCGCCGAGCCGCTGACGCTCGGCGTGTCGTCGGGCGCGTCGCTCGCGCTGTCGGCCGCGTCGATCATGGCGCCGGCGCTGGTGGCGGGCGACCGCTTCGCGGTCGCGCTCGGCGGCGCCACGCTGGCGATCGCGGCGACCCTCGCGCTGACGTGGCGCAAGGGTTTCGCGCCCGTGTCGGTGACGCTCGCCGGCATGGTCGTGAGCCTGTACGGCGGCGCGCTCGCGGTGCTGCTGGCGATCGTGAACGAGCGCTCGCTGGTCGCGGTGTTCATCTGGGGCGCGGGCTCGCTCGTGCAGAACGGCTGGGAGGTCGCGGCATGGCTCGTGCCGCGCGTGGCCGGCTGCATGATCGCCGCGTGGCTGCTTGCGCGGCCGCTGGCGCTGTTCGCGCTCGACGATCGCGGCGCGCGCCAGCTCGGGCTGTCGGTGACGGCCGTGCGGCTCGTCGCGCTCGCGATCGCCGTGAGTCTGAGCGCACTCGCGACGAGCGCGGTCGGCGTGATCGGCTTCATCGGGCTCGGCGGCCCCGCGCTCGCGCGGCTCGCGGGCGCGCGCCGGCTGCGCGACCAGCTCGCGTGGGCGCCGTGCATCGGCGCGCTGCTGCTCACGCTCGCGGACCAGCTCGTCCAATGCCTGCCCGGCGTACTGGGCGAACGGCTGCCGACCGGCGCGGCGCTGGCGCTGCTCGGCGGTCCGCTGCTGCTCGCGATGCTGCGGCGCGTCCGTACGGGCGGGGTGCGCGCGGCGATGGATACGCACGACACGCGACGCCGTTCCGTTGCCCGGTTCGCCCTGCCGGGCGTCGTCGTGCTCGCGCTGGCCGTGTGGGTCTCGCTGCATTTCGCGGTGACGATCGACGGGTGGCAATGGACGCCCGCCGCGCAATGGCCGGCCGTCGCGTTCTGGCGCGTGCCGCGTCTGGCCGCGTCGCTCGGCGCGGGCGTGATGGTCGCGCTGGCCGGCACCGTGCTGCAGCGCCTGACCGGCAATCCGATGGCGAGCCCCGACCTGCTCGGCGTGAGCGGCGGGGCGATGCTCGGGCTCCTGGTCGTCGCGCTCGGCGCGGGCGTTCCGTCCGCGCCCCTGCTGCTCGGCGGCGCGTCGGCGGGCGCGCTCGCGTGCCTGGCGGCGATCATGGCGTTCGGCCGCCGCGCCGGCTTCGCGCCGGACCGGATGCTGCTCGTCGGCATGGCGATCAGCGCGTTCTCGCAGGCCGCGATCGTGCTCGCGACCGCGCGCGGCGGCGTGCAGGCCGAGCTGCTGCGCGCGCTGCTGTTCGGTTCGACCTACGTGGTCCTGCCGCAGACCGCGATCGCCGTCTGGGTCTGCGCCGTGGCGGCGGGCGCGCTCGCGTGGCTGGCGTTGCGCTGGCTCGACATCCTGCCGCTCGGCGCGGATGTGGCCACCGCGCTCGGCGTGCGCGCGAGCCATGCGCGCGCCGCGCTGTTCGCGGTGGCCGCGATCCTGACGGCCGGCGCGACGATCGTGATCGGACCGATGTCGTTCGTCGGGCTGATGGCGCCGCATTTCGCGCGGCTGCTCGGTTTCACGCGCGCGCGCTCGCAGCTCGTGATCGCGGCGCTCGTCGGCGGGCTGCTGATGGTGGCCGCCGACTGGCTCGGCCGCAACCTGCTGTTTCCGCAGCAGTTGCCGGCCGGTATTCTCGCGACGCTGGTCGGCGGACCCTACCTGCTCTGGCTGTTGCGACGATGACGCCGACGGCAAGCCTGAACCCCACTACAACTGATGGCGGCACGCCGCCCGTCGCGCGAGCGGCAGGGCGGCGTCGCACGCGCAAGGACACCCCATGTCGCTGTTTCGTTTCCTGACCGGAAGTTTTCGCTGGATCCTGCCGTTCGCGTTGCTGACGAGCCTCGCGAGCGGGATCGGCAACGCGATGCTGATCGCGCTGATCAACCAGGCGCTCGGCGCGTCGCCCGAACGTCTCGTCGCGCTCGGCTGGCGCTTCGCGGCCGTCGTCGTCGCGGTGCTCGCCGCGCGCGCCGTGTCGCAGATGCTGTTCATGTCGCTCGGCCAGCGCGCGAAGGCGATGCTGCGCATGCGCACGATCCGCCGCATCGGCGATGCGTCGTACCCCGATCTCGAACGGTTCGGCAGCGCGAAATCGCTGTCGGTGCTCACGCAGGATCTCGACACGATCGTCGTGTTTTTCGTCAACCTGCCGACGATCGCGATGCAGGGCGCGGTCGTCGCCGGCTGTCTCGCGTACCTCGGCTATCTGTCGTGGCAGATCCTGCTGTTCGCCGCCGTCACGATCGGCATCGCGATGCTCGGCTTCCGCGTGGTCCAGGGGCGCGCGCTGACCGACCTGCGCGATTCGCGCCGGCGCGAGGACGATCTCGTGCGCCACTTCCGCGCGTTGTTCGACGGCGCCAAGGAACTGAAGCTGCATCGCGCGCGGCGCGACGCGTTCGTCGGCGAGATGCTCGAACCGGGCGTCGAGGCCGTGCGCGTGCAGCGTACGCGCGGCTACACGCTGTATGCCGCGGCGGCGAGCTGGGGCAACCTGGTCCTGTTTGCGTTCATCGGCCTCACGCTGTTCGTGCTCGCGCGCTGGTACGCGATCGATGCGCACGTCGCGTCCGGCTACGCGATGGTGTTCCTGTACATGATCATGCCGATCGAAGGGCTGCTTGCGGCGATTCCGTCGATCAGCATCGCGCGCGTCGCGTTCGAGCGCATCGAGCAGCTCGATGCCGCGCTGCCGCGCGAGCCGGCCGACGGTGCGCGGCCCGGGCGCGCATTCGGGCGGATCGTGCTCGACGGCGTGACGCATCGCTATGTGCGCGACGGCGAGGCGTTCACGCTCGGGCCGATCGACCTGTCGTTCGTGCCGGGCGAAACGGTGTTCCTGATCGGCGGCAACGGCAGCGGCAAGACGACGCTCGCGAAGCTGATCACGGGGCTGTACGCGCCGGAAGGCGGGCGGATCCTGCTCGACGGCGAGCCGGTCGACGCGGCGTCGCGCGAGCGCTACCGGCACCTGTTCTCGGCCGTGTTCAGCGATTTCTTCCTGTTCGAGCGGCTGTTCGGGATCGATGCGGCCGAGCGCCAGCGCGCGCGCACGCTGCTCGAAGCGCTGCAGTTGTCGCACAAGGTCGCGATCGACGGCGGCGCGTTCTCGACGCTCGACCTGTCGCAGGGGCAGCGCAAGCGGCTCGCGCTGCTGGTCGCGTATCTGGAGGACCGGCCGTTCTACGTATTCGACGAATGGGCGGCCGACCAGGATCCGCTTTTCAGGGACGTGTTCTACCGGCAACTGTTGCCGGAACTCAAGGCGCGCGGCAAGACGGTGCTGGTGATCTCGCACGACGATCGATATTTCGCGCTGGCCGATCGCAGCGTGAAGCTCGACTACGGGCAGATCGTCGCCCGGTCCGACGCCGCGGCGCCGCATTCGATGGTATCTCCGACATGAATCCGATTGCTTCCGCACCGGCGCAGGCTTGCGCGCCGGACTCATCGACGGCCGCCGCAACGCGGGCTGCCGCGCCGCACACGCCGTTCTTCGCACTCGAACGCGTGTCGTTCGAAGCGGCCGGGCGCGTGCTGCTGCACCCGGTCGATCTCGCGTTCGAACGCGGCAGCGTGGTTGGCCTGCTCGGCCACAACGGCTCGGGCAAGTCGACGCTGGTGAAGCTGCTGGCCCGTCAGCAGCAGCCGTCGGGCGGCACGATTCGCCTGCAGGCGCGGCCGCTCGACGCCTGGGCGAACCGCGCGCTGGCGCGCGCCATTGCGTATCTGCCGCAGCATCTGCCCGCGACCGACGGCCTGACCGTGCGCGAACTCGTCGCGCTCGGCCGCTATCCGTGGCATGGTGCGCTCGGCCGGTTCGGCGACGACGATCGTGCGATGGTCGACGAAGCGCTGCGCGCGACGGACGTCGCGACATTCGCGGACCGCGCGGCGGACAGCCTGTCGGGCGGCGAGCGGCAGCGCGCGTGGCTGGCGATGCTCGTCGCGCAGCGCAGCGAGTGCCTGCTGCTCGACGAGCCGATCTCGGCGCTCGACGTGCGGCACCAGATCGAGGTGCTGGCGCTGGTGCGCACACTCGCGCTCGAACGCGGGCTGTGCGTGGTCGTCGTGCTGCACGACGTGAATCTCGCCGCGCGCTATTGCGACAGGCTCGTGGCGTTGCGGCAGGGGCGGGTGGTGATCGAGGGGACGCCGGACACCTTCATGCGCGAAGAGGTGCTGACGAGCGTCTACGATATCCGGATGGGAACCGTCGCGCATCCGATGGGGCACGGGCGTATCGGGTTTGCGTACTAGGCCGTCGCGGATCGTTCGGCGCGCCGCCGGCGTGCTCGCCGCGACACGCGGGCGACGACGAGCCGATGCGGCGAGCCGGCCCGGGAGGGCACGGAAGGGCGCGACACCGGCAGCCCGCCGCGCCGGATGTCGCCGTGCATCGGCAGGCGGGCTGCGCTGTTACGGTGAAGTACGCGAGCGCGCGACATCGGCTGGCCGCGCCGCGGAGCCGGCGCGTACGTCCGCGATCACGCGTCGAACGGCCAGTGCCAGCGGCTCGACCTCGCTGACCCCGAGGGTGAGCTTCGCAGCGAGCAGCGCCGCGAGCTGCTCGAGTTGCGCGAACGCGTAGCCGGGGTCTGCCGTGATGACGTTCACGAACGCCATGCTTCGACGATATCCCGCCCGGATGTCGATGCGGACGTCGCTCGGGAACCGCTGGCGCAGCGCGTCGCGAACCTGGTCGATATCGATTTCCCGGGGTTCCGCGCGCCGGCCTTTTCGAGGCTGAACGTCGGGCATGAACAGATAGGCGCTGACGCGCACTTCCGGGCCGTCGACGGCGCTGACATATGCGCCCTGACGATAGGCGAGCACGGCGAGCCGCTTGCGCCGCTCGAGCCCCGATACCAGGACGCATGCGCCGGCGACGATTGTCTGGCCTTCGCCGATCATCTGCCCGAATCGGGCCGCTCGCTCGCCGGAATCCTCGTGTCGTCCGAACTGCAGCGCGAGCCGTGGAATCCTGTCGATCTCCGCGCCGAGCCGCTTCCTGATCGACAGCATGGCCGCCTCGTTCACGTGCTCGAACACGACTTCTGCCGCGAGCGGGCGACCGGCCGCATAGGCCGTGAGCCACTGCCGGATTCCGGCGAGTTCGTCCGGCGCGCCATCGCCCTGCAATTCCAGCGTGACGAGGACGACATCGCCATGCAGACAGGTGCTGGCGGCCGGATGGGGCGCCACCCGAACCAGGCTGCGGGCGTCGTCCGCGCTTGACGCGCGTACCGCCGCCAGCAGGAAGACGTCATGCGCGTGGATGCCGCCCGGTACCACATACGCGCCGTTCTTCCAGGCCAACGCGCGCAGCTCCGGAAACAGGTCGTCCGCTTCGTATCCCGTCGCGATCACCGAGCGGCCGAGCGCCGTCAGCTCGCGAGGCGACCCGCCGCCCGACAATCGCGGGCCGGCAACGCCTTCTTCCTTGAACAGGTGCTGCCACCCGGACGAATACTCGGCATCAGGCGCCCAGGACGGCAGCAATTGGGCGAGGTAGGCGTCCGCATCCGCGATGGTTTCGAACTTCGCGACCATCACGCACTCACCGCTGTTGTTGCCGGAGAATGCCTGCCACACGCTGACGGAAGGCGTGGGCCGGGGGCGATATGCGTTCGCTTCGCGACGCGCGCAACCGCGCCGCGCGCTTGGCTGCGCGAGGCGCGCACGCTCGTTCCGCCACCCGTGCAGAATTTCCTCGGCGCGGGTCGCGGGCAGGCCGCCGTCGTGGAACGAGCATCCCTGCATGCGTTGATCGGGCGTGATGGATACGAAGTCCAGACCTGCGCCGCAGTCGCCGCTCCCATCGGCGCCATCGAAGAGCCGGGGGACGGGAACCGCGTCGCCGAAGCACACCGACAGCCGGCAAGCGATCGGCGAATCCTGCACGATGTCCGCAAGCTGCGCGCGGCCGCGGGGCGAAAGGTGCCGGCGCAAATCGGGGCCGACGTACGACAGCAACGAGACATCGTGGCAACCCAGCGCAGCCAGTTCGGCCAGCAGCGCGGGAAGGCCCGGCAGCACGGCGTCATCGACGATCAGGTTGGCGCCCCACCTTTGCCCGTAGTCCGACAGGACCGTACCCGCATCGCGCCAGCGCACGTCGTCGTAGAGCGAGACGCGAACCTGGCCGAAGCGGCCGGAATAGGGCGCGAACGTGCTGCGCCGGATCAGCGTTCCGTTGGTCGTGACGTTCAGTGCAAGCGGGGTGGTGTGGTAGAGGATGTCGACCAGCTCGGCAAATCCGCGGAACGCGAATGGCTCGCCGCCGCCGAAGGCGACTTCCAGCGTGCCTGCCGCGCTGAGGCCGCGCAGGACGTCGGCGGCCGACTGAACCGACCAGACGCTCTCGCGCTGCAGGTCGCGTGAACAGAAATCGCAGGACAGATTGCACTTGTTCGTTATCCCGAACATCGCGACCCGGGGGGCGACGCGCCGCAAGTGGCCGGTTGCCGCATTCTCGATCCGGACGTGCGTGCCCGTCGCCGGGTGGAAGCGCAGCAGGGCGCCGTCCAGCGGATATTCCCTGAATGCGTTGCGATCGGAATGCGTGGAAATCGACATCGGCGAGGCTCTCTGTTTTTTGTCCAGGGCCGCCATGAATCATGGTGCGCGCCTTGGCTTTTGAATTGACTCGCGTAGCCGCCGCGTGCCCGCGCTGGGTGAGCGTGGCGAACCGGTGTTGACGGGTTTCCGGCCAGACGGGTGTGCCCGGATTCATGGCGCGGTTTCGCTCGCGGGTACCGGCTGTCGCGCTCGTCAAGGTCGCTTTCTCGAGTCGGAGCCGACGGCCGACAAGCCTGGCTACTGGAGAGTCGGTGCGAGTATAACAGCGGCCTCGGTTGCCTTCTGCAGGCGGTGCCGATCTGCGGCGGAATGCCGTGACCGGTCGGCTGCTCCGGCCACTCGCGCTTTCCTGTCCGCGTGGATCGTTCGGGTCCCACCTCGGTCATTGCGCGTCGGGCGCGCAACGATGCACGGTAGATCTGCCGGTATTCGCCAGCGTCATGAATTGCGATCCGGCTCGGTCGCCTTTGAATCGACGAGTCGATACAGTCCCCATCCGGCAATCATGGAGGGCAGGAAGTAGACGGCCTCGATGTCGGGCTGGGCGAGCAGGGCGATCGCGGGGCCGGGGCAATACCCGGCCGCGCCCCATCCAAGGCCGAAAATCGCCGCGCCTGCAATGAGTTTGCGATCGACGGCGCGTTCCGCCGGCAGATCGAAGCGTCCGCCGGACAAAGGCGCGCCGCGTGTCAGTACGAAATGGAAGCCGACTCGCGCGATCGCGAAGGCCGCGCCGAGGACGAACAGGAGACTGCCGTCCCATTGCCCGGTGACGTCGAGAAAGCCAAGCACCTTCTCTGGGCGAGTCATGCCGGACAGCGCGAGGCCGACGCCAAACAGAAGCCCGCAGACGAAGGTCGTCAGGTATTCCGGTGCCTTCATCTCAGTCCGATCACATGACGCACCACATAGGTGGACACCATCGCTGTCGCCAGAAACGTGCCGGTCGCGACGGCCGAGCGACGCGACCGGCGAGCAAGCCCGCATACGCCGTGTCCGCTCGTACAACCGTTGGCGAGCGCGGTGCCGAAGCCCGTCGCGAGGCCGGCCGCAATCAGCAGGACCGGAGAGAATCCGGGGCGCGCGTGCGGCGCCCACCCGGCATGCCCGATCGAGCGAGCGATTGCGTACCAGACGGCCGCGCCGGCGACCAGGCCGGACAGAAATACTGCCCGCCACGCGGCCCCGGATCGCGGCCCCCAGATGAACCGACGGGCGATGCCGCTGATTCCGGCGATCTTTCCGTTGGACCAGAGAAGCAGGGTTGCCGACAGCCCGATCAGCAATCCGCCGGCGAGTGCGCTCCAGGGCGTCAAGGATGTCGCCATCGTTTCCATTTCCCCCAATGCAAGGCCGCGTGATGCGATGTCGCGCAATCCGGGCAGGCGCGCGGGCGCCGGCCGCTGCCGGCCCGCCGGACTCAGAATTGCCTGCCGAACGAGAGGCCCACCACGTCCTCGGAAAGATGCACGTTCGCGTTGCCCCCGCCAAAGGCCGCGGGAATCGAGTTGTCGCCGTCGACGGTCTTCCTGAACGCATGCCCGTAAAACACGCCGAACGACGTCTTTGCATCGGTCTTCCACGTGGCGCCGACGGTCGCCTGATCCTGCACGACCCCCGGCGCGAGGATGTTCAGGAACGTCTCGGTGCTGGCCACCGGCTGGCTCGAATGGCTGTAGCCGGCGCGGAGCGTCAGATGGCTCGTGACGTCGTAGCTGGTGCCGATCTTGATCACGTTGGTATTGCGCCAGCCGAAGCCCGGGCCGTTGGCGGAGCCGAGGGCATTGCCGGCAGACAGGTTGGCGAGCGGATTCGCGATCGCGTTCACGTTGCCGTACAGGATGCGCTGGAAGTCGGCGGCCACGGTCCAGGCCGGCGTGACCTTCCAGGAGAAGCCGATGCCGTAGTTTTCCGGAATGTCGAACGAACCGCCGTCCGCGAAGAGGCCTTTGTATTTGTCGAAGCGGCCGTGGATCTTCGACGCCCATGTCACGCCGACCGTCAGTGTCGGCGTGATTTCGCCGGTATAGCCGAGGTGAACGCCCACGCCGACCGTCGAATCGGCGCCCCGGTCGGTCACGTTGTCGGGCGCGGCCGACATCGCCGTGAACGGCTGCAGGCCGCTTGCGGTAAAGCGTTGATAGGCAAGGTTCAGGCCGATGCCGAATGCGTGCCGGTCAAACAGCTTGTAGGCAATCGTCGGGGAGAGGAACACCTGCTCGAGATCCACGCCAGCCGATCCCGAGGCGCCGAACGCGCGAAACGGGTTGTTGGCGTAGCCGGTGTCGAGGCCGCCGTTCGCGTACAGTGCAAGGCCGGCATATGCGTTCGGCAGAAACTGGTAGGTCACGCCGAATTCCGGCAGGGCGAAGATCGAGCGGTTGTTGCCGGCGTAACTGCCGTTCACGCCGTATCCGTTGCCCGACACGTCCGCACCGCGCTTGGGCAGGAAGAGGCTGATATCGCCGTCGAACCGGTTGCCGACGAAGGCGATGCCTGCGGGGTTGGCGGCGGCGGCGAGTGCGTCCTGGCTCAGGCCGATGCCGACGCCGGCCATGCCCTGCGACGCGACCCCGTAGCCATTGGAAAAGTAACCGTTGGTGGCCCACGCAAAGCCCGGTGCTGCGACGACGACGCCAACGAATGCGCAAGTGATCCCTTGTAGCCTCATGCGTTTCCCCGAATAATGTTTGGAACAGTTATCAGGGACGAAGTCTATGCAGGCGGTCTTGCACCTCAAACCAAGCATTTCACATAAGCTTTTGATAGATTATAAAAACATAAAATGGTGATGTCCGATGAGCCCTTCCGATCCCTCCATTGACCTTCGCACCATGCAGGCGTCGGCGGCAAAAGCCTGCGCGTTGCTCAAGGTACTTGCCAATCCGGATCGTCTGCTGATCATGTGCCGCCTGTCGCAGGACGAGCTGTCCGTCGGCGAACTGGAGGAGCAACTTGGCATCCGCCAGCCGACTCTTTCCCAGCAGTTGGCCGTGCTTCGCGAAAACGGGTTGGTGACCGCCCGGCGCGAGGGCAAGAACATTTTCTACTCGGTGGCGAGCCAGCAGGCGCTTGCCGTGATGGCCGTGCTTTATCAGCAGTTCTGCGCCGAGGCCTGAGTGCGGCAACCGTGTGTGCCGGGTTGCTGACGCCGGCTTCGTATCTACGTCGCTCGACGGGATCGGTTCGACGCGAAAGTGAGCCACGCTCGGGCCACTCATGCGGCGCTATGTAAAATAACCCGTCGCGTTTGCGCGATTTCACTCACTTACCGTTGCGGGTCGTCATGCACCGAAAGCCTGCATCCACAAGCCCTGACTGGGTGATGCGCGCCCAGCCGGCCGACGGCATCGAGCGCATTGAGGCCTGGTTTCGCGGCAAAGCTTACGCGATGCATCGCCACGATACGTACGCGATCGGCCGTACCCTCGCTGGCGTGCAGAGTTTCAGCTATCGGCGTAGTCGGCGCGATAGCTTGCCGGGCAACACCATCGTGCTGCACCCTGACGAGGCGCACGACGGTCAGGCGGGTACGGGCGAGGGTTTCCGGTACCGCATGATTTACGTGGAACCGGCACTGATCCAGGACATATTGGGTGGCCGGGCGCTTCCGTTCCTCGAAGGCGGCGTGACAACGGATCCGCGTATCGGCGCGGCAACGGAAATCCTGCTGCAAGGGGTGGGCGACACGCTCGAACCGCTTGAGCAGAGCGAGGCGCTGACGGAGCTGGCGCATGCGTTGTCCGCTGTCGCGGGAATGCCGCGCGAACGAGGCAGAGGCGATTATTTCGCGGCGCGCCGTGCTCGCGATTTCCTGCTCGCAAACTTCACCCGCGTAGTCACGCTCGACGAAGTTGAAGCCGCAACAGGCCGCGACCGCTGGAGCCTCTCGCACGATTTCCGTGCGTTCTACGGCACGAGTCCGTATCGCTACCTCACGATGCGTCGACTCGATGCCGTGCGGCGCCTGTTGCTCGCAGGCGTGCCGATCGCGAGTGCGGCGGCGGACGCAGGCTTTGCCGATCAAAGCCACATGACGCGTCATTTCCTCAAGACCTTCGGTCTGACTCCGGGGCGCTGGCTTCGGATCGTGGGCAACGTGCCCGCCGGTTGAGTCGTTACCCACAATCGTTCAATACAGCCGTCGGGCGGCTGATTATTCTCGACGGCATGTCCATACCGAACGGAGAGAACGATGTCCACATCAACACATGCCGGCACGGCTCCCGCCTCACGCGGTCAATGCGAGGCGATCGACTTGATCGGCAGGATTGCACTGATCGACGGGCACTGGCAACCGCGTGTGGTCGCGGAAATGAACGACTATCAGTTCAAGGTCGTCAAGCTTGAGGGCGAATTCGTCTGGCACAAACACAGCGATACCGACGAGACCTTCATCGTGCTGGACGGCGAATTGCGAATCGACTTTCGTGGTGGGCCGTCGGGCGACGGCACTATCGTGTTGCACGCCGGCGAGATCGCCGTTGTGCCGAAAGGCGTCGAGCACAAGCCCTGCGCGCCTGCCGAAGTCAAACTGCTGCTGATCGAGCCGCGCGGGGTTGTGAATACCGGGGACAGCGCAACGAGCGAGCGCACTGTGGCAAACGATCAGTGGGTTTAAGGCGCTGCCTTTGAGAGCAAGGGGGATGGCTCGCTTCCCTCGTGGGGCCGCATGGCGAGGGCGCGAATGTCGGATGCCGTTCGCGCCGCCCCGATCGTGAATGACAGAAGGTGGTGGCGCGTTCGCAGGTTGAGACTGGCTTCGTTCGACCTTGAATGGTCGTTTGACTCCCTACAAAGCAGACGCTCGACTGATTGGAATCTCGTCGGTGTCTACGCTTTGGATCGATACCACGCCGTGCTTTTCGGTGTAAACAAAAGTATTACGGCCAGAACTTCGGCGACGTTCTCAAGATTGTTGCCTAGACTCGTCGATAGGTTCTCCGGATTCATCGAGTGGCTTAGCAGGAGAAGAAGGAAGGTGAGTAACGATATTGCTGACAAAACGTTCTTTGCCCAGCGTCGCCGATAAAACAACTTTGCAATCAATGTCCCTTTCACTAGCACCCATACTGCGGATGCCGCCACGCTGAAGATCGTAATGTTTCTCAAAGTACTACCCGAAATCTTGGTAGAAATGGAGAAATCTTCCAGGGAGAGCAGATAGGTGGCGTAGGAAAGGCTGGCCAAAAGACGCAGGGATAGACAGAAAGAAATCAGATAAATAAGGGCGGCAACTTGCGTAGTTGCCGGGGCGTCCCTGTTGAGGATCGGAACGCTCTCGAGAAGATTGAACTTTATCGCTGGCATTTTATTCGGCGCTTCATCGGATTAACAAAAAATGTCGATCTCCGCATGTCGACGGCTCGAAATTACCAAACGACAACTGACGAGCGCATGCTGGAAAATGTGACGCGACTAATCAATCTCATGGCACTGCATGCCGATTATCATCGATCTGGCCTGGCGTGTCGAATGTCTCGCAGTGGCCGGCCACCGACCGATACGCTCGGTCGAAACCGGTCCTTTGCAGGCCTTCCACTTGCCCACTTCGACGCCAGAAAGCGGTCGTGCCTTGTTCAGTGATCGACCAAGAGGTTTGCTGGAAAAACGGACTAAACATCCGCCGCGATCCATGCCAGGACGCTGTTTCGGGCGTCTTCTGGATCCCGACGATTCCATCCGACATCGATCATTACTTGGCGCTCGCCTTCACCAAACAAAAGCGTGACCTGCCCCCTCTTGATTCTTGTCGAGGCCCACTGGAAAACATAGCCACGCTCGTTTCGACTGGAGAAGTCCAGGCAACTGACGAGTCTTTCAGCCGTCCGCTCCGGTGATTCCCAATGAGTCGACGCTGCGCCCTGCGCGAGCGCCGCTTCGTATTGCTCCTTTTTGAAGACGATGCGGTGACCTTGGGCCAGGTGCCAGACGACTTGGTCACTGAACACCTCAACGTCTGCGAGCTGATCTCCGCAGCCAATTACACCGCAACTGCATCTTCCGATAAGAAATTCTCCGCCGGCCCGAAGTGCGGGCTGACCAAAGAACTCTGGAGGGTCGAGGCCAAGACAGTCTGGCCCAAGCGTGTTCAGAATATCAATCCCGGTGGCCAGCGGACGCACCTCATGGTCATTTGACTCAAGGGATTCGGCGAAAGAAAATTCGAGAAAATCCATTTTGATCCCGGTCGTTTGTCATGCCGATTACATTAGCCGATTCGACAGGCCGCATGAACGTCCACGCTCACGACACCGACGAACGCGGAGGAAGGTAGCCGACCCATTTCGGCCCGTTGCCTTTCTCGATATCGAACGTTCGGGCCTTGCGCCGTACCCGCCCATATCGACCACTCGGCACGCACGTTGGTCTCAACAATCACTGCGGATGGTTGCCTGTTTGAAACCGCGCTGCTTGACCAGCAAGTCCACGATTTGCTCGCTGACGAGTTCGGCCCAGCGACGATATTGGCCAGCACCCGGGTGAAATCGATCACGGGCCATCTCGAGCGGCTTTGCTGCCCAGTCGAGCGATATATAGCGCGCGGCGTCGTCCTGGCTTATCCACCGTCGCAGCATACGGTCCAGACGCGTTGCATATCGGCCCAGATACCAGCGTAGCGGGTGCTGGGTCGCCGGCAGAATCCTCAATGGCGGCAACCCTGTTGCAACCAGGCCAACTACGCCGGTGCGACGGCGGACTTCTTCGACCAGCCGCCGGTAGTCTTGCAGGAACTGGAGTGGCGAACGTTGCGACGTTACGTCGTTCGTGCCCAATGCAATCACGAGAAAGTCCGCCGGTTGCAATTGGCTCTGCCTTAACAACGCCAGCGACTCCTCGGTGTTGACACCCGACTTTGCGACCAGTTGCCATGTAATTGCCTGCCCAATTTGATGGCCAGCAGTTTGGCGACGGGTTGCGCCAATGCCTGCGTCTGATCTTCTACGCCCACTCCTGCCGCCGAGGAATCACCGACGACCAGAATTCGCAATGCCGGTTGCGGGACGTCTCGCAAGCCCTCACTCCCGCAACGAGGTCCTGCTGCTTCCGGCAGACGCAGCGCGGTTCGCCTTAGCCTGCGCGCCTGTATCAACAGAACGGGGCCGAGGACAAGTTTGTAGAGACGCAACATTTTCAGTTCAGGGCAGAAGAAGAATAACGGTCGCCATGCAGAGACGGGCGCCCCGGGAATCGCCCGATTGTCGCCAATCCGGACGCGTCAGTTCACGGACCGTTGTTGGCTGATCGCCGACCGCGGCAGATGGGGGGGGCCTCCCACTGGATGCTACTTTCATGGCCGTCCGAAGGGGACGCTCCGACCGGTTCACGATTTCGATAGTGACAGGAGATAGTCCGCTAGACCACCGTCCCTCCACACATTCGTTTCTGTTCGATCGACCCGGTCCTTGGGATCAAGGTCACGCTCGACTACTTTTCCGGATCCGGAATTATTTTCGATCGGGCGTGCGATATCCAGTTGTATTCGAATGACTATCCATTCCAGGAAAAGGTTCGGCATTCGCGGTGTTCGGTGCAACTGCTCCTTATAAAAGTACGGGTCGACGCCCAGCCATATCAGACCCTCCACCCACTGCCCGACTCTCGCGAATCTTGGTGGTCTGGTATTGGAGAAGACCTTGACTCCGAAGTCTATGACCCACACATGACGGGTCGCGAATATCACTTGCGCTACAACGTTGTAGCGGCAATCCCCATTTGGGGCGCAACGCATTGCGCGCTCGTCGGACGGAGCCAATGCCGAACCACCGAATTCAAGCGCAAGCGCGTACGACTCGCCGCGCTTGAAGTCTTCGTAGTTTCCGTCCTGGATAATCCACGCATTGAGACCAACAGTCAGTTCGGTCATTTGTAAGCCATCAATCGTTGACAGGAGTTGGCCGCCTGGCGACCGATGCCGGCGGCCTTGTACATGTCGCCTTCGCTTTCCGAGCAGCGTCTACGTCGGCGACTTCCATTCGCCCGCCCATAGATCGAAATACCTGAAGGCGGAGATTCGGCCGAGCACGACTTGCTCGCCGGTGTCATCGACGACCTTGAATGGGACGGAGATTCCGAAACGACCTTCCGGCAGGGGAAAGATCTCGGCGAACGGAGCCACGCTGCCCAATTTCTCGACCACTTCGGCGTGGCTCCCTGCCACAACGACGACTTGAATGCCCATCAGCGCTTGAACTCCACGGCGGCAACATCACGGAGTCGTGCTCTGACTCGATCAAGCGTCGCTTCGCTCACCGATTGCCCACGGACGTCATGGACAAGTCTGCATTTCCAGGAGTCTGAAGGCAGGTGCGGCCGACCGTGCAGAATTCGCGCACGGTTGTATTCGACGCTAAGTCGCACGGCTTCAGTGGATTCCAGGCTGTGGTTGGCTACCAGAACGAACTCGCCCAACCCGGTGTTTACCATTTCCGGCGTGAACATTTGAGTCCTCTCCGCCACAAAAAAGCGATTCTATTCGGACCCTCCGCGCGTGACGCGCCGATGAGAAGCCTGAACTGCGGTATGTCGCGAACCGGCGTGTCGAGATGTGGCGGATTGCAAAAACGGCGATTGTGGACAATCTAGTCGCACAAGTTGATGAGTGGCCGTCAGGGGGATTCAACCGGTCGATGCAACACTCTGGACACTGCGTAAGCAGTTGGGGGTGTTGCAAATAAAGCAGCGGAGCAGGATCGACTACATCGAGCCTCGAAAGGCGCGGATGGGGAGCGGTAGCGCAAGGGTGACACGCTCTATCAGACTGCCCAACTGTCCGATCTGCTCGGCAGGTTTCGCATTCGAATGACGGGCAGGGAACGTACCGCCGGCCAATCGAAGCCCTGCGGCGCTACCAGGTGGCCGTTGATTTCGCTGCGTTTTACCGACGTAGATATCGGTCGCGCGCTGACGGGCCTTTTCCTCGCTTCTGAAACCTGCCCGAATGGACGAGCCACCTGATTGGAATAGTGAGTGGCCCTCGGAATAGGGCGCTATTAAAGCAAAAGTCCGCGCCGATGATAACTGTCAATGTTGACAGGTGTCGCCCTGATTCACGTTGTTACCGAGCCGACGGCAGCACCGCCTTGCCCGCCGTTTCCATTCAGTGCTGAGCGGACGATCGCTTACGCGTGACGCCATTTTGCCAACGTGGGCAGTTCGCGCTCGACGGCCGCATCGTCCAGACGGGTCCAGCTATGGAACGTACCGTCCCATCCCGGAACGGGCAGCGGAGCCGCGCAGCGAATGTCCGCGAGGCCCGGCCGATAGGCCTGGGATGGCCAGAACAGCGGCATGATGCGGCGCGCTTCCATGCCTTCGCGCAATTCGGCCGGCCCGCCCGCGTCGGCCACGATTTCGCAGTGGAACGACCAGTCCTCCTCGTTCCAGGCGAGAAAGACGCTTGGCGCACCGGCGGCGTCGAACATCAGCACCGCGTCCTGATTGGGGCGCCAGTAGTATTCGACGATGCCTTCCCGCGCGGCCACCTCGTCGATCAGCCTGACGATCCGCGGATCCCGGTAGGTCGCCCCCGCCTCATGCAGGCCGATGTGCCCGCGGGCCGCGCAGAACTTGCGTTTCGCGTTGTCCAGCACGGTTGCCAGCTTGCGGGGCATCTCGACGTCGGTTTTCTTCAGATAGCAATCGATCAGTCCCGCGTTGAATGCTTCCACCGCCTCGCGCTCGTCGGCGATGCCGGTCAGCAGGATCTTCATGCAGTTCGCGTTGCGGATGGACGCAAGAAACCGGATGCCGTCGACCTCCGGCATCGAATAATCGACGACCACCGCGCCCACCGCCTCGAATCGGGCGGGATCCGTGAGCACATCGTGGCCGATCGCATTTCCGCCGCTCTTCTCTGCACCAAAATAGTCCGCGGCGGCCGGTGGGATCTCCGCGTCACGCGACGACACGAAGTCGAGCGCCGCCTGGGGCTGCGTAAAGAACCGGTGCAGGTGTTCGTCCGGAAATGCGCCGCGCAGTGCCTGCAGGAAATCCGGGTTGTCGTCGACAAACACCACGGACACGGGGTAAAGCACCGGCTGCCTAGCGAAGGATTGCATTCGAGTCTCGATAAATCAGCAGAGGAACGTGCGGTACCGGAGACGCTTTACCGCAAACGACGGCCGCGTTGCACGACCGCGTCAATTATCCGGCGAAAACGGGATGCGCATCAACTGTTACTCATCCGCGCATTCGGCGTGTGTCAATCGCGCCACTCGGCAGAAATGCACAGGGAGAATCGGGCCATTCCTTCTCGTTGAAGGAATGCGCAGCTACCGCCAGTAGCGACTCAAGGAGTTTTCCATGCTGACGCGAGACGCGATTCTTCACGTCCTTTCCAACGAAACGACCCATCTGTCCGAAAAGACCTTTCATCACGTGGTCGACATTTACCTCAAGGATTCCAATGCCTTTATGAATACCTATTTCGCACGATATTTCGAATGGCAGGGCGTGTGCCGTGAACGCTGGTTTCACGAATGCATCCACAACAACCTGCTGGCGGCCGGCGGGTCGTTCGTGACGAAGCGCGCGCATCAGGAATACGTCCAGGAGACGTTTCCGTTCCAGCGGGTCGACTGCTACCTCAATACGTTCGAGGTTCGGCAGTGCTCGGCCTATCTGCTGTTCCGCTTCTACGTTGACGGGCGGCAGGTGTCGCTGGGGTATCAGCAGATCGTGTTTGCCGGTTCCGACAAGCGGATCCGCCGGTTTCCGGCGGGCATCATCGAGCGGGTCAAGGCGTATGAACTGATCCTGCCGTCGGCCGCGAACTGAAGGTGAGACTGCCTTACCCGATGCGATAGCGCCGGGTGGGCGCCGGCGGATCGCGCAATGCCTGGTCCGCCGGCGAACCGGGTTCCGGCAGCCGGATCGTGAACGTGGTCCGGACGCCTGGGACGGATTCACACGCGATGGTGCCGCCGAACGCTTCGCATACGCGGCGGCAGAAGCTCAAGCCTATGCCGGCGCCTTGGCCGTGCGATTTGGTGGAGAAGAAATCGTCGAAGATTCGAGGGAGCACATCGGGGGCGATGCCCGGTCCCGTATCGCTGAAACGCACCACGCAGTAACCGTCGCTGCGATCGGCCCCGATCTCGATCAGCCCGTGGCCGCTTGCGTGGATCGCGTACAGGGCGTTTTTCAACAGATTGAAGATGACGAAGGTCACGAGCGAGTCGGATCCGGAAAACTGAAGGCCCGGATCGATCGCGTCGGCCGACACGCGGTCCCGCTCGCCGGGCCGGAAGGGAAAGCGATCCAGCGCGGCGTCGACACAGGCCCGTATCGGACAGGCGGCGAAGCCGTGGCGATCCAGCCGGTCCAGCGTAAACGACGCCAGGGACATTTCGACCACGGTACTCGTGGTGTCGACCTGGCGCCGGATCGACGATGCGAGCGTCGGCAGCCGCTCCAGTTGTCCAGGATACAAGCCGTCGGCGCACAGCCGGTGCTCCACCGCCAACCGATACCCGCGCAGCAGCACCGGCAGGACGTTCCGCAACTCGTCCGCGTGCAGGCCGATCGCCGCCAGCGGCGTGGCTACCTCGTGTGCGACCGTCGCGGCCAGCAGATAGGGGCCCATCAGGCCATAGCGGACGATCGACGCCGCGAGAATCCCGAGACTGAGCGCAATGAACAGCACCCCCACCGGATAGAACTCGGCTCCGTAGTTCACGGCATAGTCGGTGGCCGCGAGCGAGTAGAGGGCCAGGCTGACGAGGCATTGCGCAAGCAGTTTACGGACGTCTCGCGCCTTCTCCCGCCGCCTTGCCTCGATCAGGAGCCAGGCGCTGCGGCCGGCCAGGAAAGCCGTCTGCACGACGTGCAACGGATGCAGGAATCCCGCCTTCGGATACGGGCCAAAGAAATGCAGGCGGAATCCATCGACGACATCATTGCTCGTGACCAGCAGCCCGGCCATCAGGACGCAGAGCCCGTAGGATGCGAACATGATCGGCCGCTCGCTCCGGCGCGACACGATCTCCGTGACGAAATGATAGAAGGTCGTCGGCAGGAACAGGATGAACAGATAGCCTGCCTTGACCAGCAGGTTGGCGACGTTCGCATCGGTCGTCTGGAACAGGAACGCCCATGTTCCCTGCCAGACGAAGGTCGACGCACACATCAACGCGAACGGGACGGACACGCGCGTGAGCCCCTTGGTGGCCAGCACGTAGAGGCCGAACCCGAGGAACAGGGCAGATATGAACGCGGGAAAGATCGAGTACATGATGCGTAAATCCACGATGTTCACTGGTCGCGCACCACTGAACTGTCTCGGCCGGTGCCTTTAACGAGAGTAGCACGCAGCCGTAGGCGAGCGAGCGCGGCGGGTTGGTCCACGGGGCCTCCGCGCATCACAATGGCTGGTCGCGCGCGTGACGATGCCGGATAGGATAATCGAACGCCATAGCGATCGTGAAATGGTCGCCGATTTACATCCTGGCCGCTACAGGCGGTTTCCCCGTGTTTGCATTCGCCATTGCGATTGGGCGAGCTGTCGCAGTGGCGAATGTCGAGCGCCTTGATGTAACGCAAGCCGCGGTCGATCGTGTGAAGCGGGAACGCTATCGAGACGTCAATTTCGTTCGGTAAAACTGCCTGGCGAGAAGGTAAGTCGATATCGATTTGCAAATGTATTTTCGAATCAATTGTATTGATGGAACATGAAATATCGAATAATCGGTTGACTCTATACACCTATCCGTGAATTCGCGTCCCTGTCATTATTGCTGGGGCGCGAAGGGGCCGCCTCGTTGCCGTGGGCGATGGTGGCGTTGGCGTTGCTCGCGCCGGCCGTGGCGCAGTCGGCCAGGATGCATGGGTTCCGGCCCGGCCGCCGGGGCGCGATGGTCTGACGGGAGGCATCTTCGGGCGATGCGGCGATGCTCTTGTGCTACGGAATCGCGCCAAGGAAACCTGGAGCGATCCGGGCGCGAGTCTTGCGGAACACGTGGCCGGAACCTGGCAGCGGCTTGCCATGAACCGGTTGCGCTTGCGTCAAGCCGATCACGCTTTGGGGCCGTCTGAATCTGCCGAAGGGCCCCGTTGATGGGCGGATGCAACTGGTGAGGCATGGAGCGTGTAAGCCGCCAGCCTGCAAAATCCGGGTTCGCGTGCGCGATCGTACAGGACGATCGAAGCCAGAAACAATCGCGGCAGGACTGTGGTAGATTCCGTCTGCAGCCAAGTGCTGCGAACGTTCTCAGGGCGGGGTGAAATTCCCCACCGGCGGTAATCGCGCGATTGCGCGTAGCCCGCGAGCGCTTGCCGGGGATGGTTGTCACGGCAAGGTCAGCAGACCCGGTGTGATTCCGGGGCCGACGGTTAAAGTCCGGATGAGAGAGAGCGGGGTTCGTTGCGTACGCAAGGTACGCGGCTTGTCCCTGTGCGCCCATTCAACTCACACAGGATCAGCCGATGACACAGATTTCCCACGTTTCCCCAACTGCCGCTCCCCGTATCGCTTTTGTCCAGTCGTGCTGGCACAAGGAGATCGTCGACCAGTGCCGAATCGCGTTTGTCGATGCACTGGGCCACGCGAACATGAGCGAAGCGGATTGCGATTTCTTCGAAGTGGCCGGCGCGTTCGAGATTCCGCTGCATGCCAAATTACTCGCGAAAACCGGCAAATACGCGGCCATCGCCTGCGCCGGGCTGGTTGTCGATGGCGGCATCTACCGCCATGACTTCGTCGCGCAAGCAGTGATTTCGGGTCTCATGCAGGTGCAGCTCGATACCGAGGTGGTGGTGCTGTCGGCTGTGTTGACGCCGCATCATTTCCATGGATCGGCCGAGCATGTCGGTTTCTTCCACGAACACTTCCTCGTGAAAGGCGCGGAGCTCGCGCGTGCATGCGTCGATACGATCGGCGCGGTTGCCGCGCTCAAGGCGGAATCCGCGGCCACTGCGATGAAGCAGGCCGCCTGACGCTTGCGCTGCGTCCTTGCCGAACGGCAGGGCGCGTGCCGCGGGGTGGTTTGCCCCGTGGCACGCATGGTGGCTTTGCTGGCGCGTCCGCGAAGCTGACGTCGATGCCGCGCTTCTGCAGTCGTTCGACGTATTCTCGAGCGGGCCTGCGGTACGTCGCGACCGTATGGACGCGATTCATTGCGCCGAAATTCGCAAACACGAGGGCAGGCTACGTTTCCAGGCGATCCAGGAACGCCATTATCGCGTCGCGTGATCCAAGAATTTTCTTGTCTGCCCCGTAGTCGCCAAACAGTCGCTGGTGGCCAATGTATGAACTTGGCCCTTGACGGCTTCGATACGTCGAAGTCCAATCCAGCAATGCGTCGAATGACGCCGCGTCTCCTCCACGACGCACGCCCCGTTGGCGAATGTTCTCGACGCATTCCGTTTCATCGGGACACAGCCAGATGAGTGCCGTGGAGTCGCTACGGATCTCGTTGACGAGCGAGCCGTAAATTCCTTCTATCACCCAGCGGTCGGTTCTCGCGGCGTCTCGCAGCAACCGTAAGGCCTCGTTGCGCTCGCGAGCAACGTTGTACCCGCCTGGAAGCCAATGAATCGAATCCAGATCGATACAGGGCGACCCCATGCGATTTGCAATGCGTTCGGCAAGCCAGCTCTTTCCCGAACCGGAATTTCCCACTATCAGTGTTCTAAGCAAATTCATGCGGAGACCTATCTCGTGTTGCGCAGTGGTTGCTCCCGGGGTATGCCCGGGGCCGGCATCGATGCGCAGCTTACTCGCGCGGGCGGTGGAACGCTATCGAATCGGTTCGAAGCGTGCGGTCGAAGGCCGCAACGTTGTCGGGTTATGTCGAGCGCTTACTCTATTCAGAGGACGATCGTTCCTGATGACCGCACGGAATACCGCGGTCTGTCGTAAACGATGACCAGGACGCGTGATTTCGCGAACAGGTTGACGTGGCGATTGGCGGGGCGGGGAGCCGGAAGCAGATCGGATTCCCTTTTTCAAGTAAAGGCGGAATTGGTTGCGCAACGTGACGTTCTACAGTGTCGAACCTGCGGTGCCGCGACTCTGAACCAGACGAGGTGCGATTCAAGCCAGGCGTTGGGAGGGACTGCTGGCGGCGAGTATGTGCATACCGTGGCCGGACGATCTCTGATTCGCGAATAAAGACGCCGTGCACTTTCTACTACGTCATTTCTTGTTGCTTTCATATTCTTTCGTTGTCGATGCAATTTGGCGATTTTTAAGAATCATGAGATGTATAAAGTAAATCCAGACTCGAATGTCTTATTGACAGGCGTGGGCCGACTGGTTAGATTGACCACATGAGCGCACTTTTCGTCACGACTACCACGACTACTACCACGACCGCCAATGGCGGGCCGGGGAGAGGTTGTACGTCGTAGGCTGGCGCCTCAAGCGATCCCCAAGCCCCGCCGGAAACGGACGGGGCTTTTTTAATGCTCCGTTCGACTGGTACCCATGTCAACGGAGAACATAATGGGCGAAGTCGACCACCGAGTGCCTGGTAAAAAACTGGATCTGTTTTACCGGCAAGATGAAAGTCCAGTCGCCATTTTGGGGTGCCGGCGCGGAATGATTCCTTATCGGATCGTGGGGGGATATATCCACGTCCGCATGCGCCAGGTCGGCTTCTCCGGCGCGTGGCCTCCTCGGATTATCTCGTGCAGTCTTCGGAAACGGAGCGGTCGGTTTGAGACGCTATGGATACCTATGTTTCCCATTGAAGACGATAGCAACCCGCACGGTCTCAAGCCGATGAGTTGCCCGTGTCGCGTGCAGATCTTCAAGAAAGGCGCCCGATCGCACCCGGATCTCCCGATTCGATACTCCGAATTCGGGGCAGTCCATCGAGCCGAACCGTCCGGGGTGCGCCACGGCCCCATGCGCGCCCGCGCGTTCACTCAGGACGATGCCCAGGTTCTCCGTACGCCTGATCGGATCGAGGCCAAAGTCGCACGATTCGGTGTGTTGCCACGGACGATCCATGCAGATTCAGGGTTTGGAGAATTCGATGTGACTTTGTCGACGAAGCCAGCGGTCCGTGCCGGCGACGATGGGGTGCGGGACCGCGCAGCCGTCGTGCTCACGGAAGGCACGGCTGGCGGCGGCGCGATCGAGGGGATGGTGTCTGCGGGGGAGCGGTCCGACGCGCTTGCGCTCGAGCGTACGTTCCAGCGCGGGCTGGAGACGGCTCGCGAGTCGATCGCACTACCGGGGTGAGACGATGGATGCAATCAAGTTCACGCGCGCGTCGGTATGGCTTGCCGGAATAGCCGAGGACGTGCCGATTTCAACGCGAATCCTGCTGATCTTCCAGTTCCTTGTGAATCTGTCCGTGTTCGGGTCGCTGCCGTTGCTCGCTGCGTTTCTTGACCTTGAGCGTCATCTGGACGCCGGCCGCGTTGCCAGCGTACTGACAGTGAACTTGCTGGCGAGCCGGTTGATGCCGCTGGTGCTGGGTGCGTCGACGGATCGTTTCAGCAGCCGCGTGCTGGCCACGCTCGGTCTGATCTGCCGTGCCGCAGGATTTTTCGGATTCGCGTTTACGTCGTCGTTTCCGGGGCTGCTGATGTGGGCATGCTTGTCCGGGCTCGGTGCTGCTCTTTATGAAACAACCGCGTATTCGATCTTCGGGTCGCTCGATTCTGCCGTGCGTCCAAAGGTGTTTGCACTGAATAATCTGGCGCTCAACCTAGGGGCGCTGATCGGTCCGGCGCTGCTGATTGCCGTGCCGAACAACGATCGTTCGATGCCGTTTCTGGCAAGCGGCGTGATTTTCACCGCGCTCGCATTCGTGGCGCCCTGGATCTCGGGGCGGAGCGCACGCAAAGCTGCCGCGGTACATCCGCTGCGCGGCTTGCTGATCGTGTTCGGAGACAGGCGGTTCCGCCGGCTATGCTGGGCGCTCGTTCCATTCTGGACGGTGTACACGCAGATCTATGTCTTCATCCCGCTGACGTTTTCGCATGGCGCAAACGGCTACAACGGCGTTCGGCCGTTCTACATCGCGAACGCGCTGATCGGAATCGCCACTGCTTCGCTTGGCATGAACTGGTTTCAGAGGACGGCCTGGCGATCCCTGATGACCATTGGGCACGCGGCAATGTGTTGCTGCTTTGCGATTGCTGCATTGCTGTTCGGTCGCATCGATGGTGCCGGCGCGTCGCTGGTCATTCTGATTGTCGTCGCGATCGTCTTCACGTTTGGCGAAAGCCTGATCCTTCCGGCATCGAATATCGCGCTTGCCGATCTGACGACCGAGGGTAACGCCGGCAGCTATTTTGGCGCATCGGCGATCTCCTGGGCGATCGGCGGGATGCTCGGCAACTTCATTGGCAGCGTTGCCGCCGGCTGGACCGTGCTTACGCCGGGATGGGCCACGTTCACGGGGATCTCCCTGATTGGTCTGCTGGCATTCTGGAGAGGGCATGAGTGAATCGTGAACCCGCCGTGGCGAGCGGTGCGACGGGTACTGCTCTGACGTCGAGCAAGCGCGGTATCGAGCCGTTGCGCGCCGAGCGCCGTGCCATCCATGGCAGCGGCCTCGGCAAATATCGGTGGGTCGCCGAGCGCACGCATGCCAGGCTGCATCACTTCGGTCGTCTTCGTATGCGTTTCGAGCGCCGTGCTTACATTCGCCGCGCACTCCTCAAACTCGGCTGCCGCTCGATCGCCTGGAATACTTTGCAGCGGACTCGTCAACCTTCGTGAAACCGCCTCATAAAGATATTGGGATCCTGTCGTTTCAACCTCGTATCGGAATCCTTTGGTTTGAAATCGGACGGGCGAACGTGACGCCCGTCCGTATCGAGCCCCGTACCCGCTTCGCGTGACTTTCGCCGCAACGGTACGGAGTCTGGCCGCATCGCCCGATGTCACCCCACCTGCGCGCCACGCTCCTCCGCAAGCAACCGGCGATAGTGAGGCAGCGCCCCAAACAGCAACCACACCGCGAGCGCGGCCGCGATCGTGCAAACGATCCCGATCGAATCGCCGACCATCTTCGGATTGCCGAACACGCGATCGCTGAAGAGCGCGATCAGCGTCGGCCCGAGCCCGAACCCGATCAGTTGCGCGAAAAACGAGTAGAGCGCACCGACGGTGCCGCGCATGCGGCTGGGCGCGACGAGTTGCAGCGCCGCCGCCATGCACCCGGTCGGCAACGTGAAGAAGAACACTGTGCCGCCGGCTGCGACCAGCGTACCTGTCGCACCGGGCGCAAACGGGATGCTCGCGCAGCACAGCAGCATCGGGATCATTGCAAACGCGGCCGTGCGCAACGGTGCGTCCTCGTACCCGCGCCGTTCGAAGCGGCGTACGACCCACGGGCCCGCCAGTGCGCCCGCCATCGCGCAGCAGACCACCAGCGCGCCGAAACGAAACCCGACGAGCGCAGCGGGCATGCCGTGCGAACGGATCAGGTAAGTCGGCATCCACGCGGGCATGCCCAGCACGACAATGGCGAGCATGCCGACGCCGAGCAAAATGCGCGCGTAGAACCCGCGCCGCGCCCACAGAAATGCAGCGGATTCACGGGTCGAGAACTGGCGGTCGTCCGCACTGCCGCTGACGACCTTGCTGCGCATGGGCTCGCGCACCGTCAGCCACACCAGCAACGCGAACAGCACGCCCGGCAGCCCGATCAGCACGAATGCCAGTTGCCATGTCTCGAACCCGGCGAGTACCGGGAACTGTCGATGAACGTCGCGGGCGAACGAGATGACGAGGCCGCCGGCGACGAGCGAAAGCCCGCCGCCGAGCATCGGGCCGAGAATGAACACGCTCATCGCGCGCGGCATCTGCCTTGCCGAAAAGCAGTCGGCAATCATCGACAGCGCGATCGGAAACACGCAGGCTTCGCTGGCCCCGACGCCGAAGCGTGCGAGGAACAGCCCCTGGAATGTCGTGGCCTTGCCGCACAGGGCCGTGAAGATGCACCACAGGCAAATGCCGACCAGCAGGATGTTGCGCCGGTTGGCGATGTCGACGAGCCGGCCGAAGAGCGGTGACGCGATCAGGTAGGCGGAAATGAACGCGATGCCCTGAACGAGGCTGAGCTGCGTGTCGGAAATGGCGAGCGAGTGACGGATCGGGTCGACGAGCAGGTTGAGAAGCTGGCGGTCGATGTACGCGAGGGAATACGCGAGCGTGATGATGGCCAGGATGTACCACGACCGGAGGCTGTCATGGACGACCCTCGACGAGGTTCGTCCCGATAGCGCATCGTCCAGGCCGCCGACAGGCGGCACTTCATTCATGGCATTCCTCATCTTGTCTCCGATACGATCGTCTGATGCATGTGAAAGGGGATGTCGGGACGGCATGCCGCTTGCGCGTCGGGCCGGTCATGGGCATCTGGTCAGCCTGGGTGGTCGTTCGACGCATGGGGGATGCCGCTCACACGTGCTCGATTACCAAACTATCGTTAGGTAGTTTGGCGTGACGCCAAGCGATGTGCCATGCGTGTTATCCATTAAGCATCGCTGCCGCGGGCCATGAATCAAGCGGCGACTTTCACGCGGTGCGACCCGATGTGGCGTACGCGGCGTCCGGCGCGCGCGTTGTCGATACGTCAGCGCGCCCGGTCCCGCCGGAATCGGCATCCGCGTTCGGGTTTGACCGGATGGAGCGATCGCCTGCGTCGAATCAATCTATCGTTCGTTAGGTAAACGGAGGATGCCGAAGATGGCGTGCCCGCCGGCAGCCCGCTCCGCATTCCGAAGCACGGAATGCGACGCTTGGCCGATGGAACGCGCATACGTCGGCGTTGCCGATCGACAGGGGAAAAGAGGCCGCACGAACGGCCCGGCGTCGATGCCGTGAGGTCGCGTATCACGCTGTGACACGACGCAATGCGCTGCGCCCATCCCGGGCGCAGGCGTAGCGTTCCGGAACTGGAGGAGCACGATGACTGACGATGTATCACGCGATTCGCAGCGCTTGCCGGAAGGCTTCGAGGCGCTCGAACCGTTTCTCGACCGATGGCATGCGCCGACGTCGCACGCGCGCTGGATCCATCGCGCGGCTACGCCGTACGCAGAGATCGTGACGTTCTACGAAGCGATGTCCGAGCGGGCGGAGGAGGCGACGGTCTATCTCGAGCAATTTCCGCTCGACGACATGCCAGCGCCCGCGCGGAACCTGTTTCGCCTGCTGCTGGCGATGTGCCATGCCGCGATCGCCGTCGAAATGCACAAGGCGTCGGGCATCCGGCATGCGCCACCCGTTCACGCATTGACGATCGCGGCCGGCTTTCAGCCGCACGGCTGAGCGCGCGTCCTCGGGCGATCAGAACCCGTCGCCCCCATCCCTTTCAGGAGCTGGCATGAACCACCCTGGTGAACTCAAACCGAGCCTGACCGAATCCGTCGGCCTGTCGACGAGGCCGATGCCGACCACGCTGTACACGGATCCGGAGCAATACGAAACCGAACGCGAGCGAATCTTCCGTCGCGCATGGCTGATGGTGGGCCGCGTCGAGCGGATCCCGAAGCCGGGCGATTTCTTCGTCAAGGATCTGGCGGTTGCCAAGGCGTCCGTGATCGTCGCGCGTTCGGAAGACGGCAAGATCCGCGCGTTTCACAACGTCTGCGCGCATCGCGCGAATATCGTCGAGCACCGTCCGGCCGGCAACGCGAAGCGCTTCGTCTGTCGTTACCACAGCTGGGGTTACAACAACGCGGGCGAACTGGCGAACGTGCCCGATGAAGCGGGCTTCTTCCGTCTCGACCGGAAGAAATGCGGGCTGACGCCCGTCGCGCTCGACGTGTGGGACGGCTGGATCTTCATCAACCTGGCGCCGGCGCCGGAGGTCGGTCTCGCGGAATTCCTCGGGCCGATGGCCGATGCACTGTCCGGCATCGACTATCCGGACGCCGACAACGCGATCGTGCTGCGCGGCGAGTTCAAGGCGAACTGGAAGGCGGTGGCCGAAAACTTCAGCGAGGTGTATCACATCGCGTCGATCCACCCGAAAACGTTCGGGCCGATCTACACGGGCAGGGAAAACCCGTTCGGGCGGCCGCTGGGTGCGACCCTGCGCGGGGCGCATCGCTCGTTCTCGCTGTGGCTGAACCAGAGCGTCCAGGTGCCGGCGCACGCGAAGGTGATGCGCTGGCTGTTCTCGGCCGGCGAGACGGTGACCGGCACGCGCAATATCGCGCAGGCCAATCCGCTCACCGAGCACCGCGGCGTGAATCCCGAGCGGCATCCGGACTGGTCGCAGGACGTGAACTGGTTCTTCCCGAACTGGCATCTGCAGATCTCGGCGAACCAGTTCTGGACGCACGAGTTCTGGCCGACGTCGGCGAACACGACGGTCTGGGAAGCGCGCTTCTACAACAAGAAACCGAAGAGCGTGCGGGAGCGTCTGCAACTCGAGCATTTCACGTCGCACATCTCCGACGGCATGCTCGAGGATCTCGGCAACATTGAATCGATGCAGGCCGGCATGGAGACGGGCGCGAAACCGTTCGTCCATTTCAACGAGAGCGAGATCCTGTGCCGGCACGGGCTCGAGCAGGTTGTCCGATGGTCGTCGGCGTCGACCGTGAAGGACGCGATCGCGTAGCGCCGGTGTCGGCGATCGGCCGCTGCCGGTCGCCGACGCACCGGCCCGCCTGCTTTCATCGAGGCGCGAAACCCGCGATGCGCAACGGCCCGGGCCTGCCTGCGGCCGCCCGGCGCGACGCGAGGTTCGAACGCGTGCTCAGGGCGCCGTTTTCGCATCCTGTAGCAGCATGTCGGCGGCTTTCTCGCCGATCATGATGGTGGCGGCATTGGTCGCACCCGAAATCGGCAGCGGCATCACGGACGCATCGGCGACGCGCAGGCCCTGCACACCGCGCACGCGCAGTCGCGCGTCGACCACCGCCATCGGGTCGCTGCCGGGCCCCATGCGTGCGGTGCCGTTGTGATGATAGACGGTGCCGCCGCGTTGGCGCGCGAACGCGAGAATCTCGTCGTCGCTGCGTATGTCGCTGCCGGGAAACATCTCGTCGACGTAGTATGGCGCGAACGGCCGCGCCTGCAGTACGGCCCGCGCCATTTTGACCACGCTCACCATCGCGCGCTGGTCCGATTCGTCGGTCAGGTAGTTGGGTTGGACCTCGGGCAGTTCATCGATGTTCGTGGAACGCGCCCGCACCCAGCCGCGACTGTCGGGGCGCTGCTTGTGGCCGCCCAGCGTCATGCCCGGATAGTGATCGAGCAGGCCGGGCAATCCTTCCTGATAGCTGCCGGGCGTAAAGGAAACCTGCAGGTCGGGGCGCGGCAGCGACGGCTCGGAGCGGAAGAAGAAGCGCATCGGGACCGGGCCCATGCTCAGGATGCTCGGCCGCCCGAGGAAATACCGGGCGATCTCCCGGGCAAGCGGCAGGCCGCGCCCGCGTTCGTTGAGGGTGGCGACGTCCTTCACCTTGACGGCCACGCGCAGGTTGAAGTGATCGACGAGGTTGGCGCCCACGCCGGGGAGGTCGACCCGCGGTTGCACGCCGATGGCGCGCAGATGCGTGCTGTCGCCGATGCCGGAGATCTGCAGCAGGCGCGGCGTGTTCAACGCACCCGCCGCAACGATCACCTCGCGATTGGCGCGCACCTCGCGCTCGGGTGCGCCGGCGCCGCCGGTCCGATACCGCACGCCGATCGCGCGGCGGCCGTCCAGCAGCACGCGCGTCGCGGGGCTGCAGGTGCGCAGCGTCACGCGTCCCTTCCTGACGGCCGGATGCAGGTAGGCTCTCGCGGCGCTCCAGCGCCGCGCCAGGCGGCCGCGCGTGTCGATCATGAAATGCCATGGGCCGACGCCGTCCTGCGCGTCGGCATTGGCGTCGGCCACATACGGATAACCGAGGCTCTCGACCGCTTCGACGAACAGGTCGCACAGTGGCGCGGGCATGATCGGGTCGGTTACGATCAACGGGCCGTTGCGGCCGCGATAGCGATCGTCGCCGGGACCGATGCGCGTCTCGGCCTTCCTGAAGAACGGCAGCACGTCGTCGTAGCGCCAGCCCGGGTTGCCGAGTGCGGCCCAGCCGTCGAAATCGGCCTGTTGACCGCGGTTGTAGACCATGCCGTTGATCGAACCCGAGCCGCCCACGACCTTGCCCTGGGTCAGCTCGATGGTGCGCCCGTCGGTGCCGGCGATCGGCCCGCTGCGAAAGCGCCACACCAGCCGGTCGTTGAACAGGTTCTTGATGTAGCCCGCCGGAATGTGGATGAACGGGTTGATATCGGGCGGACCGGCTTCCAGGACGCATACGGTATGGCCGGCTTCGGCCAGCCGCGCGGCCACCACGCTGCCGCCGCTGCCCGCGCCGACGACCACATAGTCGAATGTGTCGGTCATGGTTCACGCATCCAGATTGAAATTGACGGTCTTCAGCTCGGTGAACGCCTCGATCGTCGACCAGCCGCCTTCGCGACCCACGCCCGAGCGCTTGATGCCGCCGAACGGCGCGTTCGGAATGCTGGCGAAGCCGTTGACGCCGATCGAGCCGCTCTTCACCGCGCGCGCGACGCGAAACGCGCGGCTGACGTCCGTGGTGTATACGCAGCCGGCGAGACCGTATTCGCTGTCGTTGGCGATGCGTACGGCTTCCTCCTCCGTATCGAACGGAATCACCGACAGCACGGGGCCAAAGATTTCCTCCTGCGCTATCCGCATGTCGTTGCGCACGTTCGCGAACAGCGCCGGCTCGACCCAGTTGCCGATGCCGAATCCCGCGCCCGGAACACCGCCGCCAGCCAGCAGCGTCGCACCTTGTTGCCGGCCGCTTTCGACGTAGTCGAGCACGCGCGCCTGGTGGCGCCTGGAAATCATCGGCGCGGACGTGGTGGTGGCGTCGAACGGATCGCCGAACCGTACCTTCGCGAGTTGCGCCTGCGCGTGATGCAGGAACTCGTCCATGATCGAGCGATGCACGATCGCGCGCGACGGCGTGGTGCAGACCTGCCCCGACAGAAAAGTGGAGCACAGCCCCATGAGCGCCTGCGCGGTAGCCGGCACGCTGCGCGTGTCGGGAAAGACCAGCGCCGCGCTCTTGCCGCCCAGTTCCAGCGACAGGCGCTTCATGGTCGGCGCGCTGGCCACCGTGATGCGTTCGCCGACGAGCGGGCTGCCGGTGAAGGTCACCTTGTCGACGCCCGGGTGCGACGTGAGCGCCGTACCCGTTTCGGTCGCACCGGTCACGAGATTGAAGACCCCGGGCGGCAAATCGCTGTCGGCCAGGATCTGCGCGAGCCGGCTCACGGCGAGGTTGGTGAGCTCCGACGGCTTGACGATCACCGTGCAGCCGCAGGCCAGCGCCGGCGCGACCTTCATCGCGAACGTCATCACCGGGCCGTTGTACGGCAGGATCGCCGCGACGACGCCCACCGGGTCGCGGAAGGTCATGTACTGCATGTTCGACGCGCCGGAGAAGATCGGCAGCGTGTCGCCGTTGATCTTGTCGATCCAGCCGAGGAAATGGTCGAAGATGTCGGCGGCGGCTTTGGCCGATACGCGCGAGTTGCGGCTGAACGTGTACGGAATGCCGTTGTCGAGCGTCTGCAATCGGGCGATTTCGTCCTCGGCCGCATACAGCCGCTCGACGACGGGCTGCAGCAGGCGCTTGCGGTCCTGCGCGCGCATGCGCGGCCACGGACCCTCGTCGAACGCCTTGCGCGCCGCGGCCACCGCGAGCGCGACGCCGCGCGTGCCGGCCTCGGCGAAACGGGTCATGACTTCGTTCGTGCAGGGATTGATCTGGTCGAAATGTGCATCGGGCCAGTCGAGCCACCGGCCGCCGATGAAAAGGCGGCCGGGGCTGACATTCAGCGCATCGAGCCGGGAAACGAGACTGAGCATGGATTCGGAAAGGTAAGGGGCTTACTTCGGCACCCCGGTGAAGACGTAGCCGCCGTGCGGGTCCTTGCTGACCAGCCCGAACGACGGCGAACAGAAATGCGTGCAGGCAAACAGCGTGGCGCTCCCGTCGAGGCGCGACAGGAGCGCGTGCCGCGTGGCGGCCGACTGCGCGTTGTCGTAGTCCAGCACCAGCGCCATGTCCGGCCTGGCGACCTGCACCGGATGGTGCATCGCGTCGCCGCCGATGATGAATGTCTCCGTGCCCGCGTCGACCTCGACCGCGATGTGGCCGATCGAGTGTCCCGGCGCGGAGAACACCGAGATGCCGTCGCCCAGGTCGGTGTCGCGATCGATGAAGTTCGCGAGCCCCGCGTCGACGACGGGCTGGACGGATTCCCGGAACGAAATGTCCTGCGCGTCGTACATCGCGTCGTTCGGGTCGCCCTGTTGCGCGTATGCGTATTCCGTCTTGCCGAAGTGGTATTTCGCGTTCGGAAAGGTGGGCAGCCAGCGGCCGTCCTGCTTGTAGGTGTTCCAGCCGACGTGATCGAAATGCAGGTGCGTACACAGCACGTCGGTGACCGCGTGGCGGTCGATTCCGGCCTGCTCCAGCGTGGCCAGGAAGTCGAGCCGCAGCTCGGCGAACGCGTCGAAGCCCGCGAGCTGCTTGTCGTTGCCGACACAGGTGTCGATCACCAGCACGCGCTTGCCGGTCGCAACGACGAAGCACTGGCTGACGGCACGCATGCGATGTGCGTCATCCACGTAGGGCGGCTTCATCCACGGAATGGACTTCATCACGTCGGGTGTGGCTTCCGGCAACAGCGTGCCCAGGATGCCACCGATGTCCATCTCGACGATCTGCACGATTTCCGCGCGACCGATCCGGGAACGAATGGTGTGCAGCAACGGCATGGCGTTCTTCCTTGGAGAGGGGGCGCGGGGCGCTTGACCGCGGGCGCTCGGGGGGAGCAGCCGGCAGGCATCGTCGAGAAATACCTGGCGAGGGCCCGTACATGGCGGATGGATTCAACCACGGCGTGCGGCGTTGCGGTCGATCCTCCGCCACGCTGTTCCGTACATCGGAGCATGCAGGCGAGGACCGCCCCGTCGGGACGAATGGGCGCGTCGAGATCGCCAATGTACGGAACACTAAATAATGCGAAATTGACGCTGGAACCTTGCCGTCAGTAGCATCGGCCCAGCTGCGTGTCGTCGATGTCGGGCGGCGCTGTCGGTCGGTCGCCGCACCGATGTGGCGGAAGCGGGTGAGGGGCGGGCAGCGGGCAGCGCGACCCCGAGCCGTCTGCCGGCTGCCGGGTGCGGCCCGCATATCGATAAAAGCGAGGAGATGCCACGACGATGAAGTTGTCATTCAAGCAGCGGCTCGGGTTGCCGCTGGTCCTGAGTTTGCTCTGTCTGATCCTGCTGTCCGTCGCCGATGCGTACCGGAGTCGCGAGATGCGTCTCGACGAGCGCAAGGCCGACCTCGTGCACGCAACCCAAATCGCGCTCGCCACGGTCGGGTTGTACGCGAAGCGGGCCTCCTCGGGAGAGCTGAGCATCGAGCAGGCTCAACGGCAGGCGATGGACGTGATTCGCGGCATGCGTTACGGTGAAGCCGGCAGCGGCTATTTCACGATCGTGAATTCGAAGGGGGTGGTCCTGATGTACCCGTTCGACACATCGATTCAGAACAGGCCGTTGAGCGAATTGAACCCGAAAGCCGCTGCCATCGTCCGGCAACAGATCGATCTGGTGGCCGGCGCCGGCAGCGGCTTCCAGCGCTTCGACTATCCGAAGGAGACGTCCGGGGTGACCACGGACGCGGCCCGGATCGCGTACATCGACACCTATCGTCCGTGGGACTGGATCGTCAACACCAGCCTGTTCGTCGACGACATCGACACGGCGTTTCATGCAGGCCTGCTGCAAAGTCTCGGCATTTGCGCGTTGATCGCGCTGGCGATGAGCAGCATCGTCGTGGCGCTCAATCGCGGCATTGCGAGGACGCTGGGCGGGGAGCCGGGCTATGCGGTCGAGATTGCCGGACGAATCGCGGCCAACGATTTCACGGCCGCCATCGCGACCGCGCCGGGCGATCGCGGCAGCCTGCTTTATTCGATGAAGCGCATGCAGGCGAATCTGTCGGCCGCCATCAACGGCATCAAGGCAAGCGCCGATTCGATCGCATCGGCGGCCGCACAGATCTCGGCCGGCGATCTGGATCTGTCGCGGCGTACGGAGTTGCAGGCCGCGTCGCTGCAGGAGACCGCGGCGAGCATGGCGGAACTCTCGTCGCGAGTCGGCCAGAACACGGACAACGTCCGCCAGGCGAGCCAGGTCGCGGTGCAGGCCGTGCAGGCGGCCGGGCGTTGCAACGGTGTCGTCTCGCGGGTCGTCGATGCGATGGGCAGTATCGATGCAAGTTCCGGCAGGATCGCCGAGATCGTCGGCATCATCGAAAGCATCGCGTTCCAGACCAACATCCTGGCGCTCAACGCCGCCGTCGAAGCCGCACGGGCCGGCGAGCAGGGGCGCGGTTTCGCGGTGGTCGCGTCGGAGGTGCGTTCGCTCGCCCAGCGATCCTCGTCGGCGTCGAAGGAAATACGGGGCTTGATTCACGAATCCGTCGAACATGTCAGGGGAGGCGTAGCGCTCGTGAACGCCGCGGGGACATCGATGGCCGAGATCATGCATGCGATCTCGCGCGTGACCGACCTGATGGAGGAAATCGCTGCCGCCTCGGTCGAACAGGGGCACGGCATCGATCAGGTCAATCAGGCCGTGTCGGAGATGGACCGGGCGACGCAGCACAACGCGGCGTATGTGGAGGAAGTCGCCGCCGCCGCGCAGTCGCTGGACGATCAGGGCAAGCAGCTCGTCACGATGATTTCGCGTTTCGTCGTGCGCGAGGGCGACGGGTCGCCGATGCGGAAAGCGAGCGGCGCGCGGCGGTACGACGCGGCTGCGATCGCGCCGGGGCCGGTGTCGGCGGGCGAGTCGTATGCGATGCAGACGTGAGGACAATACCGCTGTCGCTTTGCATTGCCGTCGCGCGTGACGGACAGCATGCGCGTTGCCGGCCGGCGGAACGACGCACGCGCCGCATGGCCGATCGCGATGGAACGGGGCTTCGCTGCAGGTACTGACAACGCGCGACGGATGAACGACGGTTCCGACCGACACCACTTTCCGGAAGAACGGTCACGCGCCGGCCGGCGCGGATCGGTTCGTCCGGATCAGGAGACACCATGACAAACACGTTGCTGACAGACGACTCGACGCCCGGCATCCGCGTCGTCACGCTGAATCGCGCCGAGCGGATGAATGCACTGGATGGCGCGACGCTCGCGGCATTGAACGACGCGGTGCGAACGGCCGCCGATCCGGGCCGCGACGTCCGCGTGATCGTGATTCGCGGCAGCGGCCGCGCATTCTGCGCGGGCAACGACCTGAAATGGCTCGCGAGCGGCGTGCTCGCCGATCCCGCCGCGCACATGCGGCATCAGGACCTGATGCAGGACACGTTCGCGCTGATGGAGGCGTCGCGGCAGATCGTGATCGCGTCGGTCAACGGTTATGCGGTGGCCGGCGGGTTCGAGCTGGTACTGGCGTCCGACATCGTGGTCGTCGACGAACACGCGGAGCTGGGCGACGCGCATCTGCAGCGCAACCTGCTGCCGAGCGGCGGTGGCTCGCAGCGGCTGCCGCGCAAGATCGGGCTCGCGCGCGCGATGTACTACCTCGTTACCGGGCGGCGCATGACGGGGCGCGAGGCCGAGCGGATGGGGCTCGCGTCGCTCGCGGTGAGCGGCGATGCGCTCGACGCCGCGACGATGCAGCTCGCCCGCGAGATCGCGCGCACCGATGCCGATGCGCTGGCCGCCATGAAGCACATGACCCGCCGCGCGCTCGACATGCCGCTGCACGACGGGTTGTCGATGGAGCGGTGGATGCAGTACCGCTATCGCATCGAGTCGCCGTCGCTGGTGACGGCCGTGCACGATTTCGCGCGGCGCGAGCCGGGCTGAACGGCGCGCGGCGATACGCGGCCGCTCATGCTCGCGCGGCGCGCGGCTTGCGGGGTTTCGGCGTGGCGGCCTTCGCGGGTTTGGCCGCGCGGCTGGCCATCTCGGTGGCCAGGTGTTCGCGCTTCTCGACGAGGAAATCCATCAGCGCGCGCACCTTCGCGGGCATCTGCTCGCGCGACGGCGTGTACAGGTAGTAGCCGGGAAACGGCTTGCACCACGGATCGAGCACGCGCACCAGCGTGCCGGCATCGAGGTGTTCGCGCAGCGCGATGTCCTGGTGCTGGATCAGGCCGATCCCCTGCAGCGCCGCGCGAATCATGCCGTCGTCGTCGTTCGTGACCACGCTGCCCTGCGGTTCGACTTCGAACGCATGACCCTCGATCTCGGGCGACGTGAACTCCCAGCGATAGATCGCGCCGCTCGTCGTATGGCGATAGCACAGACAGTTGTGCTCGATCAGGTCGGCGGGCGTGGCCGGCGTGCCGTGGCGTGCGAAATAGTCGGGCGAGCCGGCCACCGCCATCTCGAGCATCGGCGTGATCGGCACGGCCACCATGTGTTCGGCGAGGCTTTCGCCCAGCCGGATGCCCGCGTCGTAGCCGTCGGCGATGATGTTCGACAGTCCGTCGTCCATCACGAGCTCCACCCGCAGCAGCGGATAGCGGGCCATGAACTCGCCCAGGTGCGGCTCGACCAGTTTTCGGGCGGCGACCCGCGACGTGTTGATGCGCAGCAGCCCGGACGGCTCGTGCCGGACTTCGTGCAGGTTGCGGATCGCCAGCTCGATCGAGCCGAACGCCGGCCGCAGCGTGTCGTACAGCCGTTGGCCGTCCTCGGTCAGCGACATGTCGCGCGTGGTCCGGTACAGGAGCTTCACGTTCAGTTGCCGTTCGAGCGCTTTCAGGTTCTGCGACAGCGCGGCGCGCGACACGCCCATCTCGGCGGCGGCCCTGGTGAAGCTGAGATGGTGCGCGATATGCACGAACCACGCGAGGGAAGGGAGCTGGGACGGGTCCATGATGCGATTGTCAAGTTCGGTTGACGAATATAGTCGATATTTGATCGTCCGGTAATCGGCACAATGCCGGTGTCGGCGCGAGGCGCGACATGCGATGGCGTGCCGCGCGTCAATGCGCCGGACGGCGAGCGGGAAACGGGGGATGGCGAAGGCGGCCCGCCGCACGCCGTGTCGACGGGCCCGGTTGCCGTGCGGATGCGCGCCGGCCGTCCGGCATGCGGCGCGGACAACGGAGAGGGCGGGCACCGCCGTCGTTGCGACGGCGGTGCGCGTGACGCGGCGACGGGTTCCGTCAGACGATCTTGCGCGATCGCAGATCGGCCACCGCGTGCGCGTCGAGCCCGATGCCGGCGAGGATTTCATCCGTATGCTCACCGGTCAGCGGCGGACGCGTACGGATCTCCGGTGGCGTGCGCGACAGCGAAACCGGCGTCGCGAAAATGGGCACCGGCTTCGGCGCGCCGGGATAGTCCATCCAGCGGATCACGTCGGCGGCCTTGATGGTTTCGTCCTCCAGCGCCTGGCGCGGCGAGTTGACGGGGCTGGCCGGGATGCGCGCCTGCTCCAGTGCGGCCAGTGCGTCGGCGAGCGTCTTGTCCGCACACCATGCGCTCATGAGATCGCTCAGGAGCGCGCCGTTCTCCCCGCGCAACGTATCGTCGGCGAAGCGCGGATCGTCGAGCAGTTCCGGCCGGCCCACGAGCTGCGTCCAGCGCTTGAACATCGGCCGGCCGATGACCTGCGTGATGAACCAGCCGTCCGTGGCCTTGAAGATGTCCGACGGCGCGTAGCCCGACGCGCGGTTCAGCGTGGCCTGACGATCGAGGCCGAGCAGCGCTTCCTCGATCAGCGCGCCGCTGGCCATGTTCAGGCCCGTGCACAGCAGCGACGCACTGACTTCCTGCCCCATGCCGCTGCGCTGGCGTTCGTAGAGCGCCAGCATCACGCCGAGCGCGCACGAGAACGCCGTGGCGAAGTCCACCACCGGCACCATGGCCTTTTGCGGCCGGTCGGGCGTGCCCGCCATGTACACGGCGCCGCTCAACGCCTGGCCGACGCCGTCGAAGCCCACGCGATCGCGCACGGCCTCGCTGTTGCCGAATGCGTTGGACGCGACGAGGATGATGTCGGGCTTGATCGCGCTCAGGCTGCCATAGTCCAGCCCGAGGCTCTTGAGCGTGCGCGGAGGCATGTTCGCGATCACCACGTCGGCATCGGCGACCAGCTTGCGCACGATCTCGCGCCCCTCGGGGCTGTCGAGGTCGAGCGTCATCGAACGCTTGTTGCGGTTGACCTGCAGGAACAGCGCGCCCTCGCCGTGTTCGGTCACCGGCACGATGAAGCGGTCCTCGCCGCCGCCGACGCGGTCGATGCGGATCACGTCCGCGCCATAGTCGGCGAGCAGCGCCGAGCAGAACGGCCCGGCGATGAAGCGGCCGAAATCGAGGACCTTGATGCCTTCGAGTACTTTCATGTTGCGTTCACGGTTGAGTCAGGCGGAGGTCGAGGCCGCACGCACTTCGTCGAGCGCGCCGGGATTGTCGAGCGACGACAGGTCGCCCGGCGGCTGGCCGCAGTACACGCTGCGGATCACGCGCCGCATGATCTTCGAGCTGCGCGTCTTCGGCAGTTGCGCGACCACGTGCACGCGGCCGGGCCGGAACGGGCGGCCCAGGCGCTTGTCGACGTGGCCCGACACGACGGCTTCCAGCTCGGCGCCCGCGATGCGCGCGCCTGGTTTCGGCACGATGAACACGACCAGCTTTTGCCCCTTGTCGGCATCGGCCACGCCGATCGCGGCCGCCTCGGCCACGTCCGGCAGCTCGAGCACGACCTCCTCGACCTCGGCCGGCCCGAGGCGCTTGCCGGCGACTTTCAGCGTGTCGTCGGAGCGGCCCATCATGAAATAGTTGCCGTCGGGCGTGCGCAGTGCGAGATCGCCGTGCACCCACAGGCCGGGAATGGTCTGCCAGTAGGTTTCCAGGTAGCGGTCGTCGTCGCGCCAGAACGATTGCGTCATGCCGACGAACGGTGCGCGGATCGCCAGCTCGCCGACTTCGCCGGTCACGCTTGCGCCGTCGGCGTTTACCACGTCCGCGGCCACGCCGGGCGAGACGGTGTTGAAGCCGCTCGGCGGAATCGGCCGGATCGGGACGCTCGCGAGCAGCGCGCCCGACGCTTCGGTGCCGCCCGTGTAGTTGATGACGGGCGCCGTGCCGTCGCCGAAGCGCTGCAGGAACCAGTTGAAATGCTCGGGCGCGATGCCTTCGCCGGCCGTGATCAGCAAGCGCACAGTGGAGCGGTCGCCCGCGAGCGCGAGCGCTTCGTGGCTGGCCATCCCGCGGATCAGCGTGGGCGCCGAGCCGAAGTGCGTGACGCGGTGGCGCGCCACCACGCGCGACATGCGCGACCAGTCGGGGTAGTCGGGGGCGCCGTCGTAGCACACCAGCGTCGCGCCGCGCAGCAGCGCGCAGCCGAGCACCAGCGTGCCCGCGATCCAGCCCATGTCGGCGGGCCAGCAGTAGACGTCGCCCGGATGCACGTCGAAGTGAACCAGCGAATCGTGCGCGATCTTGACCGGAAAACTTCCGTGCGTGTGCACCACGCCCTTGGGCTTGCCCGTGGTGCCCGACGTATAGATCACCATGAACGGCGTATCGGGCGTGACCGACACCGGCGCGATCCCCTGGCCGGACGCGGCGGTCGCGGTGTCGTACCAGTCGAGATCGCGCGCGTCCTGTGCTGCGGCGTCTTCGCCGCGCTTCCAGATCACCCGTTCGAGCATCGGCAACTGCCGCCATGCATCGCGCAACGTACCCTGGACGTCCACGCGCTTGTTGCGACGCGAGAAGCCGGTGGACGCGATCACGAGGCGCGCCTCCGCGGCCGACAGGCGGGCCACGATCGCATCGACGCCGAAGCCGCTGAACAACGGCACGACCAGCGCGCCGAGATGCACGATGGCCAGCAGCGAGACGGTCGCCTCGATGCCGTTTTCCATCAGCAGGCCGACACGATCGCCCTGCGCGACACCGTGCCGCGCGAGTCCGGCCGCGAAATCGCGCACGCGTTGCTCCAGCTCCGCGTAGGTCAGCTCGCTCACGCTGCCGTCCTCGCGCTCGGCGACGACGGCCTTTTGCCGCGCAGTGGCGGGGTGGCGCGCCCAGCCGTAAATGGTGTTGACCCAGTTGAGCCTGCCGCCCGGGAACCAGCCCGGAAACTGCGGGCCGCGCGACAGGTCCACGTAACCGGTCGGCGGCGTGTCCCACGCGATCGCGCATTCGCGCATCACGGTGTTCCAGTAGCGCTCGGGCTCGGCAAGCGACACGCGCATCAGTTCGTCGTACGACGGCACCTCCAGCGCGCGCATCAGCTTCACGATGCCGGCGTTCTGCAGCTCGCGCTGGCCGGGTTGCCAGGTCTGGCCGGATTCAGGGTTGCTCATGGTCGGTCTCCAGCCTTATGCGCGCTCGACGATCATCGCGATGCCCTGGCCGCCGCCGATGCACATCGTCTCGAGCCCGTAGCGGGCCTGGCGGCGGTGCATCTCGTGCAGCAGCGTGGTCATGATGCGTACGCCCGTCGCGCCGACCGGGTGGCCCAGCGAGATGCCCGAACCGTTTACGTTGAGTGTGTCTTCGAGCGCGTCCATCGAGCTGCCCCAGCCCTTCACGCAGGCCAGCGCCTGGCACGCGAACGCTTCGTTGAGCTCGATCAGGTCCATCTGGCCGAACGTCAGGCCCGTGCGTGCCAGCACCTTCTGCACGGCGGGCACGGGGCCGATGCCCATGCGGGCCGGGTCGCAGCCGGCGGCGGCCCAGCCGACCAGCCAGCCGATCGGCGTGAGGCCGAGCGCGTCGAGCTTGTCCTCGGCCACGATCAGGCACGCGGCGGCCGCGTCGTTCTGCTGGCATGCATTGCCGGCGGTGACGACGCCGTCCTTCACGATGGTGCGCAGTTTCGCGAGGCTGTCGGGCGTCGTGTCGCCGCGCACGCCTTCGTCCTGCGCGACGATCAGTGCCTCGCCCTTGCGCTGCGGCACGGATACCGGAACGATCTCGGCGTCGAAATACCCGGCCCGTTGCGCGGCGGCCGCGCGCTGCTGGCTGCGCGCGGCGAACCGGTCCGACGCCGCGCGCGTGATGTCGTACTCGCGCGCCAGCGTCTCGGCGGTCTCGATCATCCCGCTGATGCGGCCGAAACGGCTTTCCGGCTGCGAGCGCTCGCGGCCGCGGTCGAGCCGGTCGTGCATCGTGACCGAGCCCGCGCGCTTGCCCCAGCGCATGTCGGTGGTATAGAACTCGACGTTGCTCATGCTTTCGACGCCGCCGGCCATCACCACGTCGGCCGCGCCGGTCTGCACCATCATCGCCGCCGTGGCCAGCGCCTGCACGCCGCCGCCGCAGCGCCGGTCCAGCTGCATGCCGGCCACCTCGATCGGGAAGCCCGCCTGCAGCGCGATCCAGCGCCCGGTGCACGGCGTCTCGCCGCTTGCATAGCTTTGCGCGAACACGACGTCGTCGATGCGCGCGGGATCGAGCCCGGTTCGTTCGACCACGGCGCGCGCGACGGTCGCGCCGAGCTCCTCGACGGGTACGCCCTTCAACATTCCGCCGAACGCGCCCACGGGGGTGCGCAGCGGGGAGACGATGGCTGCTCGTTTCATTTCGAATGCCTCTTGAATGTCATCAATATTCAGCCACCCGTGCTCGCGTGTCACGCGCCGGCGGCTATCGTGTGCGGTGCGGCCGCCGGATCAGCCGTAGCGGCCGCCCGTGACGTGCAGCACCTCGCCGCTGATAAAGCCGGCGCGCTCGCTGGCGAGGAAGGCCACTGCGTCGGCGATGTCGTCCGGACGCCCGACCCGCTTGATCGGTTGCGCGGCCACCGCGCGCTCCTTGATCGTTTCGTAGGTCGGCAGCGCCTGCACCATTTCCGTTTCCATGAAGCCCGGCGCGACGCAGTTCGCGGTGATCCCGTAGCGGCCTTCCTCCATCGACAGTGCCTTGGCCATGCCGATCAGGCCCGCCTTGGCGGCCGAGTAGTTGGCCTGGGTCGGGTTGCCCAGGTGGGCGCGCGAGCTGACGTTGATCAGCCGGCCCCAGCCCTGCTCGATGAAGTGAGGCATCACCGCGCGGGCGGCGAGGAACGCGCCCTTGAGCATCACCGTCATCACGAAATCCCAGTCGTCCTCGCTCATCTTCACGAGGTACTTGTCGCGCGGCGCGCCGGCATTGTTCACGAGGATGTGCACGCCGCCGAAATGCGCGACCGTTTCGTCGACGAGGCGCTGCACGTCGGCGGCCTGCGTGATGTCGCCCACGACGCAGTGCGCGGCCAGGCCTTCGTCTCGCAGCGCTTTCGCCGTGGCCTGCGCCAGTTCGGCGTTGATGTCGGTGACGACGACGCTCGCGCCTTCCTGCGCGAGCCGGCGCGCGGTGGCGGCGCCGAGGCCGCGCGCCGAGCCGGTGACGATGGCAACCTTGCCGGTCAAACCCAGATCCATGTGTGTCTCCTGAAGAATGGCGTGTCAGCGCAGGTCGACCCGCGCGTTGGTCAAAACCACCACGTTGCGCTCCACGGCCGTGACGCGCAGTGAAACCGTGTCGTCGCGCACCCACATCTCGGTGCGCAGCGTGTCGCCGGGCCATGCCGGCGCGGTGAAGCGCACGCGCATGCCCGCGAAGCGCGTGTCGTCGTAAGCCAGCACCGTGCGCAGCACCGCGTGGGCGGCCACGCCCATCAGCGCCATGCCGTGCAGGATGGGGCGCGGGAAACCGGCCGCGGAGGCGACCGACGGGTCGGCATGCAACGGATTCAGATCGCCGCTCAGACGGTAGATCAGCGCCAGTTGCGCGGGCGTGCCCAGCTCGCAGACGTGATCGGGCTCGCCGTCGGGCATCGCATGGGGCACCGGCAGCGGTTCGGTGCTGCCGCCCTCGCCGAAGCCGCCGTCGCCGCGCAGCAGGCTCAGTTGCACGACGGTCGCCAGCAGGCGGCCCGTGTCGGCATCGACGATCTCGCGCGTCTGCCGCAGAAACGCGCCCTTGTTTTCGCCCTTGTCCCACAGGCCGGTGATGCGCGTCGTGCCCTTGACGCGGCCGCTGGCCGGCAACGGTGCGTGAATCCTGATTTCCTGTTCCGCGTGCAGGATCTTTTGCCACGTGATGCCCGTATCGGCCTCACGCGCCCAGAAGCCCGGATACGCAAGCACGTTCGCCATGGTCGGCAGCGCGCGCAGCGACGCGCCTTCCCGGCCTTCGTAGACGTAACGCAATTGCCCGGCGTCGAGCGGGTCGGCGCCGAAGCCCAGGCCGAGCGCGTACAGCTGCGTATCGCGCAGCGAGTACGCATGCTCGATGGGCGGGAACGGACGAGACAGCAGATGATCGGGCTGGAGCGGCATGGCGAACGTGACGGCAGTGGATTCGGGTTCCCACGATGGAACCGCCCGATTGGCCGGTCAACGGATCGGCGTACATTGTTCCGTACCTTGGCAGACGCCCGGGGCGCCACGCTCGCCGCGCCAATGCCGGCCTCGCCGGCGCAATTTCATCCTTCGGAACGTTTTCGGCGGGGCGGTTGTTTCGCGCCGGCCGCCGGCGCAGCATCGGGGCGTTTTCTCCATCCTTTCAGGCGTACCGACATGATTCGCGATCAAGAAACGCTCAACGGCCTGCTCGACTCCATCAACCGGTTCGTGCGCGAGCGGCTCGTGCCCAACGAGGAGCACGTGGCCGAAACCGACGAGATTCCCGACGACATCGTCGCCGACATGAAGGCGCTGGGCCTGTTCGGCCTCACCATTCCGGAGCGCTTCGGGGGCCTGGAGCTGACGATGGAGGAGGAGGTGCTGGCGGTGTTCGAGCTGTGCCGGGCTTCGCCGGTATTCCGCTCGCTGCTGGGCACCACCGTGGGCATCGGCTCGCAGGGCATCCTGTTCGACGGCACGCCCGAGCAGCAGGAGAAGTACCTGCCGCGCCTCGCGACGGGCGAACTGATCGCCTCGTTCGCGTTGACCGAACCGGAAGCCGGTTCCGACGCGGCGTCGCTGCGCACCACCGCGATCCGCGACGGCGACGACTACGTGGTGAACGGCACGAAGCGCTTCATCACCAACGCGCCGCATGCGGGCATCTTCACGCTGATGGCGCGCACCAACCCGGAAGACAAGGGCTCGGGCGGCATTTCGGCGTTCATCGTCGACGCGAAGACGCCCGGCATCGGCTTCGGCAAGCGCGACAGGAAGATGGGGCAGAAAGGCGCCCATACGTGCGACGTGATCTTCGACAACGTGCGCGTGCCCGCCGCGAACCTGATCGGCGGAAAGGAGGGGCAGGGTTTCAAGACGGCGATGAAGGTGCTCGACAAGGGCCGCATCCATATCGCCGCGGTGTGCGTCGCCGTGGCCGAGCGCATGCTGTCGATGGCGCTCGCGTATGCGATGGAACGCAAGCAGTTCGGCAAGCCGATCGCCGATTTCCAGCTCGTGCAGGCGATGCTTGCCGACAGCAAGGCCGAGATCTACGCGGCCCGCTGCATGGTGGTGGATGCCGCGCGCCGGCGCGACGACAAGCTGCCGGTGAGCACCGAGGCGTCGTGCGCGAAGCTGTTCGCGTCCGAGATGTGCGGCCGGGTGGCCGATCGTGCGGTGCAGATTTTCGGCGGCGCCGGCTACATGGCCGAATACGCGATCGAACGTTTCTACCGCGATGTGCGCCTGTTCCGCATCTATGAAGGCACGACCCAGATCCAGCAGATCGTGATTGCCCGCAACATGGTTCGCGACGCGCAATAAGGCGCTGCTTACGGGGTGTCTTGCCGCATCGTGCAAGCCGGACGAAGGCGCACGGGTCGCTCCGCATCGATCCGTGGCGGCAGGCGCCGCTCGTCGTTACCGCGACGCGATTGCGCACACGGTCCGGAACAATGCCGGGATTGCGTTCTGCCGCGACCCTGCGCGTGGACGAGGCGCCGGTCATGTCGCCGGTGCGCGCACGGCCACGATGGGCCACCGCGCGGCGCGGCGCCGGCATGGCGAAAATTTCAAAATCAGGGCCGCAATTTCAAAATTGAACACATTTTGAAATCCGGTTTCGGATGATCTCCCCGTGAATCGGGGCCGTCAGCCCCGGCGCCGATGTGGCCTGCTTTTTGCATGGTTGAACCTGGACGTACTCGTCGCCCGCCGCTCAAGGAGGATATTCCCTGCGCCGGACGGGCCTGGCCGAAGAACGGGAAGCTTGCACAAACGTAAGGGGATGCAATGACTGGCTACCAGAAGCGAAATGGCGTACCGCAGGACGACGCACGCGGGGGCGTGCCCGAGCGGGGGGCGGAGGGCGGGCGATCGACGGCGCGGCCCGGCGAGCGGCCCCGCGATGCGAACTGGGCGTGGGCGAGATCCGGTGCGGGCTACGACTGGATGGATCACGCGCCGCTTTTCGAGCACGGCGACTGAAGCCGTGGCGGGCCGCGGCTTGGCGCCCGCCCGCCGTGTTCCGCATGACGACCGGCCGGCTGCCTGCTCGTGCTCGCCGGCGGTCGGCTGAATACTGTTCGCCGTCGCGATGTCGATAGCGACCACCGGGCGATGCGACGAACATGTCGACTGGCGAAAGCCGGGACGATGCAACCGCGAATGACCGACGTGCCGATCCGCACGCCGCCCCGTGAAGCAGGCGGGTGGCTGGCGGCGCGTCGGCGACCTTAATTCAACCATTCATACTCCATGGCTGCCGTGACGCCTATCCCCATCCAGTCCATCCTGATCGCGAACCGCTCCGAAATCTCGATCCGCGTGATGCGCGCCGCCGCCGAGCTGAACATGCGGACGGTGGCGGTGTATTCGAAGGAAGACCGCCTCGCGCTGCATCGTTTCAAGGCGGACGAAAGCTACCTGATCGGCGAGGGCAAGAAGCCGCTCGCCGCGTATCTCGACATCGACGACATCCTGCGCGTCGCGCGGCTGGCGAAGGTCGACGCGATTCACCCCGGCTACGGCTTCCTGTCCGAGAACCCCGATTTCGCGCAGGCGGTGATCGACGCCGGCATTCGCTGGATCGGCCCGTCGCCCGACGTGATGCGCACGCTCGGCAACAAGGTGGCCGCGCGCAACGCGGCGATCGCCGCCGGCGTGCCCGTGATGCCCGCGACCGCGCCGCTGCCGGACGATCTCGGCGCCTGCAAGGCGCTGGCCGCGGAAGTCGGCTATCCGCTGATGCTGAAGGCGAGCTGGGGCGGCGGCGGACGCGGGATGCGCGTACTGGAAAACGCCCAGGATCTCGAAACCCTGCTGCCGGTCGCGCGCCGCGAGGCGCTGGCCGCGTTCGGCAACGACGAGGTGTATGTCGAGAAGCTCGTGCGCAACGCGCGGCACGTCGAGGTGCAGGTGCTCGGCGATCGGCATGGCACGGTCGTGCATCTGTACGAGCGCGATTGCACGGTGCAGCGACGCAACCAGAAGGTGGTCGAACGTGCGCCGGCGCCGTATCTCGATCACGCGGGCCGGCAGGCGCTGTGCGAATCCGCACTGCGCCTGATGCGCGCCGTGGGCTACACGCATGCGGGCACCGTCGAATTCCTGATGGACGCCGATACCGGCCGGTTCTACTTCATCGAGGTGAACCCGCGCATCCAGGTCGAGCATACGGTGACCGAGATGATCACCGGGATCGACATCGTGAAGGCGCAGATCCGCATCACGGAAGGCGGCCGGATCGGTCTCGCCGAGGACGCGACGGACGGCGACGGCACGCTCGTCGCGCGTGCGGCGGGCGTGCCGGAACAGCATGCGATTCCGCTGAACGGCAACGCGCTGCAGTGCCGGATCACGACCGAGGACCCGGAGAACGACTTCCTGCCCGACTACGGGCGGCTCACCGCCTATCGCAGCGCCGCGGGTTTCGGTGTGCGCCTCGACGCGGGCACCGCCTACGGCGGCGCGGTGATCACGCCGTACTACGACTCGCTGCTGGTCAAGGTGACGACCTGGGCGCCGACGGCCGCCGAATCGATTCACCGGATGGATCGCGCGCTGCGCGAGTTCCGGATTCGTGGGGTCACGTCGAACCTGCAGTTCCTCGAGAACGTGATCAACCATCCGGCGTTCATCGCGGGTGACGTGACGACGCGCTTCATCGACAAAACGCCGGAGCTGCTCGAATTCGCGAAGCGCGGCGATCGCGCGACGAAGCTGCTGCGCTATCTCGGCGAGCTGAACGTGAACGGCAACGCCGAGATGAACGGCCGCACGCTGCCGGCGCTGCCGCTGTCGAAGCCCGTGCTGCCGAAGATCGATACGGTGGCGCCGATTCCGGCCGGCACGCGCGATCGCCTGCGCGAGCTCGGCCCGGAGAAGTTCGCGCGCTGGATGCTCGACCGCAAGCAGGTGCTGCTGACCGACACGACGATGCGCGACGCGCACCAGTCGTTGTTCGCGACGCGCATGCGCACCGCCGACATGCTGCCGATCGCGCCGTTTTACGCGCGCGAGCTGTCGCAACTGTTCTCGCTCGAATGCTGGGGCGGCGCAACCTTCGACGTCGCGCTGCGGTTCCTGAAGGAAGATCCGTGGGAGCGCCTCGCGCTGCTGCGCGAGCGCGTGCCGAACATCCTGTTCCAGATGCTGCTGCGCGGCTCGAACGCGGTCGGCTATACGAACTACGCGGACAACGTCGTGCGCTTCTTCGTGCGGCAGGCCGCGAGCGCGGGTGTCGACGTGTTCCGCGTGTTCGACTCGCTGAACTGGGTGCGCAACATGCGCGTCGCGATCGATGCAGTGGGCGAGAGCGGCATGCTGTGCGAAGGCGCGATCTGCTACACGGGCGACCTGTTCGACACGTCGCGTTCGAAGTACGACCTCAAGTATTACGTCGGCATCGCGCGCGAGCTGCAGCAGGCCGGTGTGCACGTGCTCGGCATCAAGGACATGGCCGGCATCTGCCGCCCGCAGGCGGCCGCGACGCTGGTGAAGGCGCTCAAGGAGGAAACCGGGCTGCCCGTGCATTTCCATACGCACGATACGAGCGGAATCGCCGCCGCGTCGGTGCTCGCGGCGGTCGAGGCAGGTTGCGACGCGGTGGACGGCGCGCTCGATGCGATGAGCGGGCTCACGTCGCAACCGAACCTGTCGAGCATCGCGGCGGCGCTGGCCGGCAGCGAACGCGATCCGGGCCTGGACCAGGACCGCCTGCATGAAGCGTCGATGTACTGGGAAGGCGTGCGCCACTATTACAAGCCGTTCGAATCGGAAATCCGGGCGGGCACAGCCGACGTGTACCGTCACGAGATGCCCGGCGGCCAGTACACGAACCTGCGCGAGCAGGCGCGCTCGCTCGGCATCGATCATCGCTGGACCGAGGTGTCGCGCGCGTATGCGGACGTCAACCGCCTGTTCGGCGACATCGTGAAGGTCACGCCGACGTCGAAGGTGGTCGGCGACATGGCGCTGATGATGGTCGCGAACGATCTCGGCGTGGACGACGTGCGCAATCCGGACAAGGACATCGCATTCCCCGAATCGGTCGTGTCGCTGTTCAGGGGCGAGCTGGGTTTCCCGCCCGACGGCTTCCCGGCGGACCTGTCGCGCAAGGTGCTGAAGAGCGAGCCGCCGGCGCCGTACCGCCCCGGCGACCAGATTCCGCCGGTCGATCTCGACGCGGTGCGTACGCAGGCCGAAGCCGCCTGCGAGCAGCCGCTCGACGACCGTCAACTCGCGTCCTACCTGATGTACCCGAAGCAGACGGTCGACTACTACGCGCACGTGCGTGCATACAGCGATACGTCGGTCGTGCCGACGCCTGCGTTCCTGTACGGGCTGCAGCCGCAAGAGGAGGCGGCGATCGACATCGAGCCGGGCAAGACGCTGCTCGTGTCGCTGCAGGGGCGGCACGCCGATGCGCAGGACGGCATCGTGAAGGTGCTGTTCGAGTTGAACGGCCAGTCGCGCTCGGCGCTCGTCGAGCAGAAGAGCGTGGTGCAGGCGGGCAAGGAGCGTCATGGTCCGCAGCGCGCCGATCCGTCCAATCCGCTGCACATCGCCGCTCCCATGCCTGGCTCGGTGGTCACGGTCGCCGTCCAGCCGGGGCAGCGCGTCACGGCCGGCACGACGCTGCTCGCGCTCGAGGCGATGAAGATGGAAACGCATATCGCGGCCGAGCGCGACTGCGAAATCGCGGCCGTGCACGTGAAGCCCGGTGAGCGCGTCGCGGCGAAGGACCTGCTGATCGAGCTGAAGGGCGCGGCGTAACGCGCGCGGCGCCCGTTGCGTCTCGGGCGGGCCGTCTCGACACGGCGGCCTGCCGCGCGGCACGGCTCGAACCGGGCGGGTTCCGCAGGGCCGGCCGTGCGCCGGCCGCAGCGCCGCGAGGCGCTTCGGGAGTCGATTCAATGTTCCGTACATTGATGGATTCCCGCATGCTTGTTCCGCCTCGAAATTGTCGGAACAGCCCGGCTTCGGACGGCGGGCGCCCGATCGTCGCTTCGGCTTGTATTTCAAAGTACGGAACATATCGGCGCTACAATTGACGCGCTTCCCGGTTGGCTCGTGTAATGAAGCCATCGGACGGTCGCATGGGCGAGCGTCGTCGCCGCGTGCGGCGTCCCGCCCCGACCGATCGGAACAAGCATTTCATGGCCGCTTTCAGAGCCGGATCGAGACAAACGGAGCAATCGATGTCGCCGCAGGCAAACCGGGCAGCGCTGCCCGTGTCAGGGCAGGAAGACGCGAGTTGGCATGACGTGCCGGTCGGAGACAGCGAGCGCCCGGACGGCGGGCACGCGTCCGGCGCGATGGTCGTTCCGCTGGCGAGAAGCCTGGCGATCCTGGCCGCGTTCTCGCCGCACGAACCCTGGCTCGGCAATCAGGAGCTCGTGATCGAAACGGGCATTCCCGCGCCGACCGTGTCGCGGATGGTGCGCTCGCTCGTCGCGCTCGGCTATCTTCACTACTCGCCGCAACGCCGCAAGTACCGGCTGGCGGCCCCCGTGCTGTCGCTCGGCTATGCGGCGATCGCGCATTCCAACGTTCAACTGCTCGCGCGCCTCGAAATGCAGGCGTTCGCGAACACGAACGACACCTACGTGATGCTCGGCACGCGCGACCGTCTCGACGTGATCGTGCTGGAAACGTGCGCCGGCAAGCCGGCGTCGGTCGACCTGAAGCTGTATGCGGGCACGCGCCTGCGCATTGCGTCGTCGCCGATGGGCTGGGCGTTGCTGGCTGCGTTGCCGGAGCTCGAGCGCTTCTACCTGCTCGGCAACATCGAACGCAAGACGGGCCGCGACTGGCCCAACCTGCGCCGCCGCATCAGCGAGGGCATTTCGCAGGTGCACAACGTCGGCTATTGCATGTCGCTCGGCGAATGGGAGCCGGACCTGACGATCCTCGCGGTGCCGCTGGTGGTTCAGGACCACACGCCGCTCGTGCTCGCCTGCATCGGGCGCAGCGCGCGGCTCGGGCGCGCGCGGGTCGAACGCGAACTCGGGCCCCGGCTGGTCGCGGCGGCCCGGCATCTGCAGGAGCAGGCGGTCGTCGTCGACTGACACGAACATGAACCGGACCGACAAGCAACAGGGCGTCACGCTGACCGTCGAACGCGGGCTCGAGGTACTCCACGCATTCCGTGCGGCGCGCGCGCCGCTGTCCAACGCGGAACTGGTGCGGCGCACCGGCCTGCCGAAAGCCACGGTGTCGCGCCTGACCACCACCCTGATCTCGATCGGCTACCTGCGCAGGGTGGGCGGCGGGCGTCAGTTCGAGCTCAGCGCCGGCGCATTGAGCATCGGCCACGCCTACCTGGAAGCGAATCCCGTCACGCGCCTCGTGACACCCGTGATGCAGAAGCTGGCCGACAGGCTGAACCTGTCGGTCGCGCTCGCGGTTCCGCATCGGCTCGACATGGTGTACATCGCATGGCGCGCGAGCGCCCGGATCGCGACGCTGCGCCTCGGCGTCGGCTCGCTGCTGCCGATGGCGACGACTTCGGTCGGGCGAGCATACCTGTACGGGCTGCCGGACGCGCTGCGCGAGCCGTTGATGGCCGAGCTGCTCGACGCGGCGGGCGACGATGCGGACACCGTTCGCGAGAACCTCGATGCGGCGTTCGACGACCTGAGGCAATCGGGCGTGTGCATGTCGGTCGGCGAATATCAGCGCAACGCGTACGGCATCGCATTGCCGATCGTGGTCGGCCGCACCCGCACGCTGATGGCGCTGAATTGCGGGGCCGTGGAACTGGAGCCCGACATGGCGGCGATCCGCCAGCGCGTGATGCCGGAATTGAAGGCGGCGGCCGAAACGCTGTCCTTCATCCTGAGCGACGTCGACTGCGAGCCCTGAAAACCGAGCGTGGGCAGGGGCCAGGCCGGTTTGGAAGGCTAACTAATGATCGTTATATTTGATGCGCGAGGCGCCGTGAGGTGCCGACACCCGGAGACGTGACATGCGAGTGCAAGCCGGAAGCGGCGGTTCAACTGCGTGGTCGACAGCCGACGCGGACGCGCTCGGCCGCGTGTCGTTCGAGCGGTTCACCTGCCGTGCATATCTGCCGGATGCGGTCCCGACGGATGCGATCGAACGCATCGTCGACATCGCGAAACGCGCGGCGTCGTGGTGCAACGTGCAGCCGTGGCACGCGATCGTGACGTCCCGCGACACGACCGAACGCTTCCGCGAGGCGCTCGCCGCGCATGCCGCGCGGCATCCCGGAATCGATTCCGACCTGCCGTTCCCGGACGAATATCGCGGGGTGTACGGTGAGCGGCGCAGGGAGGTCGGATATGCGCTCTATGCGGCGCTCGGCATCGCGCGCGGCGACAGGCCGGCGCGCGAGCGGCAGGTTGCGGAGAATTTCCGGCTGTTCGGCGCGCCGCACGTCGCGTTGCTGACGATACCGGCCGAGCTGGGGCCGTATGCGGCACTCGATTGCGGTGCGTTCGTCGCATCGTTCATGCTGGCGGCGCGCGCGCATGGCATTGCGACGACGGCGCAGGCGGCGCTGGCGCATCACGCCCGATTCATCCGCCATTATTTCGGGATCGGCGACGAGCGCAAATTCGTCTGCGGCATCGGGTTCGGTTACGCCGACATGGCGCATCCGGCGAACGCGTTCCGCTCCACGCGCGCGGCGACGGCGGACGTGATGCGGATGGTCTGAACGGTCGCGCTCCGCTCGGCATCCGCCGTGCCCGTGCAACGTGGCAACGGCGGAGCGGATCGGCGCCCGCATCCGGTAACGGCGCCGGCCGGCGCCCCAGGAAAGGAGAGGACACGATGGTGGGAACGAACGACACGCCCGGCCCCGCGCTGGCAATCGTGCAGGCCGAGTGGAATGCGGCCGCGCGCGACTGGAATCCCGACGCACTGACGGGCATCTACACGGCGGACGCATTGTTCTTCGGCGGCCGGCCCGGTCATTCGGCCGGCCGCGACGCGATTCGCGCGTACTTCGCGTCGTACGACGGCGTGATCCGGTCGGCCGCGCTGGCGCTGGTGGACCAGCACTTCATCCGGTTGGCCGACGACTGCTTTCTCGCGCAGGGCTACGGCGAATTCACGTTCGTCCTCGGCGACGGCAACACGTCGCGCTCGCGTTTGCGCACGACGCTCGTGATCGCGTTGCAACAGGGCGAATGGAAAGTCCGCCAACATCATTTTTCGACTTCGCCCGCAACGCCGCCGATCTGAATCGGCCGATCCGCATGCGCGGACGCTCCGGCGTCCGCGCGTCGCGTTCATGCCGCGGGGACGTGGCGCGCGAGAAACTGCGCGGCTGCCTGGCCGAACACGTCGTTGCGGTCGCCGGCGACCATGTGTCCCGCCGCGGCGACATTCACGTATTCCGCGTGCGGGCAGAGTTCGAGAAACTCGCGAACGCCGGCTTCGCTCACCACGTCGGAGCTGCCGCCCCGCACCAGCAGCGTGGGGAGCGCGAGGTTGCGCGCGCAAGCCGAGAAGCGCGCGTGACGGGCCGGCAGATCGGTCGTGCCGGACAGGAAGCGCGGGTCCCAGTGCCAGTGGTAGCGGCCGTCGTCGCCGAGCCGGACGTTCTTCGACAGGCCGGCGGGATTGCGCGGCCGCGACCGGCTCGACCGGTAGCGGCCGATCGCGTCGGCGACTTCGTCGAGCGAGCCGAAACCGTCGGGATTCTGCTGCATGAACGTCCTGATGCGCGACACGCCGGCCGGCTCGGTGTACGGCACGATGTCGACCAGGATCAGCGCGCGCGCGTCGATCCGGCGTTCCCCGATCGCGACGAGGCCGGTGCCGCCGCCCAGCGATGCGCCGACGAGTATCGGGGGGCGCCCGCCGAGCGCGTCGACGACATGGCGCAAATCGCCGACGAACGCGTCCTGGCTGTAGTCGCCCGCGGCGCTCCAGTCCGAATCGCCATGCCCGCGCGCATCGTAGGCGACGGCGAAGTAGCCGGCGCTGCCCAGCAGCGCACCCGTGCCACCCCACGCATGACGTGTCTGGCCGCCGCCATGCAGCAGCACGACGAGCGGGGCGTCCGGATGCCCCCACGTATCGCCGGCGAGCCGCACGCCGTCCGCGGTGCGCCACAGATGGGCGGGGTCGGGGGTGCCGGGCAGGCGGGTTCCCGGTCTGGTCGCGGCGCGCACGACGGATTCGGTCGATGAAGGCATGACGGAGCGTTGAAGGGTGGACGGAGAGCGGCGGGCCGCTTACATGGTGCGCCGCGACTTCGAACTTCGCCGGTGGGCGCATGCGTGTCAACGCGAGCGGCCAAGACGTTCCGTACAGTGAGCGTGCGGACGACGCGCCGTTCGACGGCTGGCCGCGAACGGCTTCGCGATGTCGAGCCGCCGGCGAGAGGTTCAGGCAATCGCACGGCCGGCGAACCGTGCGCGACGGGCTCGCCGACGGCGCTTGGGTTCGCTGGCCCGCACCATGAAAATGCGCTACCCTCTCAAACATTAGTTTTGTGCCGCACGGCGGCATTCGAGAGGATCAGGCAGTACCCGGGGAGACGAAGCATGCCGCCGGCCGCCATCGGCGAACCCGACCGGCCACGGGGCGATCGCTCGCGCGGCGCCCTCCAGGGCACCGCGGGCCGTGGCTTCGCCCAGGCGGCATCGGGCTCTTCACTTCATCTTGACAACAGCGGACGGCTGATACACGAACGTGCGAAAGCGAAATGTAAATCCCAGCGCGGATACCCGGGAAACCTTGCTGCAGCTTGCCGCGCGCTCATTCGCGACGCAGGGCTACGCCGCGACGACGATGCGGGCCATCGCCGACCAGGCGGGGATCGAGGCGGCCAGCATCTACTATCACTTCTCGTCGAAGGAAGAGCTGGTCGACGTCGTGATGGAGCACGGCGCGGACAGCATCGTGCAGCACATCAAGGAACACTTCGACGCGCTGCCGCCCGATGCGACGGCCGAGGCGCGCTTCAAGGCGGCGCTGGTCGGGCAGATGAGCGCGCTGATCAAGTTCGGCGACTACGCGCTCGCGCATGGCCGGCTGCTGACCCAGCTTCCCGACAAGGTGCGGGAGCGTCAGGTCAAGCGGCGCGAGCGCCATCAACAGCTGTGGACCGCCGTGTTCGACGACCTGCGCACCGAAGGGTGGCTGCGCGAGGACGTCGACATCGCGCTGTGCCGTGTGTTCGTCCTCGGCTGCATCAACTCCGTCCAGACCTGGTTCGATCCGAAGAAGGGGTCGCTGGACAAGGTCGCCGACCAGCTCGCCACGATGTTCTTCGAAGGCGTGAAGCCCGCGGCAGGCGCAAAGCCCGCGGCGAAGGCCAGGCGCGGCAGCCGCAAGGCGGAACTGGCCGCGTCCTCCTGACGCCGCACGGCCGACCGGCCGGCCGTGCGCTTCAACGCGCACGCGGCCGGGTCACGCGACCGCGCGATCCCGCAGCGCCGGGCCGCGCCGGATCCGGCGTTCGAGAAAGCCGAGCACGGCATGGGCGAACGGATCGTTGTGCTCTCCCGCGACGGTGTGGCCGGCATCCCGCACGTCCGCATGTTCCGCGTGCGGGCACAGTTCGAGGAATTCGCGCGCACCGGCCTTGCTGACGATTTCCGAATCTTCCCCGCGCAGGAGCAGCGTCGGCAGCTTCAGGCGGCGCGCGCTGGCTGCAAAGCGCACGTGACGGCGCGCCAGGTCGCGCGGCCAGGCGAGAAAGTGCGGGTCCCAATGCCAGCGATATTTCCCGTCCTCGCGGCGCAGGATCGGGATCAGGCTTTCCTGCGTGAGCGTGTGCGCCGGGTGCGAGCGATAGTTGCGGATCGCGTCGGCCGCTTCGTCGGGCGAGCCGAAGCCGTCGGGCTGCTGCCGCATGAACGACTGCAGGCGCAAGACGCCCGCCGGTTCGATGTACGGTGCGATGTTGACGAGCACGAGCGCTTCGGCGTCGAGATAGCCTTCGCCGACGGCGAGCAGGCTTGTTCCGCCGCCGAGCCCCGCGCCAACGAGTACCGGCCGCCGGCCTTCGAACATCGCGACGACGCGCTCGAGATCGCGGATCATCGCCCCCTGGCTGTAGTTGCCGGTGCGCGACCAGTCGGAATCGCCATGGCCGCGCGCATCGAAGGCAACGGCGTGAAAACCCGCCGCGCCGAGCGAGCGGCCCATGCCGCTCCACGCATGGCGCGTTTGCCCGCTGCCATGCAGCAGGACGACCGGCGTGCCGTCGGGGTCGCCCCACGAGCGGCCGGCGAGCCGGATTCCGTCGGCGCCTTGCCATGTGTGCATCGTACCGGCCGGGCCGGCCGCGCGCGTTCCCGTCGTCATCGCATTGTTCATGATCCGATTGCATTTGCGTTGCACGCGCCCAGGCCGGAGCGCCCGCCATTCGTGACCTTTTTGCAGCCGGGGTGCGGCGCTGAATTGCCGAAATGTCATGCGGTCGAACGGAATTCGACGCGCCCCCGCATACGTTCGCGGCGGTTTGCAAGCGAGTCAATCGACGCGGCCGGAATGTTCCGTACTCCGGCCGAACGGGGCGGCGCACGTCGCGTCGCGCTCCATGGCGCACGACTAGAACCGCTTGTTGATCCCGACGATCGCGCCGATCGTCGTGCCCGGCGCGCCGTACAGCGCGTTGTCGATCGACAGGCCGAATTTTTCCCGGCCATGATTGTTCGCGGCACCGAGTTCCACATACAGCGAGGTCGCCTTCGACAGGAAGTAACGCGTGGTCAGCGCACCGAGCAGCGTGTGATTGTTCGAGTCCTGCGGATCGCGGATGTACCACACGCCCGAGTTGATATCGAGCTGCGGCAGCGGATAGTAATCGAAGCCGAGATTCCACACGTTGTTGGTGCCGCCGTTCGTCACGCCGCCGGCGACCGTCGTCGGCAGCTTGAAGCTGGTGAACGAGCCCTTCACGGCGAACGAGCCGAAGTGGTAGCCGAGCCCGATCATCCGGCCGAGGAACGGCTGCTGGAAGATCGTCAGCCCCGCGGAACTCCTGGCCGAACTCGAGTCGTACATCGCGGCGTTCACGACCAGCCCGTGAAACTCGTAGCGCGCGCTGACCGAATACTGCTGCGCCGCGCGATAGTCGCCCGGCACGCCGCCGAACGCATACATCGCACTGGCGGAAAACCCGGCGAACTTCGGGCTCGTATAGGTGATCGCATTCGGATTGAAACTGCCGACGAACGTGTTGGCGCCGTAGACGGAAAACGCCGTGCCGAACTGGCCGGCGTTGCGCGGGTCGGCCTCGTAGATCGCCAGCACGAACGGCGAGTACTGCACGCCGGCCTTCAGCTGGCCGAAGTGGCCGTCGAGGGCCAGCCATGCCTGACGGCCGAAGAAATTGCCGTTGCTGTTGTCGAAGCCGCCGTTGACGACACTCACGCCGCTTTCCAGCCTGAAGGTCGCTTTCAGCCCGCCGCCCAGATCCTCCTGCCCGAACAGGCCGAAATTGGAAGGTTCCAGGCCGCCGTTGATGAGACTGACCTGCTTGCCGCCGCTCGCACCGGTCGCCGAATTGAGCGTCTTGTTGGTGAACAGCAGGCCCGTATCGAGCGTGCCGTAAAGCGTGACGCTGCTTTGTGCCCACGCCCAGGCGGGCAGGAGCGACATGCCGAGCGCGAGTATCGTCTTCTTCGCGTGCAACCCTGATGACCGGCTGACATTCATTTCGTTATCCGAATTCAATGAGAAGTGAAGGAACGGCGTGTGTCGGACTGCTGCTGCGGCGCGGCGGATTCAGGACCGGATGGACGTGCCGGTCGGTACTCGATATCCGGGTGCGGATAGTCGTTTCCAGATGCCAAGACAATCTAACGTTCGGTAGATTGAAGCGCGAGACATCGAAGCTCCATTGGGTATAACCCGAGGCGAATTCGTGCTTTTAGGCAATGATCCGTTGGCTGAATTTCGGCGTTCCGTACTTCAACGCATTCAAACGATCGTGGCGATCGGAAACATGATCCGTTCTACGTAATGATGTGTGTGGAAGCGATTCCATCCTGGCGTTGGTGGCAATGTTCACGTGATACGAAGCAGACGCCCCTGTCGCATGGCGTTTTATCCGACGGAACGAACTTTTTCAGGCTCGTCGAGGCTGCAAGCGCAGCCCGAACCGGAAATCGGCGTGTTCGTCCGTTGGCCGGTATTTCATCGCGAGCTGCGAGGCCCGATCGATACCGTGCGCGGTGTCATCGAAAGCCGGATGGGCGTGCGGATTGGCGCGGCCCGGGCAGCGTGTCGCGGGAGAGACGGAGGGGAAGGGGGACGTCAGCCGCGATCCGGGGCCCGCTTGCGGGGGATCGGGCGGGCTGCCCCGCAGCCCGGGCGGTCGCGCCGGGCGATGCGGGAGGTGCTGACAGTGCGGGCGCCGGCGGCGAAGGCTCGGGCGGGACTTCGCCGCCAACGGCGTGGGTACTTCGCGCCGCGCGCTTACTTGCCCATCGGTTTCGCGAACATCATGTGCGACATGCCGCCGTCGCATGCGATTGCCTGGGCCGTGATGTAGCCGGCCGCGGGCGACGCGAGATACACGATCAGGTCGGCGACTTCCTCCGGCCGGCCGACCCGGCTCATCGGCAGCATTGCCGCAAGCCGGTCGAGCAGATCCTGCGGCACCGAGCCGCGCGCCATCGGCGTGTCGATCACGCCCGGCAGCACGACATTCACGCGCACGCCGTAGTGCGCCCACTCGTGCGCCATCTGCCGGCTGAGCGTGATGAGCGCCGCCTTGCTCGGGCCATAGGCGCCGCCCTGCGAATAGCCGTGCACGCCCGCCAGCGAAGCCGTGTTCACGATTGCCGCATGCGGGCTCTTCTTCAGGTGCGGGAGCGCGCTGCGCGCGAGCATCAGTGCGCCGTCCACGTTCACCTGGAACCCGCTGCGCCATTCGTCGATCGGCACGTCCTCGAGCATCCCGGAGCGCACCAGCGCGGCCGTGTTGATGACGACGTCGAGCCGGCCGAAGCGCTCGACCGTGCCGGCGATGGCCGCGTCGATGTCCGACTGCTTCGATACGTCGAGGCCGAGCGCGAGCGCCTGGCCGTCGCGTCGCGCGATCTCGCCGGCCACGCGTTCGGCGTTGCCCGCATGCAGGTCGGCAACGGCGACCGCGCCGCCGTTCGCCGCGAAGGTTCTCGCACTGGCCTCGCCCATGCCGCTGCCCGCGCCGACCACCAGCGCGACCAGCCCCTTGATGCGTGAATGGATCATCCAGTCGTGCGGTGCCGCGTGGTGGGATTCAGTGTTCATTCGTTGCTCCTCCTGATCTCGTGTGATCGATTGTTCGTATGCCGGCGCTCAGTTGCCGGATGCCCGCACGAAGCGGCGGAGGACGGTGCCGAAGTCCTCCACCTTTTCGAGGTTCAGTACGCTGTCGACGACCTGCTCGATGGTCGATGGCGGCAGCAGGCCGTCGACGAACGTGCGGAACTTGTTCACCAGTTCGTCGGTGGTCATGCGGGTCGCGGGATCCGCCGACGGCGTGCCTTTCGGGAACATCTTCTCGCCGGAGTAGACCTGACCGCGCGCCCGCACTTCCACGCGCGACGGGCGGCTGGAGATGTCCGCCGAGATCGACTGGAAATAGTCCGGATGGGTTTCAAGCGACACGCGCTTCATCAGCGCCATCACGGACGGGTCGAACACGACGGCCGGGTCCTGCCAGCGCGGGCCGGGCGGAATGCGGTGGGCCGCGACGGCCAGCCCGTGCGAGAAGCAGAACTGCGCGTCGTGCACTTCCAGGATTTCGCGGCTGGTGAAGCAGGGCAGCACATAGGCCCAGCCTTCGCCGAACGACGTGATGCCGTCGATCTCGTCGGGCTTCAAATCGTGTTGGGTCACGATGTCGATCAGCAGGTCGAGCGGCGCGTGCATCACGCGGCAGTGCGGATAAAGCTTGAACATCTGGAAGCCGGGGAAGCGCCACTCGTCGCCCAGATCCCGCGTGATGACCTCGGGCATCCAGCGGTCGGTGCCGATGAAGCTCGCGTAGCCGTTGACCGCGTCGTCGAGGATGCGCACGTCGCCGCGATGGCCGAGTTCGCCCAGGTCGGCGGCCGTGAGCGCGATGTTGGTCAGGCCGCCTGCCAACTGGTACTTGATGGTGGCGGTGGGCGCGTGCGTGAACCACGCGCGCTGCGCATTCACCGGCGCCGATGCGGCGGCCAGCCCCAGCGCGTTGGCCAGTTGGGCCGCCGACAGGCGCTTGAGCTTGCCCGCGGACGCGGTCGCGCCGAACACGGTGCTGCTGTAGCCCACGACCGATGCGGGATTGGCCGGCTTGCCGTCCCGGGTGTCCCGGTAGCCGCTCATCGCGGCGCCGAAGCGGCAGGACATCTCGTGCGACACCGCCACGGCGGCGATCAGGTCGCGGCCGGAGCGCCGGTGCGTCTCGGCCGTCGCGAATGCGCCGGGCAGCACGTACGGGCTCACGTGGCCCGGCAACAGCACCGAGTCCGCATCCAGCGCGTTCAGCAATTCGCTGTTGGCGAACGCGGCGCCGTACACGGTCGAGCGCTCGCCGGTGCCGATGATGGTCGCGTCTCCCGCGCTGCCGCCGATGCGACGGCCCGTTTCGATGCCGATACGCCCCCTCGGATGATCGATGCCAGCCAGCGCGACACCCAGCGAATCGAGAACGTCGCGCTTGCACTCCTGCACGACGATGTCGGGTAATCGGGCGATATCGACGCCGGCCGAGAAATCGGCCAGTTGCTGGATGAGGGTGGGGTGACTCACGTGTCTCGCTCCTCGTTCTGATTCCGTGTTCGCGAATGCCGTCAGGGTTGGCGCTGAATCCGCCGCGCGCAATGCTTGCGTTGAAAACGTTCCGCGCGTCGAAAAACGCGCACCGGAAGGCGCGCGCTCGACCGGCAGCATGCGGGGATTCCCTGATGGGAAATCCCCGCAAGCAAAATAGAATAACAACTGTTAGTTAGATTGCAGGGTATCTCGACGATCCCTCGCGCTTTCCCCGGTGCCGCGAACCGACGCAGGTCACTTCATCGGCGGGTGTCGACACACGTCGACCGCCGTTCCAGACAATCCCAGGGTCCAGCATGAAATACGAAGATTTCCAGTTCCTCCTGTTCGATCGCCAGCCGGACGGCGTCCTGCTCGTCACGCTCAATCGTCCGGAGGTCATGAACGCGACGAACGACAGGATGCACTGGGAATTGACCAAGGTCTGGGGCGTCGTCGGCGACGATCCGGGCGTGAAGGTGGTCGTCGTGACCGGCGCCGGCGATCGCGCGTTCTCGGCCGGCGGCGATCTTTCCGTGGTCGAGGAAATGGCGGCGAGCCAGGAGGCCACGATGCGCGTGATGAAGGAGGCGTCCGACATCGTCTACAACATGCTCGCGTGCGACAAGCCGATCGTTTCCGCGATCAACGGCACGGCCGTCGGGGCCGGCCTCGCCGTCGCGCTGCTGGCGGACGTGAGCGTGATGGCCGAGGACGCGAAACTGACCGACGGACATGCGCGCCTCGGCGTGTCGGCCGGCGATCACGCGGCCATCGTGTGGCCGCTGCTGTGCGGGATGGCCAAGGCCAAGTATTACCTGATGACCGCAGATTTCGTCGACGGCAAGGAAGCCGAGCGGATCGGCCTGGTCAGCTTTTGCGCGCCGCGCGCCGAGGTGCTGTCGCGCTCGCTGGCCATCGCGGCCAACCTCGCGCGCGGCAGCCAGACCGCGATTCGCGCGACCAAGAAATCGCTCAACAACTGGATGCGCGTGGCGGGGCCGGTATTCGACAACTCGCTCGCACTGGAGATGCTGTGTTTCCTCGGGGCGGACGTCAAGGAGGGCGTCGCCGCATTGCGCGGCAAGCGCCAGCCCGAGTTTCCGTCGGCCCGGCTGCCGCAGTCGTGACCGGTCGAACGCACGGACCGCGATCACGCTGCATTCTTCAATCTAACTAACGACAGGTCAAATGAGACAGCTCACCCTGCTTCTCGACGGCATGACGCATACCGAAGCCGCGCGCTGGCACGACGGCCGCTTCTGGTTCAGCGATCTCTATACCGAATGCGTGTACTCGATCCGCGAGGACGGCAGCAACCTCTGCGAGGAAATGCACGTGCCCGAATGCCCGTCCGGCATCGGCTGGCTGCCCGACGGGCGCCTGATCGTCGTGTCGATGCACGACCGCGCGCTGTTGCGGCGCGAGCACGACGGCTCGGTCGTGCGTCATGCCGACCTGGCGCCGCATCTGGAATTCGAACCCAACGACATGGTGGTGGACACGCAAGGCCGCACGTGGGTCGGCAACCTCGGCTTCGACGTGATGAAGCTTGCGCCGCGCCGCCCGGGCCGGCTCGCGCGCGTCGATCCGGACGGCACGGTCACGATGGTGAGCGAGCCGCTGCACTTCGCGAACGGCGCGACGATCGTCGACGGACGCACGCTGGTGGTGTCCGAATCCTGGGGCAACCGCATGTCGGCGTTCGACATCCGGCCCGACGGCTCGCTTTCCGCGCGCCGCGACTGGGCGACCTTCGGCCCGGTGCCGCAGGACGAGGACGTGATCCGCTCGATGGCCGAGATCGTCGTGGCGCCGGACGGCATCTCGCAGGTCGATGCCGAGGGCGCGATCTGGGTTGCGGATTTCACGAAGACGCGCGTGCTGCGCGTGGCGCCCGGCGGGAGGATTCTCGAGGAGATCCAGACCGGCGAGCGCAACTGCTATGCCTGCGCGCTGGGCGGCGAAGACGGCCGCACGCTGTTCATGTGCGTGACGCCCGCCGATTTCAATCCGGAGGTGCGCCGCGCCAATCCGTTGAGCGCGGTGCTGTCGACGCGCGTCGACGTTCCGCTCGCCTGATGCGTCAGGCCACACCAACTGGAGAATTCATGACGACCATCACTGACACCGCGCAAGCCGCGCGTACGAAAGCGCTCGCGTGGATCGGGCAGGGCGCGAAGCGCCTGCTGATCGGCGGGCAATGGGTCGATGCCGCGTCGGGCAAGACCTTCGAGACGATCAATCCCGCGACCGAACAACTGCTTTGCCGGGTCGCCGAGGCCGACAGCGCCGATGTGGACGCCGCGGTGATTGCCGCGCGCAAGGCGTTCGAAGCGCCGTCCTGGTCGGCGCTGTCGCCGCATGCGCGCACGCGGGCGCTGCTGAAAATCGCCGACAAGATCGAGGCCCATATCGACGAGCTGGCCGCGATCGAATCGCTCGACAACGGCATGCCGCTATGGTTCGCGCAGGGCGCCGTGACCGCCACGGTGGACATCGTGCGCTACTACGCGGGCTGGTGTTCCAAGGTGCTCGGCACCACGATCCCGTCGGACGGCAGCACGCTGATCTATACGCTGCGCGAACCGCTCGGCGTATGCGGCCAGATCATCCCGTGGAACGTGCCGATCCTGATGGCCGCGATCAAGTTCGCCAACGCGCTGTGCTGCGGCAACACGGTGATCCTCAAGCCCGCCGAGCTGGCCTGCCTCACGTCGATTCGCCTCGCGGAGCTGATCCAGGAAACCGACCTGCCGCCGGGCGTCATCAACGTGCTGCCGGGTTACGGCGCGACGGCGGGCGCGGCGCTGGCGCAGCACCCCGGTGTGGACAAGATCGCGTTCACGGGCTCGACGGCGGTCGGCAAGCAGATCACGCGCGACGCCACGGGGAACCTGAAGAAGGTCACGCTGGAACTCGGCGGCAAGGCGCCCAACGTGGTGTTCGCCGACGCCGACATCGAGAAGGCGGTGCAGGCCGCGGTGAAGACCTTCTGCGGCAACTCGGGCCAGGTGTGCTCGGCCGGCACGCGGCTGTTCGTGCAGGAGAGTATCCACGAGCAGGTGGCGGAGCGCGTGGCGCAGGTGGCGGCCGCATGGAAAGCGGGCGACCCGTTCGCGGCCGACACGAAGATCGGCCCGCTGATTTCGGCGACGCAGCGCGAGCGCGTCCGGTCGTACGTCGGCGTGGGCCGCGAGGGCGGCGCGACGTTGCGGCTCGGCGGCCAGCCGTGGAGCGGCGCCGGCTACTTCGTCGAGCCGACGGTGTTCGACAACGTGCGCAACGGCATGCGGATCGCGCAGGAAGAGATCTTCGGGCCGGTGCTGTCGATCATCCCGTTCAAGGACGAGGACGATGCGGTGCTGCAGGCCAACGACACGACCTACGGCCTTTCCGCCGCGGTGTGGACGCGCGACGTGGCGCGCGCGCACAAGGTCGTGCGTGCGCTCAAGGCCGGGCGGCTGTGGATCAACACCTTCGGCGAATCCGATCCGGCCATGGCATTCGGCGGGTACAAGCAATCCGGGTGGGGGCGCGAATTCGGCCAGGAGTCGATCGAGGCCTACACGCAGACCAAGTCGATCATGCTCCGCATGTAATTTCGGCATCCGGACCAATTCAGAAGGAGGCACCCTTGAGCATCAATCCGAGCATTCCGGATTTCGTGCGCGGCACCAAGAAACTGCTGATTGGCGGGCAATGGGTCGAACCCGCCGGCGGCGAACGCATCGAGGCCGTCAATCCCGCCACCGGCGAGGTGCTGTGCCATATCGCGCAGGGCAACGCGCAGGATGTTGGCCGCGCGGTCGCGGCCGCGCGCCGCGCGTTCGAAGGGCCGTGGAGCCGCTTCACGCCGCATGAGCGGCGCAAGCTGCTGCTGCGCGTGCACGACGTGATTCTCGATCACTTCGACGAGCTCGCGCTGATCGAGACGCTCGACATGGGCGCGCCGCTCGCCCGCACGCGCGGCTACAAGGAATGGCTGTCGCAACTGCTGCAGTTCTACGCATCGCAAACCGGCGCCGGCGCGGTGGAAACGCCGCCGATGTCGATCGCACCCGGCTTCACCGCGCTCAAGCAGTTGATGCCGGTGGGCGTGGTCGGCGGCATCATTCCGTGGAACGGCCCGCTGATGGGGCTGTGGTGGATCTACGGCCCTGCGCTCGCCACGGGTTGCACGGCCGTGCTGAAGCCGGCCGAGGATGCGTCGCTGTCGTCGCTGCGCGTGTCCGGGCTGATGATGGAAGCCGGCGTGCCCGACGGCGTGATCAACGTCGTGACCGGCTACGGCAAGGACGTCGGCCAGGCGCTGGCCGAACATCCGGACGTCGATCGCGTGGCCTTCACCGGCTCGGTCGGCACCGCGCAGGCCATCGTGCGCGCGTCGGCCGGCAACCTGAAGCGGCTGCAGCTCGAACTCGGCGGCAAGTCGCCCGACATCGTGTTCGCCGATGCCGATCTCGACAAGGCCGTGCCCGGTGCGGCAATGGGCGTGTTCACCAACACCGGCCAGGTCTGCGTGGCCGGCACGCGGATCTTCGTGCAGCGCGCGATCCACGACGAATTCGTGCAGCGCCTGGCCGCGTTCGCCGGCTCGATCAGGATCGGCGACGGCCGCGATCCCGATACGCAGATCGGCCCGCTGATCTCGCGGCGCCAGCTCGATCGCGTGATGCATTACGTGGACATCGGCGGCACGGAGGCGCGGCTCGTGCACGGCGGCCGGCGCCCCGACGGCGCGCCGGCCGGCGGCTTCTTCGTCGAGCCGACCGTGTTCGCCGATGTCCGCAACGACATGACGATCGCCCGCGAGGAAATCTTCGGGCCCGTCGCGTCGGTGATCCCGTTCGACACGATGGACGACGCGCTGCGGCTCGCGAACGACACGCCGTACGGCCTCGCCGGCGGCGTGTGGACGAGCAGCCTGTCGACCGCGCACCAGGTGTCGCAGGGCATTCGCTCGGGCACCGTCTGGGTCAACTGCTACGGCGTGATCGACCCGGCCGTGGGTTTCGGCGGCACGAAGATGAGCGGCTACGGATGGAAGGGCGGGAAGGAGCACGTCGAGAGCTTCCTGTACCCGAAGGCCACCTATATCAACCTGGTCTGAGCCGGCACGACGCCGTTGCCCGACCGCACAGGAGACACAAGACATGAAAGGCGTAGTTTTCAAAGGCGAGCGCACGCTGGAAATCCTGGAGTTCGACGACCCGACGCCCGGCCCGGGCGATGCCGTGATCGAGATGAAGGCGTCGGGCATGTGCGGCAGCGACCTGCATTTCTATCGCAACAGGCCGGCCGACGTGATCCGCTCGCTGGGTTTCAAGGATCTCGCGTCGCGCGGCATGTCGGAGGACACGCCGATCATCGGCGGTCACGAGCCGTGCGGGCAGGTGGTCGCCGTCGGCGCGGGCGTCGATCCGCGCGCGTTCAAGGTCGGCGACCGCGTCGCGGTGTTCCACTACGAGGGCTGCATGCACTGCGACCACTGCCGCACCGGCTGGACGCAGATGTGCAGCCACGGCGCGGATATCCACGGCGTCATCAAGCACGGCGGCCACGCGCACTACATGAAGGTGCCGGTGACGTCGCTGGTCCACCTGCCCGACGAAGTGTCGTACGCCACCGGCGCCGCGATTTCCTGCGGCACCGGAACGGCCTGGGGTGCGCTGCTGCGTCTCGACATCAGCGCACGCGACACGCTCGCGGTGTTCGGCCTCGGCCCGGTCGGGCTGTCGGCCGTGCAGCTGGCCGCGGCGATGGGGGTGGAGGTGATCGGCATCGACATCGCGGCCGACCGCGTCGCGCGCGCGAAGGAGTTCGGCGCGACCCACGTGATCGACGGCAGCCAGCAGGATCCGATCGAGGAAATCCACAAGCTCACCGGCGGCCTCGGCGTGACCTGCGCGATCGACTGCGCGGGCGGCGACGTGCCCAAGCAGCAGGCCGTGCGCAGCACGCGCCCGTGGGGCCGCATCGCGCTGGTGGCCGTGGGCGGCAACCTCAACGTCGACGGCATGAAGGACGTGATCGGCAAGCAGCGCACCATCATCGGCTCCTACACGTTCTCGGAAGTCGGGATGAAGGACTGCATCCATTTCGTCGCGAATCACGGCGTGGACGTCGACAAGCTGTTCACCGACCGCTGGAAACTGGAGCAGGCCGACGAGGCTTACCGGCAGTTCGACGCGCAGGCGGGCGGCAAGGGCGTGTTCCTGTTCTGAGCACGCCACGGCATCCCGCGACAAGGAGACGGAACAATGGCGAAGTTTGAACGGCAAGGGATCGAAGACCCGATGGCCACGCTGTGCCGGATGGCGCTGCAGACGCGGTATGCCGACCTGCCGGCCGGCGTCACGCGCCATGCGAAGCAGACGCTGCTCGACGCGATGGGCGTCACCATCGGCGGCTCGGCCATGGAGGGCATCCCCGAGATCGTCGCGCTCGTGAAGGAGCGGGGCGGCAACCCGCAGACGCCGCTGCCGTTCTACGGCGGCCGCGTGCCGGCCCACGAGGCGGCGCTCGCGCTCGGCCCGATGCCGCGCGCGATGGATTGCGGCGACCTGCACGAAGAAGCCGGCCACGTGACCGAATACGTGGTGCCGACGCTGCTGGCCGCCACCGGCCTGCGCGGCAAGGTGTCGGGCAAGGAATTCCTCGCGGCGATGGCGGTCGGGCAGGAAATCCTGGTGCGGCTCGGCACGGCCTACAAGGTGATCAACCGGGCGATCAAGCATCACGAATGCGGCGGCCACTACATCTTCGGCGCGGTGGCCGCCGTGGGCAAGCTGCTCGGGCTGACCCAGGACCAGCTGGAAAACGCGCAGGGCATCGCGCGGACCATGACGCAGCCCAACACGATGGGCATCTATTCGCCGGCCACGCTGATGGTGCGGATGCATCACGGGCTGGTGAGCCAGGCCGCGATCACGTGCTGCCAGCTGGCCCAGCGCGGCATCACGGGCCCGCGCGACGAGGTGCTGACCGGGCCCAAGGGCTATCTGGGCACGGCGCGCTGGGAGACCGATCCCGATTTCATCCTGCACGCGCTCGGCGAGCACTGGGAGATGGAGAACATCATCACCAAGGGCTACAGCGCCTGCTATTTCTCGCATTCGTCGATCGACGCCATCCGCGAACTGATGAAGGCGCACCGGTTCGGCGCGGCCGACATCGCCGGCATCCACATCGAGACGTCCACGCCGAGCTGGCGCGCCGTGTGCGAGCCGCGGGAGAAGAAGTGGCATCCGGTCACGGTGCCCGAGTGCCAGTTCAGCCTGCCTTACGTGGTGGCCATTGCCGCGTTCGACGACAAGGTGTTCCTCGAGTCGTACAACGAGGACGCGCGCAGCCGGCCCGAGGTGCGCGAGCTGATGACGCGCATCACCGCCGAGGAAAACCCGGAAGTATCCGACTGGGGGGCGCGCCTCGCCGTCACGCTGCGCGACGGGCGCGTGCTGAAGCAGGAATGCGTGTACGTGAAGGGCCACCCGCGCAACCCGTTCACGGAAGAAGACTTCGTCGCCAAGTTCAGGCTCTGCGTGCCGTATGCCGCGATCGAGCTGCCGCAGCAGACCGTCGACAGGATGATCGGCGACATCCTGCACCTCGACGAAGTGGACGACGTGGCCGCCGCGCTGCTCGATCCGCTCGTACCGTCCGGGCACTGATCGATACCCGGACGGAACCGGAGCAGGACGTTCGTGCCGGGCGAATCGCGGCGATCGCCCGGCACCATAAAAACATGTGAGGAGACCGCATGCAATCGCTCGAGCAGGTCACGATGGCCAAGGTGTTTCGGCGCCTCGTCCCGTTTTTCATGCTGTGTTATTTCATCTCGTTCCTGGATCGCGTCAACGTCGGCTTCGCCAGCCTGCAGATGAACGATGCGATCGGCCTCACGCCCGCGCAGTACGGTCTGGGCTCGGGGCTGTTCTTCCTGCTCTATTTCCTGTTCGAGGTTCCGTCCAACCTGCTGCTGGTGCGGGTGGGCACGCGCATCTGGATCGCCCGCATCCTGATTACCTGGGGGCTGATCTCGGGCGCCACGGCCTTCGTGACCGGCCCGTGGAGCTTCTATGCCGTGCGCCTGCTGCTGGGCCTTGCCGAAGCCGGGTTCTTCCCCGGCGTGGCCTATTGCATCACGCTGTGGTTCCCGTCGGCGTACCGTGCGCGCGTGATGGGCTACCTGCTGGTGGCCGCGCCGCTGTCGTCGGTGATCGGCTCGCCGATCTCGGGCCTGCTGCTGGGGCTGCGCGGGCTCGACGGCCTGGGCGGGCTGCAAGGCTGGCAGTGGATGTTCCTGATCGAGGCGGCGCCCGCCGTGATCCTGGGCTTCGTCACGCTGCGCTACCTGAAGGGTTCGCCGCGCGACGCGCACTGGCTGCAGGCGGACGAGCGCGCGTGGCTCGCCGCGCGCATGACGAGCGAGGACAACCGGCGCCGCGACGAACATGACATCCCGGTGGCGCGCGTGTTCAGCGACCGGCGCGTGTGGATGCTGGCCGCGATGGCGTTCGGCTTCTTCCTGACGATCTACGGCATCGGCTTTTTCCTGCCGCAGATCGTCAAATCCTTCGGCCTGACCAACGTGCAGACCGGCTTCGTCACGGCGATTCCCTACGTGATCGGCTCGGCCAGCCTGGTGTTCTGGGCGCGTCGCGCCGACCGGACCGGCGAGCGGCGCTGGAACATCGCGATTCCCGCGCTGATCGCCGCCGCTGCGCTGGTAGGCGCCGGCCTGATCGACGCGCCGGTGCTCAAGCTCGGCTGCTTCTGCGTGCTGGCGTTCGGCGTGTTCGGCGCGCTGCCCGCGTTCTGGGCGATCAATACCGACCTGCTGTCCGGGGCCGCCGCAGCAGCCAGCATCGCGTGGATCGGCGCGGTGGGCAACCTGGGCGGTTTCGCCGGACCGTACCTGCTGGGCGTGACCAGGGACCGCACGGGCGGCTACGCGGCGGCGCTGCTGCTGATGGCCGTCGTCGCCCTGCTTGCCGCCGGCATCGCGCTTTCGGTGGGGCGGCAGCGCCGCACCTGTCGCCCCGCATGAACCGACGTGGCCCGAGCGCACGCCGGGCCATTCATCTTTCGATCATCAAGGAGACTGTCATGATCGACACCCGTGACACCCGGCCCGTTGCGCCGGACAACTGCCCGCCGCTCGAGCAAGCGGTGGTGCGCTTCATCCAGGAACTGAAATACGAGCATCTCGACGCGCGTGCGCATGCCGGCATCAGCCGGTTGATGCGCGACCAGATCGCGTTGCAGGTCGGCATTTCGAAACTGCCGTGGTCCGAGCAACTGCTCGCGTATGCGACGGCCCGGCAGCGCCCGGGCAACAGCCGCGTGAGCGCGTCGGCGCTGACGATGAGCGCCGCCGACGCCGCGTTCGTCAATGGCTCGTACGGGCACGGCTTCGAGTACGACGACGCGCACGGCCCCAGCTACAGCCATCCCGGCAGCTGCGTGATTCCGGCCGCGCTCGCGATCGGCGAGGAACTGGGTTCGTCGCTCGAGGAAATCATCGTCGCGATGGTGGCCGGCTACGAAGTCTATGCGCGCATTGGCATGCTGGCCGCACCCGAGCTGCTGCAGCGCGGTTATCACCCGCACGGCACGCTGTCCAACTTCGGCGCGGCGGCCGTGGCCGCCAAGCTGCGCGGGTTCGACGCCGAGACGACGCTGCACGCGCTGGCGATCGCGCTGAGCCACGTGTCGGGTACCACCGAGTACACGTCGACCGGCGGCTCGATCAAGCGCATCCATGCGGGCATCGGTACGCGCAACGGGATGGCCGCGGCCGACATGGCCCGCGCCGGCATCACCGGCCCGCGTGCGTTCCTGAGCGGCAACAAGGGCTTCTTCCGCACCTTCCTGCAACGCACGGCCGGGGACCACGCCGACAAGCGCTTCGTCATCGACCGGCCGTTCGAGATCGGCACGGTGTGGCTGAAGGCGTATTGCGCGTGCTACTGCACGCACGCGTACATCGACGCGCTGCGACCGTTCGCGGCCCGTCGCGACGACATCGCCGACATCCACCTGAAGATCACGCCGCACTTCAACGTCGTCGTCGGCACGGCCAATGTCAACGCGTATGCGCCGAAGAACATCGAGCACGTGCAGTTCAGCCTGCCGATCCAGGCCGCGTTCACGCTGCTCGGCAAGGGCAACGGCTACCCGGTGCATCGCGACTACCTGGCCGGCAAGGTCGACATGGCACCGGTGATCGACGTCGCGCGCGGTATCCGCATCACCGAGGAACCCGAGCTGGAGAAGCAGCATCCGGGCAAGTTCGTGGCCGATGTGACCGTCACGTTCAAGGACGGCCGCACCGAGCACGTGTTCGTCGGCGACCCGATCGGCACCGACACGAACCCGATGCCGGAGCACGAGCAGGATGCGAAGTTCATGGACCTGACCGCCGACGTGCTGGGGGCCGAACGCGCGCGCGCGCTGCTGGCCGCGCTGCGTGAGCTGAACCCGGCGACGAAGGCCGCCGAGCTGACTGCGATGTGGGCCGTCGAAGGCTGACCGTGAAAGCCGTCCGGGGCGCCATGCGCATCCCGGGCGGGCGCCACACAAGACAATGGGCGGCGCCGGGATACCGGACGCCGCCCATCTTTTTCCGCGTTGACCCTCGAATACCGGGCCGTCAACGTCGCGCGTGAATCGCGAACTTCCCGCCTATTTCCGCACGCTCGCGACGATCGCCTCGGCCGCGCGGATCACCGGAAGATCGACCATGCGGCCGTCGAGGTTGAACACCGCGCCCCCGTGCTTCGCGGCTTCGTCGATCACGCGGCGCGCCCACGCCTGTTCTTCATCCGAATAGCCCAATGCGTCGTTTACACCGGCGACCTGCGCCGGGTGGATGCACAGCTTGCCGCCGAAGCCGAATGCGCGGGCACGCCGGGCATCGGCCGCGAGGCGCCCGGCGTCGTCGGTACGCACGGTCACGCCGTCGATCGGCGCGGGCAGCCGGGCGCGGCGCGATGCGGCTACGAGCGCGTTGCGCGCGAAGGCCAGTTCCGGTTCTTCGGCCGATGCACGCATGCCGAGGTCGAGCTGGAAATCCAGATGGCCGAACGCGAGTCGCACGACCTGCGGATCGCGCGCGAGCGCATCGGCCGCATCGAGCCCGGCCAGCGATTCGATCAGCGCGACGATGCGTGCTGCGTCGCCGAGCTGTTGCGCAACGTGGCGCAGCGCGCCCGCGTTTTCGGACTTCGGCAGCATCACGACGACGCCGTACGTTGTCCAGTCGCGCAGCATCGCGAGGTCCGCGTCGTGCCACGGCGTACCCACGGCATTCACGCGCACGACGGTGCGCGCGCGCTGTTCCGGCGTCAGCAGCGGCAGGTGCTGCGAAAGCCGATCGCGTGCGGCGTCCTTGCTGTCGAAGCCGACCGCATCCTCGAGATCGATGACGATGCAGTCGGCTGCCGAATCGAGCGCCTTTGCAAAACGTTCGGGCCGGGTGGCCGGCACGAACAGGAAACTGCGCGCGTGCTGCGCGGGAGAGGAGGGCGTGGACATGGTTCAGATCGCGCCGGCGGCGCGCAGTTGTTCGATATCGGCGTCTGAGCGTCCGAGTTCGCGCAGAATCGCCGTGCTGTGCTCGCCGAGCGCGGGCACCGCATCCATGCGAACGTCGAAGCTGTCGATCGTGGCGGGCGGCAGCAGCGCCTGCAGTTCGCCGGCGGGCGAATCGACGGTGCGGAAGCGTTCGCGCGCATGCAGTTGCGGGTGCGTCCACAGATCGCTCACCTGGTTGACGGCCGCGTTCGCGATCTGCGCGTCGTCCAGCCGGGCAATCACCTCCTGCGCGGTGAGGCCGGCAAAAGCCGCTTCGATCACGGCCTTCAGTTCGGTGCGATGTTCCGAGCGCCGGACGTTGGCGTCGAAGCGCGGGTCGGTTGCCAGCGCCGGGTCGCGCAGCACCGTGTCGCAGAACGCCTTCCACTCGCGCTCGTTCTGCAGGCCCAGCATCACCACGCGGCCATCGCCCGCCGCGAACGGGCCGTAGGGGTAGATCGTCGCGTGCGCCGCGCCGTTGCGGCCGGGCTGCTGCTGGCCGTCGTACGCGTAGTACATCGGGAAGCCCATCCACTCGGCCAGCGCTTCCAGCATCGAGATTTCCACGTGCGAGCCTTCGCCGGTGACGCCGCGCTGCAGGAGCGCACTGAGAATGCCGGTGTACGCGTACATGCCGGCCGCGATATCCGCGATCGAGTTGCCGGCCTTGCTCGGCTCGTCGGGCGTGCCGGTGATCGACAGGAACGCGGCCTCGCTCTGGATCAGCAGGTCGTAGGCTTTCTTGTCGCGATACGGGCCGTCGCCGCCGTAGCCGGAGATGTCGCACACGATGAGCCGCGGATGTTTCGCGTGCAATGCATCGAACGACAGCCCCATGCGCGCGGCCGCGCCCGGTGCGAGGTTCTGCACCAGCACGTCGGCCTGCGCGATGAGTTCGCCGAGCACGTGCTGCGCGGCCGGTTGTTTCAGGTCCAGCGTGAGGCTTTCCTTCGAGCGGTTGGTCCAGACGAAGTGCGACGCGAGTCCGCGCGTACGGTGATCGTAGGCGCGTGCAAAATCGCCGACGCCGGGGCGCTCCACCTTGATGACGCGCGCGCCGAGATCGGCGAGCTGGCGGGTGCAGAAGGGGGCGGCGATCGCGTGTTCGAGCGTGACGACGGTCATCCCGCTCAGGGGGCCTTTTCGAGCTTGCATGGTCGGATCGTTATTCCAGTTCGGCGCTGGCCTGCATGGCCAGCTGTCCTTGCGGGCCGCGTGCCCAGACACGGGCGGTGTGGCCGTCGAGCGCGCCGTTCGCCGTGAAGGGCGCGGTGTCGAACAGCGGGCTGACCGCCTTGAATTCGAAGGTGCGGATGGTCTTGCCGGGGTGCGTGCGGCGCAGTTCCTCCATCAGAAGCATCGCGATCAGCGGGCCGTGCACCACCAGGCCCGGATAGCCTTCTTCCCGCATCGCATACGGACGATCGTAGTGGATCCGGTGGCCGTTGAAGGTCAGCGCGGAGAAACGCATCAGCAGTACCGGGTCGGGCGTGATGGTGCGCGAATACTGTTCGTCGACAGGGGCCGGTTGCGGAGCCGGTGCCGCTGCGCCGGGCGAAGCGGGCGGCGGTGCATCGCGATACACGATGTCCTGTTCCTCGCGGATCGCCACGCCTCGCGCATCGCCGATTTCGTGCAGCACGGTCACGAACGCGAGCTGGCCGCTGCGGCCGGACTTGCTCTGCACGTTCAGGATCGTGGACCGGCGTTGCACCGGCGCATCGACAGCCAGCGGGCGCAGGAACTGCAGCCGCCCGCCGGCCCACATGCGGCGCGGCAGCGCGACCGGCGGCAGGAAGCCGCCGCGCCGCGGGTGGCCGTCGACACCGATGTTCGACTGGCGCTCGCCGGGCAGGAAGTACAGCCAGTGCCACAGGGGCGGCAGGGCATCCGGCAGCGCGGACGCATCCGCGTAGTCCAGCGTCGCCTGCAGGAGCCGGATCGGTGCGCGGGTGATCCGGTCCGTGCTTTCCTCGCTGCGGCCGATCCAGGCATCGAATGATTCGGGTTGCTCGACACTCATGTCGTTTCGCGCTCTCGATGATTGAAGCGTCGTGAAGGCTGCAAGCGCTCGCGCGAGCGTGCCCTTGCAGCCGTTCCCGTCAGAGTTCGTCGACCAGTTCCGGCACGAGCGAGAACAGGTCGCCGACGAGGCCGTAGTCGGCCACGCCGAAGATCGGCGCTTCCGGATCCTTGTTGATCGCGACGATCACCTTCGAATCCTTCATGCCGGCCAGATGCTGGATCGCACCCGAGATGCCGACCGCGATGTACAGCTGCGGCGCGACGATCTTGCCGGTCTGGCCGACTTGATAGTCGTTCGGCACGTAGCCGGCGTCGACCGCCGCGCGCGATGCGCCGAGTGCCGCCGACAGCTTGTCGGCCAGCGGCTCCAGCACCTTCGTGTAGTTCTCGCCGCTGCCCAGGCCGCGGCCGCCCGACACGATGATGCTCGCGCTGGTCAGCTCCGGACGGTCCAGCTTCGTCACTTCACGGCTCACGAACTGCGACTTGCCTGCATCGGCCGCTGCGTCGATCTTCTCGACCGCCGCGCTGCCGCCTTCCGCCGCCACCGGATCGAAGCCCGTCGCGCGCACCGTGATCACCTTGATCGGGTCGCTCGACTGCACCGTCGCGATCGCGTTGCCCGCGTAGATCGGGCGCTCGAACGTGTCGGCACTGTCAACCGCCGTGATGTCCGAGATCTGCGCGACGTCCAGCTTAGCGGCGATACGCGGCGCGATGTTCTTGCCGTAGGCCGTGGCCGGCGCGAGGATGTGCGAGTAATCCTTCGCGACGTTCAGCGCGGTCGCTTCGACGTTTTCCGCGAGGCCCGCTTCGAGCTGCGGCGCATCGGCCAGCAGTACTTTCGAAACGCCCGCGATCTTCGCTGCCGCGTCGGCCGCGCGTTGCGCGTCGTGGCCCGCGACCAGCACGTGAATGTCGCCGCCGACGAATTTGCCCACCTCGGCTGCCGCCGCCACCGTGTTCAACGTCGCAGCCTTGACCGACGCGTTGTCGTGTTCTGCAATCACCAGTATCGTCATTTCCTTGCGCTCCCTCTTACAGCACCTTGGCTTCGGTCTTCAGCTTCCCGACCAGCGTCTTCACGTCCGGCACCTTCACGCCGGCCGCGCGCTTCGGCGGCTCGACCACCTTCAGCGTCTTCAGACGCGGCGCGACATCCACGCCGAGGTCTTCCGGCTTCACGGTTTCCAGCGGCTTCTTCTTCGCCTTCATGATGTTCGGCAGCGTCACGTAGCGCGGCTCGTTCAGGCGCAGGTCGGTCGTGATGACCGCCGGCAGCGACAGCGACAGCGTTTCCGCCCCGCCGTCGACTTCGCGTGCGACCGTTGCGCGGCCGTCTGCGACCGTCACCTTCGACGCGAACGTCGCTTGCGGGAGACCGGACAGCGCGGCCAGCATCTGGCCCGTCTGGTTCGAATCGTCGTCGATCGCCTGCTTGCCGAGGATCACCAGTTGCGGCTGTTCCTTGTCGACCAGCGCCTTCAGGATCTTCGCGACGGCCAGCGGCTCGACGCCGTCGTTCGACTCGACCAGGATCGCGCGATCCGCGCCGATCGCCAGCGCCGTGCGCAGCGTTTCCTGCGCCTGCGCCACGCCGACCGATACCGCGATCACTTCGGTCGCGACGCCCGCTTCCTTCAGGCGCACCGCTTCTTCCACCGCGATTTCGTCGAACGGGTTCATCGACATCTTCACGTTCGCGA